>NZ_LQPI01000032.1 GCF_002101775.1 Mycolicibacter nonchromogenicus | reverse complement strand
GGGAAACCCTGCCCCCACCCCACCACGACAAAGGCCAACCCCGCACCAACCACTACCACCACCCCGAGCGGCTACTACAGGAAAGCGACGACGACGGCCCCTAGCAGAAACCGGAGCGCGCCGTCGCGGCTAGTCCAGATAGCCGTTGTCGCGGTACCAGTCATGGGCGGCCCGCAACGCGGTCCGGAACGGCGTGAATGGCACGCCCAACTCGGTACGGGACTTGCTGGCATCGGCGAAGATCTCGGCGGTCGACAGCCGCATCTGGCGCGCGTCGATCGGCAGCCTCGGCCCCACGACGAAGCGGGCGGCGCTGACCCCCGCCGCTGCCACCGGAATGAACCAGCGCGGCAGCATCACCGACGGCCCACGCCGGTCGAAGAGTTCGCACGCGCCCGTGAACGCTTCGCGGAACGACAGGTTCTCCCCGCCGAGGATGTAGCGCTCCCCGATCCGGCCCCGCTCGGCAGCCGCGATGTGTCCGGCCACCACGTCGTCGACCGAGACGAAGTTGGTGCCGCCGGGAGCGGCGAACCACAGCCGGCCCTGCTTGGCTTCGACGAGCATCGCACTGGCAATGCGGTGGACGTCGCGGGGTCCGATGACCACCGACGGGTTGACGATCACAACCGGCAGGCCGGCCGCGGCGGCCTTCTGCAGTTCGATCTCGGCGAGATGCTTGCTGTGCCCGTAGGGGAACTGCTTAGGGCGGATGTTGAATTCGTCGGTCTCGACCAGCTCATGCCCACGCTCCGGTACCCCGAGTGCGGCAAGTGAACTGGTGTAGACGAAACGCTGGACGCCGGCGCGCGCCGCCGCGGCGGCCATGTCGCGAGTCCCGTCAACGTTGGTGCGGTAGAGCCGTGTCTGAGTCCGGTAGCGCCAGTAGTCCGAGATCGCTGCGGTGTGAAACACCCAGTCACAGTCGGCCATTGCTTCGGCCAGTGCGTCGACGCCGTCGTTGACGTCACCGATGCGGGTCTCGCAGTCCAACCCCTCCAGGGCAGCCATCGGCGAGGTCGAGCGGCGCAGCACGCGCACCTTCACGCCCCGGCTCAGCAGCGCAGCGACCAGGTTCGAGCCGACGAATCCGGTTCCCCCGGTGACGAATGCACGCATGCCGATCAGAACCGGTAGGTCGTACAACCGACCTCGACACCCGAGCCGACCGCCATGATCAGCGCGACGTCGCCGGGCTTGACCAGGCCGCGCCGGCGGGCGTCGGCAATCTGGTACGGCAGCGTCGAGGTGAACGGGTCACTGGTCTGGCCCTGCGCTTCGAGATCGACGAACCGCGAGCGGTCCACCCCGATGTGCGCGGCCAGCTCATCGAGTGCGGCTCCGGGAAGATACGGCGGGAACACCAGCGCGATGTCCTGGGGCGCCAGCCCCTCCAGAGTCAGCAGCTCCTTGACCGACGACGGCAGGCAGCTCACGTAGATCGCGGCCAGATTCGGGTCGCGGTCGATCCGCAGCCACATCCGGCCGTCGCGCTCCTGGGTGTAGGTCGTCAGCGCACCGCGGTGCTCCGGGTGGTGACCGAACACGAAGCGGCCGAAGCCTTCTGGCCCGTTGCTTGGGCTCAACATGATCGCCGAACCGGTCTCTGCGATGCCGTTGCGCGGATAGCCACTCGCCAGGGTGTTGTTCTCCACCTCAGAGGCCAGCACCATGGCGTGCCCGGTCCGCCCGGCACCGATCATGCCGGCCGCGACATGGCAACCGTTGAGGAAGCCGACCGCCCCGTTGAGGACGTCGAACGCGAAGGTCTTGGGGGCGTCCGCGGACTCGGGCTCGGCGTTGATCCCGACCTCGCCGGCGACCAGCGTCGCGACGGCCGGCTCGCTGAGGAAGTCGTCGCGGTAGATCCCCGCGTGAATCACCAGCCCGATGTCGGTGCGCTCGACTCCACTGTCGGCCAGGCAGGCGCTCGCGGCGTCGACGGCGAACTGGATGGAACTGGGCGGCTCCTGCCCCTCGGTGGCAAAACCGATGCCCTCGATACGCACCCGCGGTGTCGCCGGAAGTTCCCGACGGCCCCCGTTGGAGCGTCCGCGCGCGCCGTGGCCGCTCTGGCCGCTACCGGCCCGGCGCATCCGGTCCGGCAGATCGTCGAACGTGTAGAGACCGGTACCGATGGTCTGCCCTGATCCGGTGATGGACAACACGACATTGTCACCGGAATTGATCCGTCCCGCATTGATGTAGTCATAGAGCGCGACGAAGTGCGTTGTCGTAGCGGTGTTCCCGCGCTCGGCGAGGTTGCAGATGGTGTTGGCCCGGCTTGCGGCGCCGGCCCCGAAGACCCGGTTGATGGTCAAGATGGCGTCGTTGATCGATGCCTCGGAGGTCTGGTGCATCAGCAGCTGATCGGCTGTCTCGGGCCGCCAGCCGTGCCGCTGCATGACCGCCGCCACGTAGGGAACCGAGTGCTTCACCGCGATCGCGGTCTGGGTGACCGAGTCGGTGACCATGATGGCGCCGCCGTGCGGACCGTCGGTGGCCTTGGCGATGCACAGCTTGGCGAATTCGCTGAACGTGGCCAGGTCCAGGTCGTGGAAGCCAACCCGGTCGTTGGGGCCGAGTTCGAGCACCGCCGCCGCGCCGGCGTCGCCGACGGTCAGGCAGGCCAGCCGCGGGTCCATCGCGCTTTCGATCTCCTGCTGCGCGGTTTCGGTGATGTGGCTGATGTATTCACCACTGACCACCAGCGCGTTACGCACCAAACCGGTTTTGAGGAAGTCCTGGGCCACGCTGACGCCGGTGAACATGCCCGCGCAGGCGTTGTTGATGTCGAAGCAGACCGCGTTGGTCAGCCCCAGTTGGTCCCGGAGCTGCGAGGCGGTGCTCGGCTCGAAGGTGAACATGTGCTCCGGGCCGTCGCAGCGCGAGATGTTGCAGGCGATGACCAGGTCGATCTCCTCGGGGGCGTAGCTCGACCGCGACAAGCAGTCGGCAATCGCCTTGCGGCCCAAGTCGATCGAGAACTCGTCTTGGCCGGCCATTCGGCGGTTCTTGATCCCGGTGAGCCGCTCCAGGGGGATCTTCACCTCGTTGACGCAGTCGGCCAGCACCTGCTCGGTGGAGACCACTCGCGGCGGCAGGTACACGCCCAGGCTCTCGATCACGACGTTGCGCGCCGGACCGTTCTGCACGGGCTTGATCACCGGCGCCGGAGCGGCCTTGGGCGCCGCGGGTACCACGGCCGCCTCGGGTTGCGCCGCAGGCTGCTCGGCGGGCTGGGTGTCCTTGGCGGCCCCGCCGATCGGCCCGAACTCGGCGGCCAACTCGGCGATGGTGCCGTAGACGAACAATGACTCCGGCCGCAGTTCCAGGCCCAGCTCCCCCACTCGCACCGCAACTTCCAGCGCTTGGGTGGAGGCACCGCCGAGTGCGAAGAAGTCGTCGGTCACGCCGACCCGGTCCACGCCGAGCACCTCGCGCCAGATCTCGGCCAGCGCCTGTTCGGTTGCGTCGCGGGGCGCCACGAATTCCGCGGGTTCGGCGTCGAGGTCCTTGTCGCGAGCGAGCAGCGCCCGGCGATCCACCTTGCCGCTGGCCGACAACGGCAACAGGTCGGTGGTGCGGAACACCGCCGGAACCATCGCCGCCGGCACCAAGTCCAACAGGAATCGACGCAGCTCGGCCGTCCCGGGAGCTGCTGCGACCGGAACGATATGCGCGATCAGCTGCGTGTTGCCCGAAGCGTCTTTGCGTGCCACGACGGCGTTCTCGGCGATGCCGGGGTGCTGGGCCAGCGCGGCCTCCACCTCACCGAGCTCGATCCGGAAACCGTTGATCTTCACCTGGTCGTCGCGACGGCCCAGGTACTCGATGTTGCCGTCCGGCCGATAGCGGGCCAGGTCGCCGGTGCGGTAGAGCAGCGCACCCGGAACGGAACTGAACGGGTCGTCGAGGAACGCCGCCGCGGTGGCCTCGGGCCGATTCAGGTAGCCGCGGCCCACTCCCACGCCGCCGATGTGCAATTCGCCGGGCACGCCGACCGGAACCGGGTTGCCCGCCGCATCCAGCAGGTGGATCGCGATGTTGGCGATCGGCCGTCCGATCGGGATGATCGGCTCGGTTGCCCCACGCTCGCAGTGGAAATGAGTGACGTCGATGGCGGCTTCGGTCGGCCCGTAGAGGTTGTAGAGCTCGGCGGGCAGGGCAGCGAAGAAGCTGTCGCGCAGATCAGCGGTGAGTGCTTCGCCGCTGCAGAACACCCTGCGCAGGCCGGTGCAGGAGGCCGCCTGCGGCTCCGCGAGGAAGCGGCGCAGCATCGACGGAACGAAATGCATTGTGGTGACACGCTGTTCCACGATGGTGCGGGCCAGGTAGGCGGCGTCTTTGTGGCCCTCGGGCTTGGCGATCACCACTCGGGCGCCGACCGTCAACGGCCAGAAGATCTCCCAGACGAATGGGTCGAAATTGATCGGAGTCTTGTGCAGAACCCGGTCTTCGCCGGTCAGCTGGTAGGCGTCCTGCATCCACAGCAGCCGGTTGCGGATGCCGGCGTGGGTATTCAGCGCACCCTTGGGAGTGCCGGTGGAACCCGAGGTGTACATCAGGTAGGCCAGATCTGCCGAGGTGGTGCCCGTCTCGGGGGCCGAGGCCTCTTCGGCGGGAGCCGTGGACGGCTGGTCCAGGCACAGTCGGGCACCGGTGAAACCCGTTGGCACCAGCGACAAATGCGCGCGGTGGGTGACACAGACCGGAGCCTCGGGGATGTCGGCGAACATCGCCTCCATCCGGCCGGTGGGCTGCGCGGGGTCCAACGGCAGGAAGGCACCGCCGGCCTTGAGCACGCCGAGCAACGCGATCACCAGATCCTCGGAGCGCTCGAGCAGCACCGGAACCACCGCCGGACCGGGACCGGCGCCAGCACCGAACTGACGCAACCGATGCGCCAGGCCGTTGGCCCGCCGGTCCAGTTCGCCGTAGCTGATATCGCGCCCGTCGTAGCTGACGGCGACGGCATCCGGCGTGCGCGCCGCGGCGGCGGCGACCATCTC
The DNA here is from genome assembly GCF_002101775.1 of Mycolicibacter nonchromogenicus. Taxonomy (GTDB): domain Bacteria; phylum Actinomycetota; class Actinomycetes; order Mycobacteriales; family Mycobacteriaceae; genus Mycobacterium; species Mycobacterium nonchromogenicum. The sequence continues at coordinate 169,256 of NZ_LQPI01000032.1, read as the reverse complement.
GTGCAGGCAGGCCGGCGCCGACGAGTAGTCGACCGCGGTGTCGTTCCAGGCCGCCAACGTGGCACGCTCGGCCTCGGTGAGCAGCGTCAGCTGAGACACCGGAACTTGCGCCGCCCCGGGCTGGGCCAGCTCGGTCAGCAGCAGCGCGAAGTGCTGCGCGAGGGCCTCAATGGTGGCGGCGTCAAACAGGTCGGTGTTGTACTGCAGCGCAAGCTGAAGTTCGTCGTCCTGCTCGCCGACCTGAAGGGTGAAGTCGAACGGTGAGCCGCCCTGGCCGATGTAGAGGGTTTCCAGACGCAGGATGCCGTCGGATCCGCCTGCGCTGTCTGTGTTTTCGTCGAAGAGCCGGACCTGCTGCCAGGCGAACGACACCTGGAACAGCGGGGTGCGTCCGGCGTCGCGCACCGGTCGCAGCCGCTCGACAAGCAGCGGCAGCGGGTATTCCTGGTGGCCGATCGCACCCAGCACGGTGTCTTTGACCTGACCCAACAGCGCAGCAAAGTTCGGGTCGCCACTGACATCGACGCGCAACGGCAGCGGGTTGGTGACATAGCCGACCATGCCCATCAGTCCGGCCCGGTCGCGGCAGGCGAACGGCGAACCGATGATCAGGTCGTCCTGCCCGCTGTAGCGATTCAGCAGCACCGCGTAGGCCGCCAGCAGGGTCATGTAGGGCGTTGCTCCGACGCCCCGCGCCACCTGCTTGATCCCGGCCGTGACCTGGGCGTCGACGCTGAACCGATGCAGCGCACCGTTGTAGGTCTGGATCGCCGGCCTGGGCCGGTCGGTGGGCAGCGCCAGGATCGGCAGATCGCCGCCCAGCGTCTCGCGCCAGTACTCCCACAGCCGCTCGCCCTCGGGCCCGGCCAGCATCCGAGACTGCTGCGCGGCGTAGTCGACGTAGCGATCTGCCGTCGCTTCCGGCGGGGTGGCGCCGTGTTCGGCTGCATAGTGCGCACGCAGCTCGTCGAGGATGATGTCGATGGACCAGAAGTCGACGGCGATGTGGTGCACCGTCAGCAGCAACACGTGGTCGTGGGGGCGCTCCAGCAGAGTCAGTCGCAGCACCGGGCCGGTACGCAGGTCGAACGGCCGGTCGATCTCGGTCTGAATCCACGAATCGAGCTCCGCCTCGTCCGCGCCGATGCGGTGGGTGGCGATGCGCAGCGGCCAGCGGGGGTGGACCAGGGCGACGGGCTGGCCGTCGCGTTCGGTGTAGGTGGTCCGCAACATGGGGTGCCGGTCCACCAGCGCCTGCGCGGCCCGCTCCAGGGCCGGCACATTCAGGCCACCGTCGATGCGTCCGGCGTAGGCGACGGTGTATGCCGCACTGTCCGGCGCAAGCCGGTGCACGAACCACATCGCGCGCTGCCCGTAGGACAGTTCGTGTTCGGATGCCGCGTCCTGTGCCTTGGCCAGCAGCAACTGGGCCAGCAGCTCGCGCTTCTTCTCCGGGGACAGGTCGGCGAGGTCGGCGGGGACGTCCGGACGATCCGTCACGCGCCACCCCCCTCTTCGGCCATCATCTTCGCCAGCAGCGCGTCCACCGCTTCATCGGAGAGCTCGGTGACCTGTGCCAGCAGTTCCATCTCCTGCGAGGAGGCCGCTCCCACGGTTTCCGGGGCAACATCCGGTGCTGCGGATTCCTCCTCAGCAGCGATCCGTTCCGGCGCGGCGGCCAACTGCTCACTGAGCCAACCGGAAAGACTGACCACACTGGGCCCGTCCAACAACCGGGCAACAGGAACCACGATACCGAGCTCCCGCTCGACCTGGATGCGAAGTTCCAGGGTGATCAGCGAATCCACCCCGAGGCTGTTCAGCGGTGCCTGGATGTCCAGGCCGGCCGGAGCCAATCCCAGCTTCCCGGCGACCAGGTCACGCAGGTAGGTCTCCAGCAGCCGCCGGCGCTCCTGCGCGTCGGCGGCCTGCACCGCCTCGAACAGACCGCTGCCGGACCCGCCGCCCTGCTCGCCGGTGGATGCGACCTGCAGATCGCGCAGCAGTGGCGACTGGGCACTCGGACGCCACCGCGACCAGTCGATGTCGAGCACCATCGCTTCGGACGCGCCATCGGCCAGCAGCGCCTCCAGCGCGGCGAAGTAGCTCTCCGCCGACAGCCCTTCCACGCCGTAGTGCGAGAAATGCCGGTGCAACTCCGAGTTGGTGAACATGCCCAGTCCGGCCCAGGGACCGAAGTTGACGCTCAACGCGGGCTGCCCGGCCGCCCGGCGATGCCAGGCCAGCGCGTCCAGGAAGGCGTTCGCGGCGCCGTAGTTGGCCGCACCGGGCGAACCCAGCACCGAGGCCGCCGAGGAGAACAGCACGAAGAAGTCCAGCTTCGCGCCGGCGGTCAGGGTGTGCAGGTTCCAGGCGCCCTGAACCTTGGGTGCCATCACCGAACGCAGCTTGTCCGCATCCAGGCGCGCCAGAATCGCGTCGTCGACGGTGCCGGCTGCGTGCACCACACCGCGCAGCGGTGGCATCGACGCATCGATTGCGGCAAGCGCCGCGACAACATCGGCGGACTTGGTGACATCGCCTTGGGCGATGGTCACCTCGGCGCCGGCGGCACGCAGACCCTCCAGCGTCGACTGCGCTTCCGCCGAAGGCGCGCTACGGCCCATCAGGACCAGGTGGCGAGCCCCGCGCTCGACCAGCCAGCCGGCCACCTTGGCACCCACCGCGCCGAGCCCGCCGGTGACCAGGTAGGTGGCGTCGTCGTGCAGCGTGAGCTCGTCGGCCTGCTGCGACGGCGCCGGGTAGGGCTCCAGCCGGGCGACATAGCGACGGTGGCCGCGCAGCGCCACGTCCGTCTCGGAATTGTCCGACCAGATCTCACTGAACAGCCCCCGCAGTTCTTCGGGGCCACCGTCGGCGGACAGGTCGACACCAGTGGGGTGCAGCTCGGGGTACTCGTGGTCGATGGAGCGGCCAAGGCCCCAGACCGGAGCCTGCGCGATCGACAGTGGCCCGGGCTGGTCGTCCCAGCCGGCCGGCTGCGCCGCGCGCGTCACCAGCCACAGCCGCGGCGATTCCGGCCACCCGGCCAGCGTCAGCGCCTGAATCAGGTGGACCACGCTCAACGATCCGAGATCGGTGGCCGCCGCCAGCGACTCTTCAGTCGTGTCGGCTGGTGCCGCGGCCAGCAGGTTCCACAGGTGCACCACACCCCGGCAGGGCGGCCGGTCGCCGCCGAACGCGGCACGCAGCAGCTCGGCGAAGTGCTCCGGGCGGCCCGGGTCGATCCGATAGCTGTCGGCGCTCACCCGGCCCAGCTCGGCAAGCCCCCTGACCGGTTCCACCAGCACGCAGGACTGCGACTGCGCCTCGAGGTGATCGCGCAGTGTGTCGGCGATCGGGCCGTCGGACAGGATCAGCCAGCTGCCGGGCTCGGCGGCTCGAACCTCGCCATCGGTCGCCAACGACGCCGGCTGCCAACGCATCTGGTAACTGTGTCCCCGTGGGTCGGCCGGGACACTGATGACGGTCGGCGCATGCGACGCCGCGGCGGACAGGGTGCCGGTGGCCAGCAGTGACCAGTCCTCACCGGCGCTCCCGTAGCAGTCGAATGCGTCTCCGGTCAGGGCGAACTGCAGGGTGCGTGCCTGATCAAGGCCCGCACGCAGGGTCAGCTCGGCAACCGAACGAGTGCCGGGACCGAATGCGACCTCCGCCGCGGACAGCGCCAACTCGGCCAGCTGCTCGGCCGACAGCGCCGCGGTGGTCACATCGATTTCGGCCAGCACGGTTCCCGGCTGCGTGACTGACCGGATCGGTCCGCGCCAGCCGCCGCCGTTGACGACAGCGCCGCCTCGCCGCGGTGCCGCGATAGAGCCGGCGTTGAGCCAGGAGTGCACCCGCTGCCAGGGGTAGGTCGGAGCCGGGACACAGCGGCTGCCTTCCGGGTAGATCCGCTCCCAGGCCACCCGGTGCCCCAGGGTGTAGAGGGCGCCCAGCGAGCCCAGCATGGTGGCCCGCCCGCCCTCGTCGCGGCGCATGGAGGGCAGCAGCGTGGCGCTGCGGTGCAGATGCTCGGCGTCCTCGCGTGCCCCGGTCAGCAGGATGGGGTGCGGGCTGAGTTCGACGAATGTGTCGTGCCCGGTCTCGAGCAGCCGCCGCAATGCCGGCGAGAACCGCACCGGCGAGCACAGATTCGCCACCCAGTAGTCGGCGTCGAGCAGCGTGTCGCCCACCAGTTCCCCGGTGACCGTCGAATACATCGGCACCGTCGGCACGGTCGGCTTCAGCTTCACCAGGCTGCCGCGCAGGCCGGCGGCGAGCGCCTCCATCTGCGGGCTGTGCGAAGCGACATCGACATCGATCCAGCGGCAGAACCGGTCCCGCTGCTGCAGTTTCGCCATCAGCTCTTCGAGCACCGCGCGCTCACCGGCGAGCACCGTCGATCGGTAACTGTTGCTCGCGGCGACGGCAACCTCACGCTCGTGGCCGGCGATGAGATCCTGGGCCTCGGCCAGGGTGGTCTCGGTGACCATCATGGCCCCACGGCCCCGAACGCCGCGCAGCATCCGCGCGCGGGCGCAGATCACTCGGGCGGCGTCGTCGAGGCTCAGCGCGCCCGCGACATGGGCGGCAGCCGCCTCGCCGAGGCTGTGACCGACCACGGCGGCGGGCTCGATGCCCCAGGACCGCCACAGCGCTGCCAGCGCCACCTGAATCGCGAAGATGGTCGGCTGCAGGATGCCGATGTCGCTGAGCTTGGAACGGTCCTCGGAACCGTCTGAGCCGCCTTGGGCAGCCAGTTCCTTGAGGATCGAGTGCCCCAGGTGGGGGAACAGCGCGTCGTCGCAGGCGGCCAGGGCATCGGCGAACACCGGCTCGTCGGCCTGTAGTTGTCGCGCCATGCCCTGCCACTGGGAGCCCTGGCCGGAGAACACGAACGTGACACCGGTGCCGGGCCGGCCCGGGACACAGTGGCCCACCGACAATCCCGGCCGTGACTCGCCCTGCCGGTAGGCCGACAGCGACTCGAACATCGCCGCCGGGGAGTCACCGACCACCGAAAGGCGATAGTCGTGATGCGCACGGCGGGCACCGGCGGTGTAGCAGAGGTCGGTCAGCGCGGCGCCGCCCATCAGAGCCCCCGCGAGACCGCCGGAAAATAAAGCCATCTCGTACTCGCCGACCAACGCGGTCAGCGCCTCCGGCGATCGCGCGGACAGCGCCAGAAGTTCGGCGCGCGGTGCGGTGTCGTCGGGGTGGCTGCTGCGAGCCTGCGGGGCCTCGGTGAGCACCACGTGGGCGTTGGTGCCGCCGAACCCGAACGAGCTGACGCCGGCGACTGCCCGGCTGCCCGCCGGCCACGGGGTCAGAGTCTGGACCACCTCCAGCGGCAGGCGGTCGAATCCGATGTGCGGGTTGGGCTCGGTGTAGTTCAGGCTGGCCGGGATCTGCCGGTGCTGCAAGGACAGCGCCACCTTGATCAGGCCGGCGATACCGGCCGCCGCCTCCAGGTGGCCGATGTTGGTCTTGACCGAGCCGACCAGGCAGCGGCTGCCCTCGGGCCGCCCTTCGGCGAGCACGGTGCCCAGGGCATTGGCCTCGATGGCGTCGCCGATCGCGGTGCCGGTGCCGTGCGCCTCGATGTACTGAACAGCGCCGGCCGGCAGTCCCGCCCGGCGGAACGCCTCGACGACCACACTCTCCTGCGCGCGCCCGCTGGGGGCGATCAGGCCGTTGGTCCGGCCGTCGGAGTTGGTGGCGCTGCCGCGGATCACCGCATACACCGGGTCGTTGTCTTCCAGCGCCCGGCTCAGCGGCTTGAGCACCACCACCCCGGCGCCTTCACCGCGGACGTAGCCGTCGGCGTCGGCGTCGAACGTCTTACATCGGCCGTCGGGGGCCATCACCCGGGCCTTGCTGAAGTTGATCGCCAGCGCCGGCGAGAGGATCACGTTCACCCCGGCGGCCAGCGCCATGGAGCACTCGCCGTCCCGCAGGCTGCGGCACGCCAAGTCCACGGCGACCAGCGACGACGAGCAGGCGGTGTCGATCGACATGCTGGGGCCGTGGAAGTCGAACGTGTACGACAGCCGGTTGGCGGCGATGCTCAGCGCGTTGCCGGTACCGGTATAGGCGTCGACCAGCTGCGGCTGGCCCAGCCGCAGGAAGCCGTAGTCGTTGGTGGAGATGCCCACGAAGACGCCGGTGCGACTGCCGGCCAGCTGATCCGGCACCTGGCCGGCGTCCTCCAGCGCCTCCCACGCCACTTCGAGCAGCAGGCGCTGTTGCGGGTCCATTTGCGCCGACTCGCGCGGCGAGATTCCGAAGAATTGGAAGTCGAACTGGTCGACCTGGCCCAGGAAGCCACCGCGGCGGGTGACCGCGGTACCCGGCACCGACGGGTCGGGGCTGTAGAACGCCTCGACATCCCACCGGTCGGCCGGGACGTCGCTGGTGGCGTCCACGCCGCCGGACAGCAGCCGCCAGAAGCTGTCGGGGCCGTCAGCGCCCGGGAATCGGCAGCCGATGCCGACGATCGCGATCGGCTCGTCGGCGGCGGGCCGCTCGGTGCGTTCGGGGCCGGCGGCCGCATCGACAGCCGCGGGAGTCTTGGCTGCGACCCGGGCCAGATGCGCCGACAGGATGTCGATGGAGGGGTATTCGTAGGCGATGGTCGGCGCCAGCTCGCAGCCCAGCCACTGTTCGAGGGCGTTGGAGAGCCGCACGGCGTGGATGGAGTCCAGCCCGTAGAACGCGAACGGCTTGGCCGGGTCGATCTCGGCGCGGGGCAGCTCGAGGTCTTGGGCCAGCCGCTCGATGAGCCAGGCACTGATCTCGGCCGCGCTGTGGGCGCCGGGTTCGGTCTGCGCTGCGGCCGGGGCCGGCTCGGCCGGGGCCTGCGGCTGGGCGGCTGCGGACGTCGAGGGCCACTGCGCCACCACCGGCAGCTCGCCGTCGAGGTAGCGCTGCTTACACGTGCTGCGCTGAATCTTCCCGCTGGAGGTGGTGGGCAGCTGCAACGGCTGGACCAGCACGACGGCGTGGGTACGCACCGAATGGTTCTCGGTGACCGCGGTGCGGATGACCTGCATGGCCTCGTCGGCCTGCTCCCCGCTCAAGCGGCTCGGGTCCACTTCTTGGACCACGACCAGCTGCTCGGAGGCCCCCGGTTCCGGGGCGATCGAGAAGACCGCACCACGGCCGCGCAGCAGCGCGGGATTGGTGTTCTGAACGGTCAGCTCGATGTCGTTGGGATAGTGGTTGGTGCCGCGGATGATGATCAGGTCTTTGCGGCGGCCGGTGACGAACAGCTCCCCGGAGTGCAGGAACCCCAAGTCGCCGGTGCGCAGGAACGGGCCCTCACCGGTGTCGGCCAAGGTCGCGGCGAAGGTCTCGTCGGACAGTTCCGCAGCGCCCCAGTAACCGTGCGCGACGCTGCCGCCGGCGACCCAGATCTCGCCGACCTGGTCTGCGGCACACTCCAGCCGGGTCTCGGGGTCGACGATGATCACCCGCTGGCCGCCGCGCGGTTTGCCGCAACCGACCATGGTCGCCACGTTGGGATCGTCGGGGGCGACGTTGACCACCCGGTTGTCACCCAGCGCGACGCGGTCGATGTGCTGCACCATCGGCACCGGCAGATCCGACCCTCCGGACACCAGCAGCGTGCCCTCGGCCAAGCCGTAGACGGGGTAGAACGACTCGGCCCGGAAACCGGACGGGCCGAACAGTTCGGCGAACGCGTCCAGGGTGGCGGTACGTACCGGTTCGGCACCGCACAGCGCCACCGTCCAGTTGGACAGATCCAGCGCGGCGCGCTCTTGCGGGGTGCTCAGCTCGACGCACAGATCGAAGGCGAAGTTCGGTGCGGCGGTGATCTTCGCCCGGTGCCGGGAGATCGCCTCCAGCCACCGCATCGGCCGTTTGATGAATGCCGTCGGCGGCATCAGGACCGAACGGCCCGCGACGTAGATCGTCTCGAGCAGACCACCGATCAGGCCCATGTCGTGGTACGGCGGCAGCCAGAACACGCCGGTCACGTCCGGCATGTCAGTGTTGGCCTCCCAGGCCTCGGCGATGGTCTTCAGGTTGTGCACCAGGTTGCCGTGGGTCAGCACGACGCCCTTGGGCGCACTGGTGGACCCCGAGGTGTACTGCAGCATCGCGATGCTGTCGGCATCGATCTGCGGCGCCACCCAGGACGACTCGCTGCCGGTGGCCTCGGCGTCGACGATCATCCAGCGCAACGCCTGCCCGCCGGGCAGGCCTTCGATCGCGGGCCTGATCTTGGACTCGATCTCACTATTGGTGAGCGCGTAGCCGGGCTCGACGTCGCCGATGATCGACTCGACGCGGGGCAGCAGGTGTTCGCGCATCGGCGGATGCACCGGGATCGCGATGGATCCGGCGTACAGGCAGCCGAAGAAGCTGGCGATGAAGTCCAGCCCCGGTGGGCACAACACCAGCACGCGTTCCCCGGCTGTCCCCTGGGCCTGCAGTTCAGCGGCGATCTGGCGGGCGCGCCGGTCCAGCTCCCCATAGGTCACCTGGCTGATTTCGTGCTCGTCGCCGTCACGCGAGAAGGTGAACGCCAGGTTCTCGCCGTACTGCGCCGCGCGCTGGGTCAGCAGGTCCACCAGCGTGCGCAAGGTGTGCGCTGATTCGTCCGGCCCGCTCATCGATCGCGTCTCCCGTGTAACTGACGAAGAAGGTTCTGGATGGGGCCCAAGGATTCCGTAGGCAACCTTGTCTAAGACTACCTTAAGAAGGTGGACGTCCAGTCCGTGATTCTCGGCGACGCAGACCCCGCCGAGCAAGTTGGGAGACCCGACGACGGGTTGACGAAGAGCTAACCCTCCAGCTTGTAGCCGAGCCCGCGCACGGTAATCAGGTGCACCGGATTGGCAGGATCGGCCTCGATTTTGGACCGAAGTCGTTTGACGTGGACATCCAATGTCTTGGTATCGCCCACGTAGTCGGCACCCCAGACCCGGTCGATCAGCTGGCCGCGGGTCAGCACCCGCCCGGTGTTGCGCATCAGGTACTCGAGCAGGTCGAACTCCTTGAGCGGCAAAGTGATCTGTTCACCGTTGACCATGACCACATGCCGTTCGACGTCCATGCGAACCGGGCCGGACTCCAGGATGCCCTCGCCCACACCGCCTTCGTCGTCGCCGCCGCGGCGCAGCACCGCCCGGATCCGGGCGATCAACTCCCGAGCCGAATACGGCTTGGTCACGTAATCGTCGGCGCCCAACTCGAGGCCGACCACCTTGTCGATCTCGCTGTCTCGGGCAGTGACCATAATCACCGGCACACTGGACCGCGCCCGGAGTTGTTTGCAGACATCGGTCCCCGACATCCCCGGCAGCATCAGATCCAGCAGCACGATGTCGGCGCCGGCCCGGTCGAATTCGGCCAGGGCCGCGGTTCCGTCGCCCACCACGGTGGCCTCGAAACCCTCTTTACGCAGCAGAAATGCCAACGGGTCGGCCAGCGACTCCTCGTCCTCAACGATCAAGACGTGTGTCATCGACGCTGCCCCTCCCGGTAGCCACCCTCTGTGTGATCGACAGCGGGTCTCTTCACTGCTCCTCCTTCTGTGGGTTCAGACTGCCCTCGTATGCGGGAATCGCCAAGGTAAATGTCGAACCGGTGCCCGGCTGGCTCCACAACGTGATGGTGCCGTTGTGATTGGCCGCGACGTGTTTAACGATCGCCAAACCCAGCCCGGTTCCCCCGGTGGCCCGCGAGCGGGCTTTGTCGCTGCGGAAGAATCGTTCGAACACGCGCTGCTGATCCTTGGGCGCAATGCCGATGCCACGGTCGGTCACGGCGATCTCGATGAACCCGTCGCGGCGGCGCCGGCTGATCGACACCGGCGAACCGTGCGGTGAATAGGCGATCGCATTGGACACCAGATTGGCCAGCGCGGTGACCAGCAGCGGTTCGTCGCCGAGTACCTGCAGCCCGCTTGGAGCGTCGGTGGTGATCGTGATCTCGGCGTTGTCGGCGGCCACCTTGTGCCGGGCGATCGCCTCATTGACCACCGCGTCGACATCGACGACGCCCAGGTCGGGCAGTGGGTCGGCGCCTTGCAGCCGGGACAGTTCGATGAGCTCGCCGATCATGCTGGCCAGCCGGTTGGCCTCCACCAGCACCCGTTCGGCGAATGGCCGGACCGCCTCAGGATCGTCGGCGGACGCCAGCAGTGCTTCGGCGAGCAGCCCCATCGCTCCCACCGGGGTTTTCAGCTCATGGCTGACATTGGCCACGAAATCGCGCCGGCTCGCCTCCATCCGGGCCTGCTCGGACTGGTCGTCGACGATCACCACCGCGAAGCGCCGATCCTCTTCGGACAACAGGCGGGCATAACCGCGCACCGCCGACAGGTCCGACCGGGTGGCCCCGGGGGATCGCTTGGCCACCGTCAGATCGAACAGGACCTCGTCCTCGCCGGCCAGGACGCGTTGCGCGGCCGCCCAGGCCTCGTCGTCGAGCAGCCGGCCGTGCACCAGTCCCAGCTCGGTGGCCCGTTCATTGAGGTAGACGACGTCGCGGTGGGAGTCCACGACCGCGATGCCCAGCGAGGCGTGCGACACGATCTGCTGCAGCATCTCCGCGACGGTGATCCCGGACCGCTCGGTGGCTGCTTTCCGTCGGCGTTCGGCCAGGCGCGGCGACAACCACACGCCGGCCGCCACGCCCGCCGCCAGAGCAGGAATTGCCGACGCTGCAGCAAGCGTCAGCGCCGAGGTCGCGGCCACGGCCAAATCGTACGCATTCTGCGACCCTGAGTTGACCGCCGTTCGACCATGGCGGGCGCGGAATGTGAATTCAACGCAAAGATTTCACTCGGGCTCCACCGCGTATTCACGCTGCGCGGGCCCAAGACCGCTACTTGGCGCCTTGACTGGCCACTGCCGCGGCACCGGCGGCGGCGGCTTCGGGGTCAAGGTAGACACCGCCGGGAACCTTCGGCCGCAGGTCGGCGTCCAGGTCGTAACGCAGCGGGATGCCGGTGGGGATGTTCAGTCCGACCACGGCCTCGTCCGACATGCCGTCGAGGTATTTCACCAGGGCTCGCAACGAGTTGCCGTGTGCCGCGATCAGCACCGTCTTGCCGCACCGCAGGTCCGGGACGACGACGTCGGTGAAGTACGGCAGGAAGCGCGCCACCACGTCGGCCAGGCACTCGGTCAGCGGGCCGCCGCTGATGTCGGCGTACCGGGGGTCGGTGTCCTGGCTGTAGCGGCTGCCGGCCTCGATCGGCGGCGGCGGGGTGTCATAGCTGCGCCGCCATGTCATGAACTGCTCGTCGCCGTAGCGCGCCTTGGTGGCGGCCTTGTCCAGGCCCTGCAGTGCGCCGTAGTGACGCTCGTTGAGCCGCCAGGTGCGGTGCACCGGGATCCAGTGCCGGTCCGCAGCGTCCAGCGCCAGGTTCGCCGTGGTGATCGCCCGACGCAGCAGCGAGGTGTAGACCACGTCCGGAAGAAGGTCGTGCTCGACCAGCAGTTCACCGGCGCGAACCGCCTCAGCGCGGCCCTTGTCGGTCAGGTTGACGTCCATCCAACCGGTGAACTGGTTGCTGGCGTTCCATTCGCTTTCCCCGTGGCGCAGCAGCACCAGAGTGGCAGTGTCAGACATGGGCGTCAGTGTGTCAGTCACCGTCGCTGTCGATCAAATGCTCAAATGCCCGCAGGTTCTTCAGCGACTGACCGGTGGATACCCGCCACTCCCATTCCTTCTGGATCGAGGAGGCAAATCCCAACTCCAGCAAGGTGTTGAAGTCGAAGTCGACGGCTTCGAGCACCTGACCCAGCACGCGGTCGATCTCCTCGGCGGTCACCGACGCCAGAGACATCCGCCCGACCAGGTAGATGTCACCGAGGTTGTCCAAGGTGTAGGCCACCCCGTAAAGCCGGCGGTTGCGGTTGAGCAGGTGGCGGTAGACGCCGACGTGGTTCTCGTCGGGCTGGCGACAGACGAACGCCTCGACGCGCACCGAGTGCTCCCCGATGCTCAGAATGGTGTTGGTCTTGAGCTTGCGCTCGCCGGGCAGCTCCACGATCAGCCCCGGCAGCCCGCCGTGCGAACCAGGCGTGGGTGAGTAGGTCAGCTCGGCTGCCCGCAGCGTGCTCTCGATGAGCTCACGGACCTCGTCGCGGTTCACGCGCGTGCCCCGCGTCGCGTCGGCCAGCGGCGAGTCCGGCGTGCCGATCCGAGCACCCGCATCCGCCCGCCCCGGGCCGCGGTGAAGTCTTCGATCGCCCGCGTGTAGCTGGCCAACTGAGCGTCCACCGTGCGCTCCCAGGAGAACTGGGCCGCGTGGCTGACCGCGTCCCGGCGCATCGCCCATCCGCGAGGCCCCGAACCCAACCGCAGCATCTCATCGAGGGCCGTCGCCCAGGCCTCGATCCCGTGCCCGTCGACCAGCCGTCCGGTGACCCCGTCCCGCACGGCGACCGGCAGCCCACCGACGGCGGCGGCAACCACCGGTGTCCCGCAGGCCTGCGCCTCCAGCGCAACCAGACCGAACGACTCGGAGTAGCTCGGCACGGCCACCAGGTCGGCGGCGTGAAACAGGGTCACCAGATTCTCCCGGGATTGCGGCGGCAGGAACGTCACCCGGTCGGTGATACCCAGTTCTGCGGCCAGCCGAACCAGTCCGCCCGCTTCCGCCAAGCCACTGCTGCCCGACGGCCCGCCGGCCACCACCACCCGCACCCCGGGCAGCTTGGCGGCCGCGCGCAACAAGATGTCGGGGGCCTTGAGCGGCTGGATGCGCCCGACGAACGCCACGATGGGTTCGCGCGGCGACAATCCCAACGCCTCGCGGGCCGCCGGCTTGTCGCCGGGCCGAAACACCTCCAGGTCAACGCCCGGGTGTGCCACGTCGATCCGGCGCGGGTCCGCCTGGTGCAGGGCGACCAGTTGCCGCGCTTCGTCGTCGGTGTTGGCGATCAGCCGGTCCGCGGCATCGACAACCTGTTGCTCGCCGACCGAGCGCAGCGGCGGTTCCGGGGTGTCCCCGGCGGCCAGGGCCGCGTTCTTCACCCCCGCCAGGGTGTGTGCGGTGTGTACCAGCGGCACCGCCCACCGGTCCGCGGCCAGCCAGCCGACCTGACCGGACAGCCAGTAGTGCGAATGCACGATGTCGTAGTAGCCGGGCTCGTGGGCGGCTTCGGCCCGCAACACCCCGGCCGTGAAGGCGCACAGCTGCGTGGGCAGGTCGTTTTTGTCCAGACCTTCGAACGGCCCGGCGACCACATTGCGCACCAGAACACCGGGCGCCACGTGCTGCACCGGCGGATCGGCCGACGACGTGGCGCGGGTGAACACTTCCACGGCCACCCCACGGCGCGCCAGGTGCAGCGCGCTCTGCAGGACGTAGACGTTCATTCCACCGGCATCACCGGTGCCGGGCTGGGCCAGCGGTGAGGTGTGTACCGACAGCAGCGCTACTCGGTGCACATCGGATCTGACGTTTCCGCCCCCTGCAGCCCCGTAGCCCACCCCGCCATCTTGACAGGTCGGGTCAGGCGGACACTTCCGGGACCACGCGGGCGACCGGTCCGCGGGACCGACGCATCGCCCCGATCGGGTCGGCGTAGAGCCCGCCCAGCGATACGGTGCCGGCGCCGGCCTCCTGGACCCGGTTGCCGAACGCGGTGACGCGGATGTTGCGCGGCGGCAGCACCGAACGCTGCGTGAATGCCCGCTCCACCTCGGCCATGCCCTCGGGGTATTCGGTGAATCCCTGGCCACCCAGCACCAAGTCATCGGGGTTGAGCACGTCGCGCAGCAGCGCCACGGCTTCACCGAGTGCGCGGGCCCGCTCGGTCAGCAGTGCCACCGCTCGCTCGTCACCGCCGCGCGCCTCGCGCACCAGGGTGGTCACCGCCGCCGACACGCCGCCGTTGCCCTCCGGCAGGAGACGCAGCCGACGAGCCGCGGCCAGCACCGCCTCGTCGCTGACGGTGGTCTCGAGATGTCCGGTGCCGCCCAACAGCTCTGAGTACACCGGCAGGCCGGCGATGGTGCCGGGACCGCTGGCCGGGCTGTGCACCCGGCCGCCGATCACCAGGGCGTAGCCGACCGTCTCGCGGGCGTAGACGTAGAGGCTGGTGGTGCTGTTCGCCGTCGGTCGCCGCACCCCGAAAAGCAGTTCCGCCCCGGCCATCGCATCCACGTGGGAGGCCACCGATACGGGCAGGCCCAACTCCTCGGCAAGCACGGGCCCGACCGGCGCTGCCGTCCAGCCCAGGCGCGGGTGGTCGACGTGGCCGGTGGCCCCGTCCACCGCTCCACCGATCGCCACGCCCACCCACAACGGCCGACGCTTCTGCCACCGGGTCAGGTAGCGGCTGGCACTGGCGGCCAGCGAGGCCAGTGCCGGGCCCGCACCATTGTTTGGCGTCGGGGTCTCGACGACATCCAGCGTGCGGCCCAGCAGGTCAGTGGCCACAATGCTGGTGGTCTTGGCCCCGATGTGCAGGCCCAGGGTGAGGAACGGTTCGTGATTGACCACCACCGGCCGACGCGGCCGACCGATCGCCCCCGACGTGGCCAGGTCGGCGCGCTCCAGCAGTAAGCCGGCTTCCAGCAGTGCGCTGACCTGGCGGTTAACCGTGGCCACGCTCAGCGAAGTGGCGCCCGCGATGGCCTCACGAGCAACCGGGCCGTGCTGCCGTACCGCAGCGAAGACCTCGGCGCCGGCGCTGTCGGCGAGCTGCAGAGCCGGGGCTATCACTCGCGGGTGGGAGCGCGGACGGCCCGTTCGGTGGCTGGCCAGGTGAGCGGTGAGAGAGGTAGTACGCACGAAATGTCCTTAATTCGGAGAAATTCCTAAAGGGGGCCGGATTTGCGCCTACGACCCGGCGAATTCTCCTAAGGAGTGCTACTCGCAGCAGGTCAGGCGCAACGACAGACGCGACAACACGCGCCGTCGGCGACCAGACAGACCGCTGTCAGATAGCGGGCACTGCGAGACATAGCTGAGAATCTAACACGATCACTAAGGTTGTGGCGATGACGACACACACGCGCGATCAGCGCATCGCCGTAGTCACCGGCGCCAGTTCTGGCATCGGTGAGGCGACAGCGAGAACACTTGCCGGACAAGGCTTTCACGTAATCGTCGTGGCACGTCGTGCCGATCGCCTCGCGGCCCTGGCCGACGAGATCGGCGGTACCGCGGTAGTGACGGATATCACTGACCCGGCCGCGGTCGCGGGGCTGGCGGATGCCTGCGACCGGGTTGGCGGCTCGCTCAATGTGCTGGTCAACAACGCCGGCGGGGCCAAGGGTCTGGCATCTGTGGAAGATGCCGACCTCGAGCACTGGCGCTGGATGTGGGAGACCAACGTGCTGGGCACACTGCACGTGACGCGCGCGCTGCTGCCGAAACTCGTCGCCTCCGGAGACGGCCTGGTGGTCACCGTGACCTCGATCGCGGCATTCGAAATCTATGACGGCGGGGCCGGATACACCTCGGCCAAGCACGCCCAGAGTGCGCTGCACCGCACGCTGCGCGGCGAATTGCTGGGAAAGCCGGTGCGGCTCACCGAAATCGCTCCCGGCATGGTGGACACCGAGTTCTCCCTTGTGCGATTTGGCGGCGACCAAGAACGCGCCGATGCCGTCTACTCCGGTCTGACACCGCTCACGGCGGCTGACATCGCCGAGGTGATCGGGTTCGTGGCCTCCCGGCCGCCACATGTCGACCTCGACCAGATCGTCATCCGCCCGCGCGACCAGGTATCAGCGACCCGCGCTCACCGGGAGAGCTGACGCTCTAACCGCCGGGCTGATTCGGCGTACTGGTTGTCGTCGTCGTCGGTGTGCCCGACAGCGTCGGTGCATCGGTCGGCGTGGCCGGCGCGGCGCTGGGCAGCGATGTCCGAGTCTGTTCAGACTTCGACAACGCCGACATCGAGACCCAGGTGTCCCAGTCCACCGCCCAGTCCCATATGTCGCCGTCGGCGTAGGACAACTCGATGGAGCTACCGGTCACCTCGACCGGGTCGCCGTAGATCGCGCTGTGGAAATACTGCTCGGCGTCGTCTGTCGACAGATTGATGCAGCCGTTGGTGACATTGGTGTTGCCCTGCGCGCCCGCGCTGGCCGGGTTGGCGTGGATGAACTCTCCGTTGTTGGAGATCCGTACCGCCCAGCGTTCGTGGATGTTGCTGTAGCCGGCGGCCGGATTGGACATGTAGAAGTCCGCGTATTTCTCGCTCACCACGTGAATGCCGTTGCGGGTGATGTTGCGGGGTTGGTCGGCCTGGCCGTAGCTGCAGGGGAAGTCCATGATGACGCCCTCGTCACGGACCACCTGAATCCGGTGAGATGAGACTTCGGCCCGCACCACCTGGCGGCGGCCGATCGTGAAGTCCAGGGACATGTCCTGGGCCCCGTAGGCGCCGTCGCCGAACGGCAGGCCGTACAGCTTGGCGGTGACGCTGACCTTGGTTCCGGCCGGAAAATAGTCTCGGCTGCGCCAGTGCACCCGGGCGCCCTGCACCTCGTCCGGCAGCCAGGCCCAACTGCCTTCCACCGGTGGTTCGGTGACGACGGTCAGGGCTCGCTCGACAGCCGCCTTATCCGCGATCGGTCCGTCGAACTGCAGGATCACCGGTGCGGCCACCCCAACCGTCTGCCCGTCGGCCAATTGGAAGCCCCCGTCGATGACAACGGTGGGTGCGACCGTGGTGATGGTGCCGCTGACCGGCACCGTGTTGCCGTCGTGGCCCACCACCGAGCCGCTCCAGGTGTAGACGGAGTCATAGCCCAGCGGTTCGGTGACGGTGTAGCGCGTGCGCTCCCGATTGAAGCTTCCGGCGAGTACCTTGCCGGCCGGATTGGTCAGGGCCACCCGCTGAAACCAGCCGTCGCGGACCGCGACGCCGATGGCGGCGGTGGGCAGCACGTCGTCCGCCGCACCCTGTTCCAGGGCGGGCTCGAATGTCAGGGCCGGCGCGGACGCCGGCCCGTTCTCAGCGCTCTGCTCGGTCCGGCTGAAACACCCCGCCAGGGCGGTCGGCGCCAGAGCCCCGGTGGCCAGCGCCACCAACGCACGTCGCCGGTTCAGAGTCACGGCATTCCAAGATACCGGCCCAGCCGCCTGACCACCTTTGACGCTGGATTACGCCTGGCTCACAGCGCACACCCGACGAGCACCGGCTCGGGGTGCAGGGTGATGCCGAAGGTGTCGCGCACCCCGTCCCGCACCAGGCGGGCCAGGTCCACGATGTCGGCGGACGTGGCGCTGCCCCGGTTGGTCAATGCCAGCGCATGCTTTGTGGACAGTCGCGCCGCCGCATCAGGGCCGGGATAGCCCTTGCTGAAACCGGAGCGTTCCACCAGCCAGCCGGCAGCCAGTTTCACCCCGCCCGGAGCCTCCCAGTGCGGTACCGAGCCGCCTTCCCGGTCGGCCACGCTGAGGTATGTCTCCTGCGGCACAACCGGATTGGTGAAGAACGAGCCGACACTCCAGGTGTCATGGTCAAATTCGTCGAGCACCATGCCCTTTGCAGCCCGGAGCGCGAGCACCGCGGCGCGGACCGCTGCCGGATCTCGTCGCTCACCGTCGGCGGCCTGCAGCGCAGCGGTCAACTCGCCGTACCGCAGCGGTGCGCTGCGCCCGGTCGGGTCCAGGTCGAACTCGACCTCCAGCACCACCACCGCATCCGAGCCCTTGAGCACGCTGGTGCGGTAGCCGAGGTCCAACTCGGCCGCCGGTGTCCAGCGCACATCGCCGGTTCGCCGGTCCAGCAGCCGAACCCGGGTCAGGCGGTCGGCGACCTCGACACCGTAGGCCCCGACGTTCTGCACCGGGGTGGCCCCGGCCGAGCCCGGAATGCCCGACAGACACTCCAGGCCACCCAGCTTCGCCGTGACCGCGCGGGCGACGACGTCGTCCCAGACCGCACCGGCTTCGGCGCGCAGCAGATTGCCCTCGATGGTGATGGCGGAACTGGCCAGGACCACCACGGTCAGGTCCTCGAGGTCGTCGGCGATCAGCACGTTGGAGCCCCCGGCGAGCAGCAACGGACGGTCCCCGGCCGCATCGAGTTCGCCCAGCGCGGCCACGATCTGCTCGGTGTCGGCGCAGGTGATGATCCGTCGGGCGACCGGTCCCACCCGCAGGGTGGTCAGGGGCGCCAGCGGCACCGCCTCGGCGACACGCGCGCCCGCGTACTCGGAACCCGCCACGGCCGGTAACGGTAGCGTGACCGGATATGCCGCGTACATTCACGCTCTTCGAGCACTACCCGGCAACCGTCGAGCAGGTATATGCCGCCTTTGCCGATGAGCACTACTGGCGGGCCCGGTTGGCCGACTCCGGAGCCGATGTCGTGGCACTGGATTCGATGACCGTCAGCCCCGACGGCCGCGTCTACGTCGCGACCACTCAGAGCATTCGCCGCGAGAAGCTGCCCGCGCTGGCGGCCCAATTCCATCCCGGCAATCTGGATGTCACGCGGCGCGAGACGTGGCATCCGGTGCGCGACGGCCAGGCCCGCGCCCAGGTGACCGGCAAGGTGGTCGGTGCGCCGGCGAAACTGTCCGGCGATGCCGTGCTGGCGCCGGCAGCCGACGGGTGTGAGCTGCGACTGACCGCAACGGTGCAGGTCGATATCCCGCTGGTGGGCGGCAAGATCGAGAACTTCATCGGCGGGCAGTTGGCCGAGCTGATCACCGCCGAGCAGCGGTTCACCTCGATTTGGCTGAAGCAGGGCGGCGCTACAGGGACGGAATAGGCTGGTCTCATGCGGATTGCGTGTGCGCAGATACTCAGCAGCG
Organism: Mycolicibacter nonchromogenicus; assembly: GCF_002101775.1. Lineage (GTDB taxonomy): Bacteria > Actinomycetota > Actinomycetes > Mycobacteriales > Mycobacteriaceae > Mycobacterium > Mycobacterium nonchromogenicum. Next base: position 150,485 of record NZ_LQPI01000032.1, on the reverse strand, counting down.
CCGACCCGGCCGAGAATCTGCGATTGGTGATCGACTACACCGAGCGAGCCGCCGATCAGGGGGCGTCGCTGGTGGTGTTCCCGGAGGCGGCGATGTGCCGCTTCGGCGTGCCGCTCAGACCGGTGGCCGAACCACTCGACGGACCGTGGGCCACGCGGGTTCGCGAGGTCGCCGCGCGGGCTCAGATCACCGTGGTCGCCGGGATGTTCACCCCGGCCGATGATGGACGCGTCACCAACACCTTGTTGGCAGTCGGCCCCGGAACCGACACGCACTATCACAAGGTCCACCTCTACGACGCCTTCGGTTTCACCGAATCACGTACGGTGGCACCCGGGTTGGAGCCGGTGGTGATCGATGTCGACGGGGTCGGCGTCGGGCTGTCGACCTGTTATGACATCCGCTTCCCGGCGTTGTACACCGAGTTGGCCGATCGCGGGGCACAACTGACGGTGGTCTGCGCCTCGTGGGGTGCCGGCCCCGGGAAGCTGGCCCAATGGGAGCTGCTGGCCCGGGCCCGGGCACTGGATTCGACCAGCTACGTCGTCGCGGTCGGGCAGGCCGACCCGGGAGGCGCCGAGGATTTCTCCGGCGCCCCGACCGGGGTGGGCCACAGTTTGGTCACCTCGCCGTGGGGTGAGGTGATCGCCTCGGCCGGCGCTTCACCGCAACTGCTGGTCTGCGACATCGACCTCGACACGGTCGCCGCGGCCCGCCGGACGCTGGCCGTGTTGAGCAATCGCGCGGCTTTCCTTCAGGTCGGTAAGGCAGAATCGCGCGGGTGAGCAATCCGCCCGGACCTCCCCAAGACGAGTCGCCCTGGGCTCGCCCCACCGGCCAACCCGAACCGCAGAGTGGCGCTACGCCGTCTGGCCCACCGGAGCCCTCCGCCTCACCCACCCGGCAGATGCCGGTGGGTGGTCGTGAAGAGCCCACCACCCGAATTCCCGCGCCGCCACCACAGGCCGCGCCGCCCCCACCGGCCGCCGCGCCACCGGCCGTGGATTCGCCGCCGGCACCCGCCGATGAGGCCTCGACCTCCGTCATCGCAGGCCCGCCGACGGAGCCCTCGCGGTCGCGGTCGGTGCTGCGTGACCCACTGGCCGTGGTCCTGATCCTGGTCACGGTGGTCGCACTGGCGTTGGCCGGATTGATCGGCGCCGAATTGATCGCCCGCCGTATCGGCGACAGCAAGGTGGCCAAGGCAACCGAATGCGTGGTGAACGACAAGGCCACCGCTTCGTTCGGGGTGACACCGCCGTTCCTGTGGCAGCACATCACCGGCAACTACACCAACATCTCCATCCACACCGCGGGCAATCAGGTCAAAGACGCCAAGCAGATGACCGCCGACGTGAACATCTCCGATGTCGATCTGCACGGCACCGACAACTCGAAGGGCACCATCGGTTCGCTGCAGGCGACGCTGACCTGGCCATCGGCCGGGATCAAAGAGACCGTTCAGAACATGGTTCCGATCCTGGGCAACCTGGTCTCCGACCTCAAGACCAATGCGCAGGACGGCACCGTCGAGCTCAAGGGTGCTTTCGGCCTTGCCAGCGTCGTGGTCAAGCCCCAAGTCGTCAACGGGGGCCTGTCGCTGCAGGTGCAGAAGCTGACCGGCCTGGGCGCACTGACCCTGCCGCGCGAGTCGCTGCAGCCCGAGTTGGACAGGTTCGCCTCGCAGTTGACCAAGCGTTATCCGCTTGGTTTGCGCGCGGACAGCGTCGAGGTCACCGACACCGGCGTGGTGGCGCGGTTCTCCACCCGCAACGCTTCCATTCCGCGGACGGATGACCCCTGCTTCGCAAATCTGTAACCTTGCGAAATGAGCGCACCCGGATCCACACATCGGTTTTCCGGCCTGCCGGCGATCATGCTGGCCCTGACAGCCGTGCTGGCGGTAGCGCTGGTCGGAATGCTCGGCGGTGAGCTCTACGCCCGCCACCGTGCGAACACCTTGGTCGCCGAAGCCGTCGAATGCGAAGCGCAGGACAGCGCCACGGTGTCCTTCGGGACCACTCCCCCGGTGCTGGCGCAGTACTTCAACAGCGAGTACTCCCACATCTCGGTCAAGACGGCCGGCAACCAGATCCGGCAGGCCAAGGGCATGCAGCTGGAGCTGGACATCCGCGACGTCCGGTTGAACAAGAGTGCGGGCGCATCCGACCCCAAGGGCACTATCGGGTCGCTGGACGGCACCATCACCTGGCCGGCCGACGGCATCAAGCAGTCGATCCAGGACGTGGTTCCGATGATCGGCAGCATCGTCACCGGCAGTGTCACCGCCGACCCGGGTGCCGGCACCGTCCAGCTCAAGGGCCTGCTGAACAAGGCCACCGTCAAGCCGCAGCTGGTCAACAACGGACTGTCGCTGCAAGTGGTCGATCTGGAGGCGCTGGGCCACGATCTGGACACCCAGACCGTGCAACGCCGCCTCGACGAACTCACCGCAAAGGTGACTGATGACCTTCCGCTGGGCATCCACCTCGACAGCGTGGAAGTCACCGACACCGGTGTGGCGGTGAAGTTCTCCAGCCGCGATGCCGCCCTCGAGGGGTCCTCGTCGAGTCAGTGCTTCGACTCGCTGTAGGGGTCAGTGCACCCCGCGTCGGGGTGCCGCGCGAATCAGCTTGAGCTTGCGTCCACGACGGGCAGGCCGGCGGCCTTCCAGGCCTGAAACCCGCCTTCGACGTCGGTGGCGCCGCGCAGCCCGATGCGCTGCAGCGAGGCCGCGGACAGGCTGGAGGCCAGTCCCAGATTGCACAGCACGATGACCTGCTGGTCCGGCTCGGGCACCGGCGGGAGGTCAGCGGCTTCTTCGGGTGTGAAAAGCGGCCGGTGCGTCGGGTCGAGGAAGGCTTCGACGGCGTTGCGCGGCACCGAGATCGCCCCGGGAATGACGCCGTCAGCCGCCTGCTCCTCGCTGGTGCGGGTATCGATGAACAGCACGCCTTGGTCGAGAGCGGCGGCCGCCTCCTGCGGGGTGAGACGGTCGAGCTTCTCCTGCGCGGCATGGACTATCTCAAGGGTGCGGCTGGTGGGTGTGTCGGTCACGGTCATCTCCTTGGTCGATCGGGGCAGGGCATTGGGGTCGTCAGACAGATGGGGCCAGCGCGGGGCCGGCGGACGCCGTGAAGCGATCCGCAGCCAGATAGCGGGACCGCAGCCCCGCGGTGCATAGGGCTTCGGCGACGGTGTCGACGAACCGATCCGGACCGCACAGATAGGCCTCGGCGCTCCGCAGCTGCGCAGCCGCCGTGCGGCCGGAGATCCACGCGGTCACGTGATCGGCGCTTCTGCCGCCGGCCGGCGGCAGCAGCGGGTGGTAGGTGAAGTCGTCGTCAGCGTCGGCGAGGGCGGCGAACTCGTCCTGGAACACCAGTTCGGCTGCAGTGCGTGCGATATGGACTAGCTCGGCAGGAGGGTGGCCGGGGACCTGCAGCAGGCTGTGGACCAAGGCGCGGATCGGGCCGATGCCGGCACCGCTTCCGATGAAGAGTTTGGGCCGATGGGAGGTACGTAGCTGAAACGATCCGAATGGGCCCCGGATGCGTAAGGTGTCGCCGGGGCGGATGTCATCGAGTGCCGTGGTGAACGCCCCGCCCGGCACAGATCGGATCACGAATTCCAGGCTGGATTCCTGGTCGTGCGAGGCGATCGAATAGGCGCGCCATCCGGTGCGGTCGGGCAGTTCGATGTGCAGGAACTGCCCGGGCCGGTGCGCCCAGGGCGGCGGCGGGGCGCTCAGCGTCAGCGTGTGCAGCTCCGGGGTGAAAGACACCAGACGCTCGACGACGAGAGTCACGTCATGCGTTGGGGCGCCGGCGAATTCCTCTTCGGAGATTCCGCTGGCGGTGACGTCGATGGTGGCGGTGTCGCTGAGCAGCCGGGTGGAACACAACAAGACGTGCCCGGTTGCCCGGGCCTGCTCGTCGAGCGTCGCTCGGGTGCGCGGATCCTGCTCCAGGTCACCGTCGATCACCCGGGCCGCGCAGGTACCGCAGCCGCCGTGATTGCAGCCGAACGGCACGTAGTTCCCGTTGCGCAGAATCGCCTGCAGCAGCTTCTCCTCTGGCGCCACGTTCAGGCTCACCCCGAACGGCTCGACGGTCAGGGCGCCCGACTGCGACACGCTCTCACTCACGAGGCCAACGGGTCCCGAATCGTGACCCCGATTGCACGGATGTCGTCGATGGTCCACAAGCCCTCGGATCGCAGATGCGGCTGTCCGACCAGGGTCCGCCCGTCGGCACGAAGGAAACCCAGGTCGAGCACCACGTCAGCCAGATCCCAGCCGTCGTATCGGCTCCAGAATGTCCCGAATGACGTGTAGGACCGCGGGTTCCACGAGAAATTGACCTCGCATCCTTCGCTGCACAATGCGTAGCGGGTCCCCTGGTACTCGATGATGCGGGTCTCGGGCTCCTCGAAGCGAGGAACGATGCAGGGCAGTTGGCACACCTGGCAGAACGGCGGCACGCCGGGAAGTTCCTGCAGCAGCAGCCGCCCGTTGGCCGGGTCGGACAGCGCGGCATACGCCTCCCACAGCGGCTGATAGACCGCCGACCAACCCGGGTAGTTCGCCTCGAACCATTCGAAGTCCGCGGCGTCAAGCGGATCGGTGCGGAAGAAGTTCAGCGGCCACAGCGCAGCCAATCCGATTGCGACGGCATGGTGTTGGGATTCCACGCCACGGGCGACATCGGCCAGGCGCGCGGGCTCACGCAGCCCGAAGGGCCCGAACCGGCGGGAGAACGAGCCGATGAAGTCGTCGACGACCCATTCCTCCCAGGCATCCCGGTAGGCCCAGGGCCGGTTGCGGACGTAGTACTCGGCGGCCACCGCGGTGGCAGTGTCGGCACCCTGATGCTGGTGCCAGAAGGCACGATCCAGCGACCCCTGAACCAGGGGAATGTTTTCGGGTATCTCGGCCACCGCGCGCAGGGTGCCGTGACCGTTGGCCATATGACGGACTTCGTCGGATTGGATCGACAGGTACGCCGTGGCGTAGGCGTCATCGCCGTTTGCGGCGGCCACCTGCGGCAGCGCGACGGTCAGCGGGTTGGTGTAAGCGGTCTCGAGCACGACGTTCAGCGCGATCACCGCATCGATCGGGTCATTGACCGAGTTGGGCGCGAACGCGGCACGCGCGACCGCGCCGATCGGATGCCGGGCGAGCGCCCGGGATCCGTATTGCAGGCCATCGGGATCGGACGCGTGCGACAGGTAGTGGCGGCGCAGCGCACCGACGAGCTGAAGGTGGCGGGCCTCGTCGAGGGCCTGCGCCGCGTAGCCCTGCTGCAACTCGGGGTTGTTGATCGAGGAGATCAGCAACCCCGCGCCCTTCATCGCCTGGTATTCCGCCTCGGCGGTGATCGGCAGTGCGAGCTTGAGCCCTTCAACCCACCGCGGCTCGATCCCCGCCGTGGTACGCGCAGATGCGGCCGCCTCCATGGCTGCCTGCACCCGAAGGTCCTTCTCCACCTCCATGCGCGCATAGTCGCGGAACAGAAGTTTGAAGGGATCTCTGCCGCGTTCGGGGATCTGGTAGCGGCTCGGGAACACCGCGGCGGGCGGAGGTCCCGACGGAGTCCAGGTGTACTGCTTGGTCAGGTCGTGGGTGCGCGTCGCGGGAGCGGTCATCGGTCACCTTCATCCGTCTTGGGGCGGTCGTCGAGGGGTTCGGCGCGCAACACCAGCCGTCCGATTCCGGGCGTCGGTCCGCGTTGCGGGTCTATCTCTCCGAAATAGCTGGCCAGCACGAGCAATACGTCTTCGATATCGACGAGGCGACCGAGTTCGGTGGACAACTCGGCAAGATCGATGACGATCTCGTCGGGTGCGTCGACTTTGAGGTACACGCCGCGATCGGTGACATTGACCGTCGGCTGAGTGCGGCCGACGTACCGGATGATGGCGTCGGTCTCCGGGCCCTTGATGAGGCTGGCGCCCACTCCCCGCGCGGCCGGGCGCGCCGTGATGCGCGCCATCAGAGCGCCCCATCTGCGATCAGAAGCGGCGACCACCGGTCACCGACATCCTGACGATAGGCCTGCAGCAAGTCGGCCCATGATTGGTCGAGATTCACTGCGGTGGTGCTGAATTGGCTCAGATAAGCCGTGAGCGCGGCGACCGACCGATGTGCCCACCATTCCCAGCGATCGGCCCACTCAGCAATGACTGCCCGGTTGGCCGAACCGTGCACGGGGTCGGCGAGCAGGTGATCGATCAGCGCGAACGTCCATCGCCGTGCGCGGTCACTGTCCGAGCGCCACGTCGCGGTGGCGGCGGCGGTGTAGGCGTCCCCGTGCCGGCGGGCGCCGGAATCCAGGTAGTGCTCGCGGAGGAAATCCCCCAGCAGGGGTTCAAGTATCACGTTCACTGCGACCAGTGCCTCCACCCAGTCGGTGGTGGCCAGCAGTTGTTCTGCCGCCGCACGCAGGGGCTGCCAGCCTTCGCCGGCGCTCCAGTCGCCTTCGACATCGGCGAACACCTCTTCGCCCACGATGTCCTCGATCACTGCGCGCCCGGCCGCGGCATGTTCGACGTGACGAAGCGCGTCCGCGGCGCCGAACACCAGGGCGAAGGTCACGGTGTCGGACAGCGCCAGTCGCTGGGCACGGCTGAGCACTCGGAAGTAGGTGCGATCCGCATAGGGCAGCACCGCGGCCACACCGGCAACACCGTGGCGCAGCCAGTCGGAGTCGACGTCACCGGACGACGCCGCCTCCCGCAGACGCGCCAACCCATCGGCCAGGGCAGTCTCGGCCTCGTGCGCCGAGGCCACCCAGCCGACGTAGACCGATTGGTTCGGGTCACGGAACCCATACCAATCCTGCGACCGCACGGCGGTGGATTCTGATGCCAGCGGTGGGGATCCGTCCGGAAAGTGCAGTGGCCACCCCTGCACGGCATCGGCTTCCGGAGAGATCTGTTGGTGCAGGGTCAGATCCTCGTAGGCGTCGGTAAACGTTGTCATGTGGGCCTGTCTTCATGGCGGGCGGTTGCGATGTCGAGCGCAAGCCAACCAAGCGCAGAGCCCCGGCGCTAGGTTTAGAATCACGACTATTTTAGTTCTAAATTTGAACCACATTGAGGGTGTAAGGTCGCTGCCATGCCAGTGGTCCCCGCGGAATACTGCCCAGTCTCTATCGGCGCGAGCGTTCTCGGCGACCGGTGGAGTCTCTTGATCGTTCGCGAAATCATGGTTGGCTCAACACAGTTCAGCGCGATCCTGCGCGGCTTACCAGGGTTGTCACGCAGCCTGCTGACCGCACGGCTGCGACACCTGGAAGGAGTGGGGGTGCTCACCCGCGTACCCAGCGGCAGCGGACGCAGCCACGAATACCGGCTTACCGAAGCCGGTGAGGACCTCCACGAACTGATCCACGAACTGGGACGCTGGACGGTGCGATGGTGGTTTCCCGAACCGCAACCCGATCAGGTCAACAATGCATTGCTGTTGTGGCGCATGCGTTCTGGGATCACTACCCTCCTGCCCAGCGGGCGCACGACCATTCAGTTCGATTTCACCGACGGGGACGTACGCCGTGGCTGGCTCGTGGCCACGAACACCGAGGTGTCGGTGTGCCTGCACGATCCCGGTTTTGCGGTCGATCTCAATGTGACCGGCAGTGGCCGGCTGTGGCACCAGATCTGGTTCGGACATCGTCAGCTCGACGAGGCGATCACCACCGGCGAGATCCTGGTGGAAGGCCCACCGAAGCTCGTCCGTGCACTGCCCAAATGGTTCGGGATGAGCCCCTTTTCCGGTGACGTCCGCGCCGCAAAGGCCGTTGGCCAGTAACCGGGCGGCACGGTCACACTGCCACTCCACCCGCATCACCACCCACCCATCGAAGAAGAGGACCCCATGACCGAGACCCTGCGCACCCTCACCGGACTGCCCACCACACCCGCCGCTCTGAGTGAGTCCGCGCTGGTACTCATCGACTGTCAGAACACCTACACCCGCGGCATCATGGAACTCGAGGGCGTCCAGGACGCGTTGCGCGACACTGCGGTCCTGCTCGACCGGGCCCGGTCTGCGGGCATTCCCGTCATCCACATCCAGCACAACGCCGGACCCGGCTCGCCCTACGACATCGACGGTGAGTCCGGTGCCATCGTCGACGCGGTCGCGCCGCGCGGCGCCGAGCCGGTAGTGGTCAAGGCCTACCCGAATTCCTTTGTCCAAACCGAATTGAACGACATCCTGCAGAAACAGGGCGCGACGAACCTGATCCTGGCGGGCTTCATGACCCATATGTGCGTCAATTCAACGGCCCGTGGGGCTTTCAACCTCGGCTACGCGCCCACGGTGGTGGCTTCCGCCACCGCCACGCGGGCTCTGCCCGGTACGCAGGGCACCGTTTCTGCCGCAGCCGTGCAGGCCGCGAGCCTCGCGGCGGTGGCGGATCTGTTCGCCGTCGTGGTCGAATCCCCATCGGCGATCCCGGACTGACAGCCCGGCGGCACGACGCCGCTACTCCAGCCCGTCGAGTACCGCGCGGGTGCCGGACAACCCCAGTCGAGTGGCCCCCGCTGTGAGCATCGCCAGCGCATCCTCGGCACTGCGGATTCCTCCGCTGGCCTTGACCCCCAACCGGTCACCGACGGTGTCGGCCATCAGGGACACCGCGTGCACGCTCGCCCCGCCTGACGGGTGAAAGCCGGTGGATGTCTTCACGAAATCCGCTCCGGCGTCTTCGGCGGCTTTGCAGACAGCGACCACCGTGGCGTCCCCGCCGAACTCGAGCAGCGCGGCGGATTCGACGATCACCTTGAGCACAGAGTGCGGCACCGCCGCGCGCACAGCCGCGATGTCGGCGCCCACCGCGGCGAAATCGCCCGCCAGTGCCGCGCCGACGTCGATGACCATGTCGATCTCGGCGGCCCCAGCCGCTGCGGCCAGCGCCGCCTCCTGGGCCTTGACCACCGACAGGTGCTTGCCGGAGGGGAAACCCGCGACCGCCGCGATGGGGATCTCGGCACCGATTGCCGCGGCAGCTGCTGCCGCCGCGGCCACCATCGACGGCGACACACAGACCGCGGCGACACCGAGTTCGGCGGCTTCGGCAACAACGGCCTCGACCTGGGCGACAGTGGCTTCCGGTTTGAGCAGCGTGTGGTCCACCAGCTGCGCCACCTGGTCACGGTCCCACCGCCGCCGGGGCGTCAGGGTCATCAGAAGGCCTCCTCGGCCGCACCCGGATTGCATCCGGACTCGAACATGGTCACGTCGTCGACGACGGGGCGCCACGGCTCCAGATTCCAGCTGATCTTGCCGGGCCGGGCGAACTCGGCATAGCGCCAGTGGCAGAGGAATTGGTCGCGCATGCCGGGACTGTCGGCATCGGGAGCATCGGCGAGCACCTCTTGCCACGCCTGTTCGCCCGCAGCCTCGCTGTCGAGCCGCAGAGCCGCCAACCGCCCAGCCAGGGTCGGGTACACCCGCAGACTCACCCGGCCGTCGTAACTGACCCACTCAGTGTGATCGACATAGCCGACATACCCGGTGTCGGCAGTGGCCGGCGCCGCGCCCAACACCACGGCCGCGGCATTGCAGGCGGCCAAAATGAATGCACGCAGCATGGCGCTAGGACTTGCCTTGGACCTCAAGGAGCCGAGGCCGCACGTCCACCAGGTAGACCCCGGCCGCGCAGGCCGCGATCGCCATCCCCATCACCTGCAACACCAGTGCCAGCAGCCCGCACACCCCGAGGATCACCAGCCAGACCGGCTTGGTGAGCTTGTCGGCGGCGGTGTAGGCGTCAGAACGTTGCATCGCCGCGTGGACGAAGGCGTACACCGACGTCGCAAACACGGCGATCTGCAGAACGAAAAGGACGGTACCCACCAGGTTCGCAGCGATCACGCTGCAAGCCTAGGCGGGCACCGTCCTGGGCGTCGAACTGCGACTACTTCTGGGTGACCTTCTTGGCCGGAGCCTTCTTGGCCGGGGCCTTCTTGGCAGCCGGAGCCTTCTTGGCCGGAGCCTTCTTGGCAGCCGGAGCCTTCTTGGCCGGGGCCGGGTCCGGAGCCGGGACAGCCTCAGGCTCGTCCTTCTTGGGCAGCTCGATGCCGACCAGCTTGGCGGCACGCTCGCCGACCTCGCGGGTCTGCGACGCGACGTTGCCCAGCACTTCCTGGGTCAGCTCGACAGCCTGGTCGACGTAGCCCTCGACCTGCGCCGAGGCGTCGTCCAGACCGGACTGGGTGCGCAGCCGCTCCAGGGCGGCCTCGCCGCGCGCCACCAGGTCGTTGTACCGCTCGCTGGCAGCCTCCACGTAGCCTTCGGCGGCCTTGCGCAGCTCGTCGCCGGTGAAGCGCTCCCGCAACTCGGCGAGCTGCTCGGGCAGCTCCTCCTGCAGCTTGGTCAGGCGAGCGCGGCTCTCCTCAACGCGGGTGCTGGCGTCCTCACGGGCTTCGCCGGCGCGCTCGCGCAGGTTGGCGACGAGGTCGGTCACGGTGGCCAGTGCCAGGTCGGCAGCGCCGAGCGCGGCGAGCAGGGGGGCCTTCAGTTCTTCGATGGTCGGGTTCTCGGCCATGTCGGGTTCCTTTCGGGTTGAAATCGGTGATTCGGTCAGGAGGACGAGAGAGGATCAGTCAGGTGGCGTCTCCTCACCGTCGGCTTCGTTCTGCTGGACGAAGGAGGTGTAGATGTCGAGCAGAACCTGCTTCTGCCGTTCCGTGATCGCCGCGTCGGCAATGACGGCGTCACGGACCTCGCTCTTCTCGCTCGGCTCCAAAATTCCCGCCCGGATGTAGAGCACCTCGGCGGAAACCCTGAGGGCCTTGGCGATCTGGTTGAGGACGTCAGCGGAAGGCTTACGCAGTCCACGTTCGATCTGGCTCAGATACGGGTTGCTGACGCCGGCCTTTTCGGCCAGCTGACGCATGGACACCTGCGCGGCTTCGCGCTGGGACCGGATGAAGCTACCGATATCCGCCGCTGCCGTGGAGACCACTGCGGCGAGCTTGTCATCCTGCGACACCGGTGACCCCTTTCGTGGACTGGCGACTGCTGACACGCACCACGATACGGCCTAGTGCTAACTTTTGCAAGCACCTGCTAGCGCAGGTCAGAACATAAGCTGGGCTATGGTGTAGATCGCCAGGCCGGCCAGCGAGCCGACCACCGTACCGTTGATCCGGATGAACTGCAGATCGCGGCCGACATGCAGTTCGATTCGCCGACTCGCCTCCGCGGCGTCCCAGCGCTCGATGGTCTCGGTGATGATCGCGGTGATCTCCACCCCGTAACGACCCACCAGGTGCTGGGCGCCCCGCACAATCCAGTTGTCGACCTTGTCGCGCAATTCGGCCTTGTCGCGCAACGCTTCTCCGACCTGAACCACAGTCGCGGCCACCCGGGTCCGCAGCGCGCTGGACGGGTCGTCGACACCGTCGAGCACCAGCCGCTTGAGCGTCCGCCAGGCTGTAGCCGCCGCGTTGGCGACTTCCTCGCGGGCCATCAACTGCTCTTTGACCGCGTCGGCCTTCGCGATGGTCGCCTGGTCGTGCTGCAGATCGTCGGCGAATTCGAACAGGAATCGGGTCGCACTGCGGCGGAGTTCGTGATCGGGATTACGCCGAACCTTGTCAGTGAAATCCATCAGCTCGCGGTGGATGCGGTCGCCGACCAGGTGGTCGACGAACCGCGGAGACCACGTCGGCGAATCCCGCTCCACCACCCGCTGGATGACTTCGCCGGCATTGAGCGACCACTGGAAGGCGCGGTCGGCCAGCAGCTGGATCAGTGCCTCTTGTCGGTTCTCCGCCAGCAGGGAACCCAGCACCCGCCCGACCGGCGGACCCCAGTGCGGTTCGGCGATGCGTCGCACGATCATCCGGTCGATCACGTCCTGGACGTCCTCGTCGCGCAGCATTTCGATCATGACCCGCAGCACGGTCGCGGTCTCAGCCGCCACCCGCTCGGCATGCGCCGGCTCCGACAACCACTTGCCGACCCGGCCGGCGACCTGCGCGTCGCGCAGTTTGGTCTCGATCACCGGTGGTGACAGGAAGTTCTCCCGCACGAAGGTGCCCAGCCCCTCGCCGAGCTGATCCTTCTTGCGCTTGATGATCGCGGTGTGCGGAATGGGAATGCCCAGCGGGTGTTTGAACAGTGCGGTGACCGCGAACCAGTCCGCCAGCGCACCGACCATCCCGGCCTCCGCGGCGGCGCCGACGTAGCCCACCCAGACGGGAGCGGTGCCACCGGTCTGCGCCCACCGACACAGCAGGAACACCACAGTGGCGCCGAGCAGGAAACTCAGCGCCACCACCTTCATCCGGCGCAGATCACGCTGTCGGATCGCGTCCGCCTCGGGATCGGCACCCGCGAACGACTCCGCTAAGGAGTGCATGGTCTGCGCGGCCCCCGGCCAACTCGACTGGTTCTCTGGAAGCACCACGCCACCATCATCCGCCATCGGCGCGACAGGAGACGGGTTCATGCGGCGGCGCCAACTTCGCCTCTCCTTCGTCGAGCCTCGCTGAACCGCCCGGTCTATGCGGCAGCTCAGCTTCAACTTCCCTTCGCCGAGCCTTGCTAAACCGCCCGGTCCACGCGGCGGCTCCAGCTTCACCTCTCCTCCGTCGAGCCTCGCTGAACCGCCGGTAACTGTTACCGGGCCCCAGAGTTTGCTGCACCAGCCCGTATTATCTATTTCGTCTAGGGAATGGGAATCCGCGATAGTGGCAGAGCAGCTCCAGCCCGGCACCGCCAAGACAGACGGTCGCAAGCGGCGTTGGCACCAACATAAGGTCGACCGCCGCAATGACCTCATCGACGGAACGATCGAGGCGATCCGGCGCCGCGGGCGCTATGTGAGCATGGACGAGATCGCCGCCGAGATCGGCGTGTCCAAGACCGTTCTCTACCGGTATTTCGTCGACAAGAACGACCTCACCACCGCGGTGATGATGCGCTTCGCGCAGACCACCCTGATCCCGAACATGGCGGCGGCGTTGTCGGCGAACCTGGACGGGTTCGACCTGGTTCGCGAGATAATCCGGGTGTATGTGCAGACCGTGGCCAACGAGCCCGAGCCGTACCGGTTCGTGATGGCCAACAGCTCCGCCAGCAAGAGCAAGGTGATCGCCGACTCCGAGCGCATCATCGCCCGGATGCTCGCGGTGATGCTGCGCCGCCGGATGAAGGCGGTCGGCATGGACACCCAGGGCGTGGAGCCGTGGGCCTACATGATCGTCGGCGGGGTGCAGTTGGCCACCCACTCGTGGCTGCTGGATCCGCGGATGACCGCCGACGATCTGATCGACTACCTGACGATGCTGAGCTGGAATGCCCTGTGCGGCATTGTCGAGGTGGGCGGCTCGCTGGAAAAGTTCAACGCCGGCCCGCATCCGTCGCCCGTGCTGCCGTGGCGGCGGGCGGCCGGGGCGCCCGCGCGCGACACCGCCGATTCGACGCAGTCTGCCCGCTGACCTGGCCTCGCCCTGCGGTGCCGCCGATTACCCGCCAATTACCAGGGAAACCCCTGTATCTCCCCGACCACGAAATATCCTACGGTCGCAAGCGGATGGTCGGATCCGACCATTGACCGAAGACCTATCAATGGAAGGCAGGTGTCTCACTATGGCCGCAACGGGCTACAAACCGGCCGCCAAGGCAGTCGTCTCGGCGCTGATCGCAGTAGGAGCCTTCCTGAGCCCTCCGCTGGCCAGCGCCGACGACCCCGAACAGCCCGGCGGGCAGACGCAGGACGCCTGCGCAGCCGGTGATCAGGGCCAGACACCCGAAGAGCAGCAACAGCAACAGCTGGCCTGCGGCGCCGGAATCGCCAACCGGGCGGTCAGCGAGGCCCAGAACGCGGCCGAGCAGGCCAACCGCGCCGCCAATCAGGCCGGCCAGGAGGCAGCACCTGCTGACCGTCCACCGGAGGACCTGATCACCAACACCAAGTGCGTCATCTTCAACGGCGTTCCCACCCTGGTGCCGCCGGAGGGCCTGTCCCGGACGGCAACGCCGTTCGACTCCCCCATGGAGGGAAGGCCCTGCTGGGCGGTGTACGGCGTCACGCCGACGCACTAGCCGCTCAGTAGACGCACTAGCCGCTCAGTAGGTGTAGAAGCCCCGGCCGGACTTCTTGCCGAGCTGGCCGGCCTCGACCATGCGCAGCAGCAGTGGCGGCGCGGCGTAGAGCGGCTCCTTGAACTCTTCGTACATCTTGTCGGCGATCAGCTTCAACGTGTCCAGACCGACCAGGTCGGACAGCCGCAGCGGACCCATCGGATGCGACAGTCCGGCGACGATCGCCTTGTCGATGTCCTCGACGGTGGCGAAGCCGGACTCGAGCATGCGGACCGCTGAAAGCAGGTAGGGCACCAGCAGCGCGTTCACCACGAAGCCGGAGCGGTCCGAGCAGCGCACCACCTGCTTGCCCAGCACCACGCTGGCGAACTCCTCGGTGCGGTCGGCGGCGGCGGGCTCGGTGACCAGCGTGCTGACCAACTCGACCAGCGGCAGCACCGGGACCGGGTTGAAGAAGTGCAGGCCCAACACCCGCTGCGGGTTCTGCGTGGCGGCGGCGATCTTCATGATCGGAATGGACGAGGTGTTGGAGGCCAGCACAGCGTCCGGGTCGGTGATCACCCGATCCAGCTCGGCGAAGATCTTCGACTTGACCGTGTCGTCCTCGATCACGGCCTCGATCACCAGCTGACGGTCCGCCAACTCGCCCAGGTCGGTGACGAAGGTCAGGTTGCCGACGGCGTCGTCGCGCTCGCGCTCGGTGATCTTTCCCGCGCTCACGCCGCGCTCCAGCGACTTGATGATGCGGTTGCGGCCCGCGGTGACCAGTGCGTCGGTGGTCTCGAAGACCTTCACCTCGACGCCGGCGCGCGCCGACACCTCGGCAATTCCGGCACCCATCTGGCCGGCTCCGACAACACCTACTCGTTGGATCGACACGGTCTCCCTTTCAGTCAACGCCCAGCAACAGGCCCCGCCCAGGCTGGCTGGGCGGGGCCTGCGCTGTCAACTCCCCCGGGGGCATCTCTCACTTGCGCGAGCGTGCGTGTCTGTCCGTCGACACGCCGCATCAGGGCGTACGACTGCGCACGCTCGCGGCAAGTTAAGGCCTAGTGGAACTGGCCCTCTTCGGTCGAGCCCGCCAGCGCCGTGGTCGACGACGTCGGGTCCACGGTGGTGGCGATCCGGTCGAAGTAGCCGGCGCCGACCTCGCGCTGGTGCTTGGTGGCGGTGTAGCCGCGCTCCTCGGCGGCGAACTCGCGCTCCTGCAACTCGACGTAGGCGCTCATCTGCTTGCGGGCGTAGCCGTGGGCCAGATCGAACATCGAGTAGTTCAGGGCGTGGAAGCCGGCCAGCGTGATGAACTGGAACTTGAAGCCCATGGCGCCCAGCTCGTTCTGGAACTTGGCGATCGTGGCGTCGTCCAGGTGCTGCTTCCAGTTGAACGACGGCGAGCAGTTGTAGGCCAGCATCTGGTCCGGGAACTCCGCCTTGACACCCTCGGCGAACTTGCGCGCCAGCTCCAGGTCCGGAGTACCGGTCTCCATCCAGATCAGGTCGGCGTAAGGCGCGTAGGCCTTGGCCCGTGCGATGCACGGCTCCAGACCGTTCTTGGTGTAGTAGAAGCCCTCTGCCGTCCGCTCCCCGGTGATGAACGGCCGGTCGCGCTCGTCGACGTCGGAGGTGATCAGGGTGGCGGCCTCGGCGTCGGTCCGGGCGATCACCACGGTGGGCACGTCAGCCACGTCGGCGGCCAGACGGGCCGAGGTCAGGGTGCGGATGTGCTGCTGGGTGGGGATCAGCACCTTGCCGCCCAGGTGGCCACACTTCTTCTCCGAGGCCAGCTGGTCCTCCCAGTGCGAACCCGCCACACCGGCGGCGATCATCGCCTTCTGCAGCTCGTAGACGTTGAGCGCGCCACCGAAGCCGGCCTCGCCGTCAGCGACGATCGGCGCCAGCCAGTTCTCCACGGATGTGTCGCCCTCAACCTTGGCGATCTCGTCGGCGCGCAGCAGCGCGTTGTTGATGCGGCGAACCACCTGCGGCACCGAGTTGGCCGGGTAGAGGCTCTGGTCGGGGTAGGTGTGGCCGGACAGGTTGGCGTCGCCGGCGACCTGCCACCCGGACAGGTAGATGGCCTTGAGGCCGGCCCGGACCTGCTGGACCGCCATGTTGCCGGTCAGCGCGCCCAGGGCGTTGATGTAGTCCAGGTCGTGCAGCTGCTCCCACAGCACCTCGGCGCCGCGACGGGCCAGCGTGTGCTCCTCGACGACGTGGCCCTGCAGGGCGACGACATCCTGAGCGGTGTAGGTACGGGTGACACCCTTCCAGCGCGGGTTGTTGTCCCAGTCGTGCTGGATCTGCTCGGGGCTCTTCGGCGTGCCAACGGTCGACATTGGGTTCGCTCCTTTGCGTTCTCGATCGGTCGGAGGCCAACGCCGGTCTAGCCCTGCGAACGCGCTTCCCGGCTTTGCTAACACCCCGATCGATTCACTGGTGTGTTAATGCGACCTTGGCACAGGACATCTCCCCAGGTCCAGCCGTTTCTGTTGCCAATTTCAGCCACACAACGCCAACAATTTGCAAAGTTTGCGAAGAACGAATGGGAAAATTCTTCGTTGAAATCAGCCGACAAGCTACCGGCCGGTAACATATCCGCACAGGTCAGCGCACGTTTTAGCAGTACGCTCGTACTGACTAGAACGTGTTACAACGGGGTTACCGCGGCGACCGCTTTGACCTCATCGCCGACCAGGTATGTGAGCGTTCTAACAGTGCGATCGACCAGTTCGGGCCCGAATAAGTCGGTCGACCCGGGCGGGTGAACGTGGGAGACGATCTCTAGTTTGTCGCCCAGCGCGACGGGCGCGTCATGTTCCAGGGTGACCCGCAACGGCGCCTTGAGCAGCTCCGGGTAACTCGACAGGTAGTCCTCGACCACGCTCCAGTACACCGAGTTGTTCACGTGGTCGAACAGGTCGATGTCGGTGAACCGAATCGGGTACTCGTGGATCTCGGCCGCGTCCTGCCGGTCACCGGCCTTGAGGTAGGCCTTCCAGCGCAGCCGGTCGACAGTGGTGGTGCGCTTGAGCCCGGCGAGAAAGTCCTCGGAGATCCGCGCCGGCCCCTGCGTCTCGCGGTTTATGTTGATCCAGAAGGCCTCGGATTCGATCAGCCCGCCCTTGCGGCCATCGATGCGGACCCGCATCTCACACCAGCGGTTGGAGGTGCCCGAACACCACCGCCGCATCCGCAGCATGTCCTGGAATTCGATCGGACGGATCAGGTCCATCATGGTGCGGCGGACGATCCACAGCGGGTGCGTCTCCTGATATCCGCCCTCCCGCAACTGATCCTGGCCGATGTCCTGGATGTGGCGGGCCGCCGCGTCCATCCGCAGGCGGCCTGACCTGTCGATGTCGGCGACCCGCAGTGGCCACTGCCGGTCGAACACGTCGGGATGCGGATCCGGCACCGGCATCAAATCCTTGGCGAGGCCGGACGGCTGTTGTGTCTGCTGCATCGGTGCTCCCCAATGGTCTTTCCCCCCGCGGATCATGCCATGCCAACAATGCGAATGCCGCCTTCGCAGCGGTAGGCTCGATGAGGTGGCCAAGACCTACGTCGGCGCCCGGGTGCGCCAGCTGCGCAGCGAACGCGGGTTCAGCCAGGCTGCATTGGCCCAGATGCTGGAAATCTCACCGAGCTACCTCAACCAGATCGAGCACGACGTTCGTCCGCTGACCGTCGCGGTGCTTCTCCGGATCGCCGAGGTCTTCGGCGTGGATGCCAGCTTCTTCGCCTCCCAGGACGACACCCGGCTGGTCGCCGAGTTACGCGAAGTCGCCATGGACCGCGACCTCGACATCGATGTGGATCTGGCCGAAGTGGCCGAATTGGTCAGCGCCCACCCCAAATTGGCCCGGGCGATGGTCAACCTGCACCGCCGCTACCGGATCACCACAGCACAACTCGCCGCGGCCACCGAGGAACGCTTCTCCGACGGCAGCGGCACCGGCGCGATCACGATGCCGCACGAGGAGGTCCGCGACTACTTCTATCAGCGTCAGAACTATCTGCACGAACTCGACACCGCCGCCGAAGAACTGGCCACCCGAATGCGCAGGCATCAGGGCGAATTGGCCGTCGAGCTGGCCAATCGCCTGACCGAGGTGCACGGGGTGCACATCAACCGTCGCATCGATCTGGGCGAAACAGTGCTGCACCGCTACGACGCGGAAACCCGGACACTGGACATCTCCAACCACTTGTCCTGGGGCCAGCGCGTGTTCAAGATGGCGGCCGAACTGGCGTATCTGGAATACGACGATCAGATCTCCGCCATGGTCGAGGAGGGCAAGTTCACCTCGAAGGACTCCCGCACCCTGGCACGGCTCGGCTTGGCCAACTACTTCGCGGCGGCGATCGTGTTGCCCTACGGGCAGTTTCACGACAGCGCGGAGAGGTTCCGCTACGACATCGAACGCCTGTCGGCGTTCTACCGGGTCAGCTACGAGACCATCGCCCACCGGCTGTCCACCCTGCAGCGGCCGTCCATGCGGGGCGTGCCGTTCTCCTTCGTCCGGGTGGACCGCGCCGGGAACATGTCGAAAAGGCAGTCGGCCACCGGCTTTCATTTCTCGTCCAGTGGCGGTACCTGTCCGTTGTGGAACGTCTACGAGACATTCGGCAACCCGGGAAAGATTCTTGTGCAGATCGCCGAGATGCCCGACGGCCGCAAGTACATGTGGGTGGCACGCACCGTCGAACGCCGCGCCTCCCGCTGGGGGCAGCCGGGCAAGACCTTCGCGATCGGGCTCGGTTGCGAACTACGCCACGCCCACCGGTTGGTCTATTCCGAAGGGCTGGATCTGGCGGCCGGCCACGACGTGCCCGCCACACCGATCGGGGTGGGCTGCCGAGTCTGCGACCACGACAACTGTCCGCAGCGGGCCTTCCCCGCGCTGGGCCGTGACCTGGATCTCAACGAACATCGCAGCACCGTCTCGCCGTATCTGGTAAAGCAACAGCGGTGACTCTTCGTATCCCCGATTCCCCCGGCCTGCGTGACCTCGGCATCACGAACTGGCTGGTCTGCAAGGTCGTCGCCCTACGCCAGCGCGTACCGCGGGCGCACCTGTTCACCACACTCGGCCAGCACCGGCGATTGATGTGGTCCTGGCTGCCGTTCGGCGGGGTGCTCATGCGGGGCGGGAAGCTCTCCACCCGCGACACCGAACTGGTGATTCTGCGGGTGGCGCACCTGCGCGACAGTCAGTACGAAATGCAGCACCACCGCCGGATGGCCCGGGCGGTCGGTATCGACGACGCCACCCAGGCACTGATCTTCGAAGGCCCCGGCGCAGCGGGACTCACCGACCGTCAGCGCGCCTTGCTGACCGGTGTCGACGAACTGCTGCAGACGCGCACGCTCTCCGATGCCACCTGGGCGCAGCTGGCCGAACACCTGGATCGCCCGCGGCTGATCGAATTCGTGATGCTGGCCAGCCAATATGACGCGCTGGCCGCCACCTTGAGCGCACTGCGGGTGCCGCTGGACTTCGATGAGTAGTGCCGCGTGACCGCTACCGTGAGCCACGACTTGGTCGTCGCCGGGGGCGGGGTGGTGTTGATCGCGGCCGTCCTGATCGTGGTCGGGCGTGCCCTGGCACGACACGGGGCCAGTCCCCTGGTCACCCGCAAGATCCCGCACGCGCTGTGCGGTCTGTTCGCCGGCCTGGCGGCCTTCCAGTTGTCGCATGAGGCGACGGTGGCCGGCGTGCTGGCCGCCGCGACGGTGGGCTTGACGATCATCGTGGAGCGCGGCCTGATGCCGGTGCCCGGAGTCTTCGAGGGCACCCGGTCCCGCGACTACGGGCTGGTGGGCTTCGCCGCCGGGGCGTTGCTCGCGGTGCTGGCATTCTGGCCGGACCGGGTCGCCATCGCAGCGGGTGTGGTGGTGCTGGGGCTGGCCGACGCCGGCGCGGCGCTGATCGGGGACCGCTACGGCAGGCACCGGGTCGAAGCCGGTGGCGGTGTGCGCTCCCTGGAAGGGTCCGTGGCCTTCGTTGTCATCGCATTCGCGGTGTCGTGGGCGTTCTGCCGATTCGGCCTTGAACTGAACATGTTTATGGCGGTGTCGGTTTCGCTGTTCGTCGCGATGACCACAGCGGCCGTGGAACTTCTCGTCCTGCCCGCGGCAGACAACCTGCTGATCACCCCGTGGGTGGCGCTGCTGCTGCATGTGGCACGCGAGCTGTCGACCGACGACGCGCTGCGGTGGCTGGCCGCACTGGTCTTCGGCTGCGCCATCGTGCCGTTCATGCTGCGGATGCGGTGGCTGGACCTGCCCGGCGCGCTCAGCGGTGGCCTGATAGCTGGGGTCGCTGTCGGCCTCGGTGGGTGGGCGTGGATCATCCCCGCCGCGCTGTTCTTCTCACTGACCAGCCTGCTCACCGCATACCGCCGGCCCGTCCGGACCGGGGGCATGCGCACCATGAGCCAGGTCGCGGTGAACGCCGGCCTTCCGGTGCTGATTCCGGTGATCGGTTATGCGTTCACCCGCGACCCGTTGTGGTACGCGATGTCGATCGGCGGGATCGCAGCCGGCATCGCCGACTCCTGGGCCTCGGAGATCGGCCGTTTCTCCTCCCGAGAGCCGCTGTCGCTGCGCTCCTGGACACGGGTGCCCAAGGGCACTTCGGGGGCGGTATCGCCGCTGGGGACGGCCGCGACGGTGTTGGGAGCGCTGGCCGTCGGCGCGTTCGGTGCGTTGTTCGCCGGGCTGGTGATGCTGCCGGTGGGTCTGGTGGCCGGCGTCGTCGGCTCCCTGGTCGACACCACTATCGGCGCCACCGTGCAAGCCCGGTTCCGCTGCCCGACATGCGACGCCACCGTGGAGGACAGCGCGCACTGCGGCACGCCGACGCAGCCTTCCGCGGGCTGGCGCTGGGTGGGCAACGACACGGTCAACGCGTTCGCGAACGTGGCCGGCATGGCCACCGGGTTGGTGGTGTTCGCGCTGGCGTCCTAGCCGCGAAACCCGCCGTCAGAAGTTGATCATGTGGCCGGTCAGCCCGTGGAAGCACTCCTGCAGCGCCTCGGACATGGTCGGGTGGGTGTGCACGTTACGGGCCAGCTCGTTGGCCGTCAGATCCCACTTCTGCGCCAAGGTGAGCTCCGGCAGCAATTCCGACACGTCGTGTCCGACCAGGTGCCCGCCGATCAGCTCGCCGTAGCGGGCGTCGGCGATCAACTTCACGAACCCGCTCGGGTCGCCGACACCGTGCGCCTTGCCGTTGGCGGTGAACGGGAACTTGACCACCTTGACGTCGTAACCCTCGGCCTTGGCCTGCTCCTCGGTGAGCCCGAAGCTGGCCACCTGCGGCTGGCAGAAGGTGGCCCGCGGCATCATCCGGTAATCGCCCAGCGACATGGTTTCTGCCCCGCCGATGGTCTCGGCGGCCACCACACCCTGCGCCTCGGCGACGTGCGCCAACTGCAGCAGTCCGGTGACGTCGCCGATGGCATAGATGTGCGGCACCGAGGTCTGCAGGTACTCGCTGACACCGATGGCGCGGCGTTCGGTCAGTGCGACACCGGCCGCCTCCAGCCCGTAGCCGTCGACGTTGGGGGCGAACCCGATGGCCTGCAACACTTTGTCGGCCTGCAGCGTTTCGGTCTGACCGTCCTTGCTCACCACGACCGACACCGTGGATCCGTCGTCGGTGATGCTTTCCACCTTGGTGCCGGTGCGGATCTTGACGCCCAGCTTCTTGAACTGCTTCTCGATCTCCTTGGACACGTCGGCGTCCTCGTTGGGCAGCGCCCGGGGCAAGAACTCCACCACGGTGACGTCCACGCCGTAGTTGGCCAGCACGTAGGAGAACTCCATGCCGATCGCGCCGGCGCCGGCGATGATGATCGAGCTCGGCAGCTCCCGGCTCAGGATCAGTTGCTCGTAGGTGACGACGTTGTCCGACAGCGAGGTGCCCGGCACCAGCCGGGTGCTCGCCCCGGTGGCGATGATCGCGTTGGTGAACGTAACCGTCTCGGTGCCACCGTCATTGAGCGCCACCGACAGCGTGTTCGGGTCGGTGAAGGTGCCGTAGCCGTGGATCTCGGTGATCTTGTTCTTCTTCATCAGGAAGTGCACACCGGCCACCCGGCCCTCGGCCACCTTGCGGCTGCGGTCGAACGCGGCACCGTAGTCGAAGGTCGCCGTGCCACTGATCCCGAAGGCCGCGGCCTCGCGGGTGAAGATGTGGGCCAGCTCGGCGTTGCGCAGCAGCGCCTTCGAGGGAATGCAGCCGACGTTGAGGCAGACCCCGCCCCAGTACTTCGGCTCGATGATGGCGGTGTTCAGGCCCAGCTGGGCGGCGCGGATGGCCGCCACATACCCGCCGGGACCGGCTCCGAGAACGACGACGTCAAAGTGGCTCACGGTTTCACCCTAACGGGGCGGCGCCGTGGTGGCTCAGTACGGGATGATTCCGGCGACACAACGACTCACATGCTGGCAGTAGTAGTGCCCATAAAGCGGCGCCGCGGCGACCGCGGCGGCGAACACCGCCGACATCAACGCGATTGCCACTGCCGACAGCACCGGCCTCTCCCCCACCATCGCCACGATCAGCCCCGCGACCACACACACCACGGTGTAGGCCAGCGCCACGAAGACGGCGGGTGTCTTGTCGGCCAGGGTGTACCACCAGGCAAACAGGCCCAGGCCGATCCCTGCTGCCGGAATCCACACCACCAGCAGCGCCAGGGCCAGCTGCCACCACTTCAGGAATTGGTATTGGCCGGTCAGGACCACCGGTTTGGGCGGTTTGGCCGGTACCGTCGCGGACACCCGCATCGGTCCCTGCGGTTCAGACTCTGGAAGCGGCTCGACACCGGTGTGCGGCTCGTCCAGTGCCTCGGTCGGCCCGGGCAGCGGCGTGGGGTGCGGACCGGTGTCGAAGATCGGCGCCATGTGCGGCTCGGTGATGGGCAGCGCGCCGGTGTCAGTGGTCTCAGACACCCGACACCACCTGAATCGCGGCCAATGTGCCGAACCACCCGACCGCCATCGCGAGCAGAAACGCACCCAGGGCGGTTACCCACCGACGCGAGGAGACGAACACCAGCACCAGGCCCGCGATGCTGGGCCCGCCGAGCACCAGCGTGATCGCGACGTCCGGGCGCAGCGGCGCGGTGATGACCAGGCTCAGGCCGATCCCGGCCAAGACACCGACCGCTACCCCGACCAGCATGGCGCTGCTCAACAGCCATGGGCGTGGCAGCGGAATCACACCACCAGATTTTACGGCGATCGCGCGGGTCAGCGCGGTAACGACCCGGTGATCACGGGGACTGATTCCAGCAGCGCGTTCTCGTCGTCGGTGAAGGCCCGGCCACGCGTCAGGAAGCGCATGCCCTCGGGTGCCTCCAGGCTGAACCCTGCCCCGCGGCCCGGGACCACATCGATGATCAGTTGGGTGTGCTTCCACGCGGCGAACTGCGGACCGGAGATCCACACCGGCACCTCGCTGCCGGCAGCATCCAGTACACCCAGGAGCACGTCGTGGTCACCGATGATGAAGTCGCCGTCGGGGTAGCACATCGGTGCCGACCCGTCGCAGCAGCCGCCGGACTGGTGAAACATCACCGGACCGTGGCGCGCCACCAGACGCGCCACCAGTTCGGCGGCGGCATCGGTGATCAGCACCCGGTCCGGTGCGCTCATCAGAACCGGCCCATCAGAACAGACCCTGCGCCGACTGGGAGTAGGACACCAGCAGGTTCTTGGTCTGCTGGTAGTGGTCCAGGACCATTCGGTGGGTCTCCCGGCCGATTCCGGACTGCTTGTAGCCTCCGAACGCCGCATGTGCGGGGTAGGCGTGGTAGCAGTTGACCCACACCCGCCCGGCCTGGATGTCGCGGCCGGCCCGGTAGGCGGTGTTGCCGTCGCGACTCCACACCCCGGCAGCCAGTCCGTAGATGGTGTCGTTGGCGATGGCGATCGCGTCGTCGTAGTCGGTGAACGACGTCACCGACACCACCGGACCGAAGATCTCCTCCTGGAAGATCCGCATCTTGTTGTGGCCGGCAAAGATCGTCGGCTGCACGTAGTAGCCGCCGGACAGGTCGCCGCCCAACTCGGCGCGTTCCCCGCCGGTGACGGTGGTGGCGCCCTCCTCTTTGCCGATCGCGATGTAGGACAGGATCTTCTCGAGCTGGTCGTTGGAGGCCTGCGCGCCGATCATCGTGGTGATGTCGAGCGGATCGCCCTGGCGGATCGCCTTGGTGCGGATCGCGGCCAGCTCCAGGAACTCGTCGTAGATGGGGGCCTGGACCAAAGACCGTGACGGGCAGGTGCACACCTCGCCCTGGTTGAGGGCGAACCCGGCGAACCCTTCCAGCGCCTTGTCCTGGAAGTCGTCGTTGGCTGCCAGCACATCGGAGAAGAAGATGTTGGGACTCTTGCCGCCCAGCTCCAGGGTGACCGGAATGATGTTCTGGCTGGCGTACTGCATGATCAGCCGCCCGGTGGTGGTCTCGCCGGTGAAGCCGATCTTGGCGATCCGGTTGCTGGACGCCAGCGGCTTGCCCGCCTCAACGCCGAAGCCGTTGACCACGTTGACCACTCCCGCCGGCAGCAGGTCGCCGATCAGGCTCATCAGGAACAGGATCGAGGCCGGGGTCTGCTCGGCCGGCTTGAGCACCACCGCGTTGCCGGCGGCCAGCGCAGGAGCGAGCTTCCAGGCGGCCATCAACAGCGGGAAGTTCCACGGGATGATCTGACCGACCACGCCCAGCGGCTCGTGAAAGTGGTAGGCGACCGTGTCGTCGTCGAGCTGGCTCAGCGCACCCTCCTGGGTGCGGATCGCCGCGGCGAAGTACCGGAAGTGATCCGCGGCCAGCGGGATGTCGGCGGCCAGCGTCTCCCGAACCGGCTTGCCGTTGTCCCACACCTCGGCGACCGCCAGCTGTTCGCGGTGTTGGTCGATCCGGTCGGCGATCTTGGTGAGGACATCCGCCCGCTGCGCCGGGGAGGCCTTGCCCCAGGCCGGGGCTGCGGCGTGGGCGGCGTCGAGCGCCAGCTCGATGTCGGCGGCCGTGGACCGCGGGATCTCACAGAACGGCTGACCGGTGACCGGAGTGGTGTTCTCGAAGTACTCACCGCCGACCGGTGCCACCCACTGCCCCCCGATGAAGTTCCCGTACCGGGACTCGTAGCTCATCAGCGCGCCTGCGGAACCCGGACGTGCGAAAACGGTCATCGATGTTGCTCCTTAGCCGTGGGTGTTACTCACCTCACATTACCGTCGAGGTCACAATGACTTCCATGTCTACCCAGCCTGCTAAGGACTTTGACGACCCGTACCTGTGGCTGGAGGACGTAACCGGCGAGCGGTCACTGGACTGGGTGCGCGCCCACAACGAGCCGACCGTCGAGGAGTTCGCCGGCGACGACTTCGAAGCGATGCGCGCCACCGCGCGCGAGGTGCTCGACACCGACGCCCGTATCCCCTACGTGCGGCGTCGTGGCGAGTACCTCTACAACTTCTGGCGTGATGCCGCTAACCCGCGAGGACTGTGGCGGCGCACCACTTTGGACAGTTACCGCACCGACAGCCCGGAGTGGGATGTCGTCATCGATCTCGACGAGCTGGCCCGCGCCGACGACGAGAATTGGGTCTGGGGCGGGGCCAACGTGATCGAACCCCACCACACCCGGGCCCTGATATCGCTGTCGCGTGGCGGATCGGACGCCGTGGTGGTGCGTGAATTCGACATGACCACACGGGAATTCGTAGGCCCGGAGGGCTTCAACCTTCCAGAGGCCAAGACCCGGATCGGCTGGGAGGACGACGACACCGTCTTGGTGGGCACCGATTTCGGCGCCGATTCGCTGACCGAATCGGGATACCCCCGCATGGTGAAGCGCTGGCGTCGCGGCCAGGACCTGGCGCAGGCGGAGACGGTGTTCACCGGGTCGGCCACCGATGTGGTGGTCGCCGCAGGACGGGACCGCACCCCGGGATTCGAACGGACCCTGGTGTCACGGGCGATCGACTTCTTCAACGACGAGGTCTACGAACTGCGCGACGGCGAGCTGATCCGCATTGACGCGCCGACCGACGCCTCGGTGTCGGTGCACCGCCAGTGGATCCTGATCGATCTGCGCAGCGACTGGGACACCGGTACCGCGTCCTATCGGGCCGGCTCACTGTTGGCCGCCGACTACGACGAATTCCTCGCCGGCACAGCGCAGTGCAGCGTCGTCTTCGAACCGGATGACCACACCGCGTTGCACCACTACGCGTGGACCCGCGACCGGCTGATCCTGGTCACCCTGCACGATGTGGCCAGTCGCGTGGAAGTGGTCACGCCCTCGAACGCAGACTGGCAACGCCGACCCATTGCCGAGGTGCCGGCCAACACCAACACCGTGATCGCAGCCGTCGACGACTCCGACGCCACCGACGGCGAGATCTTTTTGGACTCAAGCGGATTCGACCGACCATCGCGGCTGTTGCATGGCGTCGTCGACGGGAACCTGACCGAGATCAAATCTGCTCCGGCATTTTTCGATGCCGACGGGCTGCAGGTCAGCCAGCACTTCGCCACCTCGAAAGACGGCACCGCCATCCCGTACTTCGTGGTGCGTCCGGCAAACGCCACCGGCCCAACCCTGCTGGGCGGCTACGGCGGATTCGAGGTGGCGCGCACCCCGGGTTACGACGGCGTGCTGGGCCGACTGTGGCTGGAGCGCGGAGGAACCTACGTACTGGCCAACATCCGGGGCGGCGGCGAGTACGGCCCCGGCTGGCACACCCAGGCGATGCGCGCCGGCCGGCACTTGGTGGCCGAGGACTTCGCCGCGGTGGCAACAGATCTGGTGGACCGCGGTATCACCCGAGTCGAACAGCTCGGCGCCGTGGGCGGAAGCAATGGCGGGCTGTTGATGGGCATCATGCTCACCGCCTACCCGCACCTGTTCGGCGCGCTGGTGTGCCAGGTGCCCCTGCTGGATATGCGCCGATACCACCTGCTGCTCGCCGGTGCGTCCTGGGTGGCCGAATACGGCGACCCCGACGACCCCGCTGAATGGGAGTTCATCAGCAAGTACTCGCCGTACCAGAACATTTCCGCCGATGCCGACTACCCGCCGGTGCTGATCACCACCTCCACCCGAGACGACCGGGTGCATCCGGGGCACGCCCGCAAGATGACCGCGGCACTGCAGGACGCCGGGCACCGCGTCTGGTACTACGAGAACATCGAGGGCGGACACGGCGGGGCGGCCGACAACGCCCAGGCGGCGTTCAAGTCAGCGCTGAGCTTTTCGTTCCTGTGGCGAATGTTGGGTGGCGCCGAGCACTAACCGCTGGCCATCCCCTCGCGACCCATGTTGCGCATCCACTCGTCGAGCAGTTCCGGTCCGTAGTTCTCTTGGCGAATCCGCAGGTCGGTGTAGATCATCATGTGCACGCAGCTGATCAGGCCGATCAGGACCGGATAGGTGATGATGACGGTCACCCAGGTCAAAGCTGCAGAAACCAGCGCCACCAGCCCCATACCGACGAGCCACAGCGTGTGGATGCCGATGATCCTTCCCGCCGCAGGACTGCAGAGCTGTATCGATCGGATGAAGGAGTCGGCGACTCCACGATTTTCGAGTACCGACACGATGGGCGACAAGGTGAGCAGCATTCCGAAGACGAAGGCGGCGATGCTGCACACCACGATGAGGGGGATCAGCGCGGGATAGAAGCCGCTGTGGCGCGCGATCACATGGAACACCACCATCGCCGCCACTATCGAGTAGTACGCGTATCCCAGCCGACTCACTGACCACACCCGTTGGGTGACGCGAGATAACATCTCGTCGATTCGAACTTGCTTGCCGGCGATCACTTTGTCGGCGGCTTCCACCCCCAACAGGACCAGCACCGCATCGGCCGGCAATAACGCGTAGAACACCGCCAGTACGGCCAGGGCGACGGTCAACGCAGCGAACAGGTTCTCGCCGCCACTGAAGATCAACAGCCCCACCTGTGCCGGAGTCGGCAAATCCAGGTTGTAGGTGAGCAGGCCCAGAACCGCCACGAAACCGAGCATGAAGACGGCCGGGACACCGACCAGGGTCGGCCAATTCCGCAGCAGGATTTTGCAAGCCCCCCCGTAGAGCTCGGAGACCGTCATGGGCCGAAACGGGATCGGCGGCCGCTCGTCCGCAGGCCGGCTCGGGGGGCGACGCGTCGCCCAACCGCGTTCTACCAGGTAATCCTCCACATCAGTGGGCCAACCGATGCGGTTCCTGTGGGTGTACCAGTCCGCCCCCGCCGACACCACGGCGGCGACCCAACAACCGATACCCGGCCAGGCGATCAGCCCCGCCACCGCCCACGCTGCGGCCAGAACACGCAGCACATGGTAAGGCTGGAAGTCGAACCGGGTCTCACGAAGCGGCGGCAGTGAGACGGGGTCCTCCGGGTTCGGTTCAGCCGAGGGCTCGTTGTGATCACTCATCCAACGAAGCCGCCTCTCGGGGGAAAGAAATTCCTCGCCGAGATCATCCCAAAAGTCAACGCCCATTCGGTATCGACCGTTCGGGCGACAGTCAGGATTTACGCAGGCCGCCCATCACTGCGATCCCCACCCCGACCAGCACCAACACCGCCCCCGTCGCCAGGGTCACATTGAGCCACAGGTGCAGGTTCCCCTCGGCCACATCGGCCAGGGCATTGGTGATCCGGCGGATGTCGCCGGTCGCCTGTCTGAGCAACTGATCGAGTAGACGCCGGGCAACTTCGGCTCCTGCCCACCCGACCGCGCCCACCACCAGCGCCGAAACACCCAGGCTCGCCAGGGCCCGGCCGCGGCGCCGCGCCGCGACCAGCGTCAGGATCGCGCACAGTGCGGCCATGGCGCCCAGTACGACGGTGAGCAACGGCCCCCAGACCGAGAGCCGGTGCAACCCACCTGGACGCATCACCTCAGTGGACGTCGAGGTCAGTGGCACCGTCAGCGAGGCCGGCAGCATTACGGGGTAGTCGGACAACAGCTGCGCGAACGCGTCGTCACGCAGCATCGGCATCACGTCGATCTCCCAGGGGCCCGGATCGCCGACGTTGAGCAGCCATGCGTGCCCGTCCCGATTGACCTTGACGAACTCTGGCGGAAACGACGGCCCCCTGGTGAATGCGCGGGCAGCCCGCCGCACCTCCGAGGGGTCGATGCCAAAGCCGCTGGCCCTGATCAGTTGCACCGTCTGAGCGCTGAGTTCAGCCGCCACCGCGTCCTGTAGGGCCGGTTGAGCCGCGGCCCGGGCGGCCAACCGCGCGTAGCCGTCGGCGTCGATGAGGTTGTACTGCGCCCATGCCGTCGGCAGCGCCACCGCAAGACTTGCGGTGGCCAGCAACCAGAACAGCGTCGCGGTGAAGACCCGCACTATTTCGCGATGCGGCGCGGCCGCGCCAGCGCCAGCTTGGTGAGCACCTGGTTGCTTCGAGCCAGTGTCTTCAGCGAGTTGTGGTAGAAGTTTCCGCCCGCACCGAGGTTGGTGCGGGGCGCGACGACGGTCTCCTGCCGACAGAACTTGCGGATACCGTCCACACCACCGAAACGCGCACCGATACCCGAGGTCTTCCAGCCACCCATGGGCGCCGTCGTGCACATCAGGTTGGAGATCACGTCATTGACGTTCACCGCTCCGCAGTCCAACTGCAGCGCAATGTCTTTGGCCCGCGCGACGTCGCGCGAGAAAACAGAGGCGCTCAGCCCGTAGGCGCTGTCGTTGGCGAATCGGATCGCCTCATCCACACTGGCGACCTTCATGATCGGCAGGGTGGGTCCGAAGGTCTCCTCGGTCATGCAGGCCATCGAGTGATCGACATCGACCAGCACCGTCGGCTGGTAGAAGCTGCCCGGACCGCTGGCACGCTCACCGCCGGTCAGGGCACGCGCCCCGGCAGCCAAGGCTTCCTTCACGTGCCGCTCGGTGACGGCCAGTTGCTGCTCACTGATCAGAGCCCCGAAGTGCTTGCCCTCACCGGCGCCCATCTGCAATGCCTCGACGTCGCGGACGACGGCGGCGACGAACTTGTCGTAGACGGACTCCAGCACGTACACCCGCTCGACCGACACGCAGGTCTGCCCGGCGTTGAACATGGCACCCCACACCGCGGCGTGCGCAGCCATGTCGATGTCGGCGTCCTCGCACACGATCATCGGATCCTTGCCGCCGAGCTCGAGGCTGTACGGCACCAGTCGGCTGGCAGCCCGCTCGGCGACTTTGCGCCCGGTGGCGGTCGACCCGGTGAACTGCACGTAGTCGGAGTTGTCGATCACCGCTTCGGCGACCTCTCGCGCACCCTGTACCACTGCGAACACGTCCGGGGCGCCGGAGGCCAGCCAGCCCTGACGAAGAAGTTCCGCGGTGAGCGGGGTCTGCTCAGACGGCTTGAGCAACACCGCGGAGCCGGCCGCCAAAGCGCCGATGGCATCCATCAGTGCGTTGGCCACCGGGTAGTTCCACGGCGCGATCACACCGACGACCGGTCGGGGCCGGAAATGGATGGCGATCTTCTTGATGCTCAGCACCGCCGACGGTGCCGGCCGGACCTCCGGTGCCACCGCCTTCTCCATCACCTTGATCACGTACGACAGGATCATGATCAGCAACGGCACCTCTTGCGCGGCGTCGGTGCTGGACTTGCCGGTCTCGGCGATCAGCAACTTCTCGATCTCGTCCCGGTTGTCACCGAGCCACACCGCGAAGCGGGCCAGGGCTTTGGCCCGCCCCTTGGCGCCGCGCTGCTCCCATTCCCGCTGAGCGGTGCGCAGTCCGGCCGCGATCTTTTCGACGTCGGAGGGGTCGGTCCACTGCACTTCGCCGGCGATCTCCCCGGTAGCGGGGTTGAACACGGTTCCGGTGCCGGTGAAGCCGGCAACTGAATTGGTGGCGGTCATGGCGCCATGCTAGTCCCGGCTGTGATCCGGATCGCACCGGGCCTAGACAGGTGTCAAGTCGCGGGTGCCTGTGCTTGTAAGCCACGCAGGTACGCGGCCTGCCCCAGATGCTGAGCACAGTCATCGATGACGCTGACCAGTCGGACCCCCGCCGTCACCGGCGGATCCCAATGGGTGTCGACCACCCGGGCCAACTCCTCGGCCGTGACGCGCTCCAGGTAGTCCAGGGTCAACCGGTGCACGTCGCGGTAGTAGCCCGCCAGCAGGGCTGCAGGAGCCCGAACCTTGGCGACATCGGCGGGGCTGTGGCCATACCCACTGTCATCACGCGGCAGGTCCAGGCCGAACCGCTCCACCCAGCCGTCGCGGGTCCACGCCTGCTCGACACCGGCGACCTGGGCGACCTGAATGTCCTGCACCCGGGTGCTGTGCCAGAGCAGCCACGCGATGCTGTTGGCCTGCGCCGTCGGCCGATAATCGGCCACCTCGTCGGTGAGCCCGTCGGTGAGTTCGTCGGCGTGCTCGATCAGCCGGGTGAAAGCGTCGCGGAGCAGGGCCCGCAGAGCGGCGGTCGGGTCGTTCTCCGTCATACCGCCCGACGCTACGCCTGGTGGCAGACCGCCTCGACGTTGTTGCCGTCCGGATCGCGGACGAAGGCGCCGAAGTAGCCGGGGTGGTACTCGGGCCACAGTCGCGGCGCGTGCAGCGACTCGGCGCCTTGTTGCACGGCGGTGTCGTAGAACGCCCGCACCTGCTCGGGGTCTGCGGCGCTGAACGCGATGTGGACCTCGCGATTGGGGCCCGAGGCATCGCCCGCGGCGGCGTCGGCGATCCAGAACGTCGGCTTGCCGTCGCGCCCGTAGCCGAGGGCCACACCGACATCCAGCTGCCGCGTGTAGCCCAGGACTCCGAGCACCGCGTCGTAGAACTTCTGGGATCTGGCGTAGTCAGTGCAGTTGATGCCCACGTGGTCGATCACACGAACATCCTGGCACGGGGAACCGCAGGGTCGTAGATTATCTGAATGACCCACGACGTCGTGGTCCGCAACGGCACGATTGTCGACGGACTGGGCGGGCAACCCTACGTCGGCGACGTAGCGGTGCGCGACGGCGTCATCACTGAAATCGGTGCGCTGTCCGGCAAGGACGGTGCGGCACACCGCGTCATCGACGCGACCGGATTGCTGGTCACACCGGGTTTCGTGGACCTGCACACCCATTACGACGGGCAGTCCATCTGGTCGGATCGGCTCAATCCGTCCTCGGCGCATGGCGTGACGACCGCACTGATCGGCAACTGCGGAGTGGGGTTCGCACCGTGCCGGATCGACGACCACGACGTGCTGGTGGATCTGATGGCCGGGGTCGAAGACATTCCCGGCGTGGTGATGACCGATGGGCTGCCATGGACCTGGGAAACCTTCCCGCAGTTCATGGATGCTGTCGACAAGCGTCCCCGCGATATCGATGTCGCGACGTTCTTGCCGCATTCGCCGCTGCGCGTCTACGTGATGGGCCGACGCGGTGTCGACCGCGAACCGGCCACCCCTGAGGACCTGGCGCAGATGCGCCTGCTGGCCCAAGAAGCCGCCGAGGCCGGCGCTCTGGGCTTCTCGTCCTCACGACTGATGACCCACCGCACCAGGACCGGCACCCGAATTCCCAGCTACGACGCCGCCTACGCGGAGATCCTGGCGATCAGCCGCGGCTTGGCCGACGGCGGGGGCGGGTTGATCCAGTTTGTCCCGGATCTCCCCGAAGGCACGTACCAGACTGTGCTGCAACAGGTTTTCGACGCGGCGAGCGAAGTGGGGTTACCCGTCACGTTCAGCCTGTTGATCGCCAACTCCGGTGTACCGCTGTGGCGCGATGCCATGGCCATGGTGGAGAAGGCCAACGGATCAGGTGCCGCGATCAGCGCACAGGTCTTCCCCCGCCCCATCGGGCTGATGGTTGGACTGGACTTGAGCATCCACCCCTTCGTGCTGTGCCCGAGTTACCAGAAGATCACTGGTCTGCCGTTGGCGGAACGGGTCGCCGAGATGCGGAAACCGGAGGTGCGGCAACAGATTCTGTCCGACCGCCCGACGATCGTTCCGGCCAATCCGCTGGCCTATCTCGCCCAGTCCTGGGACTGGATCTTCCCGCTCGGCGACGACCCCGACTACGAACCCGACCCCTCGAAAAGTATTGCGGCACGAGCGCGGGCGCGCGGCGTCTCCCCGGCCGAGGAGGCATACGACCGACTGCTCGACGACGGCGGGCACGCGATCCTGCTCGACGCGCTGGCGAATTTCGAGAACAACTCGCTGGACACCGTCAGCACATTGATGCGCCGCGACGACGTCGTACTGGGCCTGGGGGACGGCGGAGCGCACTACGGCATGATCTGCGACTCCAGCTTTCCCACCTATGTGTTGACGCATTGGGCTCGAGACCGTGCGTCCGACCGGCTCAGCGTCGAAGCGGCGGTGCGGGAATTGACGTCCACGCCGGCCCGGATTGCCGGGCTCCACGATCGGGGCCGCCTCGCGGTGGGCTACAAGGCCGATCTCAACGTCATCGACCACCAGAACCTCAGGCTGCACAAGCCGGTGGTCACCTATGACCTTCCCGCCGGTGGACGCCGGTTGGATCAGACCGCCGACGGTTACGTCGCGACGATGGTCTCCGGCGAGATCATCGCGGAGAACGGCAAGCCGACCGCGGCCCGGCCCGGCAGGCTGGTGCGCGGCCGTCAGCCCGCGCCGGCCTGATCGTCTGCCGACTTCGGCGGCGTACCGTTTCCGGTGTGACTGAGCCTGCAGCGCCCAAATACACCCACGGCCACCATGAATCGGTGTTGCGTGCCCACCGCTCCCGCACGGCGGAGAACTCCGCGGCCTATCTGCTGGGTTCGCTGACACCGGGCTTGCACTTGCTCGACGTCGGCTGCGGGCCGGGAACCATCACGGTGGATCTGGCCGCCCTCGTCGCGCCGGGCCGCGTGACCGCCATCGAGCCCGTCCCCGCAGCACTTGATCTGGCCCGCGACTGCGCACGTGAACGCGGGCAGCACAACATCGACTTTGTGGTCGCCGATGTGCACGCATTGCAGTTCCCCGACAACAGTTTTGATGTGGTACATGCCCATCAGGTGCTCCAGCATGTCGCCGACCCGGTGACCGCACTGAGCGAGATGCGGCGGGTATGCAAACCCGGCGGCGTGGTGGCCGCACGCGACAGCGACTACGCGGCGTTCACCTGGTATCCGGCGTCGGCGGAGCTGGACGACTGGCTGCGCCTGTATCGCAACGCCGCGCGGGCCAACGGCGGCGAACCCGATGCGGGGCGGCGTCTGCTGGCATGGGCGCACGCCGCCGGTTTCACCGACGTCCTCCCGACGGCGAGTGCGACGTGTTACGGCACACCCGCCGAACGCGCGCACTGGGGCGGCATGTGGGCCGACCGAATCCTACAATCGGCCATCGCCCAACAGCTGCTCGACAGTGGCGCCGCCGATCAGGCCAAATTGCAGGCGATTTCGCAGGCATGGCGGAGCTGGGCCGAGAACCCCGACGGCTGGTTGATGATCCCGCACAGCCAGATCCTGTGCCGGGTGTGATCACTTAGATCAAGCGTTTGGCCGGGGTGGAGCGAGCCACCATGTCGGCGTCACTGGTCACCGTGTCACCCAGCACCTCATCGATGCGGGCCAGCAGCTCGTCGGGGATCCGCACGCCGGAGGCCTTCACGTTCTCGGTGACCTGTTCCGGGCGCGAGGCCCCGACCAGGGCAGCGGCGACGTTGTCGTTCTGCAGCACCCAGGCGATCGCCAATTGCGCGGTGGTCAGATCCAGCTCCGCGGCTATCGGCGCCAACTGCTGGACCCGGGTCAACACGTCGTCGGTCATGAACCGCTTGATGAAGTTCGCGCCGCCCTTCTCGTCGGTGGCACGCGAGCCGGCCGGCGGCGGCTGACCGGGCAAGTACTTGCCGGACAGCACGCCCTGGGCCATCGGCGACCAGACGATCTGGCTCAGCCCCAGTTCTTGGCAGGTGGGGATCACCTCCGGCTCGATCACCCGCCACAGCATCGAATACTGCGGCTGGCTGGAGATCAGCGATATGCCGAGCTGGCGTGCCAGCCCGTGGGCCTGGCGAATCTGCTCGGCGGTCCATTCACTGACACCGATGTAGAGCGCCTTACCCGCCCGCACGATATCGGCGAAGGCCTGCATGGTCTCCTCCAGCGGGGTGAAGGAGTCATAACGGTGCGCTTGGTACAGGTCGACGTAGTCGGTCCCCAGCCGGCGCAGCGACCCGTTGATGGCCTCCATCATGTGCTTGCGGGACAGGCCGGTGTCGTTGCGGCCCAAGGGGGCCGGTCCGATGGGCCAGTACACCTTGGTGAAGATCTCCAACGACTCACGCCGCCGCCCCTTCAGCGCGGCGCCCAGCACCTCCTCGGCGCGGCCGTTCGCGTAGACATCGGCGGTGTCGAAGGTGGTGATTCCCGCATCGAGCGCGGCGTGCACGCACGCGGTCGCGACATCGTTCTCAACCTGCGAACCGTGCGTCAGCCAGTTGCCGTAGGTGATTTCCGAAATCTGCAGGCCGGAGTTGCCCAGGTAGCGAAATTCCATAGGGCCATCATGGCTCACGGCGTCCGAGCGTGTCTCCTGCGCCGGTCACTATCCTGGACACCATGGCCAACGTCGACCTCGCACGCCTGGCTGAGTTGTTGAGCGGTTATCGGTTCGCCTTCCTGGTCACCGTCGGTGATGACTACCGGGCCCGCACCACCGCGATAACCCCGACCTTCGACGGCGCCCGCCTGAACATCGGCGCGGTGGGAGCACACGGCCGAGCGAACCTGTCGAGCCACAACGCCGTCAGCCTGGTCTGGCCCGCTCGCGAGGTCGGCGAATACTCGCTGCTGGTCGACGGCCACGCCGAGCTTCCCGAGGATCCGGCTGACCCGGTGCTGGTGACGCCGACCAAGGCCCTGCTGCACCGCCCGGTGTTCGAACCCGGGACACAGCGGGCGGTGGGCACTGCCCATGACTGCGTGCAACTCAAGGCAGATTGACAGCTTGGCGGCTTAGCCTCGAATCCATGAGCTCCACCGTGGATTTCGATCGACTCGCGCAGAAGCTGGCGGGCCACGACTACGCCTACCTGATCACCGTCGATGCCGAGAGCCGACCGCACCCGGTGCCGGTGATGCCAGTGCTGCGCGACGACACCGTGCACATCGGTGCGCTGGGCGGTCGGCGCAGTCGGGCGAACCTGGCCCGCACTTCGGATGTGACCGTGATGTGGCCCCCACCGGTTCCGGGTGGCTACACCGTGATCGTCGACGGCACTGCCCGGGTGTCTGATGCCGGTGAGTTGGCCAGTGTGACGATCTCCCCCACACGTGCCGTCCTGATCCGGGTCGCCACCCCCGAATCACCGGGCGAGACACCCTGTTACAGCGACTGCATCGACCTCACAGTCAGTCCGCAGGGAGGCTGAGGGGCCGTCCCGCCACCATCAGCACCACCTCGTCGGAGGCCGCGGCGATCTGTGTGTTGAGCACTCCCAGCAGGTCACGGAAGAGCCGTCCGGACGCGGTGGGCGGGACCACTCCGCTGCCCACCTCGTTGCTCACCGCAACCACCGGCGCCGGGCAGGCACGCCAGGCCGAAACCAGCTCGTCGATGTCGGCCGAGACGGCGTTCATGCCGTCGCCGCCGTCCCACACGTGGTGCCGGTCCATCCGCGCGGTGAGCCAGGTGCCGAGGCAGTCCAGCAGCACCGCGTCCGAGGCCGACCGCAGTTCCTCGGCGACATCGACGGTCTCCACGGTGCGCCAGGATCGGGGCCGCCGCGACCGGTGCTGCCGCACCCGCTCGACCCATTCCGGATCACCTTCGCGCACTCCGCCGGTGGCCAGGTAGGTCACTGCCGGCTCGACGGCGAGCAGCGCCTCCGCGTGCGCTGACTTGCCTGAGCGTGCACCGCCCAGCACCAGGGTGCGGGTGGCGCGACCGGCTGCTGCACCCACTCGCACCACCTCGCCGTCACGTCCCGGTCGGGCGCCTGAATCTGACAGTACGGCAGTCAATTCCGACTCGGGGGGATTGTGGTGGCTCAGGTGTACCGCGACAACATCGGTGGTGTCGGTGACGGCGCCGCAGTCACGCAGCCGTCCCACCGTCGCCGCGAAGGCCGGGAAGTCGAGGTGCTCGGTGCCGTGTTCGGTGTAGGTCCCGAACGTCTCCTCCAGAAACACCGCGCCATAGCCTGCCCCGGTCACCGCGGCGTAGGTCTCCTCGGGCAGCGGACCGGTGTCGGTGGCCCAGAAGATCCGGGCGTCCTGCGATTCCAGGTCGTAGAGCACTGCGTCGCCGCCGATGTCGGCGCCGTGGGCGGCGGCCAGCACCCGCACGTCGTAGTCGCCGACCCGGATGCGCTCGCCGGCCTGCACGGTCACGAACCGCACCGGGTCGTCGGGCCCCACCCAGTCCCGGCACTGCTCCAGGGCGCTGGGCGGGCCGACCACGTCCAACTGTTCGACCGCCCCGGTCCAGTGCCGCATCAGCAGGGCCGCCGGCCCGACGTGATCGGGGTGGCCGTGGGTGAAAAGGATGTGGCGGACCTGCGACAGCGACCGCTGCCAGCGCATCGCGGCACGTGGCGCCTCCGGGCCACAGTCGAGGAGCAATACGTCGTCGACCAGGGCGGCGGTCTGTCCGCGAACCCGCGTCGCCGCTGACCTGCATGACGCGCATCGGCAGAACGGGTTCGGCCAGCCGTCGGCGCTGCCGGTGCCCAGCAGCAGGATCTCCATGCCCCCATCCTCGTTGACGACGAAGGCCCGGCCCCCGTGAGGGGCCGGGCCTCGTCGTTGCGCTCAGACTTAGAAGTCCATGCCGCCCATGCCACCGGTCGGGTCGCCCGCGGGTGCGGCCGCCTTCTCCGGCTTGTCGGCGACAACGGCCTCGGTGGTCAGGAACAGTGCCGCGATGGACGCCGCGTTCTGCAGCGCCGAGCGGGTCACCTTCACCGGGTCGGCAACGCCGGCCTTGAGCAGGTCCTCGTACTCGCCAGAGGCGGCGTTGAGGCCGGTGCCCGAGGGGGAGTTGGTGACCTTCTCGGCGACAACGCCGGGCTCCAGGCCCGCGTTGAAGGCGATCTGCTTCAGCGGAGCCGACAGCGCGACACGCACGATGTTGGCACCGGTGGCCTCGTCACCTTCGAGCTTGAGCTCGTCGAGCGACGGAGCGGCCTGCAGCAGGGCCACGCCACCACCGGCGACGATGCCCTCCTCCACGGCGGCCTTGGCGTTACGCACGGCGTCCTCGATGCGGTGCTTGCGCTCCTTGAGCTCCACCTCGGTGGCAGCCCCGGCCTTGATCACCGCAACGCCGCCGGCCAGCTTGGCCAGGCGCTCCTGCAGCTTCTCGCGGTCGTAGTCGGAGTCGCTGTTCTCGATCTCGGACCGGATCTGGGCCACCCGACCGGCGATGGCGTCGGAGTCACCCGAGCCCTCGACGATGGTGGTCTCGTCCTTGGTGATGACGACCTTGCGGGCGGTGCCCAGCAGGGAGATGTCGGCGCTCTCCAACGACAGGCCGACCTCTTCGCTGATGACCTGGCCACCGGTGAGGATCGCCATGTCCTGCAGCATCGCCTTGCGACGGTCACCGAAGCCCGGAGCCTTGACGGCCACCGACTTGAAGGTGCCGCGGATCTTGTTCACGACCAGGGTCGACAGGGCCTCGCCCTCGACGTCCTCGGCGATGATCAGCAACGGCTTGCCGGACTGGATGACCTTCTCCAGCAAGGGCAGCAGGTCCTTGACGGTCGAGATCTTCGAGCTGACCAGCAGGATGTAGGGGTCCTCCAGGACGGCTTCCTGACGCTCGGCGTCGGTCACGAAGTAACCCGAGATGTAGCCCTTGTCGAAGCGCATGCCCTCGGTGAGCTCCAGCTGCAGGCCGAAGGTGTTGGACTCCTCGACGGTGATGACACCTTCGTTGCCGACCTTGTCCATGGCCTCGGCGATCAGGTCACCGATGCTCTGGTCACCCGCGGAGATACCGGCGGTGGCCGCGATCTGCTCCTTGGTCTCGACCTCCTTGGCCGAAGCCAGCAGGGTCGAGGTGACCTTCTCAACGGCCTTCTCGATGCCGCGCTTCAGACCCAGCGGGTTGGCGCCGGCGGCCACGTTGCGCAGGCCTTCCTTGACCAGGGCCTGGGCGAGCACGGTGGCGGTGGTGGTGCCGTCACCCGCGACGTCGTCAGTCTTCTTGGCGACCTCTTTGACCAGCTCAGCGCCGATCTTCTCGTAGGGATCCTCCAGCTCGATCTCCTTGGCGATGGACACACCATCGTTGGTGATCGTGGGGGCGCCCCACTTCTTCTCCAGGACAACGTTGCGGCCCTTGGGGCCCAGCGTCACCTTGACCGCGTCGGCGAGGGCGTTCAGACCCCGCTCGAGGCCGCGACGGGCCTCTTCGTCATACGCAATTTGCTTAGCCATTGCGAAGTGATTCCTCCGGTTAGGGGGTGCACGTCTTGTCGGTCGGGTCAGTGCCCGCGACGGACGGCTGTGGGTGTGCTCCGCAGGTGCGGCCCCGTACCTCACCGTCCCGACCTAGCACTCACCGGTCGCGAGTGCCAACGTCATTTTTAGCACTCGCCCATGGAGAGTGCAAGGTCGTCCGGTGACGATGCGCGGAGCGAAGCGAAGCGCTGAGGAGCCGGACCATCAGCTTCGTCCGGTGACGATGCGCGGAGCGAAGCGACGCGCTGAGGAGCCGGACCATCAGGCACAGGGCCGCGACCTACCAGGTGGTCTGCCTGATCAGCCGACCCAACCTCACGCCACGTCGAGCAGCTGCTCGTAGAAACCGCCGAACCCGCGGGCGCGGTTCACCAAGTGCACCTCCAGGATCCAGTGACAGACCCGGCCGGTGGGGTCGGTGCGGCGCATCGGCTCATCGGATCCCGGCGCGACGTAGAACCTGGCGTCGTCACCGGAGATCTTCTTGTGCGGAAACTCCCCCAGTAGGTGCCCGGCGATGGGAGCGCCGAACTCGAATCCCGCGTCCTGGGCCAGGCCGACGACGTGTTCGAACAGCTGAGCGCCGGTGATATCGGCGTGGCTCTCGAAGAAGGCGCGCCCCGCACTCCACACCCCGGGCAACGCGTCGCGCAGTGCCAGCTTGTCCGGGTCGTCGCCGAGCACGAAGGTGCGACCGAAGTCGGCCTCCCATTCTTCGAAGATCGGCCCCAGGTCGAGGTAGGCGATGTCGTCGTCGGCCATGACGCGGTCGGGTGGGTCGGCGTGAAACGGCAGCAGGCTGTTCTCCCCCGCCCGCACCACCCGGCGATGCCAGTGCCGCGTCACCCCGAACAGGTCGGCCGCCAGATCCCGGATCTCATCGGAGAGCTGGCGCTCACCGACTCCGGGACGAACCATTCCGCGGCGCTCGATTTCGTCGAACAAAGCGATGGCCTGGGCCTGCGCATCGCGGAGCCGCTCGACACGGATGGATTCCGGCTCACGCGGGGTGGACACACCAGCGATCCTATCGGCTTGCCCTAGACTGCATCTCGATCAGATAGGAGACCGGGTGCGGGCTGAAGCAGCGCCCAGCACCCGGGCTTTGCGGGGCTGGCAACGCCGGGCTCTGGTGCGCTATCTGACCGCCAAGCCACGTGATTTTCTGATGGTGGCCACCCCCGGTGCCGGTAAGACCACGTTCGCGCTGCGGATCGTCGCCGAACTGCTCGCCGACCGCACCGTCGAGCGGATCACCATCGTGGTGCCCACCGAACACCTCAAAGTGCAGTGGGCCGCAGCCGCGGCCTCGCACGGCATCGCACTGGACCCACGGTTTTCCAATTCCGATTCGCAGACCAGCTCGGAGTACCACGGCGTGGTCGTGACCTACGCCCAGGTCGCCAGCCACCCCAGCCGGCACCGGGTGCGCACCGAGGCCGCGAGGACCTTGGTGATCTTCGACGAGATCCACCACGGCGGCGACGCCAAAAGCTGGGGCGACGGCATCCGCGAGGCGTTCGACGACGCCACCCGCCGGCTGGCGCTGACCGGAACCCCGTTCCGCAGCGACGACAGCCCCATCCCCTTCGTCACCTACGAGCCCGACGGCACCGGCAGGCTGCGCTCGGTCGCCGACGACACCTACGGCTACACCGACGCGCTGGCCGACGGCGTGGTGCGCCCGGTGGTGTTCATGGCCTACTCGGGCGAGGCACGCTGGCGGGACAGTGCCGGCGAGGAGCACGCGGCGCGACTCGGCGAACCGCTGACCGCCGAGCACACCGCGCGGGCGTGGCGCACGGCGCTGGACCCCACCGGGGAATGGATGCCCGCGGTGATCACCGCCGCGCACAAGCGGCTGTGCCAGCTGCGCGAGGGTGGCATGGCCGATGCCGGCGGCATGATCATCGCCACCGACCAGAAGGCGGCCCGCGCCTATGCGGTGCTGCTGAAGCGCCACACCGGCGAAGAACCCACCGTGGTGCTCTCCGATGACCCCACCGCCTCAGACAAGATCGCGCAGTTCTCCGCGGCCACCACCAGTTGGCTGGTGGCGGTGCGGATGGTCTCCGAGGGCGTCGACGTGCCCCGGCTGGCGGTGGGCGTCTACGCCACCAGCGCGTCTACCCCGCTGTTCTTCGCCCAGGCGATCGGCCGGTTCGTGCGGTCGCGGCGGCCGGGTGAGACGGCCAGCATCTTCTTGCCGTCGGTGCCGTCGCTGCTTGCCCTGGCCAGCGAGATGGAGCAGCAGCGCAACCATGTGCTGGGCAAGCCGCACCGCGAGTCGTTCGGCGACGACGAGCTGGCCGAGCGGCGGCGCACCGAGCCCTCGGAATTGGAGAACAAGTTCGAGTCGCTGGGGGCCGACGCCGAACTGGACCAGGTGATCTTCGACGGCGCCTCCTTCGGCACCGCCACACCCGCCGGCAGCGAAGAAGAGGCCGACTACCTGGGTATCCCCGGGCTGCTCGACGCCGACCAGATGCGGGACCTGCTGCGTCGCCGACAGGAAGAGCAGTTGGACCGGCGTTCCAAAGCGGTCAACGCCGGCGCGGTTCCGGTACCGGCCACCACGCACGGGCAGCTGCGCGAGCTGCGGCACGAACTCAACGCGCTGGTGTCGGCGGCGCATCATCGGCTTGGCAAGCCGCACGGCTGGATTCACAACGAGCTGCGCCGGCGTTGCGGTGGGCCCCCGGTGGCGGC
This sequence comes from Mycolicibacter nonchromogenicus, assembly GCF_002101775.1. Lineage (GTDB taxonomy): Bacteria > Actinomycetota > Actinomycetes > Mycobacteriales > Mycobacteriaceae > Mycobacterium > Mycobacterium nonchromogenicum. The sequence continues at coordinate 108,271 of NZ_LQPI01000032.1, read as the reverse complement.
GGCGACATCGGACCAGCTGCGCGCACGGATCGCGGCCATCCGGCAGCTCAATCGCGAGTCGTAGTTCCCGAGCGGCTGCCCTGGCCGTCCCTGGCGCCGAGTGTGCGGTTTGGCCGCCGATGCGCTGAATTGTGGCGATCAATCCGCACAGTCGAGGTGTGCCCACGCCAGTTCCCGGGCCGAATTCTGGGTACTTCCATTGAAATCCCCTGCCTCAGTGATCCTTCCCGTGTTATTTGCATTCACTTAGGATGTATTGAGGATTCCTCCCAGGAAGGGTTCAGCGAATATGGCCACTAGGGGTGCGGGACGGCGTACGACGCGGGTGGCCGGTGCAGCAGTAGCACCGTTGCTGGCCTTGGCCATCACTCCGCTGAGCACCGGCGTTCCCGCAGCGCAGGCAGATTTCATCGATGATCTCTTCGATCCGACCGTGTGGTCCACCTGGTTGGATCCCGACTCCTGGGCGCCTGCCGCGCAGACCCTGCCGGTCGAGCCCCTGCCGGCGTTCGGCAGCGACTGGCTGGGCGAGTTCTACCTGCACCTGCACGACCACCTCGATGCCGTGCTGGACGACCCCGCCAACTCCTGGTGGCTGGACTTGGTCAACCTGCCCTACGCGGTGCTGTTCGGCCGCGACCTCATCGGTGACGGTCTCGACGAGTTCGACGGCGCCAACACCTCGCTGTTGGGCTGGACCGGATGGTTCGGCGACTTCGGCGACGGCGGATTCCTCGCCGGTGACGGCGGCCTGGGCGTCAGCGGAGGCGCCGGCGGATTCGCCGGCATGTTCGGCAACGGCGGCGACGGCGGCAACGGCCTCGACTCCTGGGACAACGACGGCATCGCCGGCGACGGCGGGGCCGGTGGGGCCGGCGGCTGGTTGTTCGGCAACGGCGGTGACGGCGGAACGGGCGGGACCGGGGCCGCCGGCATCGACGGCGCTGACGGGGTCCTTGCGGGCGACTCTGGGGGCGACGTACTGGCCGACTCTGTCGGGGGCAACGGCGGTGCCGGCGGTCACGGCGGCTGGTGGTACGGGTTCGGCGGCAACGGCGGCGCCGGCGGCGACGCATACAACTACAACAGCTCCTCGACGCACGATGTCATCGGCGGCCAGGGCGGTAACGCCGGCAGCGGGGCCAGCGGGGGCGGCAACGGTGGCATCGGCGGCAGCGCCTACTCCTACGGCACCGGTCAGGCCATCGCCGGCAACGGGGGCCACGGGGGCCACGGCGGTATCGGAACCGGCGGCAACGGCGGTGACGGCGGCTGGGCCATCATCGTCAACAGCTCCTCTGCGGACGATGCCGTCGGTGGCCAGGGCGGTAGCGCCGGCCGGGGAGCCACGGGCGGCGGCAACGGCGGCAACGGCGGTGACGCCGCCACCTTCGGCAGTGGCCAGGCCATCGCGGCCAACGGAGCCGACGGTGCCGACGGAGGGATTGGAACCGGCGGTAGCGGCGGCAACGGCGGCCACGCATACATCTACAGCAGTTCCTCGGCGCACGACGCCACCGGCGGCCAGGGCGGAAGGGCCGGCACCGGAGCCAGCGGCGGCGGCAACGGAGGCAACGGCGGTGACGCCGCCACCTACGGCACCGGCCAGGCCATCGCCGCCGACGGCGCCGACGGAGCCGACGGCGGAACCGGAACCGGCGGCAACGGTGGCCACGGCGGCAACGCGACCATCGGCAACTTCCTCTCAGCCCACGATGCCATCGGCGGCCAAGCCGGCAAAGCCGGCACCGGCGCCAACGGCGGCGGCAACGGAGGCAACGGCGGTGACGCGACCGCCCACGGCAGCGGCCAGGCCATCGCCGCCAACGGCGCCGACGGCGCCGACGGTGGAGCCGGTTCCGGCGGCAGCGGCGGCAACGGCGGTACGGCGACCATCTACAACGACTTCTCGACACACGACGCCATCGGCGGCCAAGCCGGCAAAGCCGGCACCGGCGCCAACGGAGGCGGCAACGGAGGCAACGGCGGCAACGCATACACCACCGGCACCGGCCAGGCCATCGCCGCCAACGGCACCGACGGCGCGGACGGCGGGACCGGAACCGGCGGCAACGGCGGCAACGGCGGTACGGCGACCATCGACAACAGCTCCTCGGCGCACGATGCCATCGGCGGCCAGGCCGGCAAAGCCGGCACCGGCGCCAACGGAGGTGGCAACGGGGGCAACGGAGGCAACGCGATCACCTGGGGCACCGGCCAGGCCATCGCCGCCGACGGCGCCGACGGAGCCGACGGCGGGACCGGAACCGGCGGCAACGGCGGCCACGGCGGCAGCGCATACATCCATAACAGCTCCTCGGCGCACGACGCCGTCGGCGGCCAAGCCGGCAAAGCCGGCACCGGCGCCACCGACGGTGGCAACGGAGGCAACGGAGGCAACGCACGCACCACCGGCACCGGCCAGGCCATCGCCGCCGACGGCGCCGACGGAGCCGACGGCGGGACCGGAACCGGCGGCAACGGCGGCCACGGCGGCAGTGCGGACATCTACAACAGCTCCTCGGCAAGCGAGGCCATAAGCGGCGCCGGCGGGGCCGGCGGCAGCGGAGCCACCGGCGGCGGCCATGGCGGCGACGGCGGTGATGCATACACCTCCGGGACGGGCCAAGTCACTGCCGCCGACGGCGGTGATGGCGGTGACGGCGGGACCGGAACCGGCGGCAACGGCGGCCGCGGCGGCTGGGCGACCATCAACAACGACTCCTCGACCCACGACGCCATCGGCGGCGACGGCGGGGCCGGCGGCAGCGGAGCCGCCGGCGGTGGCACCGGCGGGGCGGGCGGCGACGCCTACACCGAGGGGACGGGGAACGCCATTCCCGGCAGCCCGGGACCCGACGGCACACCCTGACCGTAGGCCAGCTCTGGCTTCGGACCAGCTGCGCGGGCGGATCGCGGCCATCCGGCGGCTCAAGCGCGAGTCGTAGGTGCCGAGCGGTCGCCCCTGTCCGGCCCCGGCCGCCGAGTGTGCGGTTTCGTCGCCGCTTTCGCTGATTCTTCCGGCCAAACCGCACAGTCGCGTGGTGTGATCTCATCCGGTTGTGTCAGGAAATGCGGTAATACCCTGTATCGCCGACCCCTAGCCTTCCTAGTCTCTGCTCAGGAGATATAGAGGACTCATATAGGAAGGGTTCAGCGACCATGGCCATAAAGCGTGCGGGACGGCGTAAGGCGCGGGTCGGTGCCGGTGCGGCAGTGGCGCCGCTCCTGGCATTCGCCGTAACACCCTTGACCACTAGTCCCGCTGCACAGGCAGATTTTCTGGACGACCTGTTCGATCCGACCGTGTGGTCCACCTGGCTCGATCCCGCCACCTGGGGGCCTTCCGCTGAGACTCAGCCCGTCGATGCCCTGCCCGCGGACGGGACGAACTGGCTGGGCGACTTCTATCTGAACGTGCATGGCCAGGTAGACGCATTGCTCGCCGATCCCGCCAACTCCTGGTGGCTGGACCTGGTCAACCTGCCGTACGCGGTGCTGTTCGGCCGCGATCTGATCGGTGACGGCATTGACGAGTTCGACGGGGCCAACACGTCCCTGTTGGGGTGGACCGGATGGTTCGGCGACTTCGGCGACGGCGGATTCCTCGCCGGCGACGGCGGCCTCGGCATCAGCGGAGGCGCTGGAGGAATGGCCGGCATGTTCGGCAACGGCGGCGACGGCGGCGCCGGCCTCGACGCCTGGGACAACAACGGCGTCGCCGGTGACGGCGGGGCGGGTGGGGCCGGCGGCTGGTTGTTCGGCAACGGCGGTGACGGCGGTGACGGTGGCACGGGCGCGTTTGGTGCCGACGGCGCTGATGGGGCGTTTGCCGGTGATTCGGGTGGCGCCGGACTGGATGGCGCTGGCGGGGGCAATGGCGGCGCAGGTGGTCATGGCGGCTGGTGGTACGGCCTTGGCGGCAACGGTGGCGCCGGTGGGACCGGGGGCAACGGCAGCAACGGCGGTGCGGGCCTCGACGGCGCAATAGGTTCGCTTGCCGCCTTCGACGGTGCCGGTCAAGACGGCGGTGACGGCGGCAACGGCGGCGCTGGCGGCAATGGCGGTAGCGGTGGTAGCGGTGGTGGCCGCGGCCTGTTCGGGGCTACCGGCGCCGAGGGCGTAGGCGGCAACGGCGGCAACGGCGGTGATGCGGGCACACCCGGCAGCGGCGGCAACGGCGCCGCCGGGAAGTGGGGCGACACCGGTTCCGGCGGAGCCGAGGGAGCAGGCGGCGACGGGGGCAATGCAGGCAGCGCCGGCACACCGGGCGCGGGTGGTTCCGGCGGCTCTGGGAGCACGGGCGGCGCGGTCGGAGCCGGTGGCGCATCCAGCATCACCAGTGGAGTCCGCGGTGGCAATGGTGGCAACGGCGCTGCCGGCAACAATGCACACCCTCAGGCCGGTAACGGCGGGCACGGTGGTTCCGGTGGTATTGGAACCGGAGGCAACGGCGGCAACGGCGGCGACGCGTACATCAACGACGACTCCTTGGCGCACGATGCCATCGGCGGCCAGGGCGGCCACGGCGGCAGCGGCGCCAGCGGCGGAAACGGCGGCAACGGGGGCAGTGCGACCACCTTCGGAACCGGCCACGCCATCGCCGGTAACGGCGCCGACGGCGGCAACGGTGGTACCGGAACCGGAGGCAACGGCGGCCACGGCGGCAACGCCACCATCAACAACGACTTCTCCGAACACGACGTCATAGGCGGCCAAGCCGGGAAAGCCGGCAGTGGAGCCACCGGTGGTGGCAACGGCGGCAACGGCGGCAACGCATCCACCTGGGGCACCGGACACGCCATCGCCGCCAACGGCGCCGACGGCGGCAACGGCGGTAGTGGAACCGGTGGCAGCGGCGGCCACGGCGGCAACGCGGCCATCTTCAACGAAGACTCGGCACATGACGCCATCGGCGGCCAAGCCGGCAACGCCGGCAGCGGCGCCACCCGCGGCGGCAACGGCGGCAACGGCGGCAACGCGACCAATTGGGGCACCGGCAAGGCGAACGCCGCCAATGGTGCCCACGGCGCCGACGGCGGCAACGGAACGGGCGGCAACGGCGGGCACGGCGGCAACGCCATCATCTACAACGAATTCTCGGCGCACGACGCCATCGGTGGTCAAGCCGGTAACGCCGGCAGCGGCGCCACCGGCGGCGGAAACGGCGGCAACGGCGGCAACGCGATTAATTGGGGCACCGGCCAGGCGATCGCCGCCAACGGTGCCGACGGCGGAAACGGTGGCACCGGAACCGGCGGCAACGGCGGCCACGGCGGCAACGCGGAGATCGACAACGAGTTCTCGGCGCACGACGTCATCGGCGGCCAGGCCGGAAAGGCAGGCAGCGGCGCCACCGGCGGCGGAAACGGCGGCAACGGCGGCAACGCCAGCAACCGGGGCGCCGGCCAAGCCATCGCCGCCAACGGCGCTGACGGCGCCGACGGCGGAACCGGCGGCGACGGCGGCAACGGAGGCAACGCCACCATCAGTAACCACTCCTCGGCGCACGACGCCATCGGCGGCCAGGCTGGAAACGCCGGCAACGGAGCCACCGGCGGCGGCAACGGCGGCAACGGCGGCAATGCGGCCACCTGGGGCACTGGCCGGGCAATCGCCGCCAACGGTGCCGACGGCGGTAACGGTGGCATCGGGCCCGGCGGCAACGGTGGCAACGGCGGCGAAGCGGCCATCCTTCGCAGCGACTCTGCACACGACGCCGTCGGCGGCGACGGCGGGGCCGGCGGCAGCGGAGCCACCAGCGGTGGCAACGGCGGCAACGGCGGCGCCGCAATCAACGACGGCACGGGCGCAGCCATCGGCGCCGTTGGCGGCAACGGCGGCGGCAGCAGTACCGGAAGCGGCGGCGACGGCGGCAACGGAGGCGCCGCAATCAACTACGGCACGGGCGCAGCCACCGGCGGCGACGGCGGCAACGGCGCCGACAGCAGTACCGGAACCGGCGGCACCGGCGGTGACGGCGGCAACGCGATCATCTTCAACCTCTCCTCGACCCACGACGCCATCGGCGGCGACGGCGGGGGTGGCGGCAGCGGAGCCGCCGGCGGTGGCAAAGGCGGCAACGGCGGCGACGCGGTCACCATCGGGACGGGGAACGCCATTCCCGGCAGTCCGGGGCCCGACGGGGCGCCCTAGACGTAAGACACGGCCAGCTCGAAGTACCGATCCCTCAGCCGGCCCACTTACTGTCCGCCACCCACGGCGATGCCTGCGCGGCCACCGACCACGCCCACTCCTGCGGCACGTCGATCACCCGGTAGGCCTTGACGCCCGCGGCGGTGGCCGCGATCAGGGTGGCCACCCCCGCGCGGCGCTGAAACCAGCTCTGGCGCACCGTCCAACCGACGATGCCGGCGGTGGCGATGCAGTAGCGGCGCTGCTCCCAACTGCCGGTGCGGGCCGACAGCCAGTGCGCGTCGACGCGGTGGCCCAGGGAACGCGCTCGATCGACGGCCATCAGCGCGGCGCCCAGGGTCATCACCGCCCAGACCGGCCAACACCACTGCGGCACTTCGACAAACCTTGTCGCGATCGCCAGCCCGGCCGCGACGGCCACCGGCAGCAACAGCCCCCGAGTCCAGCGCCGACGAGTCGCCGCCGGGCCGTGCCTGCGCAGCGGGCCGGTGACCGCATCCGGGTCGGCGACCAACCCGGTCAAGACGTCTTCGGCGGTGGCCCGCGGGCAGGGCGGCAGCAGGATCGACGACTCGCCTTCCCCGTTGACACCGGTCATGGCCGCGTCCAGGCGCGCCCCGCCGAACAACCGCACCAGCAGCGGCCGGCGCAGCGTCCCGCCGCGCAACCGGCGCATGTCGTAGGTGTGCTCGCGCACCCGCAGCAGGCCGTAGCTCAACGCCAGGACGTCTCCGTCGGCTCCCGTACTGCGCGACAGCACCAGGTTTCCGTACGTCACCAGAGAGCGCAGCACCGCCAACAGCATGGACACCAGCACCAGCACTGCGGCGGTCAGCGTCAGGCTCTGCTTGACGCCGTACTGTTCGGCGGCCTCGAGCCAGGACCGGCTCACCGGCGACTCCTCCAGGGCCGCCCAGAGTCCGCTCTGGTACAGCGCACCCACGGCGGCCCCGACCATCACCAGCCCCGACAGACTCAGCGGGCTGTAGCCCAACCACGACGGCCGCCACCGCGCCAGCACCGTCACCGGAGCCGGGACCGCCGCCGATTCGGTCGCAGTCGCGGCGGCCTGCCCGGTGTGGGACAGCAGCATCGCCCGAAGTTGGGGGACCTCACTGCTCTTGACCGCATTCAGTTCGAAGACGGTGTCGGCGGTGGCGGCGCGCTGGCCGGTGCTGACCCGCAACACGGCCAGACCCAGCAGGCGGTGCAACAGCCGCGCATCGGTCTCCACAGAACGAATCCGGTTGCGCGGCAACGAAAGTACCTTGCGGCGCAACAGACCCGAGCGCAGCTGCACCCGGCCGGCTTCGGGGTCGGGTTCAATGCGATAGCTGGTGGTGAACCAGCGGGTGACACCCACAACGGCGATCACCACGATCACCGCCAGCACCCAAGGCCGGTTGTCGGTCGCCGAGCCGAACACCACCACGGCGATCAGCAGGGGCAGTTCACGCAGAACTTCGTGCAGCGGATGCACCAACAACATCCGCGGGCTCAGCCGCTGCCAGGCCGGCTCCTCGGCGGCGGCGCTCACGTGGCATCTCCTGCACCCAGCGACGCGATGTCGGTCAACTGCTCGACAACCCAGTCGGCGACCGAGGCGTCCAGCGCGACAATGTGCACCGCACCAGCGGAGGAGGCCGTCGTCACCCGCACATTGGCCAACCCCAGCAGGCGATCCAACGGGCCTCGGTAGGTGTCGACGGTCTGCACCCGCGAGAGCGGCGCGATCCGGCGTTCCTGCACCAACCAACCGGTGCGGGTGTACACCGCACGGTCGCTGATGTCCCACCGGTGCACGCGGTAGCGCCACAACGGCGCGATCAGCACCGACACCAGCAGGCCCAGCGCTGTGACGACGAGGGCGACGGTGTGCAGCCAATGGGGGTAGCGCACGGTCGCTTCGGCCACCTGTTCGTCGGCGAGCGCCCAGCCCAACTGCAGCAGGGCAAGTATCAGCCACGGCACCGCACCGACCATGGCCCACACCAGGGGTGCGCGGGAGCTGGGCGGAGTGACGGGATCGAGCAACATGATCTCGTCGGACTGGTTTTCGTGCTGCGCCATGTAGGAGAGAATGTCAGGACGCGGACCCCGCCGCATCGTCGACCGCACGGACGAAATCTCGTCCGGCGCAAAATGCGTCACCACAGTATCGTTTGTCACATGAGTAGCCGGGATAAGTGGGCTGCGGAAGACGTTCCGGATCAAACCGGCCGCGTCGCGGTGATCACCGGATCCAACACGGGCATCGGGTATCACACCGCGGAGATACTTGCCGGGCACGGCGCGCTGGTGGTGCTGGCGGTGCGCGACCTCGAGAAGGGCAACGCCGCCGCGCAACGGATCTACCGCGCCAGTCCGCAGGCACGCGTTGAGGTGCAGGAACTCGATCTCAGTTCGCTGGCGTCGGTTCGCCAAGCCGCCGAAGCTCTGGGCGCCGCCCATCCCCGGATTGATCTGTTGATCAACAACGCCGGCGTCATGTATACGCCCAAACAACGCACCGTCGACGGCTTCGAGATGCAGTTCGGTGTCAATCATCTGGGGCACTTCGCCTTAACCGGTCTGCTACTGCCTCGGATGCTGCGGGTGAAGCGCTCCCGGGTGGTGACCGTCAGCAGCATGGCGCACCGGATCATGGCCGCGATTCACTTCGACGACCTGCAGTGGGAGCACGGTTACAACCGGATCGCGGCCTACGGACAGTCCAAACTGGCCAACCTGATGTTCACCTACGAACTGCAGCGCCGACTGGCCGCCAAGCGCCGCTCGACCATCGCCGTCGCAGCCCACCCCGGCACCGCCCATACCGAACTGGCCCGCCATCTCCCGCCGTTCCTGCGTCCCGCGGACCGCCTGCTGACGCCCCTGGTGGTGCAGAGCGCCGCGATGGGCGCGTTGCCCACGGTTCGGGCCGCCACCGATCCCGAGGTGACCGGTGGGCAGTACTACGGTCCGAGCGGTATCGGTGAGCAGCGCGGATATCCGAAGCTGGTGGACGCCAGCAAGCAGGCGCACGACGTCGAGTTGCAGCAGCGGTTGTGGGCTGTTTCGGAGGAGCTGACCGGGATCACCTTCCCGGTCTGAGTCACACTGTCGGAATGCGATCCGTCGAAGAGCACCAGCGGGCCGTCTCCGATCTGGTCCAGGCCCGGCTGCCGGTCACTGTCGCTCTGGCCGATGCCGAGGGACTGGTCTTGGCCGCGGACGTGATCGCGCCGATCACGCTGCCGGTCTTCGACAACTCCGGGATGGACGGCTATGCCGTGCTCGCCGACGACGTGGCCGGTGCGAGTTCAGACCATCCGGTGAGTTTGCCTGTCACCGAGGATATTCCGGCCGGACGCACCGATATCCCCACGCTGACAGCAGGGACCGCGCACCGCATCATGACCGGGGCACCGATCCCGTACGGCGCCGACGCGGTGGTTCCCGTCGAGGCCACCGACGGAGGCGTCGACGTGGTGGCGATCAGCTCCCCGATCGCCCGGGGCCGTCATATCCGCCGGGCCGGCGGCGACGTCGCCGAAGGCGCCACCGTGCTCTGGGCGGGACAAATCGTCAGCGCCCCCGTGGCCGGTCTGGCCGCGGCGCTCGGTCTGGCCGAGCTGACGGTGCGTCCCCGGCAGCGAGTGCTGGTGATCTCCACCGGATCCGAACTGATCAAGCCCGGCACGCCGCTGGCGCCCGGCCAGATCTATGAATCCAACGGGGTGATGCTGGCCGCCGCGGTCCGTGAGGCCGGCGCCGCGGTGGTGGCCGCCGTGACGGTCGCCGACGACACCGCTGCGTTCACCGAAGTCCTCGACCGCTACGGCGTGCATGACGGGGCGGTGGATCTGGTGATCACCAGCGGCGGGGTCAGCGCGGGCGCCTACGAGGTGGTCAAGGATGTCTTCGGCCGCGACGGCGACCAGGGAGTGCACTTCGTCAAGGTGGCGATGCAGCCCGGGATGCCGCAGGGCGTCGGCCGGGTCGGCGACGCGGCCATCATCACGCTGCCGGGCAACCCGGTCAGCGCCCAGGTGTCCTTCGAGGTCTTCGTCCGGCCCGCGCTGCGCCGGGCGATGGACCTGCCTGCGCAGGATCGCCCGCGCCGCACCGCTGTTCTGAGCGAGAAACTCGTCTCACCGGCCGGCAAGCGGCAGTTCCGGCGCGGCCTGCTCGACCACGAGACCGGGACCGTCACCAACTACGGGCCGCCGGCATCACACCATCTGCGCTACCTGGCGTCGGCCAACTGCCTGCTGGACATCGCCGACGAGGTGACGGAGTTGCCGGTGGGCACCCAGGTGGAAGTCTGGGACCTGACCGGATAAACCCCTTCTAAGATGGCCCAATGGCCAGACGCCCCCGTGCAGCAGATGATCCCGGCGGTCTTCGCCACCTGATCGAGCTGGCGCGCTCGACAGTGCCGCCGATGCACAGCGCCGGGCTGCCGTTCGTCGGCAGCGCGCTGGGCGTGGCGCTGCTGGGCCGCAGGCAGCCGTGGCTGCGCGGGGCGGGGCTGGTGGCTGCGGGCGCCTGCGCCGGGTTCTTCCGGCATCCGCCCCGGGTGCCGCCGACGCGCTCCGGCGTGGTGGTGGCCCCCGCCGACGGCCAGGTCTGCCTGGTCGACTCGGCTCCCCCGCCGCCGGAACTGGATCTGCCCGACACCCCGCTGCCGCGGGTCAGCATCTTCATGTCGGTCTTCGACGCCCACGTGCAACGAGCTCCGGTCGGCGGTGAGGTGATCGAGGTGCTGCACCGCGCCGGCCGGTTCGGGTCCGCCGACCGCACCGAGGCCAGCGAGGACAACGAGCGCAACAGCGTGCGGATCCGCACCGTCGACGGCGCCGAGGTGATCGCCGTGCAGGTCGCCGGCCTGGTTGCGCGACGCATCCTCTGCGAAATCCGGCCCGGTGATCATGTCGCGATCGGCGACACCTACGGCTTGATCCGCTTCGGGTCGCGCCTCGACGTCTACCTGCCGGTCGGGACGCAGCCGCTGGTCAGCGTCGGCCAGCGCATGGTGGCCGGCGAGACCGTCCTGGCCGTCCTGTCATGAGCACCGCCCAGCAGGAACGCGGCCGGGGTCCGGTCGGCCTGCACATCCTGCCCAGCTCGATGACGGTGCTGGCGATCTGCGCCGGTCTGACGTCGATCAAATATGCGCTGGACGGTCAGCCGCACGTGGCGATGGCGCTGATCGCCGCCGCCGCCATCCTCGACGGACTGGACGGCCGGGTGGCACGCATCCTGGACGCGGAATCGCGGATGGGCGCCGAGATCGATTCACTGGCCGACGCGGTCGATTTCGGGGTGGCGCCGGCGGTGGTGATCTACGTGTCGCTGCTGTCCACCCAGCCGGCGGGCTGGATCGTGGTGCTGCTGTACGCGGTGTGCGTGGTGCTGCGACTGGCCCGGTTCAACACCCTGCTCGACGACGCCACCCTGCCGGCCTACACCCGGGAGTTCTTCGTCGGGATGCCCGCCCCGGCCGGTGCGATCGCCCTGATGGGCCTGCTGGCCGCCAAGCTCCAGTTCGGCGACGGATGGTGGACGTCGCAGTGGTTCACCTGCGCCTGGGTGGTGGGCACGTCGATGCTGTTGGTCAGCCGCATCCCGATGCGCAAGATGCACGCCGTGTCGGTACCGCCGCATCTGGCCGCCGTGCTGCTGGCGGTGTTGGCGCTGGTCGCCGCGGCGGCGTTCCTGTTCCCCTACGTGCTGGTGCTGGTGCTGATCGGGGCGTATCTGTGCACCATTCCGTTCTCGGTGCGCAGCCAGCGTTGGGTTGCCGCACACCCGGAGGCCTGGGAAGACGCCCCCAAGGAGCGCCGGGCCGCGCGGCGGGCCATCCGCCGCGCACAGCCGGGCCGCCGCCCTGGCGTGCGACGCATCCGTCGGCCCAGCGGGAAGTCGATGGCCCGGCTGCGACTGCGTAAGCCGAGTCGGTAGCGGCGCGATTCAGCGGGTGCAGTAATCGGCCGTCGCAGTCGACAGCGCACGCCGGTAGAACTCGTCGAGCCGGCGTGCGTCGGCGACGGCCCGGGTTGCCTCGCCGAGTTGTCCGGCGCAGTCCGCTGCGTGCAGCAGCTCCCATCGCTGACCGATCTGGGCGAGCATGGTCTGGTTGAAGCCGTCGATGCGGGCCCGCGAGGCCGCCAGTTCGGGAGCGGTGGACGGGGCGGCCGCCGGGTCCAGCTTCCACTGGGCGAATCGGTAGTGCTCGGCGGCTTCGGTGGCCGCGATCTGGTCGGCGAAGATCCGCCGCACATAGTCGGGATCGAGGCCGTTGCCGGCAGCGGCGGCGGCCAGCTGCTCCAGTTGCTGGCCGACCCGGGCGGGGTCCTCGATGGCGCCGCCGGTCCGCCACTTGATCGCCGCCACATCGTCGGCCACCTGCAGCCGCTGGGCCGCGGCGTCCACCAGGTCGGATAACGGGGATGCGTCGTAGGCCCGGGCGGGGGCCGAGACGGCCAGCACGGTGGCCACTGCACAGATAGCCGAAATCGGCACGCCGGACCGCATGGCTCTATTCAAGCGTTCGTGGGCGATCCGCCTGTTGCCGGGGAGGTCGTTGGCCGCTATGCCGATAATGGCCGGGTGGGTTCCACCGAAGAGCGCGAAGAAGAACGCCGGGTCGACACCTCCCGGCACCTGACCCTGATCGCCCGGCTCAACACCTCCGCCGTCGACGCCCGCCGGGGAGTGGTGAGGTTGCACCCCGAAGTCGTTGCCGCGCTGGGCATTCGGGAGTGGGATGCGGTTTCGCTCACCGGTTCGCGCACGACGGCGGCGGTAGCCGCACTGACGCGGCCGGATGCCCCGACCGGTGTGGCGCTACTCGACGACGTGACGCTGTCCAACGCGGGCCTGCGCGACGGCACGCAGGTCGTCGTGGCCGCGGTCACGGTCTATGGCGCCCGGTCGGTGACGCTGAGCGGCTCCGCCCTGGCCTCCCAGACGCTGTCGCCCACCACGTTGCGCCAGGCGCTGCTGGGCAAGGTGATGACGGTCGGCGACGCCGTCTCCCTGCTGCCGCGCGATCTCGGGCCCGGCACGTCGACGTCGGCGGCCACCACCGCGTTGGCATCGGCCGTCGGTATCCGCTGGACCTCGGAGTTGTTGACGGTCACCGGCGTGGATCCGGCCGGGCCGGTCAGCGTGCAGCCCAACTCGCTGGTCACCTTCGGCAGCGCCGTCACCGCGCCGGCGGCGACCGTCGCCAAGCCGCCCGCGCCGGCCCGCATCGCCATCGACGAACTCAAGGGCTGCGAGGCGCAGGCCGCCAAGCTCGCCGAATGGCTCAAGCTCGCACTCGACGAACCACAGCTGCTGAAAACCCTGCGTGCGGGAACCAATCTCGGTGTACTGGTCTCCGGCCCCGCCGGGGTGGGTAAAACGACGCTGGTCCGGGCGGTGTGTGAGGGCCGGCGGCTCATCGAACTGGACGGGCCGGAGATCGGTGCGCTGGCCGCCGACGAACGGCTGGCCGCGGTACGTTCCGCGGCCACCCAGGTCTGCGACGGCGGCGGAGTGCTGTTGATCGCCGATGTCGACCGGCTGTTGCCCGAACCGCCGGAGCCGGTGGCAACGCTGATCCTCGCCGAACTGCGCAGCCTCGTGGCCACCGAAGGTGTGGCGTTCATTGCGACATCGGCGCTTCCCGACCATGTCGATGCCCGGTTGCGGGCTCCGGAACTGTGCGACCGCGAGATCCGGCTGAGCCTGCCCGACGGCGCCACCCGCTCGGCACTGCTGGCCACCCTGCTCGTCTCGGTTCCCACCGCAGACCTGACACTGAGTGAGATCGCAGAACGTACACCGGGTTTCGTAGCTGCCGACCTTGCTGCGCTGGTTCGGGAGGCGGCCCTGCGGGCGGCGTCGCGGGCCAGCGACACCTCTGAGGAACCCCGACTCACCCAGGAGGACCTGCTCGGGGCGCTCAGCGTGATCCGGCCGCTGTCCCGCTCGGCGGCCGCGGAGGTGACCGTCGGTTCGGTCTCCCTCGACGACGTCGGCGACATGGCCGCCACCAAGCAAGCACTGACCGAAGCGGTCCTGTGGCCACTGCAGCACCCGGACACGTTCACCCGCCTGGGCGTTGATCCGCCGCGCGGCGTGCTGCTCTACGGCCCGCCCGGCTGCGGCAAGACCTTTGTGGTGCGCGCCCTGGCGGGGTCCGGGCGAGTCAGCGTGCATTCCGTCAAGGGCGCAGAACTGATGGACAAGTGGGTGGGCAGCAGCGAGCGGGCGGTGCGAGATCTGTTCCAGCGCGCCCGCGATTCGGCGCCGTCGCTGGTGTTCCTCGACGAAATCGACGCCCTGGCACCGCGACGTGGCCAGAGCTTCGATTCCGGGGTGACCGACCGAGTGGTGGCCGCGCTGCTCACCGAACTCGACGGCGTCAACCCGCTGCGCGACGTGGTGGTGGTCGGCGCCACCAACCGGCCCGATCTGATCGACCCGGCGCTGACCCGCCCGGGCAGGCTGGAGAAGCTGGTGTTCGTCGAGCCGCCGGACGCCGATGCCCGTCGACAGATCCTGCGGGTGTCCGGGAAATCCGTCCCGCTGCATGACGACGTCGACCTCGACGCGCTGGCCGCGGATCTGGAGGGCTACAGCGCCGCGGACTGCGTGGCGCTGCTGCGTGAGGCTGCCCTGACGGCGATGCGCCGCAGTATCGACGCCGCTGATGTCACCGTTTCCGACATCGCCGCAGCACGCGAAAACGTTCGCCCCTCACTGGATCCTGTGCAGATCGACGCGCTGCGATCCTTCGCCGACAACCGCTGACGTCAGGAGTCCTCGGCCAGGGTGGCCAACCGGGACAGCGACGCTGCCAGCGAATCGGCGGTGGTGGACCGGGCCCGTGCCAGACGATTCGGATCAGACAGTGCCGACCAGTCGTAGGTGTGTGTGACCCGAGTACGTGCCGAGTCCAGCGGTTCGAGTTCCCATCGCCACAGGTGCCCTGCGGGTGGCTGGCCGGGATCGGCTGGGCGCCAGGCGATACGCCGATCCTCCTCGAACTCCACGACATGGTTGTCGCGCACCCCGCCCATGCTCAGTCGCATGGTGAAGACGTCTCCAACGGCCTGAACCCGCTGGCCGGGTGCGGCTTCGGCCAGGTTTTCGTTGCCGTCCCAGCGCGGTTGTAGCGCCGGATCGGCGATCAACTCAAAGATCCGCGTCGCCGGCGCCGCAATCACCCTGCTGGCACTGACGATCTTCGCCGGCAGTGGCGAGCCGGCACGGTGCAGGGTCCCTTCGGGATCGACATAGGCGAATTCCCTGAGCTGGTAGTCGGTGTCGGCCGGTTCGACGAAGCGTCCCGGCACACCCGCCGCCGACCATTGCGCGTAGAGGGCGTCGGCGTCGTCGACATAGAAATACATGCTGGCGGCGGTACGCCGCGGATCGTGGTCAGCCCACTCGGTGAGGTGCAGGGAAACCGATCCTTGGTCGGCGAATCCGTATCGGGCCGGCCCGCCGTAGTGGTTGACGGTGAACCCGAGCCTGCGATACCGGTCCAGCGCAGCGTCGAGGTCTCGCACGGAGATGATCGGTGCGACCGCGGTGAACTCAATGTCGGCCATGGCGTCAGCGTACGTCGAGACGACGACGGCCCACGGTTATCCCACCGGGTCGAATTCGATGTGCAGTTCGGTCAGTCCGCGCAGCAGGAAGGTGGGCTCGTAGGAGTAACGTCGCTGCCCGGCGGGCCCGTGGCGCTCCTCGCTGATCCTGATGTCACGCATCCTCTCCAGCATCCGGTGAATCGTGATCCTCCCCTCGACCCTGGCCAATGGCGCACCGGCGCAGGTGTGGATGCCGCGACCGAAGGCGATGTGCTCCCGGACATTCTTGCGATCCAGGCGGAACTCGTCGGGATTGGGGAACTTGCGCGGATCCCGGTTCGCCGCACCCAGACACAGCATCAGCACGGTGCCGGCCTTGATCGGAATTCCGCCAAGCGTGGTGGTCTTGCGGGTCAGACGAAAGTCGATCTTGGTGGGGCTCTGGATCCGCAGCGCCTCCTCGATGAAGGCGGGAATCAGTGCGGGATTGTCGCGCAACGTCTGCTGCAGGTCGGGTCGATCACCCAGCGTCTGCACCGCCGACCCCAGCAACTTGGTGACGGTCTCCTGACCGGCACCGAACAGGAAAGTGGCCGGGCGAACCACCTCCAGCAGTTCCGGCGTGGAACCGTCCGGATAGGTCGCGGCAGCCAGGGTGCTCAGAACGTCTCCCCGAGGCTCGCGCCGCCGCTCGGCGAGATAGCCGCTGAACTTCTCGTCGAGGTATTCCAGGGGATTGAGTCCCACCGGGGTGCCGTCGAGGGACCCGACGTGTTGCCCCTCCCGATGCCCGGCGCCCAGTGCAGCGCGGAACTCGGCGCGATCCTCCTCGGGAACGCCGAGCAGATCGGTGATGGCCAGGGTTGCATACGGTTTGGCGTAGTCGAACAGGAACTCGCAGCGGCCCGTCCCGATGAACTCGTCGAGCTGCGTGTCCGTCAGCTGCCAGATGAACTCCTCATTCTCCTTCAACCGCTTAGGGGTCAACAGCCCGCTCAGCAACGAGCGGGCCCGGGTATGCGCCGGGGGATCCATCACCACGACGTGCTCGAAGATCGGGAACTGGTGTCGGTGCGCCTCGATCTGTTCGGTGATGTCGTCGCCCTCGGGCTCGAACGGCAACGGCGGAAACGGTCCGCCGATGGCGTTCACCGCCGAGAACGAGTCGTGGTCTTTGAAGGCGGCGAGCACCTCGTCGTAGCCGGTGACGGCCACGACGCCGTGGTGCGGCTCGGCGAACACCGGCCCGTTCGCCCGGAGATATTCGTAGTAGTCGTACGGATCTTGGGTGACGGACGGGTCGGAGAAGTAGTCCACCGCAGCCAGATCCACCATCGTTCGAAACGCCCTTCCCGCCGCGACCCCATAATGCTGATCGATCGACCAAATTGGTAGAATGCGTCATGCGTACCATGCGCGCCGCCGGACGGTCAAGCAATCACAATCCCGGGTTGGCCTGAATGGTGGCTCCGCGCAAGGCAAAATCGACCGACAATGCCGCCCGGCATCGCCTGATCGAGGCGACGGCACGATTGATGCGCGACGAGGGCTACGCCGCCGCGACCTCCCGCCGCGTCGCCGCCGAGGCCGGCGTGCGCCAAGCCCTGGTCTACTACTACTTCCCCACCATGGATGACCTGTTCGTCGAGGTGCTGCGGGCCGGCGCCGACGTCGCCTTGGATCGGATGCGCGCCGCCCTGACCGCCGACGATCCGCTGCGCTCGCTGTGGGAGATCAACAGCGACACCCGCATGACCAGATTGAATACCGAGTTCATGGCACTGGCCAACCACCGCAAGGCCATTCAGGCCGAGCTCAAGGCCTACGCCGAGCGAGTACGCGACATCGAGACCGCGGCGGTCACGGTGGCACTGCGGGCCCACGGCGTCGATCTGGAGGAATACCCGCCGGTCGCGATCTCGATCCTGATCGCCCAAACCGCGCGCAACCTGTGCAATGAGAGCGCCGTCGGCGTCACCCGAGGACACGATGAGATTCGCGCACTGATCGATCGACAATTGGCCCGGTTGGCGCCCCCCTGACTTTCTACCCGTTGGGGATGTCGAATTCGACTCGCGCGGAAACGGTCTCGATCGCCTCATACAGCGCCGCCAACCGGTCGTTCAGCGACGGCGCCGCCAGCACCGCATAGCGGTCGGCCTCTCCCATCGGAACCCGGCAGGCCAGCGAGTACAGCCGTTGCACCGGGTCCAGCGAGCGCAGCCGGCGTCCGCCCAGCAGGCTGTCGCGGCCCGGCATCACCCACCGTCGCTGCGCTTGGGCCATCCGCTTGTGCAGCGCCACGATGCGGTCTTCGAGCGCAGTGAACTGCTCGTCACTCACCGGTTCCGACGGCTCGTCCGGCCACACCTCGATGATCGCCCGCGGGTAGGGGTCGTCGGGCAGCCACTCCCGCACCCGAATCCGCTCTCCGGTCAGGCACCGCAACGCGTATCGGCCTGACCCGAGCTCGGCGCACTCGGTGATGGCGGCCATCACGCCGACGTCGTTGCGTTGCTCACCGCCGCCCACCTCCCGGCCCCGAGCGATCAGCACCACCCCGAAGCGCGGATCGTCGCTGCGCAGCAGGTCACCGACCATCACGGTGTAGCGCATCTCGAAGATCCGCATCGACAGTTCCTCGCCGGGCAGCAATGCCCACTCCAGCGGGAACATCGGCAGTTCCATCACGAGATATCGAGTTCGTCCACCAGTGCATCGACCACGGCACGCAGATCGCCGTCGTGTTCCTCGGCCACCCGGCGCTGACGCTGATACGACGCGCCGGTTCGGTAGATGTCGGCGACAGCGGCCAGCTCATCGGCGCAGTGCAGTCGCGCGGCGACCGGCTCCAGCCGATTGAGCAGCTCGTCGAGGTCCTCGGTCACCAGGCGCTCGTTGCTGTCGGCGTCGAGGATGATCTCGGCGTCCAACCCGTAGCGTGCCGCGCGCCACTTGTTCTCCTGCACGTGCCAGGGCGGCATGGTGGGCAGGGACTCATCGGCTTCCAGCCGCCGATCCAGATCGACGATCAGGCAGTGCGTCAACGCCACCAGGGCGCCCAGCTCACGCAGGTTGGACACGCCGTCGCAGACCCGCACCTCGATGGTGCCCAGATGCGGTGATGGCCGGATGTCCCAACGGATCTCGTTGGTGTGATCGATGATCCCGGTCTTCTTTTGGTCGTAGACGAAGCCCTCGAACTCTTCCCAGGTCTGAAACTGGAAGGGCAGACCCGCGGTGGGCAACTGCTGGAACATCATCGCGCGGTTGCTCGCGTAGCCGGTGTCGTGCCCCTCCCACCACGGCGACGAGGCCGACAACGCCAGCAGATGCGGATAGTGCTGCAACAGCGACGAGATGATCGGCATCACCTTGTAGGCCGAGGAGATACCGACGTGGACGTGCACGCCCCAGATCAACATCTGCCGACCCCACCACTGGGTGCGTTTGATCAGCTCGGCATAGCGCGGTGCATCGGTCAGCTTCTGCGCCGACCACCGCGCGAACGGGTGGGTGCCGGCGCCGAACAGCTCCATGCCCCGGGCATGCACGATCGGCCGGGTCACCGCCAGCGTCTGGCGCAGGTCCTCGACGGCCTCGCCGGTGGTGTCACAGACACCCGTGACGAGCTCGACGGTGTTGCGCAGCAATTCCTTGTGCACATGCGGATTTTCGGCGAGCTCGGACAGCACGGCGTTGGCCTCGTTGCTCAGATCACGGGTCTCCGCGTCGACGAGAGCCAGTTCCCATTCCACGCCGAGGGTGGGACGGGGACTGCGCGCGAACTCGATTCGGGCTTCCGATCTCGAGGAAGCCCTGGCCGGTGTGCTATCCGGCGCCGATGACACCACACGCAATCCGCTTCCCGGCATCGCCGGTGGTCAGCGTGGTCTGATCCGGACCGGGAGTGCCGTTGACCTGCGTGTAGCGGTCCGCCGGAATGTTGGCGAAGTTGTCGTCATCGGCGTGAATGATGATCGCGGTCCCCTCGCCGTCCAGCAGGTCAGCCTTGGTGAACGCGTCGGTGGTGGTGACCAACAGGGCACTGCCGTCGGAGCGCACCTGCAGCGACGTCAGGTCGCCGCTCTGCGGGTGCTCATTGTGGCCGGGCGCCTGGAAGTGTCCGCCGGCTGACAGGAAGGGGCCCGGCGCGCCGCCGGTGGGGGCCACCGACTCGGCTTCGCACTTGCCGACGCCGTGGATGTGCATACCGTGGAAACCAGGCGTGAGCACCCCGCTGCTGGTGGTCCGCACGGTCACGGTGGCGAACTCCTTGCCGCCCGCCTTGCTGAACTCGAACGTTGCGGTGGCGACCTGGCCGCCGTCGGCGGTCGTCAGGTGCGCGACGAGATTCTCCGAGGCTGCCGAACCGCCCGACTCGGACTCCGTGGCCGAGGGTGCCGCCGACCCGGTCCAGATGGGCGGCGTGGTGCCGGGCACGTCAGACGGTACCTGGTTGGGGGGACTACATGCCGCGAGCAACGCAATCGGGGTGGCGAAGATGACGGCGGCGAGAGCTCTGCGGTGACCTGTGACCATGCGAGGAGCTTAACCCGCGACCACCACGATGACGCCCGGTGGTAGCTCGGCCACATCCGGGATGCGCGGCTCCACGGCCGCTCCCAGCACTTGGGCCACCGAATGGGCCGACTCCTGCTCGCCCTCAGCGTCGGTGAAGTACACGGTGGTCTGCGTGACCTCCGGCAGTTCGAGGTTGCCGATCTCGGTCACGTTCCAGCCGGCTTCGCGCAACCGGTCACCGGTCTGCCCGGCCAGCCCCGCCTGCTCAGAGATGTTGAAGACCCGCACCTCGGACTTCGGTGCGGGGCGTTCGGGTTTGGCCGGCGCCGAGCTCGTGGTGGCCGGCTGCGCCGTCGTGGGGCTGTCGATGTCGTCGTCGGGGGTCGACGATCCGAGAGCTTGGAATCCGACCAGCAGGAAGATGGTGCCCAGGAACAGCAAAACCATCACCATCGCCCGGAGCGGGAGTCGGGAGGAGTCAGGAACGTGGTCGTTCATTGCGCCCATGGTATCGAGGAGCGGGCCATGACCGATAAACGCCCAGCAATCAAGGGGTCAGACAATCAGGTGATGTCGAACCCGAGACGACGCGCGGCGCGCGCCTTCTGACGGCTGGAACGCAGCCGGCGCAGCCGTTTGACCAGCATCGGGTCGGCGGCCAGGGCCTCCGGCCGGTCGACCAGCGCGTTGAGGACCTGGTAGTACCGGGTCGCCGACAGCGCGAAGCGTTCTTTGATGGCCTCTTCCTTGGCGCCGGCGTACTTCCACCAGTCACGTTCAAAGGACAGGATGTCGTGTTCACGACGACTCAGACCGTCGGTGGGTTCCGAATCGTCCCCTGAGCGATTCGCCTGCGCCATGGCGCCGTCCATATCGTTTCTGGGCCCTTCCGGAAAGTTCTCTTGCTGCAAATGTTCGGTTGTTTTTCGGCGGCGTGTCCTGAGCGAATATTCAATCACGGCGGGATGGGTTGAACGGGGAGCCTGCCCCGCGCGTCGCCGGCCGCTGCACTTGGCCGCCGGGGTTTCGCCTCTCCTCCGTCGAGCCTCGCTGAACCGCCCAGCAACCCGGCGGTCCCAGCTTCGCCTCTCCTCCGTCGAGCCTCGCTGAACCGCCCACCTAAGATTTGCAATCATGGCCGTCCTACCCATCCGCATTGTGGGCGATCCCGTCCTGCACACGCCCACCAGCCCGGTGCCCGTCGGCGAAGACGGCTCATTGCCTGCCGACCTCGGTGAGCTGATCACCTCGATGTACGAGACCATGGACGCCGCCAACGGCGTCGGCTTGGCCGCCAATCAGATTGGCGTGGGGCTGCGGGTCTTCGTCTACGACTGCGCCGACGACCGCGGCTCCACCACGCGGCGCCGCGGCGTGGTGGTCAACCCGGTGCTGGAGACCTCCGAGCGACCCGAAACCATGCCCGACCCCGACGAGGACGACGAAGGCTGTCTGTCGGTGCCCGGCGAGTCGTTTCCGACCGGTCGGGCCGAGTGGGCGCGGGTCACCGGACTGGACGGCGACGGCAACCCGGTGACGCTGGAGGGCACCGGCCTGTTCGCCCGGATGCTGCAACACGAGACCGGTCACCTTGACGGCCTGCTCTACCTGGACATGTTGGTGGGCCGGAACGCCCGCGCCGCGAAACGGGCGGTGAAAGCCAACGGCTGGGGTGTGCCCGGCCTGTCCTGGATGCCGGGCGACGTGCCCGATCCATTCGGTCACTGAGCGTTATGCCCCAGCCACCCGAACTCCCTGAGATCGGCGTCCGGGTGAGTCTGCGCTACCTGCGCGCCCCGGGCTCCTCCCCGCCGATGGGCGATGTGATCGGGAATCTGGTGCAGGTCGGGCCGCTGGTGCGGGTCCGCTCGGCCGGCGGTGTGGTGCACGAGTTCCGGCACGCCGATGTGCTGTACGTGCGCCAGCTGACCGATCGGCCGGTGAAGAACTCCACGATTCGTTCCGTCGAACATGCCGCCGCACTGGCCTGGCCCGGCAGCGAGCATCAATGGCTGGAGGGTTGGTTGCTGCGAGCGGGGCCCGGCGCCGACCTCGCCGCCAATTCGGCTGTGCCCCTCGACATGTTTGCCCACGCGAACACCATCGCGGCGATCATCGACTGGTATGCGCAGCGCGGCCTGCCGCCGTCGCTGGCGGTCCCAGAGCGACTCTCCCCCGCAGGCGGCAGGTACTCCCAGCGACTGCCCGAGGACATCCCGACGCGCCACGAGACCCGCACCCTGGTGTGCGACCTCGGTGCCGGCGGCGCGGGGCCCGGTGCGGTGGCCCTGGCCGCCGAGCCCGATGGCGACTGGCTGGCGACGTTCGGTCACGAGCTGCCGGTGGACGTGTTGGCCGCGGTGGTCGACGGTGAGGTGATCTTCGCGTCGATTCCCGGGGTGGCGGTCGGGCGTGGCGCAGTCACCAAAGGTCAGGACGGAACCCGCTGGCTGGGGCTGTCGTCTGTTCGGGTGGCCCCCGACCGGTGCCGTCAGGGCTTCGGGCGGGCGATCTGCGCCGCACTGCTGGCCTGGGGTGTTGATCACGGCGCCACCCGCGGCTATGCCCAGGTGCCGAGCACCGATGCCCAGGCATTCGCCTTCTTCGAGGCGATCGGTTTCGCGGGCCAGCACCGCACGCGCTACCTCGATGCCCGGTTGCTGGTGGCGTAGCCAGGCGCGAGCAGCGGGTCGCCGCCGTCGAACCAGCGGCGATCGCCAGCGCGACGAAGTCACGCGCAGCGGGTCGCCGCCGTCGAACTAGGGTGGCTGCGTGACTGTGCTGCGACTGGCCACCTGGAACGTCAACTCCATTCGCTCTCGGGTAGATCGGGTCACCGACTGGCTGGCCCGCGCCGATATCGATGTGCTGGCCATGCAGGAGACAAAGTGCACCGATGCCCAGTTTCCGACGCTGCCGTTTCACGAATTGGGCTACGAGGTTGCCCACGTCGGACTGAATCAGTGGAACGGGGTGGCGATCGCGTCGCGGGTTGGGCTGGATGACGTCGAGATCGGGTTTCCCGGCCAGCCGGCGTGGGCCAAGGCCGACGCCGATCCCCTCGTGGAGGCGCGTGCTCTGGGTGCCACCTGCGGTGGGGTGCGGGTCTGGAGCCTCTACGTGCCCAACGGACGCGCCCTGAATGATCCGCATTACACCTACAAACTGGATTGGCTTGCCGCGCTGCGCGATACCGCTGAGGGGTGGCTGCGTGACGATCCGTCCGCGCCGATCGCGCTGGTGGGCGACTGGAACATCGCTCCACAGGACGACGACGTGTGGAGCATGGAGTTCTTCGAGGGAGCGACCCACGTCTCGCAACCCGAACGCTTGGCCTTCCAGGCGATGGCCGACGCGCAGTTCCTTGACGTGGTGCGCCCCTTCGCCCCGGGCCCCGGTGTCTACACCTACTGGGACTACACCCAGCTGCGGTTCCCCAAGAAGCAGGGCATGCGCATCGATTTCATTCTGGGTTCGCCCGCCCTGGCGACGCGCGTCGCGCATGCCGAGATCGTCCGCGAGGAACGCAAGGGCAAGTCGCCGAGCGACCACGCGCCGGTGCTGGTCGAGATCCGGCGGGACTGACGGCCCGCAGTTCTATGAATTCCGTGTGGATTTCGGCCCGATCGCGAAATCGCGCATAAGATAGGCGGATTATCCAATTTGCTCATTTGAAGGGCAGGGAATTCCCATGAACGCCGTCGCAGGGACGGTACGAAGGGTGGCCGGAGCGGCGAACCGCGCGGTCACCATGACCACAGAGGCAGCCGGAGCGCTCAGCGGAGCCGCAGTCGGCGGAGTGCTCGGCGGCGTCAAGGGTGCGGCCGGCGGCGTGCAGCAGGGCCTGCGTGCCGGCAGCCACTCGACTCCCGCAGCCGCGCTGACACTCGGCGCCCTCGGCATGACCGGACTGGTCGAGTGGCCGGTGCTGGTTGCGGTGGGCGGCACCGCCCTGGTGGTCAAGCAACTGACCAATCGGTCCAAAGGCAGCGACGCGCCGGCGGATGCCCCAACTGCCGCGGTGCGGTCGCTGAAAACGGCGCCGACGGCAAAGGCCACCAAGCCGGTGAAGTCGGCGAGCTCTTCGACGGCAGCGCGTCGCAGCGCGCCGGCGAAGAAGACGGCGGCGCGGCAATCGCGCAGCGGCCCCGCCAGCAGCACCCGCACGCGTACCCGCCACTAGCCGGGGTGCGAGTGAGTTTAGGCCGTGCCGTTCGGCACTCTTTGCCGCTGCGCGCAGCGACTTTCGGTGTCCACCTGACGTCAAACCTGATCGATGCCTCGTTCCAGACCGCTACCGGGGTAGCCGGCGCGATTCTGCCGAACGGCGATGGCGGCCCGAAGCTGTCCCGACGGTGTTTCCGCGGCGAGGGGCGCGCCTGGGTGGAGGTCCGCGGCCTCGACGGACCCGCCGGCGACGAACTGGCGACCGCCGTCCTGGATGCTGCCCGCGCGCTGCCCGGGGTGGTCTCGGTCCGCCTGAACCACCCGTTGTCTCGCCTGGTGGTAGGACTGGACACGGCCGCCGCCGACAACGACGTGGTTTCGGTGCGTGAACTGTGCCAGGTGGTGTCTGACACCGAGAGCCGCTACCGAGAGACGGGATCCCGTGGCCGTGCGGCGGTGAGCCTGCCCGGTGATGCGATGACGGAAACGCTGCGTGCCCTGACACTCGGCGCCAATATCGCCGGCTTGGGCGCAGCGACAGTTGGCCGCCTGCTGCGGTTGCCCGGCCTGCCGCTGGGCCTGGAGGCCGGCGTGGTCGTCATCGACTATCAGCCTCGGCTGCGCCGACTGCTGGAGAACAACATCGGCAAGCAGGCCACTGATGCCTTGTTGGCGCTGGCCAGTGCCGGCGTGCACACCCTCAACCAGGCGCCTACCTCGCTCGCGGTGGACCTGTCGGTAGAGGCGATGCGCGCCGGGGAGGAACGCGCCGAGGCACGGGCCTGGCGCCGCCACGAGCCGCAGCTCGCTGCTCACGCCGAGCATCCGCCGGTGCCCGTCCCGCAGCGACCGGCACCGCGCCCGCCGGGTCCGGTGGAGCGCCACCTGACCCGCAGCGGCTGGGCGCAAGCCGTGGGCGCCGGGGTGATCGGCGCCGCGACCAGCAATCCGGATCTGGCCGGGACAGCAGCCGTGGTGACGGCGCCGAAGGCCACCCGCACCGCCCGCGAGTCGTTCGCCGCCACCCTGGGCCGCGGTCTGGCCGACCATCACGACACGGTGGTGCTGCGGCCGGGCAGTCTGCGCGAGCTCGACCGAGTCGACACCGTGGTCATCGACCCCCGCGTGCTGTGCGGAGAGACCTTGCGTGTGATGCAGGTGCGCGGTGCCGACGACGACGAGCTGCGCGCCGCGTGGGAGCAGGCGCAGGCCCGCCTGACCGACGCCGACCTCACCCCGGGATGGCACCGAATCGGCCCCCGTGCCGGGGTGGAGGCCTCGTTCCAGCCCGCGTTGCTGCCCCTGGCACCCGCAGTGGTGACCGAGGCGCGACGCGCCGACGTCGAGGTGGTCTCGGTGGAGGCCGAGTCACTCGGAGAACTGCGCCCGGTCTTCGACGAGATCCGGCCGCTGGATGGCGCCTCGGTAGACCAGGCGCTGACCGCGGCGGTAACCGCCTATCAGGCCGAGGGACATGACGTGGCAGTTTTGTCCGCTGTCGCCGTCGAGGCGCTGGCGGCGGCCGATGTGGCACTGGGCGTGCTGCCGGGGCAGGGCGTCCCGCCATGGTGCGCCGACGTCCTGCTGACCGACCTGGCTGCGGCGTGGCGGGTGCTGCACGCCCTGCCCGCCGCCCGCTCCGCCAGCCACCGGGGAGTCGAGATCGCCATCGGCGCTACAGCATTGGGCTCGCTGCTGATGCTGCCCGGGGTACGCGGCCGCGGACCGGGGCCGGTGACCACGGGTGCGGCGGCCGGCGCACTGTCGGGGTACTGGCTGGCGCGCCGCGCCGTGGACGCCGCTGCGCCTCGGCCGGCGGCAGTGCACGAATGGCACGCGATGTCGGTCGACCAGGTACGGGCCGTGTTGCCGCCACCGGAGCTGGAAGAGCCGACCACGACCCCCCATGCACCGGCCACGGCTGCCGCGCTGGCCGCAGTGGATCTGGCCCGCCGCGGGGCGCACGCAACTGCACCACCGAGACTGCTGCGGCAGTTCGCCCAGGCCGTACGCAGTGAACTGTCCGACCCGATCACACCGGTGCTGGCGCTGGGAGCCGCGGCCAGCGCGGTGCTGGGTTCGCCCGTCGACGCGATTCTGGTCGGTTCGGTGTTGAGCGGCAACGCCATGTTGGCCGCCGCCCAGCGACTCATCGCCGAACGCCGGCTCAGCGTGCTGTTGAGCGGCCAGATTCCCCCGGCCCGCAAAGTACTGCCCGACGGCACTACCTGTGAGGTCCTGGCTGAGGAGCTGCTCGCCGGGGATGTGATCGAGGTGCGCGCCCACGAGGTGGTGCCCGCTGACGGCCGGTTGATCGAAGCGATCGATCTGGAGGTCGACGAGTCGTCGCTGACCGGTGAGTCACTGACGGTGGTCAAGCAGGTGGAGGCCACTCCCGGTGCCGATCTGGCCGATCGCGAGTGCATGGTGTACGCCGGGACCACCGTGGTGACCGGAACCGCAGTGGCGCTGGTGACCGCCACCGGCGGCGACACGCACGGGCGACGGGCCGCCGAGCTGGTGGCGGGCGATCAGTCGGCGATCGGTCTGCAGCATCAGCTGAGCCTGCTCACCAGCAAGGCGTGGCGGATCAGCCTGGCCGGCGGGGCGCTGGTGACCGGCCTGGGCATGGCCCGCCGGATCGGGTTGCGTCAGGCGGTGGCCAGCGGGATCGCGGTCAGCGTCGCAGCCATCCCCGAGGGGCTGCCGCTGGTGGCCACCCTGGCACAGCAGTCATCGGCCCGGCGGTTGACCAAGGCCGGCGTGCTGGTGCGGGTGCCGCGTTCGGTGGAGGCCCTGGGCCGCGTGGACGTGGTCTGCTTCGACAAGACCGGCACCCTGAGCAAGAACCGGCTCCGGGTGGCACAGGTGCACCCGGCGGAGGGTTTCACCGACCAAGACGTGCTGCGCGTCGCTGCGAGCGCCGCCCCGGTGTCCAACGGCGCCCCCCAGGTGCATGCCACCGACACCGCCATCGTGGAGGGCGCTGACGCGGCCGGCGCATCGGCACCGCCCGGGCTTGCCGCGCATCTGCCGTTCCGCTCCGGGCGTCCGTACTCGGCCTCGATCCGGGGTACCGAACTGACTCTCAAGGGCGCCCCGGAAATGGTGTTGGCGTGCACCGGGTCCGGCCCGGACATCAAGAAGTCGGTGGCCGCCTTGGCCGGCAACGGCCTACGGGTGATCGCGGTGGCCCGCCGGGAACTGACTCCCGAACAACTGGCAGCGCTCGGCGACGACCCCGAACCCGAGGAGATCGCCGAATACTGCCGTGAGGGACTGGCATTCGTGGGTCTGCTCGGGTTGTCCGACACCCCGCGCGACGAGGCCGCCGAGCTGCTGGCCGACCTCAAGCGTCGCCGGATCCCCGCGCTGCTTATCACCGGCGACCACCCGCTGACCGCCACCGCGATCGCCCGGGAACTGGGCCTGGAGGTCGACAGCGATCAGGTGATCAGCGGGGCGCAGTGGGATGCGCTGTCCCGCAAGGGCCAAGAGCGTGCAGTGGCCGAGCGGGTGGTGTTCGCCCGGATGTCTCCGGAGAACAAGGTGCAGATCGTCCAGACTCTGGAGCGCACCGGCAAGGTGTCGGCCATGGTCGGCGATGGGGCCAACGACGCCGCGGCGATCCGGGCGGCCACCGTCGGGATCGCGGTGGTCGCGCACGGCAGTGAGGCGGCCAGCACCGCCGCCGACGTGGTGTTGCTCGACGAGCGGATCGACACCCTTCTTGACGCGCTGGACGAAGGCCGCGAGCTGTGGCAGCGGGTGCAGGCGGCGGTGGCGGTACTGTTGGGCGGCAACGCCGGCGAGGTGGCATTCGCGATCATCGGGAGCGCGCTGACCGGCAGCTCGCCGCTCAACGCGCGCCAGCTGCTGCTGGTCAACATGCTGACCGACGCACTGCCGGCCACCGCGTTGGCGGTCAGTTCGCTCAACGAGCAGGCCGCCGCCGGCGCCGGGCACGGCCCCGACGAGCGCGCGCTGTGGCGCACGGTGGCCGTGCGCGGGGTGACGACGGCCTCGGCCGCCGTAGGCGCCTGGGGGCTGGCTTCGCTCACCGGACGACAGCAGCGGGCATCGACGGTGGCGTTGGTGTCGCTGGTCGCCACGCAGCTGGGGCAGACCCTGCTGGACTCGCGGGATCCGCTGGTGGTGGCGACCGCAGTCGGTTCACTGGGTGTGATGGGGACGTTGATCACCATCCCCGGTATCAGCCAGCTGCTGGGCTGCACCCCGATCGGACCGTTGGGCTGGGCGCAGGCTCTGGGTACGGCGACGGTGGCCACTGCCGGCGCAGCGGTGGTGCCTCGACTGCTGTCGAAGGCGCAGGACCATGCGGCTCAGCCGAAAGAGTTCATCGTTCCCGGGCCGCGCCGGCCCGACCGCCCGCAGGCGTCATCGGACGGTCAGCCCGCGCCGCGGCTGCGGCTTGTGCACAATGAGGACACCGACTCTCGCCGCGGAACTGTCGCGGCTCGATCATCCGGCGACCCGTCGCCACCAGGAGGTTCATAATGGCGGACAAGCCGCGGCGCAGCGCATCCCAGCGAGAGGCCGTAGCCCACATTCGCGAGGCCGAGGGATTCGCTGTGCAATTGCCGCTGGTCGGCAAGGTGACGGTGCCGCGGCCTGAGCAATTGGCCTATTACGGCGGATTGGCACTGCTGGCGGCTTTCGAGATCATCGACTGGCCAGTGGCCGTGGCGGTGGCTGCCGGCCACATCCTGGCCAGCAACCACCGCAGCGAGGTGCTCGAACAACTCGGCGAGGCCCTAGAAGAGGTCTAGAAGAGGTCTAGCCCCGGCGGGCTTCAGTTGTCGACGGTCAGCACTCCGACGCGCCACAGGAATGCGTACATCTGGTGCAGCGGTCCGCTGAGCAGCCGAGTGGTCATGTCGACCACCGGGTCCGAGGCAGGCGCGGCCGGAGCGGCAGCAGCAGGACGGTGGTCCAGCTTCTTCGCGGTGCGGATGTCGCGCGGGGCCGGAGCCGTGATGTCGGTGTAAGCGATTGCAACCATGATGGCCTCCTAGTCGCGTCACGGCGCTACGCGCTCAGCTGGCGACCGGAGTCGTGGCTCAGCTGGAGGCGGTATGCGACCGTTCGGATGGGGACGGAACAGACGTCAGATATCGGCTCGGACTATCACCGGAACTCATTCGTCCCACACCTCCTCTCGGTCGCGGGCGCGCAACGGCGCGCCGGTTTTCACCGCATGCGTAGGAGGGCAGCTCCGACGACCGTCGGAATACCGCACCCCTCTCGTCAGAGTTTTGGCACTGCACGGCGTGTCCCAAATCGGGAAGCCACTTGGGCTCAACCCTTAAGCCGGGAAGAGCTGTCCTGACCCGGGGCGTCTTTCGACGTTCGGGGTCAGTGGCCTATGTCCGTGCAGACGCCTCACCTAACGAGGTGCTTGCACGGTCCATAGTGCACTACCGACTGGGCGCGGTCAACTCCACCCCAACCGGGCGTGTCGAGGGCCTCTGACGTGCAGCGATGCGCCCAAACCCCTTGCGTACGCATTGTCACATCAGTCACTTTGGTACCAGAACGAGACTCTGACGACCCAGTTCCGCGACGGAATCAGCAATGCCGACAGACGGTGCCGCAGTGACCATCCGCGCAGGCGCCACAGCAGGTCGGGAGCGGGCCGTCACGCCGTCCTAGTCCGTGTTCAGCGGCTCGACCGCATAGCGCCCCGGTGTACGCCACGACGCGAGGGCTCCGAGCAGCATCATCGCCGCGGCGGCGGCAAAGACCACCGCGAGTCCGGTATGGAACGGTCCAGAGATCAGCTGCGGGAAGAAGCTGTGCCCGGTCAGCGCCTCGGCATTGACCCCGGGTGCGTCCAGCGCTCCCGACGGCGCCAAGAGTTCGGCGATCGGGTTGTAGCCCAAAAACGCCGCGAACAGGCTGCCCACCGGCGGGGTGTTGGCCACCTCATCGGCCACACCGGCAGCGACACCCTCCTGCTGCAACCCGGCGCCCAGAGCCTCCGGCAGCGTGTTGGCCAGTCCAATCACCATCAGCGAGAAGAAGATTCCGATCGACAGTGACGTGCCGGCGTTGAAGAACGTCGCCCGCACCCCCGAGGCCGCGCCACGCTGGTCGGCCGGGACGCTGGACATGATCACGGCACTGTTGGGCGCGGTGAAGATCCCCCCACCCAGGCCGTTGAGGAACACCAGCACAGCGAACATCCAGTAGTCGAAGTTCACCGGCAGCAGCACCAGCCCGATGAAGGTCGCCGCCATCAGCAGCATGCCGCCGACCGTGTACGGACGGGCGCCGCGGCGGTCCGACAGTGTCCCGGCCACCGGACCGGCCAACAGGAACCCCGCCGTCAGCGGCAGCAGATAGATACCCGCCCACAACGGCGTCGATTCGTAGCTGTAGCCGTGCAGCGGGAGCCAGATGCCCTGCAACCAGATGATCAGCATGAACTGCAGACCGCCGCGCCCGATCGCCGACAGCAGCCCGGCCGCGTTGGCCAACCCGAACGCCGGAATCGCAAAAAGCCGCACGTCGAGCAGCGGCGCGGCAACCCGTAGCTCGATGAGGCAGAACAGCACCAGCAGTGCCGCTCCGAGTCCCAACGAACCCAGGACGGCCGGACTGGTCCAGCTGGTGGGCGACGATCCATGCGGCTGAATGCTGTAGGTGATGGCGGTCAACACCACGGTCAGGCCCAGCCCGAGCGCCGCGGTACCCGCCCAGTCCAGCTTCGCCGGCGCCCGCTCACCGAGTTCCCGCAGCGAGCGCATCGACCAGACGGTGCCCAGCACACCGATCGGCACCCCCACCCAAAACACCGCCCGCCAGTCCCACTCCGCCAGCGCGCCGCCGATCAACAGGCCCACGAAGGACCCGGCGACCGCGGCCACCTGGTTGACGCCGAGTGCCATGCCGCGCTGATTCGCCGGGAAGGCGTCGGTCAGGATCGCCGCGGACGACGCCATCAGCATCGCCCCGCCGACGCCCTGTACCACCCGCCACGCGATCAGCCATTGGGCGCCGCGGCCCATGTCGAACGGATCGATCGACAGCGCGATCGCCGCGACGGTGAACACCACAAAGCCCAGGTTGTAGATGCGCACCCTGCCGAACATGTCCCCGAGCCGGCCGAAGAACACCACCAGCACAGCCGACACCAGCAGATAGCCCATCAACATCCACAGCAGGTAGCTGACGTTCGCCGGTTCGAGCGGGTTCAGGCCGATGCCCCGGAAGATCGCCGGCATCGAGATCAGCACGATCGAGCCGTTGATGGTGGCCAGCAGGATGCCGAGCGTGGTGTTGGACAGCGCGACCCACTTGTAGTGCGGGTGGTCGCGGCCGATGCGTCGCCGACGGCGATCGGTGGCAACAGCGCCCGGATCCTGGGCGTCCGCCTGCTCCATCTGCACCGTCATGACCCTCCCGCGACCTCTACCCCGGCGAATATGTTAGCTAAGCAAACGATCGGTTACCTAATTCGCGCCCGGCGGCCTCGGTGCCTTACAACGGCCGCTCTGCTGCGATAGCGTGGCAGTGCACGAATCAGCCGTGCAGAAATGCCAGACACCGCGGGAGCGCAACGAGTGCGCTGAGAGGACGGCCGGGGCCGTCGACCGTACGAACCTGACCGGGTAATGCCGGCAAGGGAGAGGACGAACTATGACTGACGTCGCCGTGGAGCCGCAGGTCACCACCGGGCCCATCCCCTACAGCGAGAAGGTCTACCGCGAGATCGAAGCTCCCGGCGGCGTGACGATGAAGGTGCCGTTCCGGCGAATCAACCTGACCACCGGCGAGCACTTCGACGTCTATGACACCTCCGGTCCCTACACCGACTCCAATGCCGAGATCGACCTGCACCGCGGGCTGCCGCCGCGGCCCGGAGTGGTGACCGATCGCGGCACCCAACTACAGCGCGCCCAGGCCGGCGAGATCACCGCCGAGATGGCCTTCATCGCCGCCCGCGAAGGGGTTCCGGCAGAACTGGTCCGTGACGAGGTCGCCCGCGGGAGAGCGGTGATCCCGGCCAACCACAACCACCCCGAGTTGGAGCCGATGATCATCGGCAAGGCGTTCAAGGTGAAGATCAACGCCAACATCGGCAACTCCGCGGTGACCAGCTCCATCGCCGAAGAGGTGGACAAGCTGGTGTGGGCGACCCGCTGGGGCGCCGACAACGTCATGGACCTGTCCACCGGAAAGGACATCCACGAGACCCGCGAGTGGATTCTGCGTAACTCGCCGGTGCCGATCGGGACCGTGCCGATCTATCAGGCCTTGGAGAAGGTCAACGGCGACCCGACCAAGCTGACCTGGGAGCTCTACCGCGACACTGTGATCGAGCAGTGCGAGCAGGGCGTGGATTACATGACCGTGCACGCCGGCGTGCTGCTGCGTTACGTGCCGCTGACCGCCAAGCGGGTCACCGGCATCGTCTCGCGCGGCGGCTCGATCATGGCGGCGTGGTGCTTGTCGCGGCATCAGGAATCCTTCTTGTACACCAACTTTGAAGAACTGGCCGACATCCTGGCCAGCTACGACGTCACGTTCTCCCTCGGCGACGGACTGCGCCCCGGTTCCATTGCCGACGCCAATGACGAAGCGCAGTTCGCCGAGCTGCGCACCCTGGGTGAGCTGACCAAGATCGCCAAATCCCGCGGCGCACAGGTGATGATCGAGGGCCCGGGCCACGTTCCGATGCACAAGATCGTCGAGAACGTCCGGCTGGAAGAGGAATGGTGCGACGAGGCGCCGTTCTACACCCTGGGACCGCTGGCCACCGACATCGCCCCGGCCTATGACCACATCACCTCGGCGATCGGCGCGGCCATCATCGCCCAGGCCGGTACCGCGATGCTGTGCTACGTCACCCCCAAGGAACACCTCGGGTTGCCCGACCGCAAGGACGTCAAGGACGGCGTGATCGCCTACAAGATCGCGGCGCACGCCGCCGACCTGGCCAAGGGACACCCGCACGCTCAGGAACGTGACAACGCACTGTCGAAGGCGCGCTTCGAATTCCGGTGGTACGACCAGTTCGCATTGTCCCTGGACCCGGACACCGCACGCGAGTACCACGACGAGACGCTGCCCGCCGAGCCGGCCAAGTCCGCGCACTTCTGTTCGATGTGCGGCCCGAAGTTCTGCTCGATGCGGATCAGTCAGGATGTGCGCGACTACGCCAGCGAAAACGGGCTGCAGACCCAGGACGATATCGACGCCGCCATTGCGAAGGGAATGGAAGAGAAGTCGGCCGAGTTCGCCGACCACGGCAACCGGGTGTACCTGCCCATCACCTCCTAGTGGATTTCCTGCCACTGGCCCCGCCGCGGGCCACACCGGTACGCATCCTCACCGTGGCCGGATCGGACTCCGGTGGCGGCGCCGGCATCCAGGCCGACATGCGCACGTGTGCGCTGCTCGGGGTTCACGCCTGCGTCGCGGTTACCGCTGTGACGGTGCAGAACACCATGGGAGTCAAGCACTTTCATGAGGTTCCCGCCGACACCGTCGCCGCCCAGATCGCCGCCGTGGTGCCCGATATCGGGATCCAGGCGGCCAAGACCGGAATGCTGGCGTCGGCGCAGATCATCACCGCGGTGGCCGAGGCATGGCGCGATCTCGGATTGACGGTCCCCTTGGTGGTCGACCCGGTGTCGGCATCCATGCACGGCGACGCACTGCTGGCAACTTCGGCGCTGGATGCACTGCGCGACAGCCTGTTTCCACTGGCGACTCTGGTGACTCCGAACCTGCACGAAGTGCGACTCCTGGTCGGTATCGACGTGGTCGACGCCGAGTCCCAACGTGCGGCCGCGCGCGCGTTGCATGCGCTGGGACCGCAGTGGGCGCTGGTCAAGGGCGGGCATCTGCCCTCGGCGGAGCACAGTCCAGATCTGCTCTACGACGGCAAGGACTTTCTGGAGTTCCCCGGGCCGCGGGTGGCCACGGGCGACGACCACGGCGCAGGTGACACGCTCGCCGCGGCCTCGGCGGCCGCTCTCGCCCACGGGTTCAGCGTTCCGGACGCGGTGGCGTTCGCCAAGCGCTGGGTGACCGAGTGCCTGCGTGCCGCCTACCCGCTGGGCCACGGCCACGGCCCCGTTTCGCCGCTGTTCCGGCTGGGACTCGCAGCCCCGTGAGCCTGGAGGAGATAGCCGGCATCGAACACCGTCCGGCCGGCGCCCCCGCCGGAGTGGTGTTGCTGACGCACGGCGCCGGAGGCAATCGTGATTCGCCGATGCTGCAACGTCTTTGTGACGAATGGGCGCGTCGCGGCTTCCTGGCGATCCGCTACGACCTGCCCTTCCGCCGGCGTCGCCCCAAGGGGCCACCGTCGGGGTCGGGCGCCGGCGACCGTGAGGGCATCACCGAGGCGATCGAGTATGCCCGCGCCCTGGACAGCGGTCCGCTGATCATCGGCGGGCATTCGTACGGCGGGCGGCAGACCTCGATGGTGGTGGCGGCCGGCGACGTAACGGTCGACCTGCTGACGCTGTTCTCCTATCCGCTGCATCCGCCGGGAAAGCCCGAGCGCATCCGCACCGAGCACCTG
Source organism: Mycolicibacter nonchromogenicus (assembly GCF_002101775.1). Lineage (GTDB taxonomy): Bacteria > Actinomycetota > Actinomycetes > Mycobacteriales > Mycobacteriaceae > Mycobacterium > Mycobacterium nonchromogenicum. The sequence continues at coordinate 73,294 of NZ_LQPI01000032.1, read as the reverse complement.
CCCCAGATCGGTGTGCCGACGGTGTTCACGCACGGCAGCTCCGACAGCTTCGGCACCGGTGCTGAGATTCGTGCTGCAGCCGCGCTGATTCCCGCGCCCCATGAGGTCGTCGAGATCACCGGCGCCCGCCACGATCTGGCATCGAAGACGCTGGATGTGCCGGCGCTGGCCGTCGACGCGGCGTTGCGGCTGCTGGGCTGAGTCCCGCAGATCAGGGCAGGACGACGACGCTGGCCGCGTAGCTCAGACCCGACCCGTAGCCCAGCAGCAGGGCGAGCTGACCGGACTTGGCGCTCCCGGCCGACAGCAGTTGCTCCATCGCCAGCGGGATGGATGCCGCGGAGGTGTTGCCGCTGTTCTCGATATCGTTGGCGACGACGACGTCGGAGCGCAACTCAAGGCTCTTGGCGATCAGTGCGTTGATCCGGCTGTTGGCCTGGTGCGGAATGAACACGTCGATATCGTGGGGTTGCAACCCGGCTGCCGCGATGGCCCGTCTCCCGACGTCGCTCATCTCGTAAGCCGCCCAACGGAATACCGTGCCGCCGTCCATGCGCAGGAAGGGACGTGGACCGTCCGGGTTTTCGGTATAGCTGATCCAGTCGATGTCTTGGCGTATCGCCTCACAGTTCGCACCGTCACTGCCCCAGACAGTCGAGCCGATGCCCTGCGCCGGCGTCTCCCCCACCACCACCGCGCCGGCTCCGTCGCCGAAGATGAAGCAGTTCGAGCGGTCCGTCATGTCGATCGTCGGGGAGAGCACCTCAGAACCGATGACCAATGCGGTGTTGATGGTCCGGCCGCGCAGCAGGTCGGCGGCCACCCCCAGGGCGTAGCCGAATCCCGCGCATCCAGAGGCCACATCGAAGGCGGGCACGCCCCGCGCGCCGAGGGCGACCGCGACGGCCGGCGCGCACGACGGGGTCTGGCGGAAGTTGGTACTGGTCGCGACGATCACCGCGTCCACCCCGGATCCGTCGAGTCCGGCCTGCGACAAGGCGGTGCGACCGGCCTCGATGGCCAGGCTCGCCACCGTGTCGGTCGCCTCGGCAAACCGGCGCGTCTTGATTCCGGTGCGGGATTGGATCCATTCGTCGGAGGAGTCGATGCGCAGGCAGATCTCGTCGTTGGTGACCACCCGCGCCGGGCGAGCAGCGCCGACGCCGAGCAGGCCGATCGCTCGGGTTCCCGCAGGATGGCGAATCTCGCTCAAGTAGACATCTCTCGGTCGTGGGCCCAACAGCTACTGCAGCGTCCAACCCTAACGTCCCGGGCGCGTCGGGCGGGCCTGCACACCGGCAAGCCGTCAGCGCTCGTAGTCCGCTGCACCGCCTGGTCGGCCGGTTCTGCGTTGCTGGCATCGACATCGCGGCTGGTCATGACCGCCTTCCCCACCTCGTGACCGGCCTGCAGGCGCATTGTCGCCCCGTGGCCGGGCGGTCTGGGAGCTTCGCTGGTTACCGGTGAGTCAGGTACCTTAATTTTCATGAGTATGGAGCAGTTCGACGTCGTAATCGTGGGTGCGGGGTTCGGCGGCATGGGCGCGGCCATCGAGCTCAAGAAGCTCGGTTACGACGACATCGTCCTACTCGAGCGTGAAGACGACCTCGGCGGAACCTGGCACGTCAACCGCTACCCGGGCCTGGCGGTCGACATCCCGTCGACCACCTACTCCTACTGGTTCGAACCGAATCCGTACTGGTCACGGCTGTTCGCCACCGGCTCGGAGCTCAAGCGTTACGCCGAGCACGTGGCCGACAAGTACGACGTGCGCCGCCACATGCGCTTCAACACCACGGTGGAGGGTGCCCGCTGGGACGAAGAGGCCCAGCGCTGGCAGGTGAGCCTGTCCGACGGCTCTACCCTGAGCGCCCGCTACCTGATCACCGCGACGGGGTTCCTGTCTCAGCCCCACACGCCGGACATCCCCGGCATCGACACCTTCGCCGGCAAGGTGGTGCACACCACCGCATGGGATGACAGTCACGACTTCCGCGGTCGCCGGGTGGGTCTGATCGGCACCGGCGCCACCGCGGTGCAGCTGATCCCGGAGCTGGCCAAGACGGTCAGTGACCTGACGGTGTACCAGCGCACACCGATCTGGGTGGCTCCCAAGCTGGACTTCGGGATCGCCCCCGCCGTGCAGCGCCTGTTCGCCCGGATCCCGCTGACCCAGCGCCTGGTGCGGTATGTGACCGATGGACTGCTGGGGTTCATGACGTTCGTCGGGATTCTGAACTTCCCCTACTTCCGCAGGCTGTCGATCAGCGCGATGGACCTGTGCAAGATCCACCGGTTCATCTCGATCCGCGACAAGGAACTGCGCGCCAAGCTGACCCCGAGCTACGACATCGGCTGCAAGCGGCCCAGCTGGTCGAACGACTACTACCGCACCTTCACCAAGGAGCACGTGCACCTGGAGACGGCCGGGATCGATCACATCGAGCCGGACGGCATCGTGACTCTGGACGGACGTAAGAGTGAGATCGACACGCTGGTGCTGGCCACCGGTTTCGATATGTGGGAGGCCAACTTCCCGGCGATCGAGATCGTCGGACGCGGAGGTCGCAATCTCGGAAAGTGGTGGCGCGAAACCCGCTTCCAGGCATACCAGGGCGTGTCGATTCCGGCCTTCCCGAATTTCCTGAGCCTGGCCAGCCCCTACGCGTTCTGCGGCCTGTCGTTCTTCAACACGATGGAATACCAGATGCGCCACATGGGCCGGCTGTTCGGCGAGCTGCAGCGCCGCAACGCGACCACCTTCGAAGTCACCGAGGCTGCCAACACCCGGTTCCTCGACGACATGACCAAGCGGCTCGACCGCTCGGTGTTCTACGCCGGCAACTGCGCAGGATCACGCTCCTACTACTTCAACCCGAGCGGCGAAGCGACCCTGCTGCGGCCCACCACCGTGCGTGACGCCGTGCACGACGGCTCTCACTTCCCGCTGGAGGATTACGACATCGCCTGAGCCGTCAGGCGATTCGGCAGCCTCAGGCGTCGACTCCGGCGAACACGATGGACTCCATCAGCCGGCGCAGGCAGGCCTGCGCGTAACCCGGGCCCCCGGCCAAGAACCCCTGGCCCGGAATCTCGCCGCCGCGGGCAACGCGGCCCAGGTCGTCCACCAGTGCCGCCAACGCATGCACCAGGAACTTCGCGTGCATCACGTCCAAATCGGGCCGCAGCGCCATCAGCGGTCGAGCCCAGGTTTCGATGAACGCACGCTCGGAATCGCGCAACAGCTCGCGCTCCGCCGGCGCCAGGTTCACCCGCTCGGTGTCATAGACCGAGGCCAACTCCGGGTTGGCGAACACGGTGGCCACGTATGCCTCGATCAATCGGCGCAGCGCCTCGTCCGGCTCGGCGAAGACACCGGCGATTGCCGCCATCTCCCCGGCTATCCGGTCCACGGCACGCTGCAGGCCGGTCGTCAAAATGTCGCTCTTGCTGGAGAAATAGCGGTAGACACCGGAGGCCGGAACGCCGACGGCATCCGCGATCTCGGTGACACCGGTCTCGGCATAGCCCTGCTTGCCGAACAACAGGACCGCCGAGTGCAGCAGCGCCTCGTAGGGTCCGGCGTCCGGCGTGAAGATCCGCCACACCGAGGGCCGATTGACCCCGAGGTCTTCGGCTTTCGGCAGCTGCGCAGCGGCCACCGAGCGCGCGGCCGCGATGAGCAACGGCTTGATCTCGTCGTCCGGGAGCTGCAGCCGGTGACCGATGATGCTGCCGGCGACACTGACCAGCGCCACCGTCAGAGTCCACTGCTCCAGCGAGTTCAGTTCCGGCCGCAGGACGCTGATGGGGCGCTTCAGGCGCGAACCGAGCGTGTTCAGCTGCGCCATGAGCTTGGCGTGGTCCTCGGGCTGCAGGTAGCGCGCCTGCCACCGGAACAACCCGCTGGCTTCGCGGTTGAGGATCGAGGACGTGATGAGCCCGTCCACGGCCTGGTCCAGCACTGCCGCGGCGTCGGCCTGAACCTGAGCATCGGACAACTCGTCGACGAACGCCGTGCAGTCCACCAACTGCTGTCCGAGCGCGCCGACGACCACCGCGAACATCTCGTACTTGCTGGGATAGTGCCGGTAGAGCGCCGGCGCGGAGATCCCCACCTTGGAGGCGATCGCTTCCATGCTGGTCGCGTGGTAGCCCTGTGCACTGAACGTCTCCGCGGCAGCGCGCGTGATCTGCGCCTTGCGGTCTTTGGGGCGCCGCTTTATGCGGGCGCCATTGCGTCCGCCAGGGTCGTTCGTGGCACCAAGCGTGGTCACCACCCCCCGATCAACTCAGGCCAGCTCTGTCACGTGCACAGCATTATGAACACAACTGGGAAAACGGGCTATGGCAACACAATATATAGAGCCCGCCTGTACGTCGCCCGATGAGCCCCGCTCCGTGGCGGGACTCATGGTCCCAGCGGTGCCCGGTGCCGGGCGTCGCGAGCCGGGACCCCGTTGGGTCCGCCGATGGACTGCGCGTAGTTGGCCACCGCGAACGCCACCGCGGCACCGGTGAGCGCCAATGCACGCTGGTTGATCTGCTCGACTGTGTCGCCGGGGCCGCGGTAGTTCGGGTCGAACGCCGCGCCGGCCTTTCCTCCCCACAATCGGGCCTGCGTGGTGGTTTTGAGTTGAGAAGCACCGGTGGTGATACCTCCGACGGGCACCCCGGCCACCACGAACGGGCTGTAGCCGGTGTCGCTGCTCAACGGCATATCAGCAGGTCGCACGCCCGCCAGATTGAGGTAGCCGGCCAAGGTGCGTTCGATTCCGCCCGATCCCTCCGGCACGTCGTCCGGGTTGATGTCACGGCTCGGCAGCGCGGACTGATCTCCGTCATAGGTGAAGTAACCGGGATTCGGGGACCCCAGCATGTCGAAGTTCAAATACAGCGCGATGTCGTTGAGCTGGTCACGGTCGAGCCCGAACACGTAATCACTGGAACCACCGAGCTGTTGTTCCTCGGCACCCCAGAAGGCAAACCGGACCGCGTTGGCCACCTCCGGCTCCGGACCGAGCTGCAGCGCGGTCTCCAGCACCGCAGCGACCCCGGAGCCGTTGTCGTTGATCCCCGGGCCTCCGGGCGCACTGTCGAGGTGCGCGCCGACCATCACCACGTCGCGCGGCGAACCGGTTTTCGTCTGCGCCAAGATATTTCGCGAGGTGATCTTCACCGTGTGGGCATCCAGCACGAGCCGCACCGTCCCCGTCGCGCGACGCAGGGCATTGTCACCGTCGCGTCCGGCCACCGCCACCGGCATGGTGAGTTGGTCGTAGTACCCGGCAGGGAACAACCCCGCGGGCGCACCGTTACGGCTCGGCGGGCTCACCACCACCAGAGCTGCGGCGCCACGCTCGGCGGCCGCGTTCTGCTTGTCCACCACCGAGCAGCCTGCGTCGCTGACCACGGCGATGCCCCCGCGGGGCACTTTCGGCGGGTAGTCGGCGGGTGCGCATCCCGACGACCGCGTAGGCCGCACCACCGGGCCGCTGACCCCGCCGGCCGGGGTGCGCACCAGCAGCGAGGCCTGATCGACCGGGTAGCTGACCCCGGCGACGGTCAGCGTGGGATTGCCGGCCGAGACGGTGTCCAACCTGAGGAGCTCCGGTGTCGCGACCTCGAAACCCTTGTCGCGCAGCGCGTTGGCCACGTAGTCGACACTGGCGTCGTATCCCGGGGTGCCGTCAGCCCGATTCCGTTGGTGGGTGTCGGCGATCTCCTGCAGGCGCTGGAGATGCGTGAGTATCGCCTCGACGGTGACCTGGTTCGCCAGCCGATTCGACAGCGGTGGCACGGCGGGCTCCGGCGAGCAGGCCGCCAGTACGCCGACAGCGACCAGCAGCGCGCCCGCCGGACGGATCATGGCGTGGTGAGGATGTGCCGGGTGCGATCCTCGCGCACCGGCACCCCATTGCGGCCACTGAGATCCTGGGCGTACAACCCGACCGAATAGGGCACCCCGCCGCCGTTGATGGCAAATTCATCGCGGTCGATGTTCTCGATGGTGTCGCCCTTTTGGTGATAGTTCGGGTCGAAGGGCTCATCGGCGGTGCCGCCCCACAGCTCGGCCTCCTCGGGCGTCTTCTTCACCTCCGCACCGGAGAACAGCCCGCCGGACGGAATACCTGCCTGGGTGAACCCGTCGTAGTCGGACCGGCCGTCGAACGAGGTGTCCCGCGGCTCTTTGCCGGCCGACTTGAGGTAGCTGACCATGGTCCGCTCGATGCCGGCCGAACCTTCCGGTACCACCGGCTGGCCCCGTTTGTCCGTCGGCAGCGACTGGTCGCCGTCGTAGGTGAAGTAGCCCGGATTCGGCGACCCGAGCATGTCGAAGTTCAGGTACAGCGCGATGTTCTTGAGTTGCTCCTCATCGAGCGACTCGACGTACTTCCGCGACCCGATCAGTCCGAGCTCCTCGGCACCCCAGAAACCGAACCGCACCGCATTGCGCACCTCGGGCGAATCTCCCAGCTGCAGGGCGGTTTCCAGCACCGCCGCCACACCGGAGCCGTTGTCGTTGATGCCCGGCCCCTCCGGAACGCTGTCCAGGTGCGCGCCGAGCATGACCACGTTCTCGGTCGATCCGGTCTTGGTCTGGGCTATGACGTTGCGGGACGGAATCTCGTCGGTGTGCGCGTCGAGCTTGACCGTCATCGCCCCGTGTCCATCACGCAGCATCGCGCCGTCGGCCTTCGTCACGCTGACGACCGGAATCTTGACCTCGGTCTGCTCACCGAGCGTGCCGCCCATCTTCGGTTCGTCGATGCTGTCGGCCACCACCATTGCCACCGCACCCAGTTCGACGGCGACGGCCATCTTCTCCTTGAACGGGCAGGTGCCGCGGTCCACCAGTACCACAGCGTCTTTGACCGTCAGCCCCTCGTAGTCTTCGGTGCTGCAGCCCGGGCTCTCGTCGGCCGGCGCCGCGACCAGTGGGCCGGTGACACCGTCGGGCGGGGTGCCGAGGCTGTACATCAGTGCCCGGGCCTCGATCGTCTTGCCGCCGAGACTCACCGAGCCCGGCTCGGACTTGAACACCCGGGCGACGAACTCCGGGGTCTCGACGTCGAAGCCGCGTTCACGCAGGGCGTTGGCCACGTACTCGACGCTGGCGTCGTATCCCGGGGTGCCGATGGCACGAGTGCCGTCGTGGGCGTCGGCGATGTCCTGCAACTTCTGCAGGTGGCCCATCATGGCGTCGACGGTGACCTTGTCGCGCAGACTGCCGGCGAATTCGGCGGCTGCGGCGGGATCTGGTCCCTGCTCGGTGGTTTCCGGGGTGCGGCTGCAGCCGGCGCTGAACAGCGCACCGACCATCACGGCGCCGAGGGCAGGGATCAACTTCGACTTGTAGTCCACCGACCCCACGTTAGTGGGTACGCCGCCGCGACGAGGTCAGGCCCGGCCGCCACCGCGCGCGACGACCAACTCGGCGACCGCCGCCATGCCGGCGGCGTTGGGGTGAAAGGGCCACGGCCGCCACGGCAGCGGCAGGCCGGCGCCCACCGTCCAGGGGTGCGCCGACCATGGATGGTGGTCGCGGCTGGCCTCTCCGGCACGGATGAGTTCACAGCCCGTCGCGGCGGCCGCCGTGGCGGTGCTGCGCTCCAACTCGTCGGCGACGTGCCGGGCCAGGTTCACGACGTGCTGCGGCAGCCTTCCGGCGGGCACCCCGGCCGGTGGCAGCAGAGTCAGGTAGTCGACGAAGAACACTCGGGCCTGCGGCGCGCGGTCCCGCACCGCGGCGCCCACGGCCCGCAGCGCTGCTTCGACCTCACCGAGCGCCCGCTCGCGCTGTTCCGGATCTAACAGCGCGGCGACGGCCGGCAGCCGCTGAAAAATCCCCGGCAGCGTCGCGGCCATCAACAGCGGCACGTAGCCGACGTCGTTGCCACCGATGGTGATGGTCACCAGGGATTCCGAACCCTCGAGGGCGTCGAGCTGCGGCGGCACGCCGTGTTGGCGCTCACTCAACAGATGGGCGGTTGTTGCGCCGGAGAATGTGACGTCAACCAGATCGAGGTTCAGCGCGTCGGCGACCAGGTGCGGGTAGTTGCGCGCCGAGCGGCGCGCAGCCCGCGGGGCGCCTGCGACACCAGGCCGGATTCCGGGGCCGGCCGCCATCGAACTACCGAGGGCGACATAGCGTTTCATGACCAGCGTTTCATGACCGCGACCGTGCACGGTTGCACCGATTCTCGCGGCGTGTCGTGTACAGACACGCACCCTCGCGGGGAATGGGCGTCACAGGGCCGGGCTCGAGGCCTGCGCCCAGAATCGCTTCGGGATTCGTCCGGCGCGACGGGCCAGGTACCCGGCGGTGACAGCGGCCGCCATGGCCGCGGCCATGGCCGGCGGGTCGGCCGCCCGCGTCACCGCGGTGGCCAGCAGCACCGCATCGCATCCGAGCTCCATTGCCAACGCCGCATCGCTGGCGGTACCGATGCCGGCGTCGAGCACCACCGGCACCCCGGCTGCCGCAACGATCATCTCGATGCTGTGCGGATTGGCGATGCCCAGCCCGGTGCCGATCGGTGAGCCCAGCGGCATCACGGCCGCGCATCCGACATCCTCGAGCCGACGGGCCAGCACCGGATCGTCATTGGTGTAGGGCAGCACCACGAACCCGTCGTCGACCAATTGCTCAGCGGCACGCACCAATTCGATGCCGTCGGGCAGCAGGGTGCGCTCGTCGCCGATCACCTCCAGCTTGACCCATTCGGTCCCGAGCGCCTCACGCGCCAGCTGGGCGGTCAGCACCGCTTCCGCGGCGCTGCGGCAGCCGGCGGTGTTGGGCAGCGGCGTGATCCCGAGCCGACTCAGCAGATCCAGCATGCCGGTTCCGCCTTCGGCGTCGACGCGGCGCATCGCGACGGTGGTCAGCTCGGTGCCGGATGCCACCAGCGCCTCTTCCAGCGACGTCAGGCTTTGTGCCCCACCGGTACCCATGATCAGCCGAGAGCTGAACTCCCGTCCGGCGATGGTCAGCTTCGCGTCATCAACCACCTTGCACCGCCGTCACCACGTCGAGACAGGCACCGTCGGCCAGCGGGGTGGTCCAGCGGGATTTCGGCAGCACCGCTTGATCCACCGCCACCGCGATACCGCGGTCGGGATAACCCATCGAAGCCAGCAGTGTCGCGACCGTGGTCGACTCGGCCACTTCCACCTGCTTCTGGTTGACATTTACGATCATTGCTGCACTCCAACCGGAAGTAGTTCGGACACAACCTGTTCGGCAGTCCACGGTGCCAGCAGGAACCCGTTGCGGCCGTGCCCGGCAGCGACATAGGTCCGCTCGTCGAGACGATGCACCAGCGGCAGATTGTCCGGCGTCATCGGCCGCAGACCCGCCGCGCATTCGGCCAGCTCGTACTCCCCCAGCGCCGGAACCAGTGTGCAGGCGTCGTCGAGCAGATCACGCACCCCGGAGACCGCCGGCGCGGTGTCGCGGCCGTGCTCGTACTGGGTCGCCCCCACCACCACGCCGTCGGGCCGCGGCACCAGGTAGACCGCACGACCGTGCACCCGGGCCCGGATCACCCGCTGCGGCGGGGGCAGGCAGCCCTTACGCCAGCGCAGCCGCAGCACCTCCCCCTTGACCGGGCGGACCGGCAGGCCCGGCCACAGCGCGGGGGCATCGATACCGTTGGCGATCACCACCGCGTCGTCGGCGGCCACCTCGGCCAGGTCACGCACCGGCGGGGCCCAACTCACGCCCAGATCCTCGCAGGCGTCCACCAGGGCGGTGACCACCGCGCGGTTGTCCACCGCCAATTCGGTGGGGGCCCGGAAACCGTGCCGAATGCTGCGCGCCAGCAGAGGTTCGACGTCGCGGGCCGCGGACTCCCAGATCACCGGGTGGCCCTGCGCGGACAGCCAGTCGGCGACGGTACGCAGGTCGGCGACGTCGGCTCGGTCGGCGGCGACCACCAGTGACTCACGCGCGGTCACCACCTGGGCCGGCAGCCCGTCGAGGAAGTCGTGCCACAACTCCAGCGAACGCAACCCCAGCCGCAGTTGCCGCTCTTCACCCGGCCAGCCCTCACTGTGCGGGGCCAACATGCCACCGGCCACCCAGGAGGCGCCGTATTCAGAAGTTCGGTGCACCCGCACCGTCCACCCGGCCCGGGCGGCCTGCCGGGCCACCGACAGCCCGATGACGCCACCGCCGATCACGGCCAGCGAACCGAGCGAGGGTCCGGGCATGCGTTGCTCCCTTCCGCCTGCTCGCGTGTCGACACACCCAAGCTAGCCGCTAGCGTCGCGGTGTGCACAAACGCTCCGACCGTCTCGCCCGACTCGCTGATGCGCGCCTCTACTTATGCACCGATGCCCGCCGGGAACGCGGCGACCTGGCCGAGTTCGCCGACGCTGCCCTGGCCGGCGGCGTCGACATCATTCAGCTGCGCGACAAGGGATCGGCCGGCGAGCAGCGGTTCGGCCCCCTGGAGGCCCGCGGCGAACTGGCGGCACTGGAGATCCTGGCCGACGCCGCGCGACGACACGGGGCGCTGCTGGCGGTCAATGACCGTGCCGACATCGCCCGCGCCGCCGGCGCCGACGTGTTGCACCTGGGCCAAGACGACCTGCCGCTGCCCGCGGCGCGCGAGGTCATCGGACCCGACGTGCTGATCGGCCGCTCGACCCACGACCGCGATCAGGTAGGCACCGCCCTGGCCGAGTCGGTCGACTACTTCTGCACCGGGCCGTGCTGGCCGACCCCGACCAAGCCGGGCCGCACCGCACCGGGGCTGGAGCTGGTGCGGTTCGCCGCCGGCCAACCCGACCTCAAGCTTTGGTTCGCCATCGGCGGCATCGACATCGAGCGATTGCCGCAGGTGGTGGAGGCCGGCGCCCGCCGGGTGGTGGTGGTGCGGGCGATCACCGCGGCCGAAGATCCGCGGGCCGCGGCGGCGGCACTGCGGGCCGGGCTCACACACTGACCTGACCTACCCCCGCCGATCGTGTACTGAGCCCGAAATTTCCCCACGTTCTTCATCCTGCGTGCACGATCGCTGAGGCAGCGATGCCAACGCCGGCGTCACAAACCCCGCAGCAACTCCCAGCTAGCCGCGAAGCCCGGGTGTAACGGCAGCCCGGCGACCTCGTGTTCGTCGACCCACCGCAGTTCGGTGCTCTCCCCGTTGGGCACCACCGGAAGCAACTCGTCGGCATCGGCGACCACGGTGGTGTAGGTCCAGCTGGTGCCGCTGGCCGACGCCGTCACGACGGCGGCGCGCACGATAATCCGATCCGCGGGCAGACCGGCTTCCTCCTGGGCCTCCCGGATGGCGGCCTCTTCAGGGGTCTCGTGGCTGTCGCGGGCGCCGCCGGGCAACGCCCAGGTGCCGCCCTGATGGCTCCACCACGCGCGATGTTGTAGCAGTACGGTGCGGGCGCCATTGGGGCGCGGGGCCCGCAGAAGCAGACCTGCCGCACCGTGCCGACCCCAGAATCGGGCGCCGGTATCGGAAAACGCCCAGCCATCGCCGTCACCACGCACGCATGGAAGCGTATCGGGGCGGGCAAGGTCTCGGTTCTGGCGAGATCACGCGACGTTTTCGACACCAACCGGCGCGAGAGACCGCGCAGACACCACCCGCGCTCTTAGAATCCTTTTATTATCGTTGGTGCCGCGAGCAGCCGCAGGGATGGAGTCTGAACAGACGTGACCGTTGAGTTGGCGCACCCGTCAACCGAGCCGGCGGGGCTACGGTCGCCGACCGAACCTGCCCGACCCCGCTGGTGGTTCTTCACCACCACCCCCGGAAAAATTCTGGCCATCGGACTCATCCTCGCCTCCCTCGGCGGTCTCAGCGCCTTCGCCACCGCCAGCACCATCAACAATCGGCAGCACACGCTGACCACGGTCCTCGACCACACCGAGCCGTTGGCGTATGCCGCCGGGCAGCTCTACACCACGCTGTCGGTCGCCGACGCCGCAGCAGCCACAGCGTTCATCGCGCAGGGCGAACCGCGAGCGGTGCGGGAACGCTACGAACAGGCCATCACCGCGGCCGCGGTCGCGGTGACCAGGGCCTCTGGCGGCCTGGATGACGAGCCGCTGCTGCAGCTGCTGGGCCGAATCAATGCGGAGCTGGCGGTCTACACCGGACTGATCGAGACGGCCCGAACCAACAACCGCTCGGGCGATCCGGTCGGCTCGTCGTATCTGTCGGAAGCCTCCGAGCTGATGCAACACACCATCCTGCCCGACGCCCAGCGCCTGTATCAGGCCACTTCGGCGACCGTGGACCAGCAGACGACGGCGTCGACGCGGGTGCCGGCCCCGGTGATCCTGGTGGTCGCGACCACCGTGCTGTTCGGCGCGTTCGCGCACCGCTGGCTGGCTCGCCACACCCGGCGCCGGATCAACCCCGGGCTGGTGGCCGGCGGCCTGGCGATTCTGCTGATGATCATCTGGGTCGGGACGGTGCTGGTGATCTCCACCGCCGGCAGCCGCAACGCCAAGGACACCGGCGCCGAATCGCTCAAGGCGATCACGAATCTGGCGATCACCGCGCAGCAGGCACGCGCCGACGAGACCCTGTCGCTGATCCGGCGCGGCGACGAGGAGACCCGTAAGCAGACCTTTTACCAGCGCCTCGACTCCATGGAGGAGCAGCTGGAGGAGTACCTGGTCCGAGGGGACGCGGTGGACAGGGCGGACCTGGCCAACGCCGGGCAGCTGCTGGACCGCTGGCGCCAGGCCAATGACCGAATGAACGCCTACATCAGCGTCGGCAACTATCGGGCGGCCACCCAGGTGGCGCTGGGCGGCAGCGGTGACGACTCGACTCCCGCCTTCGATCAGCTCGATGCGGCCCTGGACAAGGCGCTGCAGCACAGTCGCAATCAGCTGCGCGGTGATGTCCTCAATGCCCGCCGGGTACTGTCGGTGGCCCCGGTGGGGGGCGCGGTACTCAGCATGGGTGCCGCGATCGCGGTCGCGCTCGGGTTGTGGCCTCGACTGAACGAGTACAGATGATGAGTTACCGTCGGCCCCGGTTGATGCTGTGCGCGCTGAGCGCAGCATTGGTGCTGTCCGGCCTGACCGGCTGCGGGCGCGCCGAATTCGTCTCCGCGTCCGCGATGCCCACGCTGCCGCCGCCCACCCCGGCCGGCATGCAGGAGCTGCCGCCGGAGGCGCCGCAACCGCCCGATCCGCGCACCGAGGACTGCGACGCCACCGCCAGCCTGCGTCCGTTCCGCACCAAGGCCGAGGCTGATGCGGCGGTGGACAAGATCCGCCATCGCGGCCGGCTGATCGTGGGCCTGGACATCGGCAGCAACCTGTTCAGCTTCCGCGACCCGATCACCGGTGAGATCACCGGCTTCGACGTCGACATCGCCGGCGAGGTGGCCCGCGACATCTTCGGCACCCCGTCGCAGGTTGAATATCGAATCCTGGCGTCGGCCGAGCGGATCGCGGCCCTGCAGAAGTCCGAAGTCGATATCGTGGTCAAGACCATGAGCATCACCTGCAGCCGCCGGGAGTTGGTGAACTTCTCGACGGTGTATCTGGTGGCCAACCAGCGTCTGCTGGTACCGCGCGACTCCGCGATCCGCCAGGCCGCAGACCTCTCCGGCAAACGCGTCTGTGTGGCGCAGGGCACCACGTCGCTGCGGCGAATCCGCAGCATCGCGCCGGCGCCGATCATCGTGTCGGTGGTGAACTGGGCCGACTGCCTGGTGGCGCTGCAACAGCGTCAGGTCGACGCCGTCAGCACCGACGACTCGATCTTGGCCGGCCTGATGGCCCAAGACCCCTATCTGCACATCGTCGGACCGAGCATGGACGAGGAGCCCTACGGAATCGGCATCAACCTGAACAACACCGGGCTGGTGCGTTTCGTCAACGGAACGCTGGAGCGCATCCGCCGCGACGGTACGTGGAATACCTTGTACCGCAAGTGGTTGACGGTGCTGGGACCGGCGCCGGTGCCCCCGACACCGAGGTATTCGGACTGATGGCGCACCACGACGATGCCGAACGCAGCGACGCGGAGGAACTGCCCGGCACTGCCGACGAGGACGTAACGGAGCAATCGGCAACCGATTCCGAAGACGAGGGCCCGGCCACCCAGCGGGCCGACGTGTTGGCCGAATCGTCGTCGGTACGCCGGCCGATGTCGACCCAAGCGATCTTCCGGCCCCGGGAGGGCCTGAACTTCCCGGGCACCGCCGAATCCCACGAAACGACCGTGGTGCGTACCGTGGCTCCGCGGCGGCGATTGGGCGGTGGCCTGGTCGAGATCCCCAAAGTTCCCCCGATCGACCCCCTCGCCGCGCTCATGGAGAATCCGGAGGTCGCCGAGGCCAAGCGCTTCTGCTGGAACTGCGGGCGGCCGGTGGGCCGGTCCAGCGGGGACACGAAGGGCGACGTCGAAGGTTGGTGCCCGCACTGCGGTAGTCCGTATTCCTTTCTGCCGCAGCTGAAACCCGGCGACATGGTGGCCGGGCAGTACGAGATCAAGGGGTGCGTGGCCCACGGCGGTCTGGGCTGGGTGTATCTGGCGGTCGATCACAACGTCAACGAGCGCCCGGTGGTGCTCAAGGGCCTGGTGCATTCCGGCGACGCCGAGGCGCAGGCCATCGCGATGGCCGAACGGCAGTTCCTGGCCGAGGTGACCCACCCGTCGATCGTCAAGATCTTCAACTTCGTGCAACACCCCGACTCCCACGGCGACCCGGTCGGCTACATCGTGATGGAGTACGTCGGCGGCCGGTCGCTCAAACAGCGCGGCGGCAATCGGCTGCCGGTTGCGCAGGCCATCGCCTACATGCTGGAAATCCTTCCGGCACTGGGCTATCTGCACTCACTGGGCCTGGTCTACAACGACCTCAAGCCGGAGAACATCGTCCTGACCGAAGAGCAGCTGAAGCTGATCGACCTGGGCGCGGTGGCACGCGCCAACTCATTCGGCTACCTCTACGGCACCCCGGGCTTCCAGGCACCCGACATCGTCCGCACCGGGCCGACCGTGGCGACCGACATCTACACCGTGGGCCGGACCCTGGCAGCGCTGACGCTGAAGCTGCGCACCCGTGACGGCCGCTACGTCGACGGGCTGCCCGAGGACGACCCGGTGCTGAAGAAGTACGACTCCTACCGCCG
Organism: Mycolicibacter nonchromogenicus; assembly: GCF_002101775.1. GTDB lineage: Bacteria > Actinomycetota > Actinomycetes > Mycobacteriales > Mycobacteriaceae > Mycobacterium > Mycobacterium nonchromogenicum. The sequence continues at coordinate 58,167 of NZ_LQPI01000032.1, read as the reverse complement.
GCTGCTGCGCCGGGCCATCGATCCCGACCCGCGCCGGCGGTTCACCTCCGCCGAGGAGATGTCGGCACAGCTGATGGGCGTGCTGCGCGAGGTGGTCGCCCGTGACACCGGCATACCCCGACCCGGCCTGTCGACGGTGTTCACCCGTTCGCGTTCCACCTTCGGCGAGCATCTGCTGGTCGCGCACACCGACGTCTACCTGGACGGGCATGTGCATTCCCAGAACCTGACCGCGCGTGAGATCGTGACCGCCCTGCAGGTACCGCTGATCGACCCGGGCGACGTCGCCGCCCCGCTGTTGACGTCGATGGAGCTCAGCGAGCCGGTGCAGACCCTGGATTCGCTGCGCGCCGTGCGTAACAGCTCACTGGAATCCGACGGCATCGACCTGTCGGAGTCCATCGGACTGCCGCTGATGGAGGTGCGGGCCCTGCTCGACCTCGGCAACGTCACCAAAGCCACCAGCAAACTCGAGGAGCTCGCTGAGCAGGTGGGCTGGCGGTGGCGACTGGTCTGGTTCCGGGGCGTGGCTGAGCTGCTCACCGGCGACTACGAGGCCGCCCGCAAAGATTTCACCGAAGTGCTGGACATGTTCCCGGGCGAGCTGGCACCGAAGATGGCCTTGGCCGCCACCGCCGAGCTGGCCGGAACCGACGACGAACGCGACTTCTACGAGGCGGTGTGGCGCACCGACGACAGTGTGATCTCGGCCGCCTTCGGCCTGGCTCGCGCCCTCTCAGCGGAAGGCGACCGGGACGCCGCGGTTCGCACCCTTGACGAAGTTCCCGCCACGTCAAGGCATTTCACCACCGCTCGGTTGACCAGTGCGGTGACGCTGCTGTCGGGACGTTCGTCCAGCGAAATCACCGAGGCCCAGATACGTGACGCCGCACGCCGGGTGGAGGCGCTGCCGGAAACCGAACCGCGAGTGTTGCAGATCCGGGCCCTGGTGCTGGGGGCGGCGATGGACTGGCTGACCGAGCACGAGGCCAGCACAAACCACATCCTCGGCTTCCCCTTCACCGAGCACGGGCTCCGACTCGGGGTGGAGATGGCGCTGCGCGCCCTGGCCCGGTTGGCTCCCACCCAGGAGCACCGCTACCGGTTGGTCGACACCGCCAACGCAGTGCGTCCGATGAGCACGTTCTAGATTCGATGACCGTGACCGACTGGATGTGGCGAACCGCGGCGATCTCGGCGACTCTTGCGGTCGTGCTGGCGCCGTCGGCCGGCGCGACGCCGAGCGACAAGACCCACGGAGTGACGCTGTCGCAGACCACGGGCGAGGGCCGCGACTACTTCCTGAGGGAGATCACCATCGAACCCGGTGGCAGCACCGGCTGGCATTGGCACGGGGGCACCGTCTTCGGTGTGGTGCGACAGGGCACCCTGACCCATAACCGCGCCGACTGCAGTCTCGACGGCATCTACGGACCCGGCGACCCGATGACCGAACCCGGCGGGCCTGAGCATGCGCACATCGGCCGCAATCTGGGGTCGACTCCGGTGGTACTCGAAGCCGTGTACCTGTTGCCGATCGACGCCCCGTTCTTCGAGGATGCGCCGGACCCCGGCTGCGGTTACGCCTGACCCGCCCCGGACGGTGTGCTCAGCCGGCGCAGCCGCGGCTCCAGGTCGGTCTTGAACAACTCCAGGAAACGGCGCTGGTCGTGGCCCGGAGCATGAAGCACCAGGTGATTCAGGCCCCAGTTCACGTATTCACCGACCTTCTCCACCGCCTCGTCCGGGTCCGAGGCGACGATCCAGCGCTTGGCGATCTGCTCGATCGGCAGGGCGTCGGCCGCCTTTTCCATCTCGATGGGATCGTCGATGGAGTGCTTCTGCTCGGCAGTCAGTGACAGCGGGGCCCAGAACCGGGTGTTGTTGAGAGCCAGGTCAGGATCCGGGTCGTAGGAGATCTTGATCTCGATCATCTTGTCGATCGCGGCAGAGTCTCGCTCGGCGATGGCCGCACCCTCTGACACCGCCGGCATCAACTTCTCGGTGTAGAGCTCCGCACCCTTGCCGGAGGTGCAGATGAAGCCGTCGCCCACCCGCCCCGCGTACTTCGCCACCGCCGGCCCGCCCGCGGCGATGTAGACGGGGACGCCGGACTCCGGCACGTCGTAGATCGAGGCGCCCTTGAGCTTGTAGTAGTCGCCGTCGAAGTCCACCCGGTCACCGCGCCACAGTTCGCGCATCAGCCGCACCGACTCACGCAGCCGCCCGAACCGCTCCTTGAATTCGGGCCACTCGCCGGTGAAACCGGTCGCGATCTCGTTCAACGCCTCGCCGGTGCCCACACCCAGAAAGATCCGCTGGGGGTACAGGCAGCTCATGGTCGCGAACGCCTGCGCGACGACGGCGGGGTTGTAGCGGAACGTCGGGGTCAGCACGGAGGTGCCCAGCACGATCCTGCTGGTCCGTTCGCCGACCGCGGTCATCCAGGCCAGCGAGAACGGGGCGTGGCCGCCGTCGTGCCGCCAGGGCTGGAAATGGTCGCTGACGGTGGCGCTGTCCATGCCATGCGCTTCGGCGGCGACGCCGAGCTCCACCAGCTCTCGCGGTCCGAACTGCTCTGCCGATGCCTTGTACCCGAGTTTTAGTTCCGCCATTCCACCTTTTCTACTCTCCCGCCGCCTTTCTAGACTCACGGGCATGGGTGAGAAGCTCGTAGAGCTCGTTCCGGTGACCGAGCGGGTGTACTTGGCCCGCGGCGAGGCCGTCAACTGGTTGCTGGTCACCGATGACAGCGGAGTCATGCTGGTCGATGCCGGCTACCCAGGCGATCGCACCGACGTGTTGGCATCGCTGGGCGCCCTGGGCTATCGCCCAGGCGATGTTCGGGCGGTGTTGCTCACTCATGCCCACGTCGACCATTTCGGTGCGGCGATCTGGCTCGCCAAGACGCACGGTACCCCCGTGTATTGCCATGCAGACGAGGTCGGCCACGCCAAACGCGAATACCTGGAGCAGGTTTCACCACTGGCGTTGGCTCCGCGGCTGTGGCGGCCGAGCTGGGCGCTGTGGAGCGCGCATGTGGTGCGCAGCGGCGGACTGAACCGGGAAGGCATCCCGTCCGCGCAAGCGCTGACCGGCGAGATCGCCGCGGGACTGCCCGGTCAGCCGGTCGCCATCCCCACGCCCGGCCACACCCGCGGGCACTGCTCGTATCTGGTCGACGGCGTTCTGGCCAGTGGGGACGCGTTGATCACCGGTCATCCGGTGTTGTCTCACACCGGGCCGCAACTGCTGCCGGAGCTGTTCAGCTACAGCCAAGACGACTGCCTGCGCAGCCTCAGTGCGCTGGCTCTGCTGGAGACCGAGGTCTTGGCGCCCGGTCACGGCGATGTCTGGCATGGGCCGATAAAAGAGGCCGCGCAGGCCGCAATCGACCGTGCGAGCAAACATTAAGGTCACGATCCGATAAGTGCTGATCTCGCAGTTTAAGAGCGGGCCTTAACGAATCGCTCCGGACTTGTGGAGCGTTTGCCGCCTAAAGATGCGGCAAGTTGAGAAATGGTGGCCACGCGCGTCGTTGTCTGTGCGACAGGACACACCCGCGTGCACTTCGGCCGTGCGTACCTTGGACTCCGGACGGGAACTACATCCACCACCCGGAAGGAAAACGATGTCGAAATCCCACGGCTTCACCATGTTTCGCCGATTCGGCCTCGGTGCCGGACTACTGGGCGCCACCGCTGCCGCCCTGGTCGTCGCCCCGGCGGCGTCTGCCGCACCGGACTGCAGTCCGGCTGGGGTGTCGGGCACCGTGAACTCGGTGACCGGTTCGGCGCAGAATTATCTGGCCACCCACCCCGGCGCCAATGCCGTGGTGAATCGGGCCATCACCTCGCCGCGACCGCAAGCCGCGGCCGAGGTGCGCAGCTACTTCACCGCGCACCCCCAGGAGTATTTCGAGCTGCGTGGCATTCTGGCGCCCATCGGCGAGACGCAACGGCAATGCCAAACCACCGGCCTGCCGCCCGAGTTGGCTTCTGCCTACGCCGAATTCATGGCGGGCTGACGCCGGCCGATCAGCGCCGGATGGCCTCGACGTAGCGGATTGCCGCCGGAGCACCATCAAGCTCACGGTCGGACAACCTGGGCAGTCGGGCCGCCTCGAATAAGTCAGCGATTCCGGATTGAGTGGTTGCCCAGCCACTTTCGGTGAGATGCCGCACGACGTCGGTGTGTTCTCCGGAGTAGAACGGGCCAGGCCCGGTGAGGCTCAGCCCACGCCGGCGCCATCGCTCGACCAGGGATTCGTGATGCACAGCCTGCGGCCGGCTCGGCGGCACCGCGTGATCCGCGGCGAGCCGGCTGCCAGGCGCGCTGAGTCCGGTGACACCGTCGAGCAGGCGATTCTGGGCATCCGAGGGGACGTACCAGACCAGCAGCCCCTCGATGACCCACACCGTGGGCGCGGCGGCGTCGAAACCCACCCGGCGCAGGGCCGCCGGCCAATCGCCGCGCAGGCCGACACCGACCGCACGGCGGTCAACGCTCGGCGTGGCGTCCCAGGCCCGCATGGCGATGGTCTTGAAGTCCACGACGTGCGGATGGTCTACCTCGTAGACGATGGTCTCCGGCGGCCACCACAGCCGGTAGGCGCGGGTGTCCAGCCCGGCGCCCAGGATCACCGCCTGGCGAATGCCCGCGCGGCCGGCATCGGTGAAGAACGCGTCGAAGAAGTGGGTTCGTGCCGCGGAGAATTCGGCGAACCGGGGAAATCCCCCGTCTGTGCCGAGCCGGCTGATGTCCAACTCCCCATCGGCCACCCGGATGCAGAACTCCAGCCCGACCTTATGCACCAACGGCGCCGCGAACGGGTCGTTGATCAGTTCGCGCGACACCGCCGCTGCCCGGGCGGCCGCCAGCACCGTGGCCATGACCCCGGCTCCGCTGGCCAGGCTTCCGGCATCATCCTGCTCGCGCGACGCCGTGCTCATGGTTCCCACCGCGGCGGCACGGCGTCAATGCATCCTTCGGCCCGCGGGTGCGCCGTGCACCACCGCTCGGACCTCGTCGTCCATCCCGCTGGCCGCGACGAAGTGCATCTGGTCGCCGGCCTGCAGCGCCTCCGTGGCCCGCGGCAGGATCACCCGGTCACCGCGCTGCACCGCGACCAGCGCGGCGCCCTCGGGCAGCGCGATGTCACAGACCTGCCTTCCGATCAGCGGATTGTCGTCGGGCAGGGTCAGTTTCGTCAGGCTGGCCTGACCGCGCCGCAGGCCCATCAGGGGCACCAGGTGCCCGACGTCGATCGCGCCCTCCACTGCGGCGACCATCGCCCGCGGGGTGGAGACCGCGACGTCGATGCCCCACTCGTCGGTGAACAGCGGCTCGTTGCGGGCGTTGTTCACCCGGGCCACCACCCGAGTCACCCCGAACTCCGCCTTGGCCAGCAACGCGGTCGCCAGATTGGCCTTGTCATCCCCGGTGGCAGCGATCACCACATCACACATCTCGATGCCGGATTCCCGTAGCGCGCTCAGCTCGCAGGCGTCTGCCAGCAGCCACTCGGCCTCCGGGACGGTACGTGGCTGGTAATGCGCCGGGTTGCGTTCGATCAGCAGCACCCGGTGCCCGTCGCCGATCAGTTCTTGCGCGACGGATCGCCCCACCGCGCCGGCACCTGCGATCCCGATGCGCAAGATGGCTCCCCTCGTCCCTGGCCGTTGCGGGCGTAACACGGTCGTGACAGCACTACTGATTTACTGACAGATAACACGAACCCGCCGACTGTGAGCGAATCATATTGGCGGGCCCGACCGCCAACAACAGCCCGAACGGGGAGCAGATGACCCTGGAGCAGCTCTATGTGGCTCTGTTGATCGGGGGCTTGGTTCTGCTGGCCAGCATCATCGCCACCCGAGCGGCAGATCGGGTCGGGCTGCCCAGCCTGTTGCTGTTCCTGCTGGTGGGGGTGGCGATCGGCAACGAAGGGCTGGGCCTGGATTTCCACGATGTCCAGCTGGCCAGCGACCTGGGCACCACCGCGCTGGCGGTGATCCTGGTCGAAGGCGGTTTGACGACCCGGTTCGCCAACATCCGCCGGCTGCTGGCGCCGGCGGCGGTGCTGGCCACCGTCGGTGTCGGGGTCAGCATGGCGGTGATCGCCGTGGCCGCGCACCTGCTGCTGGGCATCAGTTGGCAGCTCGCCTTCCTGCTGGGCGCGATCGTCTCACCGACCGACGCCGCGGCGGTGTTCTCCATCCTGCGCGTGCTGCCGCTGCCGCGGCGGGTGGCCGGGCTCTTGGAGGCCGAGTCCGGTTTCAACGACGCGCCGGCGGCGATCGTGGTGCTGATGCTGAGCGCCACGCCGCTGATGATCGACCCGGTCCACGCCGTCGGCGCGGTGTTCTACGAGTTGGTGGCCGGCACGGCGATCGGTCTGCTCGCCGGGTACTTCGGGGCGATGATGCTGCGCCGCGCCGCCCTGCCGGCGTCCGGGCTGTATCCCCTGGCGACGTTCGCACTGGCGATGGTGGCATTCGCCTCAGCCGCTTCGGTGCACGCCAGCGGGTTCATCGCCGCGTACCTGGCGGGTGTCGTGCTGGCCAACTCCGGCTTGCCGCACCGGGCGGCCACCCGCTCGTTCGCCGAGGGGCTGGGCTGGCTGGCCCAGATCGGGCTGTTCGTCTTGCTGGGCCTGTTGGTGACCCCGAGCCACTTGTCGGCAGAACTGATCCCGGCGCTGGTGATCGGGGCGGTGCTGCTGCTGTTGAGCCGGCCACTGTCGGTGGTGGCATCGCTGATCTGGTTCAAGGTGCCCTGGCGAGAGCAGATCTTCCTGTCCTGGGCGGGCCTGCGTGGCGCGGTTCCGATCGTGCTCGCAACCTTTCCGATCGTCGAGGGCGTTGCGGACAGCTACCGCCTGCTCAACATCGTGTTCATCCTGGTGGTGGTCTTCACGGTGGTGCAGGGTCCCAGCCTGGGGCTGTTCGCGCACTGGCTGCGACTGATCCCGCGGGACACCACCCGCGAAGTCCACGTCGAGGCCGCGCCGCTGGACGTCTTGGAGGCCGATCTGCTGACGATGACGGTGCAGCCGGGATCGAAGCTGCACAACGTCTCGGTGCTGGAGCTGCGGCTGCCCGATCCGAGCGTCATCACGCTGATCATCCGCAACGGCGACACCTTCGTCCCCCAGCCCGACACCCGAATCACCGTCGGCGACGAGCTGCTGATCGTCACCACCAGCAAGACCCGCCTGGCGGCCGAACGTCGACTGCGGGCGGTCAGTAGGCGCGGCAAACTGGCCCACTGGTTCGACGAGTTCGGCGACCGGGAGTAACCGCCCCGGCGCCGAGTCAACGAGTCAAGGTGATCAGCGGGATCGCTGTCTCGGCCGGGGTGAGCGCGCCGTGGAAGCCGACCAGTTCCGCCGCCTGCGGCGGCTCGTGTTCGGTCGCCAGGATCGCGGTGTCACCGGTGCAGATCACTACGACGTCACCGATTCGCGCCAGGTTCTCCTCGGCCACCGGGCCGAAGATCCCGGAGGCCACCGCCTGCTCTCGGGTTTGCACCAACGCTCGCCCGGCCAGACGCTCCGTCCAGGCCGCCAGCACGTCGGCGGTGGCGCCTGGTTCGGTGTGCAGGTAGCGCACCCGCGGCTCGCCGGCGACCACTCGGATTCCGGCGCGCAGCGCGGGGTCGGCGTCCAGGTCGATGCGGGCCTCCTCGGGCACGTTGAGCCCGCCGTGATCCGCGGTGATCACCAGTGCACTGTCACTGGGCAGCTCTTCGAGCAGATAACCCAGTAACGAATCCACTTGGGCGGCGGCGGCGTGCCAGTGCGACGAGCCGATCCCCGACACATGTGCGGCGTGGTCGAGCGCCGCGGTGTAGCCGTAGACCAGACCGGGCGAGGCCAGCTCGGCGACGAGCCGCTGCGCATACGACTCACCTTTGCCCACCGGACAGAACTGCGCGCCCCGGTACGCGGCATCGGTCAAGCCACTGCCGATGAACAGCTCCGGCAGTACGGCGCGGGCACTGACGCCGGCGTCGTGCAGGCGCTCGAACCAGGAGGGCACCGGTTGCCAGCTCGCCGGCGGCGGGTCGTCGCCCCAGAAGATATGCGTGAGCACCCGATCGGTTCCGGGAACGTTGACGGTGAAGCCGAGCACCCCGTGCTGGCCCGGCGGTACGCCGGTACCCAGCGAAACCAGGCTGGTCGGTGTGGTGGAGGGGAAGCCACAGGCCAGCTCGCTCAGGTGACCGGTGGAGCCGGCCAGCACGGAGGCCAGCAACGGCGCGTCCCGCTTCAGTTGCGGCAGTAGGTGATAACCCAGCCCGTCGACCAGCACCACCGCCACCTGCCGCACGTCTCCGACGTGCTCGCGCAGACCGAGCGTGTCGACCGCGCCCCGAACTCCCAGCAGCGCGGCGGCGGACGGCAGGATGTCACAGATCGAACCGGGCACCGGCTCAGCCTGCCATCCGTCAGCGCAACGCTGCATTCCAGGCGGCGGCTGCCGCTGTCGCTCTCGGGGCCGGCACGCAGTGCAGCGGGTGATCGAGCTGCGGCAGCGGTCCTGGAATATGTTAAGTTAAGCCGAATTTCAGATTGAGATCTTTTAATCTGGTTCGGCGCTCTGGCCGCGACCGTTATCCCGAGAGGTGCCCATGTCGCGCAAGCGCAAATCCCTTGCATCCCAGCGCCGCCACCGCACCGTGACTGCGGGCGCCGCGCTCGCCGTGGGACTGAGCCCCCTGGCTTTGGCGCCGAACGCCAGTGCCGATCTCGAGGATCTGCTCGACCCGAGCTACTGGCTGGACTCGACCAGCTGGTTCGACTCGGATGATGTGGGCAGCGCGGTGTTCGAGCCGAGCACCCTGGGCCTTGGGGATCTGTCGAACTGGTTCGACGGTGTGGGCGCGGCTGATTTCAGCTTCTCGACGTTCAACTTCGCCGATTTCGCCCAGGACCTCTATCTGCAGTTGCACAGCGGCATGCAGGACTGGATGTCCAGCCCGTTCGGGCAGCAGCTCAATGATCTGATCAATCCGCTGTTCGCCTCCGCCACCGTGTGTGGACTGATCTGCAACGGGGTCGACGGCACCGAGGTCGACCCGACCGGCGGCGCCGGGGGCTGGCTGTTCGGCGACGGCGGCGACGGCTATGACTCCGACATCGCGGGCCTGGTCGGCGGGAATGGTGGCGCGGCCGGCTGGTTCGGCAACGGCGGGGCCGGCGGTATCGGCGGGGCTGGCGCCGACGGCGGTGATGGCGGCACCAGCGGAACGCTGATCGGTATCGGCGGTGCGGGCGGCGACGGTGGCGCGGGCCTCGCCGGCGATATCGGCGGCGACGGCGGTGACGGCGGCGGTGCGGCCGGAAAGTGGTTCTCCGTAGGCGGTTTCGGCGGCACTGGTGGGGCTGGCGGCGACGCGCTGGACGGCACGGGCGGGGCCGGGGGCAACGGCGGCAACGGTGGCGTCCCGGTGGCCAACGGCCCGAGTGTCGTCGGCTCGAACCCCGCGATCGGAGCCCGCCTGTTCAAGATCGGTGGGGCCGGTGGCACCGGCGGCGCCGGCGGCAGTGGCGCGACCGGCGGTGCCGGTGGCAACGGCGGTGACGGCAGCCTCTCGTGGGCGCGATTCGGTGGCGTCACCGGCGGAGCGGCCGGTGACGGCGGCAACGGCGGCGATGCCACGGAGGTGGCCGGTGCTGGTGGCAATGGCGGAATGGGTGGTGGCACCTTTTCCCTGTTCGGCGGCACCGGGGCGTCGGGAGGGCACGGTGGCGCAGGTGGAGCCGTTGACGGCGACGAGGGTGTTGCAGGTGCCGGCGGGGCCGGCGGCCAAGGCGGCACCACTGTCGGCATCTACGGCAGTACCGGTGGCGCGGGCGGCAGCGGCGGTACCGGTGGAGCCGCGAACGGCGACGGCAGCACAGCAGGCGCGGGCGGCGCAGGCGGCTTCGGTGGCCTCGGCGGTCTCCTGTTCGGCGGTCGGGGCGGGGAGGGCGGCGCGGGCGGTACCGGGGGCGCTGCAACCGGTACCGACAGCACCGGCGGTGCCGGTGGCAATGGAGGCACCGGCGGGTTGGGAGGAATGGTCAGTGGTGGCACCGCAGGTGCGGGTGGCGCCGGCGGGACGGGCGGTGCGAGCACCGGTACCACCGGCGCAGCGGGCGACGGGGGCGACGGGGGCAATGCCGGTTCGTTGGTCAGTGTCTACGGCTCGCCCGAGCACTTCGGCGCGGCCCTCACGCAAATCTCGACACTCTCCGGCAAGACACCCGAGGAAGTGCAGGCCCAGCTCGACAGGCTCGCCGAACTAGCCGGAACTCTCGAAAGTCCACTTTTCAATTCGTCGATTACCTCAGTTTTCGGTGGTGAAGGCGCGGACGGCGGAGCTGGTGGAGCCGGCGGAGTCGCCAACGGTGCGGCGAGCCTGGCAGGTACCGGCGGCGATGGTGGCAACGGCAGCGGTGGCGGCATGTTGGGCGGCTCAGGTACGCCTGGCACGGGTGGCACCGGCGGCGGCGGTGGCGACGCCAGCGGTGCCAACGCTGTGGCCGGTAACGGCGGAAGCGGTGGAAACGGTGCCTCGACCGGCCCATTGTCCGGCGACGGGGGTAACGGCGGAACCGGAGGCAGCGGCGGCGACGGCACTAGCGGCGCATCCGCCGGATATGGCGGCACTGGAGGAGCCGGCGGTACGGGTTCTGTCTTCAGCGGCAGTGGCGGCAACGGCGGAACAGGCGGCGCCGGGGGCAGCAGCAACGGCGGCGTCGGGGGCCACGGCGGTACCGGTGGCACTGGCGCTACCGGCATTGGGGGCGTTTTCAATGGTCTGGGCGATATCGCCAATGGCGGTACTCCGCCGCCTCTCGGCACGGGTGGCGGCGGCGGTGGCGGCGGTGGCGGTGCTGGAGACGCCGGCACCGGTGGCGATGGCGGCGCAGGTGGTACGGGCACCCAGTCCGTCGGCGGCCAGGGCGGCACCGGCGGTGCCGGAATCAATGGCGGCAGCGGCGGTACCGGAGGAACCGGCGCTGCTGGAAGCACGACCCCCAGCATTTCCGGGGGCCTCGCCGGCGGAATCGGTGGCAACGGCGGTGCCGGAATCGGAGCCGGCAGCACCGGCGGCTCCGGCGGCACCGGCGGAAGCAGCACCACAGTGCAGGGCGGCACCGGCGGACATGGCGGCACCGGGCTGGACGGTGGTACCGGCGGCAACGGTGGTGCCGGCGGCAACGCGGGCACCAGCGGTCTGGACTACACCGCGCCGACCACGCCCGGCGACGACACCGACCCCATCGTCCAACCGGGGGGAGCAGGCGGTGCGGGCGGCACTGGCGGGGCCGGGGGCAACGGCACAGCGACCGCTGATGGCGGCGACGGCGGCGCCGGCGGCAACGGCGGTAACGGCGCAGCCGCCACCGAGACCGGCCCCGGCGGCGCCGGCGGAGCTGGCGGCACCGGTGGTAACGGCGGTCAGATCGGCCCGAACGGCGACGGTAGCGGCGGCGTCGGAGGCAACGGAGCCAACGGCGGTGCTGACGGCGTAGCTGGCCAGGCCGGCGGAGACGGCGGCAACGGCAGCGCCGACGGAACCCCCGGCGCGCCCGGGACACCGAGCGCGTAGCCCGACGGCGGAAGCTGACCCCGGTCCCGCCCGCCCGCGTGGTGGCAGGATGAACGAATGGCAACCGGTGGCAGCGCGCCCTTCGACCCGATCGATCCGCTGAGCCTGGACACCCTGCTCTCGGATGACGAAATCGCGCTGCGGGACACCGTCGCGAAGTTCTGCGCCGAACACGTCATGCCGCACATCGCCGAATGGTTCGAGATCGGTGACCTGCCGGCCCGGGAACTGGCCCGGGAGTTCGGCAAACTCGGACTGTTGGGCATGCACCTGGACGGTTACGGCTGCGGCGGGGCATCGGCGGTGCATTACGGGCTGGCCTGCGTGGAGTTGGAGGCCGCCGACTCCGGCCTGCGCTCTTTGGTGTCGGTGCAGGGCTCGCTGGCCATGTTCTCGATCTACAACAACGGGTCCGAAGAGCAGAAGCAACAGTGGCTGCCGGGCATGGCCGCCGGTGAACTGATCGGCTGTTTCGGGCTGACCGAGCCCGACGTCGGCTCCGATCCGGCCGCCATGACCACCCGCGCCCGCCGTGACGGATCCGATTGGGTTCTCAATGGCCGCAAGATGTGGATCACCAACGGCTCGATCGCCGACGTGGCGGTGGTGTGGGCAGCCACCGACGACGGCGTCCGCGGTTTCATCGTGCCCACCGACACCCCCGGGTTCAGCGCCAACACGATCCACCACAAACTCTCCCTGCGCGCCTCGATCACCAGTGAGCTGGTGCTCGACGATGTGCGTCTGCCGGCCGATGCCCTGCTGCCCAAAGCCCGCGGCGTCAAGGGCGCACTGGCCAGCCTGTCCGAAGCGCGGTACGGAATCATCTGGGGCGCAATGGGTGCAGCCCGCTCCGCATGGCAGGCGGCCCGTGACTACGCCACGCAGCGCACTCAGTTCGGCAAGCCGATCGCCGGTTTCCAGCTCACCCAGGCCAAGCTCGTCGACATGGCCCTCGAACTGCACAAGGGACAGTTGCTGTCTCTGCACCTGGGCCGGCTCAAGGACCGCACCGGGCTGCGTCCCGAGCAGGTCAGCTTCGGCAAGCTCAACAACACCCGCACCGCGTTGGAGATCTGCCGCACTGCCCGAACCATCCTGGGCGGCAACGGGATATCGCTGGAATATCCGGTGATTCGGCACATGGTCAACCTGGAGTCGGTGCTCACCTACGAGGGCACCCCGGAGATGCATCAGCTGGTGCTCGGCCAGGCGTTCACCGGCCTCGGCGCGTTCCGCTGAGACGGGTCCCGGCCCCCGAAGCCACCCCGGGACTTCCCTGATGAATTCTCACATGGCAGGGTTGTGAAAATGACGAGTAGTGCGGATCTGGGGCGCAAGGCGGCGGCATTCCTCGCGCTGCACCAACCGGGCAATCCGGTGGTGCTGCCCACCGTGTGGGACGTGTGGTCGGCGAAGCTGGCCGTCAGCGCCGGATTCGCCGCGGTGACCATCGGCAGCAAGCCGGTCGCCGAATCGCTGGGCAAGTCCGACGGAGAGGGCATGCCGCTCGCCGAAGTCCTGGGCCGGGCGCGCCAGATCACTGCCGCCGTCGACGTCCCGGTGTCCCTCGACATCGAGTCCGGCTACGCCGCACTGCCCGCCCACCTGGTCGAAGGCCTGCTGGAGGCCGGTGTGGTGGGGTGCAACATCGAGGATTCGGTGCACAGCGAAGACAAGCGGCTGCGCGATTCGTCCGAGCATGCCGACTACGTGGCCGCGCTGCGGGCAGCCGCCGACGCCGCGGGTCCGCATCTGGTGATCAACGCGCGCACCGATCTGTTCCTGCGCAAAGACGGTGACGACACCGATCGCATCGACCGGGCCATCGCGCGGCTGACCGAGTGCGCGCAGGCGGGCGCGGATGTGCTCTACCCGCTCGGTTTCCATGACGACGAGACGCTGCGGATCCTGGCCGCCGCCCTCCCGAAGCCGGTCAACGCGCTCGCCGCGCCGGATACCGCCGATCCCGCCTCCTTCGGCCCGCTCGGCATCGCTCGGATCAGCTTCGGACCGCTGCTGCAGACTGCCCTGGGCAGGCACGCCGGCGAGCTCCTGTCACGCTGGTCCTGAGCGCAGCTCAGCCACACCGTCGACACCGTATTTGACACCTGTTAAGTTCGTCGTCGTGGATAACATTCGCGGTAAGACCATTGCCATCACCGGCGCCGCCCGTGGTATCGGGCTGGCCACTGCCAAGGCCCTGCTGGCGCGGGGCGCCCGGGTCGTCATCGGCGACCGTGACGTCGCGGTTCTCGACAAAGCGGTAAAGCAGCTCAGCGCGAGCGGCCAGGTCAGCGGCCACCCGCTGGACGTCACCGACCGCGAATCGTTCTCGACGTTTTTGGACAAGGCCCGCGCCGACGGCGACGGCCACATCGACGTGCTGATCAACAATGCCGGCGTCATGCCGGTGGGGCCGTTCCTCGACCAGTCGCCCGAGTCCATCCGCTCGGCGACCGAAGTCAACTTCTACGGCGTGCTCAACGGCTGCCAGCTGGTGCTTCCCGAGATGATCAAACGGCGCAGCGGCCACATCATCAACATCGCTTCGCTGGCCGGCATCGTGGCGGTGCCGGGTCAGGTGCTCTACGCCGGAACCAAGTTCGCCGTCGTCGGTCTGACCACCGCGATGTCTGACGAGTTCGCGCCGCAGGGCGTCAAGGTCTCTGCCGTGCTGCCCACCTTCACCAACACCGAGTTGATCTCGGGAACGTCGCCGTCGGGTGCCCAGAAGCCGGTCGAGCCCGAAGACATCGCCGCCGGTGTGGTCAAGGTGCTCGACAAGCCCAAGACGCTGGTTTCAGTGCCCAGCTTCGGGCGTCGCGTCTCGATCCTGGCCAGCCTGCTGCCTGACCGCGGCCGTCGCTGGTTGAACAAGAAGACCCACAACGACACGGTCTTCCTGCAGTTCGACACCGCGGCCCGCAAGGCCTACGAGGACCGTGCGGCCCACGCCACCGGCGTCGTCGAAGGAGACTGAGCGTCAGGGGTGACGCCGCGGGTTGCGACCCGACCCGCGGCGTGACTCCTCAGCCCAGCGCCTGATCCAGGTCGGCGATGAGGTCGTCGGTGCCTTCCAGCCCGACCGAGATCCGCACCACGCCGTCACCGAGTCCGATTGCCGCGCGCCCTTCGGGTCCCATCGCCCGGTGGGTGGTGGTGGCCGGGTGGGTGATCAACGACTTGGCATCCCCCAGGTTGTTGGAGATGTCGATCAGCTTCAGCTTGTCCAGCAGGTCGAACGCCCGCTGTTTGGCGCCGCTGTCGGACCCGGCGAGCTCGAACGTGATGACGGTGCCGCCGCCGGACATCTGTCTGCGCGCCAAGTCGTATTGCGGATGCGAGGTCAAGAAGGGATAGCGCACCCAGCTCACCGCCGGGTGCTGCTCCAGGAACGTCGCGATCTTCAGCGCTGCGGAATTTGCGTAGTCGACCCGAACGGCCAGTGTTTCCAGGCCTTTCAACAAGATCCACGCGTTGAAGGCGCTCAGCGCAGGTCCGGTGTGCCGCATCAGGGTCTGCACCGGGCCGTCGATGTACTCCTGGTCGCCCAGGATCGCCCCGCCCAGAACACGCCCCTGGCCGTCGAGGTGTTTGGTGCCGGAGTACACCACCACGTCCACCCCGAGCGGTATGCCCTGCTGCAGCAGGGGGGTGGCGAACACGTTGTCCAGCACCACTTTTGCGCCGGCGGCGTGGGCCAGCTCGGTGACTGCGGCAATGTCCACCAGCGACTGCATCGGGTTGGACGGTGTCTCGAAGAACACCGCATTGGTGGGCACCGACAGCGCCTGCTCCCACTGCGCCAGATCCTCGCCGTCGACGAACACGGTTTCCACACCCCAGCGGGGCAGGATCTCGTTGCAGATCACGAAGCAGGATCCGAACAGACTGCGGGCGGCCACCAGACGGTCGCCGGCCTTCAGTAGCGCGCCCAGTGCCACGAACACCGCCGCCATGCCGCTGGCCGTGGCGAACGCCGCCGGGGCCCCTTCGATAAGGCGCAGACGTTCCTCGAACATCGACACCGTCGGGTTGCCGTAGCGCGAGTAGACGAACCGTTCGACCTCGCCGGTGAACGCCCGCTCTGCGGCGGCCGCCGAGTCATAGACGTAGCCCGAGCTCAGGAACAACCCTTCGGCGGTCTCCTCGAACTGCGAACGCAGCAGTCCGCCGCGCACCCCGATGGTGGCCGCGCTGACACCATCGGGCAGCGGTTTGGGGGTGCGGACCGACGGTTCAGCGAGGCTCGACGAAGGAGAGCCGACGCTGGGACCGGCGCATCTACCCGAGCGGGTCGGTTCGGATTCGCTCATGACTGCGTCCAGGGCAGGCCGACGGCGCGCCAGCCGGACCCGCCCCGGTGGGAGTGCTCGTCGAGATGGCCCTCGAAGCCGTCCAGCACGTTGTAGGAAGGGGTCAGGCCCAGCGCGGTGCCGGCTTCGGCGGCGCCGATCGACCGGTTGCCCGAACGGCACAGGAAGATTGCCGGCCCGCCTTTGACGCGCGCCGCCAGTTCGCGCGAGAAGTCCCGGTTGGGGGTTCCATCGGAGTGAACCCACTCGATGCAGACCAGTTCGCGGCCCAGGCCGGAGACGTCGGGAAGTCCGACGAAGCGCCATTCGGCGTCGGTACGCACGTCGATCAGCGTCGCCGCCGGGTCGTCGCGCAGTATCGCCCAGGCCTGCTCAGGTGTGATATCTCCTGCGTAGCTCACCTGCGAAAGTCTTGCATCTGAGCCTCGTTCACGCCACGCGGGGTCACGGCCAGAGCTTGCCCAGAACGGTCGCCACCTGCGCCGCACGGTCGCGGGCGACGGTGACGTCCGGCCCGGTTGCCAGCGCCAAGCCCAGCCGCCGGCGGGGGTGGCCCTCGTGGTGGGCGAACATCACCACATCACTTTCAGTCACGCTGAGTGCATCGGCGACCACCGCCAGCCGGTCCGGCTCCGACTGGCCGTCCGACTCGACGGCGGTGCCGACCCGACGGCGCGAGTAGATCAGGCGGGCGGCCCCGGGCGAGATCATGATGCTGTCGGTCGCCAGCCCCAGGATCCCGCGCGCCTGCAGCTCAAAACCCGAGAGCCGCTGGGTACGCAGCGTCAGCAGCGTCGCGTCATACGGCCGGAGGTTGACCCCGGCGAAATACACCTCATCGCCGTATACCAGCAGCTCCACTCCGAACAAACCGCGCCCACCCAGGGCGCGGGCAACCCGTGCGGCGATCGACTTGGCCGCGTCCAGCGCCACCGGGCTCATCGAGTGCGGTTGCCAGAACTCCACCGTCAGTTGACCGTTCGGCTCTTCAATGCTGCGGTGGCCGATGGGTGCGCAGAAGTCCAGCGCCGGCCCCTGCGGCCCGTCACGGTGGACGGCCAACAGGGTGACCTCGCTGTCGACCTCCACGACGGTCTCGGCCAGCACCCGCGGAGATGACGCCGTTGCGCTGGCCGCCACCGCACGCTGCCAGGCGGGTTCGATGTCGCTGTCGCGGACCATCACCGAACGGCCCTCACCGAGCGAACCGTCCACCGGTTTGACCGACATCGGGTAACCGGCCCGCTGGGCCACCTCGCGCAGTTCCTCGAGCGAGCCGACGAACCAGAACGGCGCGGTGGGCAAACCCAGTTCCTCGGACGCCAGACGTCGCATGCCCTCTGGATCTGCGGCCAACCGCGCCCCCGGGATGCCGGGCACCAATTGGGTGACCCCGGTGTCGGCGGCGGCGGCCAAGGCCTCGGTTGCCACCACCTCCGAGGCAACCACGACGAACTTCGGCTGCAACCACCTGATGGCGGCCGCCAATTCGTCGTTGTCGCTCAGGTCCACCACCACCGAGCGATCAACAACGCCGTGCAGGGCGCCGTCAGCGTAGCGATCGAGGGCGATCACCTCGGCCCCGAGGCGCTGCAGCGCCGTCACCAGCTCGCGGCTCAGATCACCGGACCCGAGTAGGGCGACTCGGGTGCGGCTGGGTCCGTCGGCGGACAACCGCTCCGTCGCCGACTCACCCGCCTCGCCGTTCAACCGCCCACCCTCCCCGCGCCACGGCCATGCTGCATGCTGCTCCAGGATAGGTGCGAAAACAGATGGAGGTGCAGCGACGGTGAACGCCGCCCTGCTAGGACCCCTGGTGGCCGCGGTACTGGTCACGGCCATCGCGCGGCATCTGAGACTGTCCGCGCCGCTGGTACTGGTGATTACCGGGCTGCTGGTCGGGCTGATCCCCGAAATACCGGAGATCGTCCTGCGGCCCGAGTTGGTGCTGTTCGTGATCCTGCCGCCACTGCTGTGGTCGGCCGGCTTGGAAAGCTCCGTGATCAGCATGCGCCGCACCAAAAGCTCCATCGCGCTGCTCGCGGTCGGGCTGCCGCTGGCCACCACCGTGGCCGTCGGCGTGGTCGCCTACTACACCGTGCCGGAGTTCACCCTGGCCGCGGCGCTGACCCTCGGCGCGATCGTGGCGCCGCCGGACGCGGTGTCGGCTCTCGCCGTCGGCCGCCGGGTCGGGTTGCCGCGTCCGATCATGACGCTGCTGGCCGGTGAGAGCCTGCTCAACGACGCGACCGCGCTGACCGTCTACAAGGTGTCGCTGGCCGCGACGATCGGCGTGGCCACCGGCTGGGGCGTGGGGCTGCTGACCTTTGCGCTCGCCGCCGTGGGCGGTATCGCGGTCGGGGTGGCCTTCGGTGCCGTCATCGTGGTCATCCGGGCCCGGCTGACCGACCCCGTGGTGGAAAGCGCAGTCGGGCTGCTGGCCCCGTTCGTCATCTACCTGGCGGCCGAGGAGATCCGCGGTTCGGGGGTGCTCGCGGTCGTGGTCGCCGCACTGATCCTCGGGCAACGCTCCACCAGCGCCCACTACGCGACCCGGTTGCAGGATCAAGCCGTCTGGCGCGCAGCGCAATTGGTGCTGGAGTCGCTGGCGTTCCTGCTGATCGGACTGCAGCTGCCCGCTGTGGTGCAGAACCTGCACGGTGTGCGTTTCTCGACGCTGATCGTGGCATCGCTGGCGGTGTTCGGCACGCTGCTCGCGGTGCGAGCGGTGTGGGTGGTGACGTTCGCCTACGCGCCGCGAATGCTGTCGAAGAAGGTCCGCCAGCGTGAACCCGCACCGATTCCGGGTCAGGTGTTCGTGCTGGCTTGGGCCGGCATGCGCGGTGTGGTGTCGCTGGCAGCCGCGTTCGGCGTGCCGTTGACCACGCTGTCCGGTGCACCGTTTCCGGGTCGACCGCAGCTGGTCTTCTTGACCTTCGTGGTGGTGGTGGGCACCCTGCTGCTGCACGGGCTGACGCTGCCCTGGGTGATCCGGCGGCTTGGTGTTCCCACCGACCAGGACCACGCCGATGCGATCGCCGCGGCCGCCGCGCAGGACAAGGCGGCCCTGGCCGCGGCCCAGCGGCTCGACGAGGTGCTGGCCTCAACGGAACCCTCACCGGCCAGCGAGCGCGCCGCCGACGCTCTGCGCGGCCTGAACACCCGGCGGCGCAATGCGGCCCGGGAACGGCTGCGGCGCTTCGACCCCGACCACGACGACAGCGACGAGACCGCGGCCGCGGCGTTTCGCCGGCTCCGGCTGGAGATGCTGGCCGCCGAGCGGGCAGCGCTGATCAGGGAACGCGACCTGGGCCGCATCGACGACCAGGTGCTGCGCAAAGTTCTGCATCGGCTGGATCTGGAAGAGGCGCAGCTGAATCTGGACTGACCCGCCGCCCCCTTTCGCCGAGCCGGAATTTCACGACGCGTCAGTGGCGTGTCGCGTCGTGAAATTCCGGCTCGCGGTGGGCGCTGCCCCGGCGCTACTGTCAGATCTATGAGTGCCCTGACGTCACCGAAGACCTATACGGGCCTGGCCGCTTTCCAGGCCGCCGACGCCGTGCTGTGCGCCATCCCCGCACCGTTCATCACCACCGCACTGGACACCGTCAAATGCCCGCAGGAGGTCAGGCCGGTCCTGCCGATCGTCAAGGCCGCGTCGGCGGTCGGCCTGTTGTCCGTGCACCGGTTTCCGGCATTGGCGCGGCTGACCACCGCGGCGTTGACGTTGTACTTCATCCTCGCGGTCGGCGCACACATCCGGGTCCGCGACAGCATCGCCAACACGGTGCCGGCCGCGTCGTTTCTGGCCCTGTTCGCGGCGATGACGCTGCGCGGGCCGGGCAGCCGGGAAGGCTAGGGCTGCCCCGGCAGCAGCCGCACCATCAGGCCCTGAGCCTCGGCCAGCACGGTTCCATCGGTGTCGGTGAGTTCGGCCCCGATGAACGCCTTACGCCCCTCGGCCCGCTCGATCCGGGCGTGCGCCAACAGTGGGGTGTCGATCGGGGTGACCTTGCGGTAGTCGACATGCAGGAACGCCGTGCGGCTGATCGGGCGGTTGGCGGCATGCACCACCATCCCGAACATCCAGTCGAACAGCAGCGGCAACACACCGCCGTGCACCGCGAAGTTGCCGCCCACGTGGAACCGGCTGAACGACCCCGTCATCGAGACGCCGTCGGGCTCGAACCGGGTGACCCGCCACGGCGGCAGCAGCAGGCTGCCCATGCCCGGCAGTGACGGCGCCCGCCCGGCCGGAGCCACCGCCTGCGGTGCCGGGAATTTCTCCAGCAGGTCCACCAAGGCCTCGACCCGGTCGGCGGCGTCCTCCCAGGTGGCGTCGTCGGGGTCGGTCGACACCGCCAAGTCCTGCAGGCGCCGCATGGTGGTGACGAAACGCGCGAAGCCCCGGCTGGGATCGACGACGGCGAAGTCCGGAAATCCCCCGTGGCTGCTGTAGTCGGGATCGGCTGTCGTGTCGTCAGGGCCGGCGGGGGACTGTCCCTCGGTCACGCGCCGGGGCCCCGTACGACGTCGCGTCGCACAATGGTCTGCTCGCGGCCGGGACCGACCCCGATGCACGAGATCTGCGCCCCGGCGATCTCCTCGACCCGCGACACGTAGTCGCGCGCGTTGGCGGGCAGGTCCTCGAAGGTGCGGGCACCGGAGATGTCCTCCCACCAACCCGGCAGCTCCTCATAGACCGGCTCGGCGCGCGCGAACTCTTCCTGGGTCATCGGCAGCTCATCGGTGCGTTTGCCGTCCACGGTGTAGCCAACGCAGACCGGCACCGTCTCCAGGGACGACAGCACGTCGAGCTTGGTCAGGAAGTAGTCGGTGATGCCGTTGACCCGGGTGGCGTAACGCGCGATCACCGCGTCGAACCAGCCGCAGCGCCGCTGGCGCCCGGTGGTCACGCCCACCTCGCCACCGGTCTTGGACAGGTATTCGCCTTGAGCGTCGAACAGTTCGGTGGGGAACGGCCCCGAACCGACCCGGGTGGTGTAGGCCTTCAGGATCCCCAGCACCGTGGTGATACGGGTCGGGCCGATGCCGGAGCCCACGGCCGCGCCGCCCGCGGTGGGATTGCTCGACGTCACATAGGGATAGGTGCCGTGGTCGACGTCGAGCAGGGTGCCCTGCGAGCCTTCCAGCAGCACGTTCTCACCGCGGTCCAGCGCGGCGCCCAGCAGCAGGCCGGTGTCGGCGATGCGGTGCTTGAAGCCCTCGGCCTGCTCCAGCAGATCCTCGAGAACCTGTTGGGGCTCCAGCGCCTTGCGGTTGTAGATCTTGACCAGCACCTGGTTCTTGAACTCCAGGGCCGCCTCGATCTTCTGGGCCAGCGAGTCGTGGTCGAGCACATCGGCGACCCGGATCCCGATCCGGGCGATCTTGTCCTGGTAGCAGGGCCCGATACCGCGGCCGGTGGTGCCGATCTTCTTGCTGCCCATGTAGCGCTCGGTCACCTTGTCGATGGCCACGTGGTAGGGCATCAGCAGATGCGCATCGGCGGAGATCAACAACCGCGAGGTGTCCACGTCACGGCGTTCCAGGCCCGCCAGCTCCTCGAGCAGCACTCCCGGATCGACCACCACACCGTTGCCGATGACGTTGGTGACGTGCGGCGACAAGACCCCGGACGGGATCAGGTGCAGCGCGAAATTCTCCCCGGTGGGCAGCACCACCGTATGGCCGGCGTTGTTGCCGCCCTGGTAGCGCACGACCCACTGCACTCGTTCGCCGAGTAGGTCGGTCGCTTTACCTTTGCCCTCGTCGCCCCACTGGGCGCCGATGACGACGATTGCCGGCATGGAATTCTCGCTAACTGTCTTGGCTTACTGTGGTCCAGCCGGTGACTGAGCCTATCTGACGAGATTCACAAGGAGCGTGTTGAACGCCACTAACGGCGCGCGGCGCCCCCCGACGCCGCCTGAAACCGTCGTTCTGCTGTTTGCCGAAAGGTCGCTGCCGCGGCCTTTGCGGGGGCTGCCGACGGTAGAGCTCGGCGACCATGCGAGCACCGCCGGCCTGAACGCTTTGGACGCCGCCGTCGCTCGCTACCGCCGGTTGGTGGTCGTCGGCGCCGATGCGGACCTGGCGTGGGTGTTGACCCGGTTGCTGCGCACCGAGCGGCTCGACGTCGAAGTCGCCTATGCACCGCGACGGCGCACGCCGGCCACCGCGGCCCATCGACTGCCGGCCGGATGGCGGGCAGCGCGGCGGGCCCGGCGGGGCATCGCGGCTCCGGTGCCGCTGGTTCGCGACGACGCCGGGACCGTCTTGGTCGGCGTGGGCCGGTGGCTGCCGGTGGACGGCGCCGCGGTGCTGCGCGGTGAGGGCATCGTCGACGACACTCCCCTGTTCGACGGGGAGGTGGCGCAGGTGCAGATCAAGCCGCTGGGCAGCGACCCGGGTGTGCGCGCCGGTGTCGCGGACCGCCGCGGCCGGGTACGCCGCTGGGTGTCGGGCCGCGCGGCCCAGTTGGGCACCACCGGCGCGGTGGTGGCGCGCGACGGCATCGACGGAAACCGAACGGTGAAGCGGTCCACCTTTTATCGGCATGTCGAGGACTGGCTGCTGGTCCGATGACGCTGCGGGTCGGATGGCCGCCGAAGCGGACCGGCTAGCTTCTACTGCGTGAACGTATATCCGCTGCGCGGGCAGGCGGTACGGCCCAGCCCGGTGTTCCTGGCGCTGGTGGCCGTGACCGGCCTGGGCGGTGTCCTGGCGTGGCAGGCCGGTGAGGAGATTCGGCCGCTCGCCTACGCCGGGGTGTTCGTGTTCGTCATCGCCGGCTGGCTGGTCTCGCTGTGCCTGCATGAGTTCGGGCACGCCTACACCGCATGGCGGTTCGGTGATCACGGCGCCCAGCTGCGCGGCTATCTGACCCTCAACCCGCTGCGCTACACCCACCCCGGCCTGTCGCTGGTGCTGCCGATGCTGTTCATCGCGCTGGGCGGCATCGGACTGCCGGGCGGGGCGGTTTATGTGCAGACGTCGTTCATGGCGCCGCGGCGAAGCACCCTGGTCAGCCTGGCGGGTCCGGCCGCCAATCTGGTGCTGGCCGTGCTGCTGCTGGGCGCCGCACGCACCCTCTACGACCCCGCCCACCCGGTGTTCTGGTCAGCGGTGGCGTTCCTGGGCTTCCTGGAGCTGACCGCTGTCGTTTTGAACCTGCTGCCGGTGCCGGGCCTCGACGGCTACGGGGCGCTGGAACCGCACCTGAGCCCGGCGACCCGCCGGGCCGTGGCGCCGTTCAAGCAGTGGGGCCTGCTGGTGTTGCTGGTGTTGCTGCTCGCGTCGCCACTGCTGAACCAGAAGTTCTTCGGGCTGGTGTTGTGGTTCTTCGACCTGTTCGACGTGCCGCGCCTGCTGGTGTCGTGGGGCCTGAGTCTGACGCAGTTCTGGAATTCCTGGTTCTGAAAGTGCCGCACTGAGTGTGAAGCCCACTTCGGGCCCGACAGCGAGCCGGTCCGCCTATATTCACCTCCCATGGGCGCCGGTCACGATCACCGTCACACCGACTCTCGACTGTCTCGCATGGTCATCGGCGCCGCCATCCTGACCACGTTCTTCGCCATCGAACTGACCACCGCGATCACCATCAACTCGATGGCACTGCTGGCCGACGCGGGCCATCTGCTGACCGACCTGGCCGCATTGTTCATGGGGGTGGCGGCCGTGGTGCTGGCCCGGCGCGGCAGCACGTCGCCGTCGCGCACCTTCGGATGGCATCGCGCCGAGGTGTTCACCGCGGTCGCCAACGCGGTACTGCTGATCGGGGTGGCGACCTTCATCCTCACCGAGGCGGTCCGCCGTATCGGCACCGCTCCGGACGTGCCCGGTGTGCCGATGATCGTGGTCGCCCTGGCCGGCCTGACCGTCAATATCGGCGTCGCCCTGCTCCTGCGATCGCACTCGGGCGACAGTCTGGCCGTGCGCGGCGCGTACATGGAGGTGGTGGCCGACATGGTCGGCAGCGTGGGTGTGCTGATTGCCGGTGTGGTCACCATCGCCACCGGCTGGCCCTACGCCGACGTGGTGGTCGCGGTCTTCGTCGCACTGTGGGTGCTGCCGCGCGCGTTCGCCCTGGCCGGGGCGGCCCTGCGGATCCTGTCGGAGGCCTCCCCCAGCCACATCGACGTCGCCGAGCTCCGCGCGGCGCTCGCGGCCGTCGACGGCGTCACCGACGTGCATGACCTCCACGTCTGGACGTTGGCTCCGGGCCAGGACATGGCGACCGCCCACCTGGGCACCAGCGCCGACGCCGGCCGCGTGCTGGCCGATGCGCGCGCCGTGCTGGCCGCTCGCGGGCTGACGCACGCCACCGTGCAGGTGGAGCCTGCCGGACAGGGTGGTCGTTGCCCGCTCGGATGCTGACGGGTCAGCTCAGCCCGAGCGCGGAGCGCGCGTCGGAATCGCAGTCGTCGAGCAGAGCCAGGCAGCGCACCTGCTCGTCGGTCTCGCCGATGCTGGTGGCGGCACGCGCCAGCGCGGCCACACACCGCAGGAAGCCACGGTTGGGTTCATGCGCGTACGGCACCGGGCCGTAGCCCTTCCACCCGTTGCGGCGCAGCTGATCCAGGCCCCGGTGGTAACCCGTGCGGGCGTAGGCGTAGGCGGCGACGGGCTTGTCCTCGTCCAGTGCCGCTTCGGCCAGCCCCGCCCACGCCACCGAGGCCGCCGGGTGCGCGGCCGCGACGACTTCGGGGTCCTGATTGGCCCGCAACGCGGCCTCGGCTTCGGGGTCGCCGGGTAGCAGGATCGGATCGGGACGCAGGAGATCACCGGTGTGAGTCACATCGTTCATTCTGCCGTGCCGTCCATGGCCTGCCACTACGGCAATACGTCGGCCCGCTCAGTAAGCTGGCGCCAGCAGATTCGCTAGCGGGAGGACAGCAGTAGCCCATGCCGAACCCATCCGGCCCCGACCGCGACGACGTTCCCGCCTCACCCGCCGAGCAGGGTTCCGGGACCGGCGATGCCACTCCGGTCGAGCAGCAGTCCGACGGTGACGATCAGGGCACCCAGATCCAGCCGGTCGGCTCAGACGACGAGACGGCGACGGCCGCCCTGGCCGAGTCATCGGCTGAAGCCGACGCCGTCACCGAGGTGATCACCACCGAGACCGCGCCCGCCGACCCCGCGCCCGACGGATCGCCGGAGCGCCGCTTCACCGCGCCCGGATTCGACGCCGGGCACACCGAAGTCATTCCGTCGGTGGATGACGCGGACACCGAACTGATCGCCCAACACAGCGATGACACGGGAAAGGCGGCACCGCAACAGATCCCGGCGCGAGTGGGAGGCAAACTGCCGTCCACGGTGTCACGCAGCTGGGGCTGGGTGATGGCGGTGATCCTGATCATCCTGGCGCTCGCCGCCATCGCGGTGCTGGGCACGCTGTGGCTGACCCGCGACACTCGGCAGGCCGCCTCGCAGGAGGAGCATGTTCGCTCCACGATCCAGAACTTCGACGTCGCCATGCAGACCGGTGATCTGGCGGCACTGCGCAGCCTCACCTGCGGCGACATCCGGGACCGCTACGTCAATTACGACCAAAAGGCCTGGGACGAAACCTACCAGCGGATCGCGGCGGCCAAGCAGTATCCGGTGGTCGCCAGCATCGATGAGGTCGTCGTCAACGACGGTCAGGCCGAAGCGAACGTCACCGCGTTCATGGCCTATGAGCCGCGGGTCCGCTCGACCCGCAGCTTCGACCTGCAGTTCCGCGACGACCAGTGGAAGATCTGCCAGTCGCACGGGAGCTAGTCCCTCCGCCGAGCAGACACATAAGCCCCCAATCCGCAGCGGAATTGGGGGCTTTTGTGTCTGCTCGGCAGAAGGCTGTTACAGGGCCTTGCCGGCGCTGTGCAGGTCGTTGCAGGCCTCGATGACCCGTTCGGTCATGGACGCCTCCGCCTTCTTCAGGTAGCTGCGCGGGTCGTAGGTCTTCTTGTTGCCGACCTCGCCGTCGACCTTGAGCACACCGTCGTAGTTGGTGAACATGTGCGCGGCGACCGGGCGGGTGAACGCGTACTGGGTGTCGGTGTCGACGTTCATCTTCACCACGCCGTAACGCAGCGCCTCTTCGATCTCGGACTTCAGCGAGCCGGAGCCGCCGTGGAACACGAAGTCGAAGGGCTTGGAGCCCTCAGCCAGACCCAGCTTGGCCGACGCCACCTTCTGGCCCTCGGCCAAGATGTCCGGGCGCAGCTTGACGTTGCCCGGCTTGTAGACGCCGTGCACGTTGCCGAAGGTCGCGGCCAGCAGGTACTGGCCCTTCTCGCCGGCGCCCAGGGCGGCGACGGTCTTCTCGAAGTCTTCGGGCGAGGTGTAGAGCTTCTCGTTGATCTCGGCTTCCACGCCGTCCTCTTCGCCGCCGACCACGCCGATCTCGACCTCGAGGATGATCTTGGCGGCCACCGCCTGGGCCAGCAGTTCCTGGGCGATCTCCAGGTTCTCGTCGATCGGCACCGCCGAGCCGTCCCACATGTGCGACTGGAACAGCGGGTTCTTGCCGGCCTTGACCCGCTCGCTGGAGATCGCCAGCAGCGGCCGTACAAACCCGTCCAGCTTGTCCTTGGGGCAGTGGTCGGTGTGCAGTGCCACGTTGATCGGGTACTTGGCGGCGACCACATGGGTGAATTCGGCCAGCGCCACCGCGCCGGTCACCATGTCCTTGACGCCCAGGCCGGAGCCGAACTCGGCGCCGCCGGTGGAGAACTGAATGATGCCGTCACTGCCGGCGTCCGCGAAGCCCTTGATCGCCGCGTTGATGGTCTCCGACGACGTGCAGTTGATCGCGGGGAACGCGTACGCGTTCTCCTTGGCGCGGCCCAGCATCTCGGCGTAGATCTCGGGGGTGGCGATGGGCATGGGAACTCTCTCCTCTGAGCTGACCGAAACTGCCATCGAGTATCGCAGGGGCGGTTTCACCGGCGCCCCCCGGTATGTTGGTGCGTCATGAGCACCACCACGCTCGCGATGCCCGGCTTCCTGGATCCGATGTACTGGCTGGGTGCCGGGGGCATCTTCCACGGCGCCGTACTGCCGGCCATCCTGGTGGTGGTCTTCATCGAGACCGGCCTGCTGTTCCCCCTGCTCCCGGGTGAGTCTCTGCTGTTCACCGGTGGTCTGTTGGCCGCCAAGGGGCTGGCTCCCGACATCTGGATCTTGGCGCCCGCGGTCGCAATCGTGGCGGTGCTGGGCGATCAGTGCGGCTATTTCATCGGCCGGCGGATCGGTCCGGCGCTGTTCAAGAAGGAAGACTCACGCTTCTTCAAGAAGCACTACGTCACCGAGTCGCACGCGTTCTTCGAGAAATACGGGCCGTGGGCGATCATCCTGGCCCGATTCGCGCCCTTCGTCCGGACGTTCGTGCCGGTGGTGGCGGGTGTGTCCTACATGCGCTACCCCGTCTACCTGGCGTTCGACATCGTCGGCGGCATCCTGTGGGGTGGTGGGGTGACGACGCTGGGCTATTTCCTGGGCAACGTGCCGTTCGTCCACGAGAACCTCGAAAAGATCATCCTGGTGATCCTGTTCGTGTCGATGATTCCGGCGTTCATCGGCACGGCGAAGGCCTACCGCAGCCGCCGCGGAGGCGAAAAGCCCGCCCACGCCGAGGCTGACTCTGCGCTCACCGCGCCGAAACCCGAGTAGACCGCGCCCAGCGCACCGTCACCGAGTCGGCAGGCCGGTCGCGACAGTGTGCGCGGCCTCCATCAGCATCCACCCGCCCAACTGCACCGACAGGTCCCGCTCGGGAATCTCGGATTCGTACACCGCGCCGCCGGCGAAGCGGGCCGGAGCGCTGCTCGAGCGGGGCACCTCGGCGGGCTGGTCCCAGAACGCTCCGAACAAAGGCAGCCCGTCGACCGATTGCCGGTAATCCCACGCCGATTTCGCCGATGACAGCACCAGCTTGCCCGCGGTGTCACGTGCCTGAGCGTCGACGTCGGTCTGCCCGGGCAACGCGGTGGCGACCAGCGCCAGGTAGCGGGCGGTGATCCCGGCGAACAGCCCGCCGTCGCCGCCGCCGGCGCCCTTGATCACCCCGCCGGGTGCCATGTGCTCGCGCACCGCGGCCACCAGCCGGTGGACCCGCGCGGCGTGGCGCTGTTCTCCGGTGCGCGCCGCCAGTTCGGTTTCCAGGCCCAGCACCACGCCCTGGCAATAGGTGTACTGCGCCCGCACCAGCGAACCGGACCTGATGCCGTCGAACACCAGATTGGTGTCTGGGTCGATCAGGGTGGCGTCGATCCAGTCGCCCATCTCCTTCGCACGCTCGAGCCAGCCGGGTTCGCGGGCCAGGAAGATTCCGGCCGGACCGTTGGCGGGCGCGTTGAAGAACGGTTCGGTGAACTGTTCGTCCTTGCGCCACGGGATGCCACCACCTGCTTCGGGCATCCATGAATCGGTCAGCTGCCGAGTCAGGGTGCCCAACGCGCGGCGCCGGTCGAGGCCGGTGACCAGGCATGCCCGCTGAATCGCCAAGGCCAGCCACGCCATGTCGTCGTAGTAGGCGTTGGTCCAGCGGCCCACGTTGCGCAGCCGATGGGTGCGGATCTGTCTCTTGATTCGCGTCGCTCGTTCGGCCTGTGGGTCACGCAGTTGAGCGTCGACCAGACAATCCAGCAGGTGCGCCTGCCACCAGTAGTGCCAGTGCGGCGCGCGCCGTACCGGCGGCCAGGCCACGACGCCGAGCTGGGTGCCGGGCAGGTGCCAGAGCGCCTTGAGGTGGCGTGCGGTGACGGCAGCCTCGGCGCTTTCGGCACGGTTCGCCCAGAGGTGCTCCATAACGGTTGATCTTGCCGCAAAAGCCGAGCGCGCACCTTTCCCGCTGATTGGCGGGAAAGGTGCGCGCCGCGAGGACTCAGCGCTCAGAAGGGAAGTTCGACACCGAGTCCATCCGTGAGCTGGCCGACGAGGTCCAGAATCCACTGCACGCCGGGGGAAGCCTCAAGGATGTCTATCGCGCCCTCCAGCGAGCTGCTCAACGTCTCTTCCGTCGAGGTGATCCAGTCCAACATCGAATCCCCGGCAAGACCGGCGATCAGATCCAGTCCGCTGCCCACCTCGGGGAATAGATCATCGAGATCGATGATGCCGGCGGTGACGGCGTTGATCACCCCGGGGACCAGCGCATAGATCCCCAGCAGCTCCCACGTGGCCAAGCCGCCGGCGAGGCCCGACGCGAGCTCCAAGAGGCTGTCCAGCTGGTCGCCATCCGACGCCGAAATGCCCAGCAAGCCCCAGAGCCAGCTCAGGTCGAAGTCCGCCACCGGACCGAACAGCACCTCCGGGTCAGCGGCGATCTCCGTGTAATAGTCCTCGACCCAGGCCAACGGATCCCAGCCCGGTGTGAGGATCTCGGTGAAGAGGTCGTACCGGTCGGTGACCCAGTCCCCAACCCCCGAGATACCCGCGAAGGAAAGGAACGGGTCGAGCCAGTTGGCCCATTGCACCGCCGTCTGGCCGTATTCCAGAGTCAGCGCGCTGATCTCGTCGGCGTATGCCTGCGCCGCTTCGCCCGAATCGAAGATCACCCAACCGTCGGGAGTGAGCGCCTCGACATCCTGCCAGCTCAGGCTGCTCAGGGTGATCTCGGCACTGTGCGCTGCCAGCGCCGAGGCACTGGGACCAACCACCGGCGCGGCAAGAATCGCACCGGCACCCACCACAGCGGCACCCATGACCGCAGATGAGCGCAAACGTCCAGATACTTGCATAGCAATCCTCATTTCTGCTCGCAATCCGATAGCCGTTACATTAGCGGATGCTTAACGGGTCCGATACAGGGAAAACCCTTGTTTTTTTGAAACAAATACCGCCCCAACCTGTGGGTTCGATGGCGCCGACCATGGTCGCCCGCCGACGACTCATCGGCGTCTTGGCCCGACACCACACCTTCATCCCGGATAAATCGGAGCGCTTGCTGAGATTCAGATTAACGTCCGCGTTACGGCAGGGCTTCTTGTCGGAAACCTGAGCGCGCACCCTTCCCGTGGATTGGCGGGAAGGTGCGCACCGCGAGGACTCAGCGCTCAGAAGGGGATTTCGAAACCGATGCCATCTGCGAGCTGGCCCACAAGGTCCACAATCCACTGGATCACGGGGGCAGACCCCAGGATGTCCAGCGCACTCTCCAGCGAGTTGGTCAGAGTCTCTTGCGTCGAGGAGAAATACGCTAAGAAGCTGTCCCCTGAAAGAACGTCGATAAGGTCCTGGTCCAGCTCACCGAGCACCAGACTGTTGGGGTCGAAGATACCGGCGTTGATGGCGTTGATCACTCCGGCGTTCATCACGTCGCCGTTCAGAACCCCCAACGTGACCGTGGCACCGTAAATCCCGGACACGGTTTCCAACAAGCTGTCCAACTGCTCGCTATCCGATGCAGAGATACCGAGCAAGCCCCAGAACCAGCCAAGGTCGACATCGGCCACGGGAGCGAACAGCCCCGCCGGGTCCGCGACGAACGCCGAGACAAAGTCCTCGCTCCACGCCACCGGATCCCAGCCCGGCGTGAGAATCTCGGCAGCGAGGTCGTAGAAGTCGGAGACCCAGGCCCCGACCCCCGAGATACCAGCGAAGGAAAGGATGGGGTCGAGCCAGTTGGCCCATTGCACCAGCGTCGGACCTAGTTCGAAAAACTGCGCGCTGATCTCGTCGGCATATGCCTGCGCTTCCGCGTCCGACTCGAAACTGAACGTGTAGCTGCCGTTGTTTGTCCAAAACTCGATCTGAGACCAGTCCACGGCGGTCAGTGCGATGTCTGCAGCAAAGGCGCGGGCCGGCTGGGCGGGCAGAACCGCAGGTGCGGCGAAAATCGCACCGGCACACACCACAGCGGCACTCATCACCGCAGACGAGCGCAAAGGTCCACTAACGTGCATAGTCATCCTCATTTCTGCTAGGGCGTCCGATAATCGGTACATTAGCGGAAACTGAGCGGATCCGATATAGGGAAAACCCTTGCATCTACGGGAGGAAAGTCACTCTCACCTGTGGGTTCTCCGGTGCCCACCAGGCGGTGTTGCGCGGAGCGGTGGCACTCGGCTCAACTTCGCGTAAGCAATCTAATGATTACTGAGCTTCCGTTAATTGTTTGGTAACGGCAGGGGCGCCGCCGCTTGTCTCACCAAGCCTGGTCGAGGTCGGCATGTTGGCTGATCCAGGAGTGCATCACGATCCCGGCGGCGACGCCGACGTTGACGCTGCGGGTCGAACCGAACTGGGCGATGGACACCGTCAGGTCCGCTCCGGCGCGGGCTTCCTCGCTGATACCGGGGCCTTCGCTGCCGAACAACAGCAGGCAGTCGGCGGGCAGTGTGGTCTGCTCCAGACGCACCGCCCCGGCCACGTTGTCCACCGCGACCACGGAGAGCCCCTGTCCGGCGGCGAAATGCAGGAGATCAGCAGCGGTTTCGTGATGCAGCAGCCGCTGGTAGCGGTCGGTGACCATGGCGCCGCGCCGATTCCACCGCCGCCGCCCGACGATGTGCACGGTGTGCACGGCGAACGCGTTGGCGGTGCGCACCACCGAGCCGATGTTGGCATCGTGCCCGAAGTTCTCGATCGCGATGTGCAGCCGGTGGCGCCGTCGGTCGATGTCGGCGATGATCGCCTCGCGGGTCCAGTAGCGGTAGGCGTCGACGACGTTGCGCCGGTCGCCGTCGCGCAGCAACTCCGGGTCGTAGCGGGGGTCGTTCGGCAGTGGCCCCGGCCAGGGGCCGACGCCGTTGGCCGGCGCGAACCACTCGGTGGGTCCGGGATGATCCGACGCGTCGCTCACGAGGTGGTCCACACGCCGGCGTGGGTGCCCACCACCGACACCGAGGGATACAGCAGCGCGGCATTGATCTCCCCGTGCGTGCACAGGGAGGTCGGCACGTGGACCGAATTCAGCGACGCCTCCGGCAGGATCAACACCGATGATCCGGCCGCAACGCAGTCCGCGCCCAGCCCCGGCATCGGCGTCGACGGTCCAGCGACCAACATCAGCGGTCCGCCACGGGCTTTCGCGTCGTCGCGGTACTGCGTGGCGACCGCGTCGACCGCCAGGTTGAGCACCATGTACCCGGCACCGGTGAAGGCATTCGGGTCGCCGAGAGCCGTTGGTGCCAACGGCACGCCGTCGGCCCGGTAGGCCGCCACGCCCTGGGCGGTGAGCTGCAGACCGGTGTCGCCCGGGTTGACCGGCGCCAGCCCCACCGGGAACGCCGCGGCATAGGCCACCGTGGTGTCTTTGATCCGGTCGGCCGGCGAATAGACATAGACCCCGCGCACCGCGCTGCGCTCCTTGAGCGGGCCCAGGCAGACTGTGCCGTTCAGCCGGTCGGGTTCCTTGGCCGACAGCGGCGTCGGCACCAACTGCCCCAGCATCTTGCAGCTGCCCAGGCCGGTGGCCTCAATCGGGTGTGCGGGGGTGCCGTACACCCCGAACCGCAGATCGCCGGCGGCGGCGTGGGGAGCATCGGTGTCGGTGACCTGCCCCGCGACGTCGATCAGGGCGTAATCGACTTCCCACCGCAGGTCCGACAGCGTCAGCTCCCAACCCAAGAGGGTCAGAGCCGAACCCATCGTGGTGCCCTGGGCCCCATAGGGGCCGGTCGCGCCGGAGCCCGAGCAGGCCGCGGCACAGCCGACGGCCAACGCTGAAATCAGCGCGATAAGACTCCGCACAACCGTCCTTGGGCGTTCAGGCCAAGCCCAGATCGGCCAGCCCGAGCACACTGCGGTACGGCACGCCCTCGGCCTCGATGGCCTCGGCGGCGCCGGTGGCGCGGTCCACCACGGTGGCCACTCCCACGACCTGGCCGCCGGCCTCTCGTACCGCGCGCACCGCGGTCAGTGCCGATCCTCCCGTGGTGCTGGTGTCCTCGACCACCAGAACAGGCTGGCCTGCCACATCGAATCCTTCGATAAGGCGTTGCATGCCATGGGTTTTCACCGACTTGCGCACCACAAAGGCGTCAATGGGGCGCCCTGGCGCGTGCATGACGGCGGTTGCCACCGGGTCCGCCCCCAGGGTCAGACCACCCACTGCGACGTAATCCCAGTCGTCGGTGAGTTGGCGGACCAGCCGCCCGATCAGAGCGCCGGCCCGATGATGCAGGGTGGAACGGCGAAGGTCGACGTAGTAGTCGGCTTCGGCCCCGGAAGACAGCGTCACGCGCCCGTGCACCACCGAGAGCTTGCGCACCAACGCGGCAAGTTCGTCGAGCTCGTCCTTGTTAAGTGCGGCCACGGCCCCTCCCGAATTTGTTCGTCAGCGTGCGCGACAACCCGCGCGGCATCAGCCGACTCAGCCCTACCAATGCCTTGTACTGCAAACCCGGAACAATAACCACCTCGCCACGGGCGACATCGGCCAGGCTGGCCGCGACCACGTCGTCGACCTCCATCCACGCGAAGGACGGCAGCGTGGCCATATCGATTCCGGCGCGCTCGTGGAACTCGGTGTGTACGTATCCCGGGCAGACCACGTGGATCCCGACGCCGGTGCCGTGCAGGCCGCCGGCCAGTCCTTCGGTGAACGACACCACCCAGGCCTTGGATGCCGAGTAGGTCGAACCGCGTCCGGACAGCAGTCCGGCGACGCTGGCGATGTTGATGACGGTGCCGGCGCCCGCCTCGATCATCGCGGGCAGCGCGGCGCGGGTCAGCTGCATCACCGCGGTGACGTTGACGTCCAGTTGCGACTGCAGCAGCGCGGGATCGGCGGTCCAGAACTCCCCGGACGTACCGAATCCGGCGTTGTTGACCAGCACCCGCACCCCGGCGTGCAGTCGATCGGCAACTTTGGCACGGCCGTCCACGTCGGCCAGGTCGGCGGCCAGCACCTCGACGGCAACGCCGTGGCTGCCCCGCAGTTCGGCCGCCAGCGCCTCCAGGCGGTCGACGTCGCGGGATACCAGGACCAGGTCATAGCCGTCGGCGGCGTATCGGCGGGCATAGCCGGCGCCTAACCCGGACGTGGGTCCGGTGACCAGCGCGACGGGTCGAGACATGCCCGTCAGCGTAGCGGCGATCGCGAGCGCGACGAAGTCGGGCGCAGCGGGTCGCCGCCATCAAACACCGCGGCGATCGCCAGCGCGACGGGATGTCAGCGCTGATAGTGCGCGGTCTGCCGGCCGCCACGACCGCCGGGGGCGTGCAGCATGTCCGAGGAGGTCGTCCGGCGTCGCGGTGGTTCGGCAGCCGCGGAGGCGCTGCCCGGTGCCGGCGCAGCAGCTCGCGATGCCGGCGGAGCCTGCTCGGCCTCACCGGCGTCCACGGCCTCAGCGGTGGCCGCCGGGCCCATCGGACGGCTGGGTTGCCCGTTGCGGCGAACCGCTCCGGCCGCGGCTTCGGCGGGCTGACGCCGCGGGGCGGGCGGGAGTACTCGCAGCAGATCGTTGAATTGGCGGACGCTGCGCAGGCCCTCATCCCACTGGGCGCGCGTGCTGGTGATGGGCATGCTCACCAGGGTCCAGTTCGCCTCGTTCCACATGATCTCCGCGCAGTCCGGCGCGGTGTGGGCGAAGGTCACCATCCGCCGATCACAGGCGCGCCGCGCCGCGTCGAGGTTGGTGGAGTACACCATCCGCGGCCCGATCGCACCGAGCAGCCAGATGTCGTTCTCGCGGGGCTCCTTGAGACCCTTGAGGCGCACGTCGACGACGACGTTGGTGCTGATCTTGCGGTGCAGGGCGATCACCGTCGCCACTTCGTCCAGGTCAAAGATGTAGACGGCCTCGCCGCGGATCTGGCCGAGCACCACGTTGCGCACCGGCGCCTCGCCCGCCGTCGAAATCACGCCGCGCTTCCAGCGATGCAGGATCTCGGTGGATTCCAGCTCGAAGTCAAAGCCGTGCGAGCGGGCCCACGACTTACGGCGGCGACTGCGGCCGCGCCGCTGGTCGATGTCCACGTACAGCAATACCGCCGCGCCGACGAAACACAGCGCGGACAGCGTGAACCAGAGCGGGACCATTGCGCCTAGCGTATCTGTTCTCGGCCGGGATCGACGAATGTCCTCAGGTCACAACCCTGTATCACCGCGACGCCAGGCACTACGTCGTTGCTGGGACCCGTCACAACTCGATGAGGGTGCCACCGACGATGGTCTGCCCGCCGGGGACGCCGTAGTCGATGTACACCGGCTGCTGGGCGAACAGCCAGTTGCCGGTGTTCATGCTGGTGCCGTTGGTGACGAACGGGCTGCGGACAAATCCGTCTGCTGGGTCGTCCGAGTAGGGCGTGGTGCCGACGTTGTATTGGTACAGCAGCTGCCCGCCGGAGGTGTAGACCCGGACGTTCGTCCCGTAGGGCAGTTGTCCGTTGACGGGCGTCACACCCGAGCCCGTCAGGGCCGAGGACGGCATCGTGCCGAAGACACCGCCCGAATCGATGACCCCGTTGACCCCCGTGGGTGTCGAGCCGTTGACGCTCACATAGAGGGGGGCCCAGGGTGCCCCATTGATGACGATGCCGCCCTCGTAGGGATTGTCGCCGAAGATCAGTTGGCCGCCCGCCTGGTCGATCAGCACGCCGTTGCCCAGGGTGCCCGGCAGGTCGGCGGTGGGAATGTGGTCGGGCGTGGGTCCGAGCGCGTTCGGTCCGATTCCCAGGATTCCGGTGGCGGTTCCGGCCAGGTAGCTCTCGATGGACCAGGAGCCGAAGGGGTTGAAGTCCGACGGGAACGCGAACAGCACGGCGTCCACGGTGGTGTCCGCGGTCAGGGTGTCCCCGCCCTCGCCGGTGAAGGTGACCGTGGTGGGCAGCTCGACATAGAAGTAGTTCAGGGCGCCGCCGAATTGGCCGATGTTGAAGCCGGTGGGCAGACCCGTGATGCCGAAGGGGTTGATGTTCCAGATCGGCATGACCAGGCCGGCGGCCCCGGTGTCGACCAGGACTTCGGTCTGCGGGCCGCCGCCGACCGAGAGGTTGATGACGGGCTGGGTGGTCAGGTTGACGTCCATCGGGACGGTGAAGCTGGACGGGAGGTCTTCCAGCGGGGTGTCCGGGCCGTATGCCGCGGCACTGCCCGGCAGATCCAGCGTCTCCGCCGTCGAGCTGAACAGCCACGGCGCGACACTGTTGAGGGGGGTGTAGATCAGGTCCTGGTACCAGCCGTTGAACAGGGTGTCCAGGGAGGCCAGCGCCGAACCCGGGTCGGTGTCGGCGGCGATGCCCGGGTCGATCCAGCTGATCGCGTCGATGAACGGCTCGAACAGGTCTTCCCAGTCAGCCTGAGCGGCCGGGGCCGGCGCGCCCAGCGCCAGGACCGCCCCCACGGCACCGACGGCACCCACCAGGCGATGGCGACGAGCTGACATGGCTACCCCTCCGCATGAATCACAGTGCAGAAACACACCGGAATTTCTCAGTAACGGCAAGGCTAACCGATCAGGTTCGACACCGCATCCGCAAAGGAGCTGGCAGACACGGCAGGGCCCCCCGGAAGGGGTCCCGGGGGGCCGTGCCGTGAGCTTCCTCAGCCCAGAACCAGCGACTCGCCGTCCGCGCTGATGTTGACCGGCACGATGTCACCGTCATGCACCTCACCGGCCAGCAACATCTTGGCCAGCTGGTCGCCGATGGCCTGCTGGATCAGCCGGCGCAGTGGACGCGCCCCGTAGACCGGGTCGAAGCCACGCCGGGCCAACCACTTCTTGGCCTCCAACGACACCTCGATGGTCAGCCGCCGCTGCGCCAGCCGCTTGGCCAGCGCCTGCAGCTGAATGTCGACGATCTGGACCAGCTCTTCGGGGTTCAGGCCCTCGAAGATCAGCACGTCGTCGAGCCGGTTGATGAACTCGGGCTTGAACGCCGCCCGTACCGCGGCCATCACCTGCTCCTCGGTGCCGCCGGACCCCAGGTTGGAGGTCAGGATCAGGATGGTGTTGCGGAAGTCCACCGTGCGGCCCTGGCCGTCGGTGAGCCGGCCTTCGTCGAGAACCTGCAGCAGCACGTCGAAAACGTCCGGGTGGGCCTTTTCGACCTCGTCGAACAGCACCACGGTGTAGGGCCGGCGGCGCACCGCCTCGGTCAGCTGACCACCCTGGTCGTAGCCGACGTAGCCGGGAGGCGCACCGACCAGGCGCGCCACCGAGTGCTTCTCGCCGTACTCGCTCATGTCGATGCGGACCATGGCCCGTTCGTCGTCGAACAGGAAGTCCGCCAGCGCCTTGGCCAGCTCGGTCTTGCCGACGCCGGTGGGACCCAGGAACAGGAACGAGCCCGTGGGCCGGTTGGGGTCGGCCACCCCGGCCCGGCTGCGCCGCACCGCATCCGAGACGGCCTGCACCGGCTTGCGCTGTCCGACGACGCGCTTACCCAGCTCTTCTTCCATGCGCAGCAGCTTGGCGGTCTCACCCTCCAGCAGCCGGCCGGCCGGAATCCCGGTCCAGGCGCTCACCACGTCGGCGATGTCGTCGGGGCCGACCTCTTCCTTGAGCATGACGTCCTCGCGGGCCTGCGCATTGGGCAGTGCCGCTTCGAGTTTCTTCTCCACCTCCGGAATGCGGCCGTACCGCAGCTCGGCGGCCTTGGCCAGGTCGCCGTCGCGCTCGGCCCGCTCGGACTCGCCGCGCAGCGCTTCCAACTGCTCCTTGAGCTCACGGACGACGTCGATGGCGCCCTTCTCGTTCTGCCACCGCGTCGTCAGCTGGGCCAGCTTCTCCTTCTGATCGGCCAGCTCGCTGCGCAGCTTCTCCAACCGCTCCTTGGAAGCGTCGTCGGACTCCTTGCTCAGCGCCATCTCTTCGATCTCCAGTCGGCGCACGAGTCGCTCGACCTCGTCGATCTCCACAGGCCGCGAGTCGATCTCCATCCGCAACCGCGACGCCGCCTCGTCCACCAGGTCAATTGCCTTGTCCGGCAAGAACCTTGCGGTGATGTACCGGTCAGACAGGGTGGCAGCGGCCACCAGCGCCGAGTCGGTGATGCGCACGCCGTGGTGCACTTCGTAGCGGTCCTTGAGTCCCCGCAGGATGCCGATGGTGTCCTCGGCCGACGGTTCGCCCACATAGACCTGCTGGAAACGACGTTCCAGGGCGGCGTCCTTCTCGATGTACTTGCGGTACTCCTCCAGAGTGGTGGCGCCCACCAGCCGAAGTTCGCCGCGCGCCAGCATCGGCTTGATCATGTTGCCGGCGTCCATCGCGCCCTCACCGGTGGCTCCGGCGCCGACGATGGTGTGCAGCTCGTCGATGAATGTGATGATCTGCCCGGCAGAGTTCTTGATCTCATCCAGGACGGCCTTGAGGCGTTCCTCGAATTCGCCGCGGTACTTGGCGCCGGCCACCATCGAGCCGAGGTCCAGGCTGACGACGGTCTTGTCGCGCAGGCTTTCCGGGACGTCGCCGGCGACGATGCGCTGGGCCAGGCCCTCGACGATCGCGGTCTTGCCGACGCCGGGTTCGCCGATGAGCACCGGGTTGTTCTTGGTGCGCCGGCTCAATACCTGTACCACCCGGCGAATCTCGGTGTCACGACCGATCACCGGGTCCAGCTTGCCCTCGCGGGCACGCGCGGTCAGATCGGTGGAGTACTTCTCCAACGCCTGATAGCTGGCCTCGGGGTCGGGGCTGGTGACTCGCGCACTGCCGCGCACCTTGACGAACGCTTCCCGCAGGGCCTGCGGGGAGGCACCGTGGCCGGTCAGCAGCTTGGCGACATCGGAGTCACCGGTGGCCAAGCCCACCATCAGGTGTTCGGTGGAGACGTATTCGTCATCGAGTTCGGTGGCCAGCCGCTGGGCGACGGTGACCGCCGCCAGCGAGTCGCGAGACAGTTGCGGCTGGGTGTTGGAGCTGGTGACCTGCGGCGCCAGATCGATCAGGCGCTGCGCCTCATCGCGGACCGTCGCCGGGCTCACACCGACCGCCTCCAGCAGCGGCGCGGCGATCCCCTCGTTCTGGGTCAGCAGGGCATGCAGCAGATGGGCAGGCCGGATTTCGGGGTTGCCGGCCGCGGTAGCCGTCTGCAGCGCCGCGGTCAACGCCGCCTGAGTCTTGGTGGTCGGGTTGAACGAGTCCACGACACCTCCATTCGGGGTCAGAGCGGGCCTGCCACGGCCCGCCGAAAATGCTTGTCGTGTTGTCCAACGCAGTCAAGGTTGAGTCTGTTCCGCTCAAGTCTATTTTTTTCCGAGCGGCGGTTCGCGTCAGCCCAGACGCAGCGTCCGGCGGGCATTCTGCACCAACCGGGGCAGCCGGGAGGCACCCATCAGCGCCCGGAACAGCCAGCTGTCGTCCGATGGCAGTACTCCGGCCGACTGGGTGGCGTCGAGTAGGTCGAACAGGGTCTCCCCTTCGTACATCAGTCCGTCGGCATTGAAGTGGTACCGGTCCAGCGCCGTGCACTGCACGAAGGTGCCGACACCGTGGATCGCCGGGGCCGACTCGTCGTAGGGGTAGAAGCGCAGCGTTCCACTGAAGTGCCCGCTGCCGATGTAGCGAACGATGACGCGGGTCTCGCCCTCCGGGGTGACGTCGAAGTAGACCTGCCCGGGCAGCGGGTCGTAGCGCCAGTCGGGGATGGCGTCCAGGAAGGAGAAGTTGTAGCGCTCGAATTCCTCGAGCCCCACGATGATCCGGCCGAATGTGGTGGGGTCCTTGTAGCGCAGATCGGGGGTGTAGAGCTCATGGTTGAGCGACATGTCACGCATCAGCCAGCTCCACCAGTACTTCTTGGCCCACTCGGCGGCGAAAGCCACGTCGATCCCGCGTTCGGCATAGTGGGCGATCTTGCGGTCCAGGTCGACGAACCACTGCTGGGTCATGGCGTTGAGCTCGGACTCGGTGAGCACCTTGACCTTGCCGCCGGCCCGGTTGCCGGGAAGGAATTCCGGTAGCGGCTGGCGCAACCTCGGCTTGGCGATCGCCTCCCGAAACAGCTCCTCATCGAACATGCCCGACCTCCGGTCAACTGGAATCAACTGATTCCCGTAATGTACACAGACGGAGGGAACGTATCCTCAAGCGTCCCCAACGATTCGGAGGTGCACATGGGCGGCGAACGAGCGCCACGAGTGTGGCGCGGCCAGACCCATGACGTCCGGGCTCAGACACGTCGCGCTCAGCTGATCACAGCGGGTGTGGAACTGATGGGCACGGGGGGAACTGCCGGTGTCACCATGCGCGCGGCGTGCCGCGACGCCGGACTGAGCCTTCGCTATTTCTACGAAAGCTTCAGTGACACAGATGAACTGATCCTGGCCGTGTACGACCAGTGCAACGCCGAGCTGCTTGCCACCATGGCCGGCGACGCAGGCAAACCGGCTCCGATCCACGTCGCACTGGACCGGGCGATAGCCCATTTCGAAGAAGACCCACGTCGGCTGCGGATCCTGCTGCGCGAGCCGCAGTCCAGCACCCTGCTGGCCGACCACCGCGCTGATGTCCTGCCCGGCCTGCTGGGCGCGCTGCTCGGCTCATCCGGTGCCGGCGGTTCGGCCGACATCACCGCCGCACAGGCCATGAGTGCCAGCGCGCTGTCCGGAGCGCTCACCGCGTTGGTGCTCGACTGGGCAGACGGCCGACTGCGGGTCACCCGCGACGAGCTGCTGGAGTTCGCGACCGTTCTGGTGCGCACCGAGCTCAAGGCGGCCATCCCGTCACAGAACTGACTTCTGGCAGTCGCCCGCGCCGGGCCGAGGGCGCGTCCACAGGTACAGACCTATCCAAGTGCCGTAGCCCAGAGCCATCCCCCAATACATCACGCCGGGGTCGGTCTGGCCGTGCACGCTGAGGTAGAGCACCGCACCGGCAAGCAGTGCCGGTAACACCGCCGCTCGACGCCGCAACGCGAACGCCACCGCCACCAGCAGAACCGACGCAATCAGCAGCCCGGGACTGATCCGGTGCAACACGTCGAGCAGGTTGGCGAACCAGCCCGGGGAGCCGGCGCTGCGGTGCCCCGCGTGGCCTGTACCGGCGGCGACCGACGCCCCGGCCCCCAGTGCCACCAGGATCGCCGGCAGGCAACACGCCAGCGTGCAGCTCAGGGCGGCAACCAATCCCGCAGCCCCGAATCGGCCTCCGGCGCGCTTGAGCGCGGGCGACCGGTCGCGACATCCTGGCGTGGGTGACATGTCCGCCTTCCTGACGTATCGCAAGTGAACCTATACCCCGTATGGGTATATCGCAAGAGCTGAGGCTCGATGCCGCGGTTGCGCCCCGGTTCGCTACGGTGCTGCTATGACGACCAGCCTGGCTTCGGTGTGGACCACCTTGATCCCGCTGGCATTGGTGGTGGCCCTGTCTCCGATCACCGTCATCCCGGCCATACTCGTGCTGCACACCGCACGGCCGCGCGAGACCGGACTGGCCTTTGCGCTGGGTTGGCTGGTGGGCCTGGCGGGACTCACCGCCGCCTTCATCGCGGCCTCCGGCCTGTTGGGCGGGTTGCAGGAGACACCACCCACCCGGGCGTCGTGGCTGCGGATCATCGTGGGGACGGCGCTGATCGCGTTCGGCATCTATCGGTGGACAACCCGGCACGGAGATCACGAGATGCCGCGCTGGCTGCGCTCATTCACCACGATGACCCCGCCGCGGGCGGGTGTGACAGCCGTGGTGCTGGCCGTGATTCGGCCAGAGGTGCTGTTCATGTGCGCAGCCGCCGGGCTGGCCATCGGCGGCGCCCGCCTGGGCATCGCGGACAGTTGGCCGGCAGCGGCGTTCTTCGTGTTGCTCTCCGCATCCACGGTGCTGGTGCCGATTCTGGGCTATCTGGCCGCCAGCGAGCGCCTCGATCCGGCGCTGAACCGGCTCAAGGACTGGATGGAGCAGCAGCACGCCGCACTACTGGCCGTCATCCTGGTTCTCCTCGGGGCGATGGTGGTTTACAACGGGATTCACGCGCTATAGCGGCACTGCCGCCGGCCGGCATTAAGATCGCCGCCGTGGGCCTGGACGACCGCGACGCACTGCGCGTGCTGCACGACGCGTTTGGCGTGCCCTCCGACGGTTCCGGCGTGGTCGCCCGTTTCTTCACCCGGTGGTTCGGTACCGACCCGTCGGTGCGTGACCTGTTCCCCGCCGACCTGACCACCCAGCGGGCCGCGTTCGCGCACGCCATGAGCTGGGTGCTCGGCGAGTTCATCGCCCAACGGGCCCAGCAACCGGTGGCGTTTCTGGCCCAGCTGGGCCGTGACCACCGCAAGTACGGTGTCACGCAACGCCATTACAGCGCGGTGGGAAACGTCCTTCTGACCACCCTGCGGGAGGAGTTGGCTGACCGTTGGACCCCGGCGGTGGACGCCGCCGCGCGTGAGTCGCTGAATCTGATCGTCGGGGTGATGGGCGGAGCCGCCGATGCCGAGGAGGGCCCGGCGTGGTGGGACGGCACCGTCGTAGAGCACCTGCGGGTCTCGCGCGATATCGCCGTGGTCCGGATCCAGCTGGACCAGCCACTGCCCTATCACCCGGGCCAGTACGTCAAAGTCGAGGTGCCGCAGTGCCCGCGGTCATGGCGCTACCTGAGCCCGAGCATGCCGCCCGATGAGACCGGGGCCATCGAGTTTCACGTCCGCGCGGTTCCCGCCGGCCTGGTCAGCACCGCAGTCGTCAACGAAACCCGGCCCGGTGACCGGTGGCGCCTGTCCAGCCCACTGGGCGGGCTGCATGTCGATCGCGACGCCGGTGACGTGCTGATGGTGGCCGGCAGTACCGGGTTGGCGCCGCTGCGCGCGATCATCATGGACCTGTCCCGGTGGGCCGTGAATCCGCGGGTGCACCTGTTCTTCGGTGGCCGCTATCCCTGCGAGCTCTACGACCTGCCCACCCTGTGGCAGATCGCCGCACATAACCCATGGCTGTCGGTGACCCCGGTGTCGGAGTACGCGGGCGACCCCGAATGGGCTGCCGACTATCCCGATGTGACACCGCCACGGGGATTGCACCTGCGGCAGACTGGGCGGCTGGCAGACGTGGTCACCAGCTACGGCGGCTGGAGTGACCGCCAGATACTGGTCTGCGGTGGGTCGGAGATGACGCGGGCCACCGTAGCGGCCCTGATCGACAAAGGAGCTCCGCCACAACGCATTCAACACGACCCGTTGTCGGATTGATCGTGACTGTTCTGCAGCCCTGTGTGTTGTCGGATCCGTCGTCGCCGCTGACGGCGACGTTCGTGCCGGCCGCTGGCATGATCGGAACATCGCTGTGCGACGACGGCGTGGAACTACTCGGCCAAGGCCGGGGCCTGGCCGCCTATGTCGGCGAGCACGAGACCATGGGGATTCCGCTGTTATACCCGTGGGCGAATCGGTTGAGCGGCAATGATTACCAGGTGCACGGGGCTCAGGTATCGCTGACCCCGGGCGTCGGCGGCGTGCATACCGACGCATACGGCGCCCCGATCCACGGCACCCTGGCCGGCGAGGACGGCTGGCGGGTGACCGCACGATCGGAATCGGCGTTGACCGCAGAACTCGACTTCGGGTCCCGGCCGGATCTGCTGGCGTCGTTTCCGTTCCCGCACCTGCTGGAGTTGGCCATCACGCTCGCGGACCGAACGCTGACGGTGCGCACCACGGTCACCGCCACCAGCGACACGGCGGTACCGCTGTGCTTCGGCTTCCACCCTTACCTTCAGCTTCCCGGCGTGCCCCGGGCGAAGTGGCTGATTGAGACCCCGACGATGCGGTGTCGCACCCTCGACGCGCACAACATCCCGACCGGTGCGTTCACGCACCACCCGGCAACGACAGAACTGTTGGCCGACACGGTGTTCGACCACGGATTCGACGAAGTT
Source organism: Mycolicibacter nonchromogenicus (assembly GCF_002101775.1). Taxonomy (GTDB): domain Bacteria; phylum Actinomycetota; class Actinomycetes; order Mycobacteriales; family Mycobacteriaceae; genus Mycobacterium; species Mycobacterium nonchromogenicum. The sequence goes on along the minus strand of NZ_LQPI01000032.1, from coordinate 14,494 downwards.
GCACCCGCAGCGGTGTTCGCGGTCTCCGGCGGCGGTCGACGCATCGAGGTGCGCTTCGACCAGGGCTATCCGGCGGCGCAGATCTACGCACCGAAAACCGAAGACGTGGTCTGCTTCGAGCCGATGGCCGCACCTACCGACGCGCTGCGCTGCGGCGGTTACGCGGTGGCACGTTTGGGACACCGTGGCGTGGCCCAATTCTCCATTCGGGTCTGTTGACCCTGCGCTATCGGCGCGGCTGCCAGACCACCACGGCGGTGCTCTTGGGCACCACCGCAAGCTCGCGACGCTGGTTGGCGCGCAACATCTCCAACTCCGCGGACATCTCTTTGACCCGCGCCTGCAGCGCCTCGACCTGGTTGGTCAGCTCGATGATCCGTTTGATGCCGGCGAGGTTGACGCCCTCGTCGTGCGAAAGCCGCTGCACCTCACGCAGCATGTCGACATCACGCTGGGAGTAGCGGCGTCCGCCACCGGAGCTGCGGCGTGGACTCACCAGCCCGATCCGGTCATAGGTACGCAGCGTCTGCGCGTGCATCCCGGCCAACTCGGCGGCCACCGAGATCAGGAAGGTGCGGGAGTTCTCCGACTTACTCATCAGCGATTACCCGCCCATCCGGCCCGCGGGTCGAATCCGCTGGCCCGCTCAGCCGCCGCGTACGCCTCGAGCGCCTGCTGTGCGGCACCCTCCAGATTCGGCGGGACCGCGACCTTCACGGTGACCAGCAGGTCGCCGCTGCCGCCGCCGCGCTTGGGCACACCGCGCCCACGCACCCGCAGAATCCGGCCGTCGGCGGTTCCCTTCGGGACCCGCACCCCGACCTTGCCGTCGAGTGTCGGCACCGACAGCGTGGTGCCCAGGGCAAGCTCGGCAAAGCTCACCGGGATGGTGACCGTCAGGTCGTCGCCGTCACGCCCGAACACCTTGTCCGGACGCACTCGCACCGTCACGTACAGGTCGCCCGAGGGCGCGCCGCGCAACCCGGCCTCGCCTTGTCCGGCCAGCCGAATCCGTTGGCCGTCTTCGACTCCCGGTGGAATCCGCACATTGATGGTGCGGGTCCGGGCTGCCCGGCCGGTTCCTTTGCACTCCGCACACGGGTGCTCGATGATCGACCCGCTGCCACGACAGTCGGTGCACGGCTCCGAGAACCCAAAGGCGCCCTGATTACTGCTGATCACCCCGGAGCCGTTGCAGGAGCCGCAGACTCGGGGACTGGTACCCGGCCGGGCGCCGCTGCCGTGACAGTTGGTGCACGGCGCGGCGCTGGTGAGCCGCAGCGGCATCTCGACGCCCTTGGTGGCTTCCAAGAAGCTCAGCTCGGATTCGGTCTCCAGGTCATTGCCGCGCCGCGGCCGGCTGGGCCGTTGCTGCGCTCCACGCCCGAACAGGCCACCGAAGAGATCACCGATGTTGGCACCACCGGTCTGACCGGCCGCGCCGAACAGGTCGTTGAGGTTGAACTCGTTGCCGTCGCCACCGGTGGAGAATCGATCGAAGTTAGCGCCGCCGAAGCCACCGCCACCGTTAAAGCGCCGGCCGAACCCGCCGCCGGCGAACAGCCGCCGGGTCTCGTCGTACTCCTTGCGCTTGGCCTCATCGGACAACACGCTGTAGGCCTCGGAGACCGCCTTGAAGCGCTCGGCGGCAGCCGGGTTGTTCGGGTTGCGGTCCGGATGCAGCTCGGAGGCCAACTTGCGGTAGGCGCTCTTGATGTCTTTCTCGCTGGCGTCGGAGGAGACGCCCAACTCCTTGTAGAAGTCTTTTTCGACCCATTCACGCTGAGCCATGTCGCGTCACCTCCTTACCTGTCAATTCTCTTCGGCAGTGTCGCCGTCGACAACCGCCCCGCCGCCCTCGGCGTCCGGGACGGTGTCGACCACCCCGACCATCGCGTGCCGCAGTACCTGCTCACCGAGCTTGTAGCCCTGCCGCAGGACGACGCCGATCACCGAATGCGACCCGTCGCCCTCATGCTGGACCGCCTCGTGCAGCGACGGGTCGAACTCGTCGCCCTCGGCGCCGAACGATGTCAGTCCCATACCGGTGAGCACCGCGGTCAGTTTGTCCGCCACCGCTTTCAGCGGACCTGATTCCAGGTCGCCGTGGCTGCGGGCACGGTCCAAGTCGTCGAGGATCCCGAGCAGTTCGGTCACCACCGCGGCCTTGGCCCGGTCCGCGGCGCCTTGCTGGTCGCGCAGCGCCCGCTTGCGGTAATTGGCGAAGTCCGCCTGTACCCGCTGCAGGTCGGCGGTCAGCTCGGCGACCTGGTCGGCCTGAGCACCGTCGGCGGCAGGCTCCTCCGGCGCCGGCCCACTAGGGGCCGGACCGGAGGAACCCTCCCGCACCTCACCGGTTTCCGGATCGATGCGCCGCTTGTCGGTTACGGTGACGGTCTCCGGAGACTGTTCGCGTGAGTTCTCTTCGCTCACTTGGTGTCTCCGTCGTCGACCACCTCTGCGTCCACGACGTCGTCGTCGCCACCGGACGCACTGGCGGCGTCATTGGCGGCCTGCTCGGCCTGGGTGGCCTCGTAGATGGCCTGGCCCAGGGCCTGCGACTCGACGCCGAGCTTCTCCATCGCGGACTTGATGGCCGCGATGTCGGTGCCCTCCAACGCCTTCTTGGCGTCGTTGATCGCGGCGTCCACCTTGCCCAGCGTGTCCTCGGGGACCTTCGAGCCACCCTCGGCCTCGCGCTGCTCCTTGACGAACTTCTCCGTCTGGTAGACCAGCGACTCGGCCTGGTTGCGCACGTCGGCCTCTTCGCGACGCTTGCGGTCCTCCTCGGCGTGCGCCTCGGCGTCCTTGATCATCCGGTCGATCTCCTCCTGGGAGAGGCCGGAGCCTTCCTGGATCTTGATCGTGTTCTCCTTGCCGGTGCCCTTGTCCTTGGCGGTGACGTGCACGATGCCGTTGGCGTCGATGTCGAAGGTGACCTCGATCTGCGGGACACCGCGCGGGGCCGGCGGGATACCGGTGAGCTCGAAGGAGCCGAGCAGCTTGTTGTGCGAGGCGATCTCGCGCTCACCCTGGAAGACCTGGATCTGCACCGACGGCTGGTTGTCGTCGGCGGTGGTGAAGGTCTCACTGCGCTTGGTCGGGATGGTGGTGTTGCGCTCGATCAGCTTGGTCATCACGCCACCCTTGGTTTCGATACCAAGTGACAGCGGGGTGACGTCAAGCAGCAGAACGTCTTTCACCTCACCCTTGAGCACACCGGCCTGCAGCGCAGCACCCACGGCCACGACCTCGTCGGGGTTGACGCCCTTGTTGGGCTCCTTGCCGCCGGTGAGCTCCTTGACCAGGTCGGTGACCGCAGGCATGCGGGTGGAACCACCCACCAGCACCACGTGGTCGATCTCCGACACCGAGATTCCGGCGTCCTTGATCACCGACTGGAACGGCTTGCGGGTACGGTCCAGCAGATCCTGAGTGATCTTCTGGAACTCCGACCGGGTGAGCTGCTCGTCGAGGAACAGCGGGTTCTTGTCGGCGTCAACGGTGATGTAGGGCAGGTTGATCGAGGTGCTCTGCGAGCTCGAGAGCTCGATCTTGGCCTTCTCGGCCGCTTCACGCAGCCGCTGCATGGCCATCTTGTCCTTGGTCAGGTCGATGCCCGAGGTGCCCTTGAACTTGTCCACCAGCCAGTTGACGACACGGTCGTCCCAGTCGTCGCCACCGAGGTGGTTGTCACCGGAGGTGGCCCGAACCTCGACCACGCCCTCGCCGATCTCCAGCAGGGAGACGTCGAAGGTGCCGCCACCGAGGTCGAACACCAGGATGGTCTGTTCCTTGTGGCCCTTGTCCAGGCCGTAGGCCAGCGCAGCCGCGGTCGGCTCGTTGACGATACGGAGCACGTTGAGACCGGCGATCTGACCGGCTTCCTTGGTGGCCTGACGCTGGGCGTCGTTGAAGTAGGCCGGCACGGTGATCACGGCGTCGGTGATGTCCTCACCGAGGTAGGCCTCCGCGTCACGCTTGAGCTTCATCAGCACGCGAGCGCTGATCTCCTGCGCGGTGTAGTCCTTGCCGTCGATCTCGATCTTCCAGTCGCTACCGATGTGGCGCTTGACCGAGCGGATGGTGCGGTCGACGTTGGTGACCGCCTGGTTCTTGGCGGGCTGGCCGACGAGCACTTCGCCGTTGCGGGCGAACGCGACGACCGACGGGGTGGTGCGCGAGCCCTCCGAGTTGGCTACGACGACGGGGTCGCCGCCCTCCAGCACTGCGACGCACGAGTTGGTGGTCCCGAGGTCGATTCCGACCGCACGAGCCATTGTGGTTCCTCCCTGGTAGACGATATCCCTAGTCTGAGCGGACTGCGCTCAAGAATGCGCTTCGGCCGCTTGGCTGTCAACTCATACTTGAGTGCTATTGACTCAACTTCTTGCTGGGGTCAACGGGCCGGGTTCCCGGTTTGTTCCCGAATCGCGCAGGGACAGAGAAAAAGGCAACGCGGGGATCGCCTGGCGCGGCACCCGCCGATTCAGTCGTCGACCACAGTCAGGATGCCCGCGGGAGCGTCGAGGGCGGCCAATGTCCGCGCGGCGGCGGTGTCGACATTCACCCGCGGTTCTGGAGGCAGATCGCCCGGGTAATAGGTGCCGGGCCCGTAGAACAGTCCGTAGCGGAGGACGACGCCGTTCGCCGCCAGCACCGCTTCTTCCAGCATTGCGACCGCGTCGGCTTCGGGGCCGGGACGCATCCTCCACGCGACGCTTTGGGCGATGATCTTCGTCGCGCCCGGCCCTTCCAACGCGTCGATCAGGTTGCGGGTGCCCTCGGCTCGGATACGGGCGTTGATCAGCGACTCCGCGGGCAGGTCGGCCAGCTCGTCGGGCAGATCGGTCAACTCATGCAGCAACACGTCAGGCGCAAACCCACGGACGGCCCGAGTCAGAGCCGGACGGTCGAAGACGTCGCAGACGATCGGCTGCGCACCCATTGCGGCCAACCGGTCGGCCTTGTCGGCCGACCTCGTCATGGCGCCGACGGTATGGCCCGCTTCGACGAGCAGGGGAACCAGCCGGCTTCCGATCACACCCGAAGCACCCGCGAAGAAGACGCGCCTGCTCATCCCGCGACCTTCCTCGCCAGCGCAGCCAATCTGACGTCGAGTTCTTCAGCGGCGGCGAGCAGGGCAGGGTTGGGTTCGACGACCATCAACGAGGACGGTTTGACGTAGATCAGGCTGCTGCCGGCGCTTTCCTCGCCGACGAGCAGCAGCTCCACCGGAGCGAACAGGCCCGCGGTCACATCGTGACGCAGCATCGTGATCGCGATCAGCGGGTTGCCGATGATGACCCGCAGCACTTTGCGGTCAATCCCGGCCTTCTTGATCCATCCGCCGTGGTCGAACGTCGCGAACAGCATGAATCCGCTCGCGCCGACGTGAGATTCGACCTTGTCTCGGTAGGATTCCCAGCTGCTGTAGTCCTTCGGGAGTTCATCGATCGGAACCGGGCGCTGGCCCACGTCAGCCAGCAAGGCAGCAACCAGCTCCTCGTAGCTCTTGGTGCTCGGGTATCGCACCTGGACGCCGGAGAAGCGGCGCTCCTGAGGATCACACTGCGACACGATCCACCTCCTCGACCTCGGCGTCGGTGATCTCGCCGATGCGCTCCCGGACAGGTACGCGAGCGGTGCGATCCACCAAGAGGGTCAGCAGGTCGGGGCGGCTGTAGTGGCCGCGGGCGTCCATCTGCGACTTGCGGGCATCGATCAGCGAGAAGTCCAGGTCGGCGATCACCTCGCCCTCATCGGAGCGCAACGGCTCGCCGAGCAGTTCGCCGTGCGGGCTGATGATCGCCGTGAAGCACCCGCCGGATATGGGACCGATCGGGCATCCGGTGTCGGTCATGATCCGCGCCTGTTGATCGGGGTCCAACCATGCGGTGGCGTTGACGACGAATGCGGCCGACTCGAGTGCGTGATTGCGCACGCTGGTCTCGATCTGTTGGGCGAACAGGTCGCCGGCGAACGATCCCGGCCACATGCCCGAGTGGATCTGTTCCCCGTCGGCGATCAGGGCATAGCGCGCCAGCGGCATGTAGTGCTCCCAACAGGCCAGTTGTCCGACCCGCCCGACCGTGCTGTCGACTGCGCGCAGTCCGCTGCCGTCGCCCTGCCCCCAGAGCATCCGCTCGTGATAGGTGGGCATGATCTTGCGCCGGCGCTGCAGCAGGCTTCCGTCGGCGTCGAAGAGCAGCTGCGTGTTGTACAGCGAACCGCCGTCACGCTCGGTGACGCCGATCGAGACGACCATTTCAGCCTGCCGGGCCGCTGCTGCGATCGCATCGACTTCCGCCGAGGGGATGGTCACGGCCTGGTCCATCAGGGTGAGGTGTTGCGGGCGCATCGCGAACGGACGCTGGACGAAAGAGAAGTAGGGGTAATAAGGGATCACCGTCTCGGGAAAGGCAGCGAACTGCACTCCGCGGCGGGCCAATTGCTCGATCTTGGCCACCACTTTTTCGACGGTTCCTTCTCGGCTGTACAGCACTGGGCTGATCTGCACCGCCGCTGCTCGAATCGTGCTCATGGTCGTCAGCCCTCGATCCGCTCGATGATGGTGGCGTTGGCCATCCCGCCGCCCTCGCACATGGTCTGCAGGCCGAAACGTGCTCCGCTGTGTTGCAGCGCGTGGACCAGGGTTGTCATCAGGCGCGCGCCACTGGCGCCCAACGGATGCCCTATCGCGATGGCTCCGCCGTTGACGTTCGTCTTGACCAGATCTGCACCAGTGTCTTTGGCCCACGCCAGCACCACGGGGGCAAACGCCTCGTTGACCTCGAACAGGTCGATGTCGGCCAGGCTCAGTCCGGCACGGCGCAGCACCCTCCTCGTGGCCGGAATCACCCCGGTCAGCATGTAGAGCGGATCCGACCCGAGGACCGTGCTGGTGTGGATGCGCGCCAGCGGTCGCAGGCCCATCCTTTTGGCGAACTCGCCGCTGGTGATCATCACCGCGGCACTGCCGTCCGACAGCGGCGACGAGTTGCCGGCGGTGATCTCCCACTTGATCTGCGGGAAGCGCGCCTTCATTGCCTCGTCGTAGAACGCCGGGCTCAACCCCGCCAAGGTGGCCACGCTGGTTGCGGGCCGGATGATCTCGTCAGTACTCAGGCCTGCGATCGGAGCGAGTTCGTCCTCGAAGAGCCCGTCCTTGGTCGCCCGTGCCGCCTTCTCGTGACTGTGGGCGGAGAACTCGTCGAGTTCGGTCCGGGAGAAGCCCCATCGCGCGGCGATCAGCTCGGCGCTGATCCCCTGCGGCACCAGACCTTCCGGATAGCGACGGGCCATCGCGTCGCCCAGGGGACGGCTGCCCGGCAGCAGCGACGCCCCCATCGGTACGCGGCTCATCGACTCGACTCCCGCGGCGATGACGACGTCGTAGGCGCCGGCCACCACACCCTGGGCGGCGAAGCTGATCGCCTGCTGACTACTGCCGCACTGTCGATCGATCGTGGTGCCGGGAACCGATTCCGGGAAGCCCGCACCCAGCAGCGCGTTCCGCGCGATATTGAGGGCCTGATCGCCCGCCTGGGTGACGGCACCGGCGATGACGTCGTCGACCTGAATCGGATCGATTCCCGTTCGCTGCACCAGCTCTCGCAGGCTGTGGGCCAACAGGTCGGCAGGCAGGATCTCGTGGAGAGCGCCGCCGGGCTTGCCCTTCCCGATCGGAGTGCGAACGGCGCCGACGATGACGGCGTCACGACCTTGATATTCGGCCATCATGACCCTCCCTAGCTAAGTATTGTTCGCTATACCCAGCTATACACCCTGGGTATAGTAGAGTCAACCCAGGGAGGTGGACTGCGATGAATTTCCTGCAGGGACCGCTGGCAGACCGCGACAGCTGGTCGGCGATCGGTGAGTGCCCGGTGGAAAAGACCATGGCGGTGGTCGGCACCAAGTCCGCGATGCTGATCATGCGCGAGGCCTATTACGGCACTACCCGATTCGATGACTTTGCGACCCGGGTCGGCATCACCAAAGCAGCGACCGCGACGCGGCTCGCGGAGCTTGTCGACCTCGGGTTGCTGGCCCGCCGGCCCTACCGTGAGCCCGGCCAGCGCAGCCGCGACGAGTACGTGCTGACCGACGCCGGGATCGAATTCATGCCGGTGGTCTGGGCCATGTTCCAGTGGGGGCAACGCCACCTGCCCAACCGGGGGCGGCTGCGGCTGACCCACCTGGACTGCGGCGCGGACGCCCTGGTCGAGATCCGCTGCACCGAAGGTCACCGCATCGAACCCGGCGAACTGGGCGCACGCCTGGTCGAAGGTGTCACGCCCTGAATACCACCCGGGAACTGGATCAGGTGACCGCCGGGATGCGCCGGAAACCGTGCAGGGTGGCCAGCCCGCGCGGAGTGGGCGGGCCGTCGAGCCGCAGATCGGGGAACCGCTCGAACAGTGCCTGCAGCGCGATGGTGGCTTCCATGCGGGCCAGGTTGGCTCCGAGGCAGGCGTGAATCCCGCTGCTGAACGACAGATGCTCTTTGGCGTTGGCCCGGGTGACCTCGAAGCGACCGGGATCGGGAAAGACGTTGGGGTCGCGGTTGGCGCCGCCCAGCAGTAGCGCCACCGTTTCACCCCGGGCGAGGCGCTGCCCCGCGAGCTCGAGCTCGCACAGGGCATTGCGCGACGTCATCTGCACCGGGCTGTCCAAACGCAGGACTTCCTCGACCGCACCGGGCCACAACTGAGGATCCTCACGCAGCTTCGCCAACTGTTCTGGGTGGCGCAGCAACAGCACGATCGCGTTGCCGATCAGATTGATGGTGGTCTCGAAACCCGCGCCGGCGAGCAGCAATGCGGTCACGCCCAGTTCACGCCGGTCAAGGTCCCCGTCGCAGATGATCTGGCTGTAGATGTCATCACCGGGGGTGTTGCGCAATCGTTCGATGTGCTCGCTGAACTCGCGGTCGTTTTCCCGCAGGGACTGCATGGCGCGTCGAAAGGTGTTCCACGACACTCCGATATCGAGCAGAGGCGCACCACGGTCGCCCCGCTCGATCATCTGCGGCCGCTGCGCCTCGGGGATTCCGAGAATCTCGGCGATGATCAATGCCGGTAGCGGCCCGGCGAAGTCGGCGATCAGATCCGGATGTTCTGCCTTCTCCACACCATCGAGAAGTTCGCGGGTGATCTCGACGATCCGGGCCCGCAACGTGTCGATCGCACGGGGCGTGAACGCGCGCACCACCGCACGCCGGTAGCGCGTGTGGTCGGGCGGATCGACCGCCAGCATCGAAGGGGGCTCCGCCGGATTCGGCAGCCGGGGATCGGTCCGGTCGATCATCCAGCGCACCGTCTTGGGCAGATTCATATTGGCCGGGTTGGTCGCTCCGAACCTGTCGTCGCGCAAGATGGTCCGGCACAGCTCATAGTCGGCCGTCACCGAGGCGAACGGCGTGCGCGTCAATCGACCGCGAGCACGGATCTGTTCGGTCAGGGGTTCGGGGTCGCCCCCACGCAGTGGGCCGATGAGCAGGCGCGCCATCGGCTCGCCGCGCCGCGCCTGCACCGCCAGCAGCGCGCGCGGAAGGCCCTGCATCAGCGCCCACCGAAGCCACAGACCTGGCCGCATCACCGCGCACCCGCCGGCGGCAGCACAAACGCCGACCCTGCGGCGACGGTTGCCAGATGCCGCATCAGCAGGGTTTCCGGAATCAGGCCGCTGACGCGACTGACCGCGGCGCTGAGGAAGTCGGGCCGCACATTGACGGCCCTGCCGAACCACGCCGACTCCCGGACCAGCGGCGCCACCCGCGGGCGGCGGAACGCGACGAAGCGGGCGAACGCAGTGGACAGATCGGGCGCCCGGTCGACGAACGCGGCCAGGATGGCGGCGTCTTCCAAGCCCTGGCACCCACCCTGGCCGAGATGCGGACGCATGGGATGGGCCGCATCGCCGACCAGCACGATCGGACCGCGCGCCCAGTGGCGGGCGGGCGCGCGGTCATAGAGGTCGTCGCGCAGCACATCATCCGGCGATGTCGCGGCCAGGATGCTTGGGAGGGGTTCACACCACTGCGCGAATTTGCCGCGCAGGTAGGCCAGCTCGCCCTCGCGCGCTCGCCGCCCCTCGGGGACTCGCTCGGTGGCAAACCAGTAGGTCAGGTCAGGTCCCATCGGCACATGCCCGGTTTCGATTCCAGGGCCCATGGTCTCCCCCGCCAGGTCGGGATCCAGGGTGTAGGCAGCGATTCCACGCCACGCGGTGTAGCCGACGTAGCGCCGGCGCAGTGGACCGTTGAGGTGGCGGGCCAGAACCGAATGGGTGCCGTCGGCACCCACGACGGCATCGAACTCGCCCACCGAGCCATCCGAGAGTTGCAGCGCTACACCGTCTCCCGTTATCGACGCGCCGGTGGCGGCAAGACCGTAATGCAGACTGCCCGCCGCCAACGCTTCGGCAAGAATGTCGCGCAGCACGCAGCGCTGTACCACCACCAGCGGTTCCCCGAGGGCCCGGACCATTCGTTCGGCAGCCGGGTGGCGCAGCCACGAACCGTCATACCAGCGCGCCGCCCCCGCGGTGATCCGGCCGCCCGCCGCGCGGACCGCATCACCGAGACCGAGATGGTCCAAGGCGGCCAGGGCATTGGGCCAGATACTGATTCCCGCGCCCGACGAGGTGTCGGTCCGTTGCTCGATGACGGTGACATCATGACCGTGGCGCTGCAGCCCGACCGCGGCCGCCAGCCCGGCGATGCCGGCTCCCACCACCCCGATCTGCTTACTCATGCGGCTCGCCCGGGTCGATCGGCCATAACTGCAACCGTAGTCACCCGTCGAACAGCAGGCGCGCGATCCGCTCGACCGTGTCCATCGGATCGGCGGCTTTCACCGCGTCATTGAGCCACAGCGTCGAAAAGCCGTGCACCAATGACCAGGCCGCCAGCTCCGCACCGGCCGGATCAGCGTGCGCTGCCGCGTCTTGGAGCGTCGCCACACCACGGGAAAGTTCGGCTCCCGCAGCGGCTTCCGCGGCTACCAGCTCGGCATCGGAGGGATTCAGCAGTGACTTGTCGAACATCACTTCGTAGTGGCCAGGATGCTCCAGGGCGAACCGCACGTAGGCCACGGCGGCGTCGACGAACCGGCCACGGGCTGCCGTGAGCGCTGCGCTGAGCAGTTGAAATCCCTCGGTGGCCAAGGCGGTGAACAACCCCCGCCGATCGGTGAAGTGATGCGCGGGGGCGGCGTGCGAGACCCCGGCAGCGCGCGCCAGTTCGCGCAGCGAAACCCGATCGGCACCCTGCTCGGCCACCATGCGCGCCGCCTCGGCCAGGATCACAGCGGGCAGATCACCGTGGTGGTAGTTCGAACGCGCCATGCCCCAACCCTATAAGAAAATCTTGACACTGACTAGATGCCGGACCTACGTTCGGACGCATAACTTGTCATTGACTAGATCTGGAGGCTGTCGTGGCACCGTTGATCACCCTGTTGGTGGGCAGCCTGGCCGCCCGGATCTTGGGCTGGTTCGGCGTCGGATACGTGGACACCTGGCCCCGCGCCATCGCGGTCGGCCTGGCGGCTATGTTCTTCGTCACCGGCGTGGCACATTTCGCGCCACCCCTGCGCAACCAGCTGGTTGCGATCGTGCCACCGGCACTGCCCGCACCGGGTTTGCTGGTCAGCGTCACCGGTGCGCTTGAACTCCTGGGCGCGGTGGGCCTACTGCTTCCGGCCACACGGATCGCCGCAGCCGCCTGCCTTTTGGTGCTGATGCTGGCGATGTTCCCGGCCAATATCTACGCCGCCCGGATGCCCGATCCGCCCCCAGCGATGACGACACGGCTACCAGTGCGCATCGCCGAAGAGCTCATCTTCCTGGCCGCCGCAGTAGCGGTCGCCATTGCGGGATAGCGCGACAGGGCTCAGCTCTCGACGCACAGACATCGCGGCGCGACGGCGCCGGGTTTCAGCCCGTTCCGCAACCCCCGGTGCGCTACCCTCGCAGCGATGTCACATTCCCCCGACCCACAGCTGGCTTCCCCTGCCGCGCTGGCCCGCGAGGACGAGGGTTACCACAAAGACCTGACGCCGCGACAACTGCAGATGATCGGCCTGGGCGGCGCCATCGGCACCGGGCTGTTTTTCGGCGCCGGGGGCCGGCTCGCCTCGGCCGGACCGGGCCTATTCGTCGTCTACGCGATCTGTGGCGTGTTTGCCTTCCTCATCCTGCGGGCCCTCGGAGAGCTGGTGCTGCACCGGCCGTCGTCGGGATCGTTCGTCTCCTACGCGCGCGAGTTCTTCGGGGAGAAAACCGCTTACGTCACCGGGTGGCTGTATTTCCTGAACTGGTCGATGACCGGAATCGTCGACACCACCGCGATCGCCACCTACTTCCATTACTGGCACCTGTTCGGCGTGATCCCGCAGTGGACGCTGGCCCTGGTCGCCCTGCTGGCGGTGCTGTCGATGAACCTGATCTCGGTGAAGCTGTTCGGGGAGTTGGAATTCTGGGCCGCGTTGATCAAGGTCGTCGCCCTGCTGACCTTCTTGGTGGTGGGCACCATTTTCTTGGGTGGCCGCTATCAGGTCGACGGACAGGAAACTGGACTGCACCTGTTGGCCCATAACGGCGGGTTCTTGCCGACGGGTCTGCTCCCCTTGGTGTTGGTCACCTCTGGGGTGGTGTTCTCCTATGCCGGCATCGAATTGGTGGGAACAGCCGCCGGGGAAACCCCCAATCCCGAAAAGGTCATGCCGCGCGCGATCAACTCGGTGGTGGCCCGGATCGCGATCTTCTACGTGGGGTCGGTCTTGCTGTTGGCACTGCTGTTGCCCTACACCGCCTTCAAAGAACACCAGAGCCCGTTCGTCACGTTCTTCTCCACCGTCGGTTTCACCGGCGCCGGCAGCATCATGAACCTGGTGGTGTTGACCGCGGCCTTCTCCAGCCTGAACGCCGGGCTCTACTCCACCGGGCGCATCCTGCGGTCGATGTCGGTCAACGGCAGTGGCCCGGCATTCACCGGCAAGATGTCGAAGAACGGGGTGCCCTATGGCGGCATTCTGCTGACCAGTGGGATCGGACTGTTGGGGGTGCTGCTCAACGCACTGCGCCCGGGGCAAGCCTTCGAGATCGTGCTCAACATCGCCGCGGTCGGCGTGATAGCGGCCTGGGGGACCATCGTGGCCTGCCAGTTGAGGCTGCTCCGGCTCGCCAATGCCGGAGTCCTGCAACGGCCCGCATTCCGGATGCCGTTGGCCCCCTACAGCGGGTACGTGACATTGCTGTTCTTGGCCGGCGTGCTGGCCCTGATGGTGCTCGATCACCGCAGCGGCCCCTTTGTGCGGGGAGTGCTGCTCGTCGTCCCACCGGCGCTGATCGCCGGTTGGTATCTGGTACGTGGCCGGGTGCGGGCCATGTCCACGCTCGCAGAACAGACCCCGCCCGTGGGCGCGCAGTCGGATCCGGACGAGTAGAAGGCCCGAAAACATATGGCCCGCAACCGTTACGCAGCCAGACCCCCGCTCTATGGAATGGTGCTCGTGTTCTGCGCCATCGCGATCGTGGCGATCACGGCCTATCTGCACGTCGGATGGTGGTCGATGGCGGGTTACGCGCTGGCCGCGGTGACGGCGGTCGCCGGTGTGGCGCTGGCGTTCCGGGACCTTTCCTGACCGCAGGCTCTGCTCCACTCGCGGGCACCGCCCCGACAGTACCGCGCGTCACTACAGCCTCTGATGTCACAGGATGCGTACGCTGGGCCGCACGACGGCGGCAAGGAAATTGAGTGCGGGTACCAGATCAGGCGAGGCGCAGGACAGCCGGACAGTTGACGCTGGTGGCCGCGCTGTTGCTGACAGGTTGCAGCACCACCGTTGACGGTCATCCGACTGCGGCGCCGGGCGGGGGACCGCCGGAGCCGTCGCTCCGGCCACCGCGCACCAGCACAGCGCCGCCGAGCCCGAGCCCGAGTCCGAGTCCGAGCAAGTCGGCCGGCCCGAACCAGCCGGCCGATGCCATCCCGTTGCCGCCCGATGACAACGGCTACGTCTTCATCGAGACGAAATCCGGGCGGACGCGCTGCCAGATCTCGTCACCGCAGGTCGAGTGCGAAGCAGAGTTCACCAACTCGCCGTTCAAGGACGGCCAGCGCGCCAACGGCGTCAGCGTCAGCGCCGACGGCACCGTGCACTGGGTATTGGGCAACCTGGGCGATATCCCGGTCGTCACCATCGACTACCTCACCTACCAAGCTCAGGGCTGGACGATCGACGCCGGCATCGACGGCACGCGATTCACCAACGACCGCACCGGCCACGGCATGCTGGTCAGCATCGACAACGTCGAAACCTTCTGATTTTTCGCCCAAGTCGCCGGCCAGTACTTTCCGATACGATCGGTGAGATGGCGCGCTTCGGATCATCGGACGGCTCCGGCAAACCCAGCGAGGACCACACTCGGGCCATGCCCCCCTACGGCCAGCGCGGCCCGCAGCCGCCCGGCCCGCCCCCGGCGC
>NZ_LQPI01000031.1 GCF_002101775.1 Mycolicibacter nonchromogenicus | reverse complement strand
AACCACCCCCGACAACACCACCGACAACCAACACCCAAACCACCGAACCTGTGGATCAACCCCCAACTGGGGACAACGCCGAACTAGGCGTCTTCGAGCAGCTCCGGCGTGACCGCGGACTCGGTGTCGGGAATGCCGTCCTGCTTGGCCTTGCGGTCAGCCATCGACAGCAGCCGCCGGATGCGCCCCGCCACCGCGTCTTTGGTCATCGGCGGGTCAGCCAGCCGGCCCAATTCCTCCAGGGAGGCCTGCCGGTGCTCCACCCGCAGCTTGCCGGCCGAAGCCAGATGATCGGGCACGCTGTCACCGAGAATCGCCAGCGCACGTTCCACCCGCGCCGCCGCCGCCACGGCCGCCCGCGCGGAGCGGCGCAGGTTGGCGTCGTCGAAGTTGGCCAGCCGATTGGCGGTAGCCCGCACCTCCCGGCGGATTCGGCGTTCCTCCCAGATCAGCCGGGTGTCCTGGGCACCCATTCGGGTCAGCAGCGCTCCGATCGCCTCGCCGTCGCGTACCACCACCCGGTCTGCGCCACGCACCTCGCGGGCTTTGGCGCTGACCCCGAGGCGCCGTGCCGCGCCGACCAGCGCCAAGGCGGCCTCCGGACCCGGGCAGCCCACCTCCAGCGCCGACGAGCGGCCCGGCTCGGTAAGGGAACCGTGCGCCAAAAACGCGCCCCGCCAGGCAGCTTCGGCGTCAGCGACGCTGCCGCCCACCACCTGGGCAGGCAGGCCCCGCACCGGGCGGCCACGCAGATCCAGCAGTCCGGTCTGGCGGGCCAGCGCTTCACCGTCCTTCGTCACGCGCAGCACGTAGCGGGTGCTCTTGCGCATCCCACTGGCGCTCAGCACGTGCACGATCGCGTTGTAGCCGTATAGGTCGAAGATGTCCTTGCGCAGCCGCCGCGCGATAACCCCCAGGTCCACCTCGGCTTCGACCACAACCCGACCGGCCACGATGTGTAGTCCGCCGGCGAAGCGCAGCAGCGCCGCGACCTCGGCGCGGCGCGCACTCACCGAACTGACCACGAGACGGCTCAGCTCGTCCTTGACTTCGGCCGTCATCGCCACGACTTGTCACCTCCCGGCCCGAGCCCGCTCGGTCCACTCACGCCGGATTGCCGGCCCCCGCCCTCGGCATGCGTCACGACCGGTGTCGGAACAGACAACGTCGATGCGTCCATGTTCCGAACCCCGTCCAGCGCCGCCGCCAACTTTCCTGGGTCATG
Source organism: Mycolicibacter nonchromogenicus (assembly GCF_002101775.1). GTDB lineage: Bacteria > Actinomycetota > Actinomycetes > Mycobacteriales > Mycobacteriaceae > Mycobacterium > Mycobacterium nonchromogenicum. Next base: position 65,551 of record NZ_LQPI01000031.1, on the reverse strand, counting down.
TAAAGGTGTACCAGGTCGGGCCACGTCCACGAACCGAACCTCGGCAGCGAACAACGTGGCGGCCCGCCGCAGCTGCTCGCGCTCGCGTTCGCTGGGCACCCGGCCTGCGTCGATGATGATGTGGTCCACGGTAAAACCGGGCGCATGTTGCGCCAGCACGTGCAGGTGGCGCTCCACCGAGAATCCCGCGGTCTCCCCCGGCTCGGCCACCAGGTTGAGCACCAGGGCGCGGCGGGCCGAGGTGTTCTGCAATGCCGCGGCCAGTCCCGGTACCAGCAGGTGCGGGATCACGCTGGTGAACCACGAGCCCGGGCCGAGCACCACCAGATCCGCGGCCATAATGGCGTCCACCGCTTGGCGGGTGGCCGGCGGGTCGCCCGGCATCAGCCGCACCCGGCGCACCTTTCCCGGGGTGGTTGCGATGGCCACCTGGCCCCGGATCAGCCGGAACAGTCGCGGGTCGGCTTCGAGGCCCGACACGTCGGCTTCGATCTGCAGCGCGATCGGGCACATCGGCAGCACCCGCCCCTTGACCCCCAGCATCCGGCCGAGCTCATCGAGCGCGGCGACCGGGTCGGCCAGCACCTCGTTGAGGCCGGCCAGCAGCAGATTGCCGATCGGATGCCCCGCCAGGGCGCCGGTGCCACCGAAGCGGTGCTGCAGGATGGTCGCCCAAAGTTGGCCCGTCGGGGTGTCGGCGGCCAGCGCCGCCAGTGCCATCCGCAGGTCTCCGGGCGGAATCACGTCGAGTTCACCGCGCAGCCGGCCCGACGAGCCGCCGTCGTCGGCAACGGTCACCACCGCGGTGACATGCGGAGTCAGCCGGCGGGCAGCCGACAGCGTCGCGTACAGTCCGTGCCCCCCACCGAGCGCAACGATGCTCGGATTGCCTTGTGCAGGCTCAACGCTCACTGGCGACGCTCCTCCTCATCGCTCCGCAATCTCGTTCCCCCGCAAGCGGGTGCCCCCACTGCACTCATTCGCGACCCACATCCCGGTGCAGCACCCGCACCGACAGCTCGTCGTTGTCGTCTTCGGCATCCAACAACCGTGCCAGCGCCTCGGCGATGGCCACACTGCGGTGCTTGCCGCCGGTGCACCCGATGGCCAGGGTCATGTACCGCTTTCCCTCGCGCCGATAGCCGCCGACCACCAGGGTCAGCAGTCGGTGGTAGCCGGCGAGGAACTCATCGGCGCCCGGTTGACTCAGCACGTAGTCGCGCACCGCCGGATGCTGCCCGGTGTGCGGGCGCAGTTCGTCTACCCAATGCGGGTTGGGCAGGAAGCGCACGTCCATGACCATGTCGGCGTCCATCGGCAGGCCGTACTTGAAACCGAAGGACTCCACGGTGATTGACGTGGGCGCGACGGCGGCGTCGCCGCCGAACATCTCCTCGATGCTCTCCCGCAGCTCGCGCACGCTGAGCACCGAGGTGTCGATCACCAGGTCGGCCACCGCACGCACCGGCGCCAGCATGATCCGCTCGGCCGCGATGCCCTCGATGAGGGTCTGCTTGCCCTGCAGCGGGTGGCTGCGGCGGTTGTGCTCGTAGCGCCGGATCAGCACGTCATCGCCGGCCTCCATGAACAGCACCCGCGGGTTGATGCCGCGGGTGGCCAGTTCGGTGCGCACCGAGTCCAGGTCGCCGGTGAAGCCGGCCGAGCGCACATCCATCACGACCGCCAGCTGGGTGATCCGGGAGCCCGCCGCCAGGCCCAGATCCACCATGCGGGTGATCAGGTCGGGGGGCAGGTTGTCGGCGACATACCAGCCCAAGTCCTCCAGCACCTTCGCCGCGGTGCCCCGCCCCGCGCCGGACAGTCCGGTCACCAGCACCACGTCGATGCCGGCACCCTCTCCGGGGCCGGCGACATCGCGTTCCCGCACGCCTTTTGATGATTCCGTAGTCATCCCGACATCCGTTGCTGTTCAGCGGCGCCCGCCGCGCCGTCGGCCCCCAGCGCCTCGAGGACGGCGGCGGCCGTCGCCGCGCCGATCCCCGGGATCGAGGTGAGCTCTTCGACGGTAGCCCGTTTCAGTCGTGCCACCGAACCGAAATGGGAGATCAGCACCTTGCGCCGATGCTCGCCCAACCCGGGCACCGCGTCCAGCACCGACTCGGTCATCCGTTTTGACCGTTTGCTTCGGTGGTAGGTGATGGCGAACCGGTGCGCCTCGTCCCGAATCCGCTGCAGAAGATAGAGCCCCTCGCTCTGCCGGGGCAGGATGATCGGGTCCGGCTCTGAGGGCACCCACACCTCCTCCAGACGTTTGGCCAGGCCTATGGTCGCCACGTCGGTGATGCCGAGCTCGGCCAGCACCGCGGCCGCGGCATTGACCTGCGGCGCGCCGCCGTCCACCACGTAGAGGTTGGGCGGATAGGCAAACTTCCGCGATTTTCCTTCGGGTGCAAGAACTTCGGCATCCAGATGTCGGCGGAACCGACGGCGCGTCACTTCGGCGATCGAGGCCACATCGTCGGAACGCCCGTCGCCGGCGGCCTCCCGGATCGCGAAATGGCGGTAGTCCGACTTGCGCGGCAAGCCGTCCTCGAACACCACCAGCGACCCGACGACATCCGTGCCCTGCACATGACTGATGTCAACGCATTCGATGCGCAGCGGGGCCTCGGAAAGGCCGAGGGACTCCTGAATATTCTGCAGCGCAGCCGATCTGGCGGTGAAATCACCCGCCCGCTTCATCTTGTGTTGCTGCAGCGCGTCTTTGGCATTGCGTTCGACCGTCTCGGCCAGTGTCCGCTTGTCGCCGCGCAGGGGCACCCGCAGCGAGACCCGCGAGCCCCGCAGCTCGCAAAGCCAGCTGGTCAGCTCGTCGGAGTTGGCCGGCAGGCACGGCACCAACACCTCGCGCGGCACCGGGTTGGTCGGCTCGTCGGCCGCGCCCTCCAATTCCGCCTGGTCCCCGTAGAACTGGGTGATGAACTGCTCCACCAGCTGGCCCAGGGAGCTGTCGGCATCGCCTGGGTCGCCGGGCTTTTCAACGATCCAGCCGCGTTGCCCGCGCACCCGTCCACCGCGCACGTGAAACACCTGAACCGCCGCTTCCAGCTCATCTTCGGCGAATGCCACCACGTCGGCGTCGGTCCCGTCGCCGAGCACCACGGCCTGCTTCTCCAGGGCGCGCTTCAGGGCGGCGACATCGTCGCGCAGGCGTGCGGCACGTTCGAAGTCCAGTTTGTCGGAGGCGGCCAGCATCTGCTGCTCGAGGCTGCGGACCAGCCGGTCGGTCTTGCCGGCCAGAAAGTCGCAGAAGTCGTCCACGATCCGCCGATGCTCTTCGGCGCTGACCCGCCCGACGCACGGCGCGGAGCATTTGCCGATGTAGCCGAGCAGGCAGGGCCGGCCGATCTGTTGGTGGCGCTTGAACACTCCCGACGAGCAGGTGCGGGCCGGGAAGACCCGCAGCAGCAGGTCCAGGGTCTCGCGGATCGCCCAGGCGTGGGAGTAGGGCCCGAAGTAGCGCACGCCCTTGCGGCGCGGCCCGCGGTAGACCATCAGCCGCGGATATTCCTCGTTGAGGGTGACCGCCAGCACGGGGTAGGTCTTGTCGTCGCGGTAGCGAACGTTGAACCGCGGGTCGAACTCTTTGATCCAGTTGTATTCCAGCTGCAGAGCCTCGACCTCGGTGTTGACCACCGTCCACTCCACGCCTGCCGCGGTCGTCACCATCTGGCGGGTCCGCGGGTGCAGGCCAGCGATGTCGGAGAAGTAGGACGTCAGCCGGGACCGCAGGCTTTTCGCCTTGCCCACGTAGATGACCCGGCCGTGCGGGTCGACGAACCGGTACACGCCGGGCGCGACGGGAATGGACCCGGGCGCCGGGCGATAGGTCGCGGGGTCTGGCACGTTATCCAGGCTAGCTAGGTCTGCGCGCTTCTAGGACGGGGGACGGTAGCGCGAGACCAGGGCGCGCAGCTCCCGCATGGCCTCGACAGCGTGCTCTTTGTCCGCGGACTGGATGGCGACCAGCGGAATGTATTCGTCGTCGGGCAGCTCCAGCCGGGCCCAGCGCTTGCCCGGCGGGAAGGTCACCCCGAGCACCTGCGACCACGGAATCAGCCGGTCTCCGAGCGCATTGCGTACCGACACCCCGGCCTCACCTGCGCGCACACGGGCCCGCGTCAACAGCAGCAGCGCACCGGCCACGATCAGGCCCAGCACGATGACGGCCACCCGGTCGTAGGTGCGGAAGATCACGCCGCTGGCCCGGATGGTCAGCAGCAGGCTCACCACGACGTGGATGGTCACGATCAGCGAGGCGACGACCCAGACGCCGTAGCGCATCATGCGCGGGCGCACCTGCAGATCCCAGTGCGGGGCCGGGGACGTCACGGTGCGGCGCGAAGCTCGCGCAGGGTCAGCGCCGTACTGAGCGCCGCGGCAGCTGCCTGAGCACCCTTGTCTTCGGTCGAACCGGGCAGTCCGGCGCGGTCCAGCGCCTGCTCCTCGTCGTTGACGGTGAGCACGCCGTTGGCCACCGGGGTCGCGGCGTCCAGCGACACCCGGGTCAGGCCCTGGGTCACCGCGTCACACACATAGTCGAAATGCGGCGTGGCGCCGCGGATCACGACGCCCAGAGCGACGACGGCGTCGTGGTTTCGGGCCACTTCCTGCGTCACCACGGGGATCTCGATCGCCCCGAGCACCCGCACCACGGTCGGCTCGGGGATGCCCGCTTCGGCGGCCACCCTGCGGGCCCCGGCCAGCAGGGCGTCACAGATCCGGGTGTGCCAGGTGCTGGCCACGATCGCCAGGCGCACATCAGAGGCGTCGAGTGCCGGCATGTCCGGCACTCCTGCGGCTGGACTCATTTAGAGCGCACCGCCGAATTCATCCAGGTGCGCGGAGGCGTCGAAGTCCTCCAGGCCGGTCAGTTCATGGCCCATCCGGTCACGCTTGGTCAGCAGGTAGCGGATGTTCTCGGAATTGGCGCGCACCGGCAACGGCACCCGCTCGATGACGTGCAGGCCGTAACCGTCCAGCCCGACACGCTTGGCCGGGTTGTTGGTGAGCAGTCGCATGGAACGAACGCCGAGGTCGGTCAGGATCTGCGCCCCGATCCCGTAGTCGCGGGCGTCGGCCGGCAGGCCCAGCTTGAGGTTGGCGTCGACGGTGTCGTCGCCGGCGTCCTGCAGTTGGTAGGCCTGCAGTTTGTGCAGCAGGCCGATGCCCCGGCCCTCGTGCCCACGCATGTAGAGCACCACGCCGCGGCCCTCCTGGGCGACCATCGCCAGCGCCGCGTCCAGTTGCGGACCGCAGTCGCAGCGCCGAGAGCCGAAGACATCGCCGGTCAGGCACTCCGAGTGCACGCGAACCAGCACGTCATCACCGTCGTTGTTCGGCCCGGCGATCTCGCCGCGCACCAGCGCGACATGCTCGACGTCCTCATAGATGCTGGTGTAGCCGACCGCCCGGAACTCGCCGTGGCGGGTCGGGATGCGTGCCTCGGCGACGCGCTCGATGTGCTTTTCGTGCTTGCGCCGCCACTCGATCATGTCGGCGATGGAGATCAGGGCCAGACCGTGCTCGTCGGCGAAGACCCGCAGCTCTTCGGTCTGGGCCATGGCGCCCTCGTCTTTTTGGCTGACGATCTCGCAGATCGCGCCGGCGGGCTGCAGACCCGCCATGCGGGCCAGGTCGACGGCGGCCTCGGTGTGGCCCGGCCGGCGCAGCACCCCGCCGTCCTTGGCGCGCAGCGGCACCACGTGGCCCGGGCGGGTGAAGTCGTCGGAGACACTGCCCGGATCGGCCAGCAGCCGCATGGTGGTGGCCCGGTCAGACGCCGAGATGCCGGTGCCGACGTTGTTCTTCGCGTCGACGGTGACGGTGTAGGCGGTGCCGTGCTTGTCCTGGTTCACCGCATACATCGGCAGCAGCCCCAGCCGGTCGCAGATGGCGCCGTCGAGGGGAACGCACAGGTAGCCGGAGGTGTAACGGACCATGAACGCCACCAGCTCGGGGGTGGCCTTCTCGGCGGCGAAGATCAGATCGCCCTCATTCTCGCGGTCTTCGTCGTCGATGACGACGACAGCCTTTCCGGCCGCGATGTCGGCAACCGCCCGCTCGACGGTGTCCAACTTCGTCATCTTCTGCCACCTTGATTTCACGATTGGGAAGCGCCGGGACGACGCAACCTGCCCGTCCAGTATGAACCACCCCGGAACGACGGTTCGCCTCGTGGACTCATTCCGTGGGCTTTGTCACCAGCCGCTCGACATATTTGGCAATCACGTCCACCTCAAGATTGACCACGGCGCCGACCGGTGCCCGGCCCAGGGTCGTCAGTTCCAGGGTGGTTGGAATCAGCGAGACTTCAAAGAATTCCTGGCCGCCTGGGTCGGTGCCGAGTCCCGACACCGTCAGTGAGGTGCCGTCGACGGTGATCGAGCCCTTCTCCACCACATAACGCGCCAGCGACGCCGGCAGCCCGATACGCACCACCTCCCAGTGCTGGCCTGGGGTGCGGGCCAACACCGGCCCGGTGCCGTCGACGTGGCCCTGCACGATGTGGCCACCCAGCCGGCTGCCCAGAGCAGCGGCGCGTTCCAGGTTCACCGGGCTGCCGACCTGCAACGATCCCAGGCTGGAGCGCTCCAGTGTCTCGCGCATCACATCGGCGCTGAAGCGCCCGCCGGGCTGCACATCGACAACGGTCAGGCACACGCCGTTGACGGCGATCGAGTCGCCGTGGCGGGCATCGGAGGTGACGGTGGGGCCCTGGATGACCAGGCGCGCAGCGTCGGCGAGGTCCTCACGGCCGACCAGCTCGCCCAGCTCCTCGACGATTCCGGTGAACATCACATCAGGCTAGCGATGGTCTCGGCGCGGCCTGACGGCCGTCGGCGCGGAAGCCGGCGCCGCGTCGCCGGCGAGGTCGACCGCCTCATCGCGGCGTGGCACCACTCCGATGCTGTCGGCGGTCAGGACCATTGCGCATTGGTCGCAGACCAGCTGCGGGACGAAGTCGTGCCCGCACCGACGGTGGATTTGCCGCAGGGCGGGTCCTTCCCCACCGGTGTAGTTGGTCTGCGCCCAGTGGATGGCGGTGGCGATCACCGGGTAGAAGGCCAGTCCTTTGGGGGTCAGGTGGTATTCGTTCCAATCCGCCCGCTTCGGGTGCGCCGCCGCCTGTAGGACACCGATCTCGCAGAACACTTTGAGCCGATGGGCGATCAGGGCGGCGGGCGCGTCGAGGCGAGTCTGGAAGTCGCTGAATCGCCGGGTGCCCATGAACGCCGCGCCGATGATGGCCGCCGACCACCGGTTGCCGAAGATTGCCATGGTCTGCGGGAACAGTCCCGCCTGGCCGGCGCCGGATCGCAGCCGTCGGCGGGTGGTGGCGCGCGGTACCGAGCGCTGCCAGCTGCCGCTCGGGCCCCAGCGCGCCTCGATGTCGGCGACTGCGGCCGCTGTCTGACAGTGGCCGCAGGTCAGGACGGGCGCGAAGTCCTGGCCGCAGGTTCGGTGCCGCATTCCGGGCAGGCCGTCGACGTGATCGTCGACCCAGGTCCGTTCCCACTGCCAGATCGACACCAGAACCGCCCACAGCTGCCGGCATTGCGGGGTCGCCAGGTAGCCGGCCCGCAGTGGCTGCTGCTGGTAGATCTGCCGCTGGAGCAGTCCGTCGCGCACCAGAGCCTGCAGGCGGGTGGTCAGCACCGCATTCGAGATCGGCAGGTGCGCGAAGTCGCTGAATCGGGTTGCCCCGAGCAGTGCTTCGCGGACCAGCAGCAGGGTCCATTCGTCGCCGAGCAGTGCGAGCATGCGCCCGATGGCATTGGCCTGGCCCGGGGCCAGTTCGAACGGCGAGCCCGGATCATCGGGGCCGCTCAGTTCGGGGACGTCGGTCATCGCGGGCCATGCCACTGGCGGAGTTCGGAACCGGCTACCCAGGTGGAATGGGTTCCGCTGCTGATCCGTTCCGGCAGTCGCAGCTTGCAGACCGGTCCGTCGCTGATCCGGGCCGCATCCAGCACCACGCAGTAGGAGGCGTCCTCGTTCATGTCGGTGGTCAGGGTGATCAGGTAGCCGTCGTCCTCACCGGTCGAGCCGACCCTGGGCGCCATCGGTGCCTCGCTGCCGAAAACCCCGTCGCCGAAACTGATGCGTTCCTCCGATCCGGTCTGCAGGTCGTGCTTGACCAGACCGTTGAACAGGAACCGGCCCGGCTCGCCGGTGGCGGCGTAGACGTAGCGGTAGTCGCGAGTCTGCTGCTCGGCGTTGATCATTCCGAATTCGGTGAAGTTGTCACTGAGCCGCTCCTCGGTGGCTTTACCGGTGGCGAGGTTGAAGCGCCAGCGGTGCAGTCGGGACTCGAAACCGTCCAGCGCCAGCCATCGAAACGCCGCCTCCTCCAGGGAGCGCGCTCCCTTGGCCGACGGTGACGGGTTGCTCTGGAAGAACCCGTCGAGCACGATCTCGTCACCGTCCTCGTAGGCGTTGGTGAAATGCAGGACGTAGGTCGGCTCGGTCTCGAACCACATCACCTTCGACAGGTCGCCGCGGCGTGGCACCACGGCGAAACGCGACGGGATGTCGCGGCTGAAATGCGGCACGTGCAGATCGCTCTTGAGCAGCTCGGGATTCCAGAACAACGGGAAGTCGTTGAGGATCACGTAATTCTCGGTGAACGCCATGTCATGCGGCAGCCTGGGGCCGGGCAACTCGACGTCGGTCAGGTGCAAGAGGTTGCCGTCTTTGTCGACCGCCCCGTATCGCAGGTATGGGGATTCCTTGCTGTAGCTGAAGAACAACAGCTCACCGGTGACGGGGTCCACCTTGGGATGCGCCGAGACCCCCCAGTCCGGGATCTGTCCCTGCCAGGTCTCCTTGCCCAGCGTCTCGGCGGTGTAGGGGTCCACCCGGTACAGATCGCCGCACATGTAGAAGCTGGTCAGCGCCACTCCCCGGTGCACGATCACGTCGGTGCTCGACGCATCCTTCATCCGCCGCCGCGCACCCCAGCCGTCGGTTCTGGTGGCATCCGACGGTGATTCGATGAACCCCGCCCACAGCGAGGCGCCGGCCTCGTTGTCGGCGTAGAACCCGTCGGTGCGCACGAACCGATTGCGGTAGTTGGCTTTTCCGTTGCGGAACTCGACCGCGTGGATCATTCCGTCCCCGTCGAAGGGGTGGTAGTGCTGGGCCGGCGGGTGCAGCGGATTCTCGGTGTTGCGCAGGTACACCCCGTCAAGGTCGTCGGGCACCTTGCCCTGCACGACCTCCAGATCATCGGCCCGCCACTCATTGCGCTGCGGGCGCCACGGTCCGGTGCGGTACGGGTGGTCGTCGTCCACCGGCAAGGTCGAGGTGAACGTCGTGACCAGTTCGGATCCCATGCTGCCTCCAACGCCAAGGTTCAATTGCCAGAGTGGCTCTGCTAACTGTATCATCGTCGCGATTTCGGGTCTCCGGCCGTCGCGGGAGGACACAGATGAACCAGGGCGTGTGGATCATCGGCGCGTACCAGAGCGATTTCGGCCGCAACCTTTCCCGCGAGGGGCGTGATTTCGCGGATCTGACCGCAGAGGTCACCGAGGCAACCCTGTCCAGTGCCGGGCTGTCCGGCGCCGAGGTCGACGTCGTCCACGTCGGCAACGCGTTCGGTGAACTGTTCGCCGGTCAGGGTCACCTCGGGGCGATGCCGGCCACCGTCGACCCGGCGCTGTGGGGCCTTCCGGCGTCCCGGCACGAAGCCGCCTGCGCCTCGGGAAGTGTGGCCACCCGGGGAGCGATCGCCGATCTTGCCGCGGGTTTTCACCAGGTGGCACTGGTGCTCGGATTGGAGCTGGAGCGCACCGTACCCAGCGACGTCGGCGCGGCACATCTGGGCGCGGCCGCCTGGGCCGGGCACGAGGGCGCCGACACCAAGAACATATGGGCCAGCGTGTTCTCGCAGGTCGCCGACGAATACGAGCGCCGTTACGGCCTTGACCACGCCCACCTGCAGGCCATCGCCACCACCAACCTGGGTAATGCCCGCCGCAACCCGAATGCCCAGACCCGCACCTGGACGGTGCCCGATCTCACCGAGGCCGCCGACGACACGGTCAATCCGATTGTCGAGGGCCGGTTGCGGCGATACGACTGCAGCCAACTCACCGACGGCGGCGCCGGCCTCGTCCTGGTCAGCGACCAGTACCTGCGAGACCATCCCCGGCTGCGTCCACTGGCCCGCATCGAAGGGTGGGGACACCGCACCGTCGGGCTCGGCCTGCGCCAGAAACTCCAGCGCGACAACGAATCTCCCTACGTCATGCCGCATGTGCGGCAGACCGTTGCGGAGGCATTCGACCGCGCCCGAGTGACGCTCGACGATGTCGACGGCTTCGAGGTGCATGACTGCTTCACCCCCAGCGAATATCTGGCGATCGACCACATCGGCCTCACCGAGCCCGGGCAGTCGTGGAAAGCCATCGAGAACGACGACATCGCCATCGGGGGGCGTCTGCCGATCAACCCCAGCGGCGGGCTGATCGGAGGAGGACATCCGGTCGGGGCCACCGGCGTGCGCATGCTCGTCGATGCGGCCAAGCAGGTCAGCGACAACGCCGGCGACTACCAGATCCCCGGCGCGCGCCGATTCGGAACCCTCAACATCGGCGGCAGCACCGCCACCACGATGAGCTTCGTCGTGGGCGCGCCACCGCGCGGGTAAGCCGGGCGATGACGTCGCCGTTCGCGCCGAGAAAGACTCACGGTGATGTCTATGCTGCTCCGCCCCGATCAGGCGGCGTCTATACGATGTCCCCCATGCGCAGACTTCTCATCGCCCTGGCCACCATGACCACTGCAGCGGCGCTGGTCGTCGGCTGTTCGTCCAAAGACTCCGGCGGACCGCTGCCGGACGCGGCAACTCTGGTCAAGGAATCGGCCACCACCACCGCCAACCTGCGCAGCGCGCACCTGGCACTGTCGGTGACGGGCCAGATCAAGAACCTGCCGGTCAAGACCCTCGAGGGTGATCTGACCACCCAGCCGGCCACCGCGGCCAAGGGCAGCGCGACGATCATGATGCTGGGCTCGGACGTCGACGCCAAGTTCGTCGTGATCGACGGCGACCTGTACGCGGCGATCACCGGCGACGACTACGACAACTTCGGCTCCGCCGACAAGATCTACGACGTAGCCGCAATCCTGAGCCCGGAGAAGGGCTTGGCCAACCTGCTGGACAAGCTGACCGACGCCAAGTCCGAAGGCCGCGACACCATCAACGGCGAAAAGGCCGTCCGGATCACCGGCAACGTGCCCGCCGACGACGTGAACGCCCTGGCGCCGCAGCTGAAGGCGACCGCGCCGACCCCGGCCACGGTGTGGATCTCCGAGGAGGGCGAGCACCAGCTGGTTCAGGCTCAGCTCGACCCCAGCGCGGGCAACGCCATTCAGATGACCCTGTCGAACTGGAACGCGCCGGTCACTATTGAGAAGCCGGCGGGAGCGTAATGCGGGTCAATCGCCGACTCGCGATCAGCGCCGGCAGCCTCGCCGTCCTGCTCGGGGCCCTCGACACCTATGTCGTGGTCACGATCATGCGCGACATCATGGCTCCGCAGCCGGCGGGCGTCGGTATCCCGATCAACAAGGTCCAGCAGCTGACCCCGGTCATCACCTGCTACCTGCTCGGCTACATCGCGGCGATGCCACTGCTGGGCCGGGCGTCCGACCGGTTCGGACGCAAACTGCTGCTGCAGGTCAGCCTGACCACGTTCGCCATCGGTTCGGTGGTGACGGCGTTGTCGATGGACCTGCAGACCTTGGTGATCGGACGCACCATCCAGGGTGTGGCCAGCGGTGCGCTACTGCCGGTGACCCTGGCGCTGGGCGCTGACCTGTGGTCGCAGCGTAATCGTGCGGGTGTGCTCGGCGGGATCGGCGCCGCCCAGGAGCTGGGCAGTGTGTTGGGCCCGCTGTACGGCATTTTCATCGTGTGGGCGCTGCGGGACTGGCGCGATGTGTTCTGGATCAATGTCCCGCTGACCGCACTGGCGATGCTGATGATCCACTTCAGCCTGCCGTCACGCTCGGAGCCGCAGGACGGCGCCCCGCCCGAACGCGTCGACGTCGTCGGCGGACTGCTGTTGGCGGTGGCATTGGGGCTGGCGGTGTTCGGTCTCTACAACCCCGAACCCAGCGCGAAGCAGGCCCTGCCCGATTGGGGGCTGCCGGTGTTGGGCGGAGCCCTGGTGGCCCTGGTGGCGTTCGCGGTGTGGGAACGGTTCGCCCGCACCAAGCTGATCGACCCGACCGGGGCGCGATTCGGTCCGTTCCTGGCGGCCCTGGGGTCCTCCGTGTGCGCCGGCGCGGCCCTGATGGTGACTTTGGTCGACGTCGAACTGTTCGGGCAGGGCGTGCTGGGGATGACCCAGAACGAGGCCGCCGGGCTGTTGCTGCGGTTCCTGATCGCACTGCCGATCGGCGCGCTGGTCGGCGGCTGGATCGCAACCCGCACCGGGGACCGGGTGGTGGCGTTCGTCGGTCTGCTGATCGCAGCCGGTGGCTATCTGCTGATCTCGAAATGGCCGGTGGACCTGCTCGATTACGACCACCACATCTTGGGACTGTTCTCGGTGCCCGCCTTGGACACCGACCAGATGCTGGCCGGTTTCGGTTTGGGTCTGGTCATCGGCCCGCTGACCTCGGCGGTGATGCGGGCGGTGCCGCCGCGCGAGCACGGCATCGCCGCGTCCAGCGTGGTGGTGGCTCGGATGACCGGGATGCTGGTCGGGATGGCAGCACTGTCCGCCTGGGGTCTGTACCGGTTCAACCAGATCCTGGCCGAACTGCCCCGGGCGACCGGCGAGACTCTGGTGGAGAAGATGCTCAACAAGGCCGCCAACTCCAAGGTGGCGTTCGCCATGATGTACGGCGAGATCTTCGGCATCACCGCCCTGGTGTGTGTGGTGGGCGCCGTGCTCGGGCTGTTCATCGGCAGCAACAAGGTGTCCGCCGAGGACCCGGAGGCATCCGAGCCGGAGGCCGCGCTCTCGCACTGAGCCGCTAGTGCGGCACCAGACTCAGCAGCAGGTCGGGGCCGATCTGCTCCATGGTGTCGAATCGCCAGCGCAGGGCCCGGGCGATGTTGGGTACCCCGACGTCGTCGACGGCCGTGACCGGTCCGCCCAGCAGGATCGGCGCCACATAGGCCAGGATGCGGTCGATCGCCCCGGCTCGCAGGAATGCCCCGGCCAACGTGGGGCCGCCCTCGAGCAGCACATCGGTGCGGTCTGCCAGCGCGCGCAGCACCTCGGCCGGGTCGTGGGTGCGGATCACCATGGTGCGTGAATCGTCGTTGAGCACGTGCGCGTCCGCGGAGATCTCCCGCCGGCCCACCACAACCCGCAGCGGCTGACGGTCGGCCAGGCTGCCGTCGGGCAGCCGGGCGGTCAGCGTGGGGTCGTCGACGAGCACGGTGCCGGTGCCGACCACGATGGCGTCGGCTGCTGCCCGTCGGCGGTGCAGGTCGGCGCGAGCCGCCTCGCTGGTGATCCACTGGCTGGAACCGTCGGCGGCCGCGCTGCGACCGTCGATGCTGGTGGCGTATTTCCAGGTGACGTGCGGGCGGCCGGTGCGTTGCTTGTGCAGCCACTCCCGCAGGGGCCCACTACTCACGGCCGCGGCCTGCACCCCGGCGATCACCTGCACGCCCGCATCGGCCAGTCGCGCTGCCCCGCCCCCCGCGTCCGGATTGGGGTCGTCGACGGCGTAGACCACCCGCGCCACCCCGGCGGCCAGCAGGGCATCCACACACGGCGGGGTCCGGCCGTGGTGATTACACGGCTCGAGTGTGACGACCGCCGTGCCGCCGACACTGAGCTCACCGGCCCGGCGCAGCGCCACCACCTCGGCGTGTGCGTCGCCGGCCGGTCGGGTCCCCCCGACTCCGGCGACCCGACCGTCGCGATCCAGAATGACGGCGCCCACCGGCGGATTGGGGTAGGTGTTGCCCTTGACCCGCTGCGCCTGTTCGATCGCCAACAGCATCGCGGCGTCGTGGTCGACGGCGTGCTCGCCGTCGCCGTGGGTGCTCATGCGCGCAAGTGCGGTGACGCCGCCAGCGCCTGGCGGCGCAGTGACTCAACGGCGGCGCCCGGGTCCGCGGCGCTGTAGACCGCTGAGCCGGCGACGAAGCAGTCGACGCCGGCGGCGGCGGCCTGTTCGACTGTGTCGGCGTTGATGCCGCCGTCGATCTCCACCAGGATGCTCAACTCCCCGGCATCGACCAGCTTGCGCACGGTGCGCACCTTGCTGAGCACCTCGGGGATGAAGGACTGCCCGCCGAAACCGGGCTCCACCGACATCACCAGCAGGGTGTCGAAGTTTCGCAGGATCTCCAGGTAGGGGTCCAGCGGCGTGCCGGGCTTGATGCTCAGACCGGCTTTGGCGCCCGCCGCCCGGATGTCACGGGCCACCGCGACCGGGTCGTCGGTGGCCTCGGCGTGGAAGGTCACGTTGTGCGCGCCGGCCTCGGCATACGGGGGCGCCCAGCGCCCCGGGTCCTCGATCATCAGATGGCAGTCCATCGGGATGTCGGTGGCCGCCAGCAGGCTCTGCACCACCGGCAGACCGAGAGTCAGGTTCGGAACGAAGTGGGCGTCCATCACATCGACGTGCAGCCAATCGGCGCCCTTGACGGCGGCGGCCTCATCGGCGAGGCGGGCGAAATCGGCCGACAGGATCGACGGCGCGATCATGGCTCGTGACATGGGCTCAGATTACTTGTAGCGCCGCAGCGAACATGGCGTCGGTCCCGTGCCGGTGCGGCCACAGCTGAACGTGCGGTCCGGCGCCGAGGTCGTCCACCGGCGCGAACAGCTCCCGGGTGTCCAACGCACGCACCGAATGCCGGCGCAGCGCGTCGGCCACCACGCCGACCGTTTCGGCCAGGTGCGGCGAGCAGGTCGCGTACAGCACCACTCCCCCCGGCCGGGTCAGTCCGATCGCCGCGCCCAGCAGCTCACGCTGCAGTTTGGCCAGCACCGGAATGTCGGCGGGCCGGCGGCGCCACCGGGCTTCGGGCCGCCGGCGCAGGGCGCCCAGGCCGGTGCACGGCGCGTCGACCAACACTCGGTCGAAGCCCGGCTCAAGGCCCGAGTCGCGGCCGTCGGCGGTCAGCACCTGCACACCCAGACCGCGGGTGTTCTCGGCGACCAGCGCTGCCCGGTGCGGGGCCTGTTCCACCGCAGTCACCCGCGCCCCGGTCTGCGCACCCAGGGCGGCCAACAGCGCGGTCTTTCCGCCCGGCCCGGCACACAGGTCCAGCCAACGGCCGGTGTCACCGTCGACCGGAGCCAACGCCAGGGCGCGGGCCACCAGCTGGCTGCCCTCGTCTTGGACCAGAGCCTGGCCGGTGCGCACGGCGTCGAGCTGGCCGGGGTCACCGCCAGGCAGGTAGACGGCGTAGGGCGAATACCGTCCGACTTCGCCGCCCACCGCGGCGGCCAACTCGGCTGCGGTCACCGCCCCCGGCCGGGCGGCGAGATGCACCCGGGGCCGCTCGTCGTCGCCGGCCAGCACCGCATCCAGTTCACCCGCATCGGCCCCCAGGGCGTCGGCGAACGCCTGCGCGATCCAGCGCGGGTGGGCCCGGACGAAGGCGGCATGGCCGATCGGGTCGGTGTCGGCGTTCGGCGCCAGTTCCGCGGTCCACGACTGCTCGTCACGGGCGCTGATGGTGCGCAGCACGCCGTTGACGAAACCCCCTCGTGCGGAATCGAATTCGATGACCGCCTGATCCACCGTGGTCGACACTGCGGCGTGCGGCTCAACCCGGGTGCGAAGCAGCTGGTAGCTGCCCAGACGCAGCAGATCCAGCAGCACCGGGTGGATCGTCTCGGGTTCGCGCTGCGCCGCCGCGCCGATGATGGCGTCGAGCAGCCCACGGACCCGGCAGGTGCCATAGGTCAGCTCGGTGGCGAAGGCGGCGTCGCGGCCGGCGATTCCGCGTTCGGCCAGCAACGCCGGCAGGGCCAGGTTGGCGTAGGCATCGCGCTGCGAAACCGCCTGCAGCACATCGAATGCGGCGCGTCGAGCCGGGTCCAGAGGTTTGCGGCGGGGTTTGCGGGCGCCATCTTGGGGACGCTGCGGCCGACGGCGGCCGTGCTGCGGTCCGGTCATGAGGCCCGCACGCTCGCGTCAAGCCGGGCACCGCGCGCCCAGTCGGCCGCATCCATGAATTTCTTTCCCGGCGGCTGGATCTGGCCCAACCGCACCGGCACTGATCCGGTGCCGACCCACACGTGTCGCCGGTCGACGCGAATGTCGCCGGGCGACAGCCCTTCTGGTCCATCATCGGCCAGGCCGACGAGACCGACTCTGACTCGCAGGTCGCCGATCATGGTCCAGGAACCCGGATTCGGGGTGACGGCGCGGATCCGCCGCTCGATCACCGCGGCCGGCAAATCCCAGCGCACTCTCGCGTCGTCGACGCTGATCTTCGGTGCATAGCTGACCCCGTCAAGCGGCTGCGGCACCGCGTGCAGCGCTCCGTCGGCGATGCCGTCAAGGGTCGCCGCCAGCAGTTCGGCACCCGAGACGGCGAGTCGCGCCAACAGTTCACCGGCGGTGTCATCGGGCCGGATGGTTTCGGTCGTGACCCCGTAGACGGGCCCCGCGTCCAGTTCCGGCTCGATGCGAAAGGTGGTCGCGCCGGTCACCTCGTCGCCGGCGGCGATCGCCGCCTGCACCGGAGCCGCGCCCCGCCAGGCCGGCAGCAGAGAAAAGTGCAGGTTGACCCAGCCGTGGGGCGGCACCGCCAGCAAGGCGTCGCGCAACAATGCCCCGTAGGCGACCACCGGGCAGCATTCGGGAGCAATTTCGGCCAGCTCGGCGACCGCTTCGGGCGCATTGGGCTGGGCCGGCCGCAGCACCGGAATGCCATGGTCGAGGGCCAGTTGGGCCACCGGGGACGGTTGCGGAGTCCCCCGCCGCCCGGATGCGGCATCCGGTCGGGTCAGTACCGCCGCCACGTCGTGGCGCGGCGAATCGATCAGCCGTTGCAACGACGGCAACGCGGTGTCCGGGGTGCCGGCGAAGACAATGCGCACCGGGACAGTTTAGGGAAGACGCGGCCGCCCGATCGCGGCACGCCACAGCTCCGCAGCCTCCCGCGCGCAGTCATCGAGGGGTTGCGCCGTGTCGATGCGATGCGCGGTGTCCCACGCGAAGTCTTGAGCGGCCAGCGCCTGCGCGATCTGGGGTGTGGCGTCGGAGTTCCCCGGGGCTCTGCTTCGGACGCGCTCTGCGGCGACCTCGACCGGGACCACGCACTGGATCTCGGTGAACGCCGCGTGCGTATCGGCGGCGATGCGACGGGCCCGGGCGCGGACCTGCGCATCGCGCCAGGTTCCGTCGAGAATCACCGACTGACCGCCGGCCAGACAGCGCCCCGCGCGATGCAGGATTGCCTGGTAGACGGCAGCGACATTGGCCGGTGCGTACAGCCCGGTGCCCAGGGAGCCGGCTTCTCCGCTCAACTGCCCCGACTCGTGCAGCTCTTTGCGTACGTCGTCGGTGGACAGCACCACCGCCCCGACCTGTTCGGCGAGCTTTCGGGCCATCGTCGACTTGCCGGTTCCGGGTCCGCCACCGACCAGCGCCAGCCGAACGGCGCCACGCTCGAGGTGGCTCACGGCGATGGCCAGGTGGCGTGCCGCGGCGGCGTCGGCCCCCGACTTGCCCTGGGTCATCGCCACGCAGTCGACCTTGGCCCGCACGGTGGCGCGGTAGGCGATATAGAACGCCCGTAGTGACGCAGGGGCGGTATCGCCGGAGTAGTCGGCGTAGCGGTCCAGGAAGTAGTCGCCGAGATCCTTGCGGCCGAGGAATTCCAGATCCATGGCCAGGAAGGCGGCGTCGTCGATGCGGTCGACGAACCGCAACTCGTCACTGAACTCCAGGCAGTCCAGCAGCACCGGCCGGTTGTCCGTCCAAAAGATGTCGTCGGCAAGCAGGTCGGCGTGACCATCGACGATGCAGCCTTCGTCGATCCGCTGAGCGAACAGATCCGTCCGGCCGGCCAGATACGCCGCGGCAAGGTCCTCAACGCGACGCACCGACTCCGCGGGCACGGTGTCGGGGTGGCGGTGCAGGGTCGGGAAGTTGTCGAACCACCGGCGGTGTATCGCCTCTGCCCCACCCTGCAGGCTGATTTCCGGGCCGCGTTCGGCTCGGGCGTGGAAGTCGGCCAGGACCCGCGCGATGCCGTCGAGCACGTCGTCGACGGGCGCGCCACGCTTGACCAGCGAGGCCAGCCGCTCATCATCGTGATAGCGCCGCATCACGATGATCGGTTCGGGTTTGTCTGCGGAAGGCCCACTGAGATGGGCGATTCCGAAATAGCTGTCGGGAGCAAGGCGGCTGTTGAGGCGGACTTCGCGCCGGCACGCCTCTTCGCGCTGCTCGACCGTGCGGAAGTCCAGGAAGTCGGTCTGCAGCGGCTTCTTGGCCTTGTAGGCCCGATCGCCGGCCAAGATCACCACGCCGGAGTGCGTCTCGTGGGCCGCGACGTAGGGCGCCGCGTTCGGCGAACCCGCGTCGCCGCGTGTCGTGAACTCCATGGCGTCCAGTGTCAACCGCCGGGGGCGGTCAATGGACTATCCCCGGCATTGCGCCGTGTCATTGCGGGGCGGGACGGACGACGATCACCGGAATCCCCGCCGCCTGAACCACCGTGGAACTGACTGAACCCAAGAGCTGACTGGTGAATCCGCCGCGGCCGCGACTGCCGACCACCACCAGTTGAGCCTGCTCGGCTGCCTGGACCAGCCAGCGGGCCGGGTGGTCGCGGACCACTCGGCGCTCGACGGCGACATCGGGATACTGCTCCTGGTAGCCGGCCAGGCGTTCCGCGAGGATCTCCTGGCCCTGGACTTCGTAGTCATGCCGGTCCACGGTGAGCAGGGGCATGACTCCCACGTCGCTCCAGGCATGTATTGCCACCAGCGGCACTCCGCGACGCGAGGCTTCGTCGAAGGCCAGCGCCGTGGCTCGCTCCGAGGTGGGCGAACCGTCGATGCCCACCACCACGGGCGCATCTGACGCGGTGGCCCGATCGTTACGAATGACCGCGACCGGTCCCTGTGCGTGGTGAATCAGGCTGGTGCTCACCGAGCCCAGCAGGAGGCGGCCGATCGCGCCCAATCCGGTCGAGCCGACGACGGTCAGCCAGTACTTCTTGGTGGCGTCGATCAACGTCGAGTTCAGCTGGGCGTAGACCATCTCGGTGCTCACTTCGGGCGCCGCGGCGTCGCCCCGGCTGGCGTCGACCACATTGCGGGCCCCCGCCAGAATTTTGGTCGCCTCGTCGGCCTGCCAACTGGGTAACCCTTCGGTCGCCGGCCCCGGGGGCCAGCCGGTCTCCAGGGGCGTCACCACATGCATCAAAGTGATCGGCAGCCCACGCATGATCGCCTCATGGGTCGCCCAGGCCACCGCCGCGTCGGATTCAGGCGACCCGTCGACGCCCACCACGATTCCGGGCGTCGTCCTGACTTGTGACATCGCATTCCTCCAACCCTGTTGATCGGCCGGCCAGCCGACTTACCTTTGAAATTACCGCGGTCCGGGACGATTCGCAGGGGCCGTTGGACCTCATTGTGAGTATTCGGCAGCCATCGCATTGGTCTACTAACCGATGTGCAGCGGGTCGATCTGGACCCGCACCGGGTGGTTCGAGCCGCGCGCACTGAGCACCGCGACCCCGTGGCGCAGCGCCGAGGCCAACGGCAGGCCGTGGTCGCGGCCCACCCGAACCAGCATCCGGATCACGTCGCGCTCATCGGGGACACCGGGTGGGCGCCGCACTCCCGGCGGCAGCGGCACCGGCCCCAGCAGGTCGGCGCCGTCGGGCAGCCGCGCCTGCTCGAGCAGCGTCGTCACCGACTCCGGATCACCATCGAGGGCCGCCATATGCACCGCGGGCGGCAGCCCCACTTCGGATCGGGTGGTCAACTCGGCGTCGGCGTGGCCGATCGGATCCCACCGGATCAGGGCCTGCACGGTGGGGATCGACGATTCGGCGACCACCGTCACCAGCCCGCCGGACGCATGGTCGCGCACCAGGGCCGCGGCGCCCATCCAGCGCCGCAGGGTGTCCTCGGCGGCGCGAAGATCCTGGCGGCCCAGCAGCGCCCAGCTGTCCAACAGCAACGCCGCCCCGTAACCGTGCGGGGCCCGGGGCTCGGCGCCGGGAGTGGCGATCACCAACGCTGCGCCGTCCGCGATGTGGTCGACGATGGTGTCACCGGCGGAGGTGATGACCGGGGTGCCCGGAAACGCGCGGCCGAGTTCTTCGGCGGTGCGCCGGGCGCCGATGACCACCGCGCGAACGGCGTCCGAACCGCAGCGTGCGCACCGCAGGGCCGGGTCGACCCGGCCGCACCAGCGGCACAGTGCGGCTCCCCCGCGCTCGGGCAGCGACAGCGGGCCGGTGCAGTGCCGGCAGCGGGCAATCGTGCGGCAGCGACCACAGGCCAGCGACGGCACATAGCCACGTCGCGGCACCTGCACCAGTACCGGCGCCCCGGCGGCCAGTGCACTGCGTGCGCTCTGCAACGCGACCGTCGGCAGCCGAGCGCTGCGGGCCGCGGCGTCGCGCTCCTCGGCATATCCGGTGTCGTCCAGCGCGACCACCCGTGGTGCGGCCGCCCGCACCACGGTCCGGGGGGCCACCACGTCATGCGCCCACCCACTGCCCACCAGCGCGTGCGCCTCGGCGGTGCGGCCGAAGCCCCCGATCAGAGCGGCGCAGCCCGCCAGGTGTGCCCGCAGCATCGCCACATCGCGGGCATGCGGGTAAGGGGCCCGGGGCTCCGCAAGCGAATCGTCGCCGTCGTCCCACACCATCACCAGACCCAGATCGGCCAGTGGGGCGAACACCGCGCTGCGGGTGCCGATCACCAGCCGCGCCCCGCCGCGCAGCACCGACAGCCAGCGCCGGTACCGGGTGGCCGGGCCCAACCCCGCGGACAGCGCCACCACCGCCGACTCGCCGATTCGAGCCGTCGCGGCGCCATGCAGTGCATCGACGTCTCGCTGATCGGGCACGATCGCCAGGGCGGTGCGGCCGGCGCGGATTGTCTGGGCCGCGGCGTCGACGAACCGGTCGGTCCAGGAATCCCCCGGCAGCACCTGCCATACCGCGCGTGCGGCCCGGCCTTCGCCCAGCGCGGTCAAAAACGATCCGCCCGCCCCGTACCGCTGCCAGCCGGCGGGATCGACCGGGGCGATCACGGGCGCATCCGGTGGCGTCGTCACTTCGCGTTCGACCCGGGCGTGCCGTGGGGGGATCGCCAGCCGCAGCACGTCGGCCCGGCTGCCTGCGTAGCGGGCGGCCACCGCCTCCACCAGGCGGCGGACCTCGCCGGTGAGCACCGGCTCAGCCGAGACCACCCGCTCCAGCCGGCCCAGCCGGCCGACATGGTCGGTGTCGGCGCGACGCTCCCAGACGAAGGCGTCCACCAGTCGGCCGTGAAATCGGACGCGTACCCGCGCTCCGGGCCGGGCGTCCTCGGCCTGCTCCGGCGTGACGAGATAGTCGAACTCGCGGTCCAGGTGAGGCACCGACAACATCGGCAGCACCCGAGCGATGGGCTCGCTCGGGTCGCCGGATGCGCCCGGTTCGTCGGGTCCGCGCTCGACACTCACCACGCAGGTCTAGCAGACGCAGCCGACCGCGACCGACGGCGGATCACAGGCCCGGCGGGCTGTGTATCGGCGGGCACGTCCCCAGCCGGACTGAATTACGTTGCTGCGGTATGCCCGAACAGCGCGGAGCCCACGCGGTCGCGGTACGAGGCGACGAGGCGGACCTCGCGGCGCGGTTGCGCAGTGCGGCGTGCGCCGATCACGTCCTGGCCGGTGCGGTGCGCGACGCCGCCACGCACGCCCGCGCGGGCCGCCGCCGCCTCGACGCCATCCACGCCGAGATCCGCGTGGCCGACCCTTGGGCGCCGGTGTTGGGCACCCCGGCGGGCGCCCGCCAGTTCCAGCTGTTCCTGGCCGCCAAGGCTCGAGAGATCAGCCGGGTGGTCGCCGATGCCGGTGCCGACAATCGCTTTCAGACGGCGCGACTGTTCTCGACCGGTGTCGGTTATGGCATGCCCGCTCGGGTACGCGACCGGATCAACCGCCAGGCCCTGGCCGACGACCTTCGCCGGGTGGAGACCGCGACCTCGGCGATCAGCGCCGCCGACATGGTGCGCTACGAGAACGCGTTACGGGTCCGCGAGGGACTCGCGGTCAGTGACGGCGCAGAGGTTCTGCTGCTCACCTATGAACCGGCGGCATTCGGCGGACGGGGTCGGGCCGCGATCGCGATCGGCGACCCCGACACCGCTGACAACACCACCGTGCTGGTACCGGGTGCACACAGCAGCGTCCGCGACGGCTACCTGTCGCATCCGGACGGGCGCAATGTCTATCGCGAGGTGGCGCGGGCTGATCCGGAGCGCACCAATTCCGTTGTCGTGTGGATGGGTTATCGAGCGCCGGACAGTCTGGCCGATCCGGCGGTGGCCCAACCTGCCGCGGCCCGGGCCGGGGGCCGACTGCTGGCCGCCGACGTCGAGTCCCTGGTGGCATCGCACATCGGTGCCTCGCACATCACCGTGATCGGCCACTCCTACGGGTCGACGACGGTGGCCGACGCGGCCGCCTCGGCGGGGTTGCGCGCCGACGACGTGGTGCTGGTGGGTTCACCGGGAACCGATTTGGCCCGCAGCGCCAACGACTTTCACCTGCCGGCGGGCGGACATGTGTATGTGGGGGCCGCATCCTTTGATCCGATCACCGGTTTCGCGGGGCAACCGCAACTTTCGCTGCCCGGCAGCTCGGCGCCGATCGGGCTGGGTGTCGACCCCGCCGCCGACGGGTACGGGTCCACCCGGTTCAAAGCCGAGACCAGGTGGCCGATGAGGGGCCACAGCTCCTACTTCGATCCCGGCGGCGAGTCCCTGTTCAGCATCGGTGACATCGCTTCAGGCCACGGCGATGCATTGGCGAACCACCACATGACGGCCCTGCACCGGCGTGCACTGCCCGCCTTCGATCCGGAACGACTGCGGCCCGGAACCGGAAATCACCGGCATTGACCGGCCCGGGGGGCAGCTCAGGCCGAGGCGGCCTCGTCGGCGCCGGCGGATCGGCCGAAGAAGAACCCGGCGGTGATCAGCAGCTGCGCCGCCGCATAGGCCCACCAGATCGGCACCTCCAGCAGTTCATTGCCCACCACGAACTGACTGGCTCCGATCATGGCGTCCGACACCGCGAAGCACACCGCACCGATCGCGGTCCAGGGCGTGGGCAGCTTCGCCAGCATGGCGACGCACACCATGGCACCGAGCACCCCGACGTAGACGGTGACCGGGATCGTCAAGCCCTCGCGGACCATTCCGGGCCAGAACCACACCAACAGCACCAGGCAGCTCCCGACGACCAGCGCAGGCCCGATCAGGCGCCGCCGCGTCACCACGGCCAGCGGCAGCAGAGCGCCCAAGTAGCACAGGTGTGCCACCAGGAATGCGGAAAGACCCGCGACGAAGGACGGTTCCCACCACGGGATCGCCAACAACCAGTCGCCGGTGGCCGAGAAGATCAGGGCCGGGATCAGCCATCGCGCCTCCCGCAGGATCGGGTGGGTGGCCGCGGCGAAGGCCAGGAGCACCGCCATCGCCGACTTGAAGGCCGGCTGTCCGATCCACTGCCCGGTCAGCGCCTCTCCCGGCCCTGAGTGCAACGCCACCACCGTCAGGAAAATGCCGTAAGCCACTCCCAGCCAACCGGCAGCTGCCCAGCCGGTGAAGACCCGTCTGGTTGCGTACGGTGTTTGTATGCCAGCCATCGACCCCATAGTGCTGAAGGTACTGGATGCCATTCCGTTCCAACTGACACTGGACGACGGTGCCGAGGCGGCGCGTCGCGCCATGCGCAATCTTCCGCGCCGCCCGGTGCACCCGGAGCTGCCCAGCGAAGACCGGGTGATCGAGGGTCCGGGCGGCGACCTGCCGATCCGTATCTACCGCCCGGCGGGCACCGAATCCGGCCCGGCGCCGGTAGTGGTGTTCTTTCACGGCGGCGGCTTCATCGCCGGCGACCTCGACACCCACGACGGCACCGCCCGCATGCATGCCGCCGAGGCGGGCGCGGTGGTGGTGTCGGTGGACTACCGACTGGCCCCGGAGCATCTGTTCCCGGCCGCTGTCGACGACGCCCTGGCAGCCACGCAGTGGGTGTCGGCGCACGCCGCCGAACTGGGGGTGGATCCGGCCAGGCTGGCCGTCGCCGGGGATTCGGCCGGCGGAAACCTGGCGGCGGTGGTGGCCCAGCTGGCCCGCGACAACGGTGGACCGGCGATCGCCTTCCAGCTGCTGTGGTACCCGGCCACCACCTACGACGGCACCCTGCCGTCGTTCACCGAGAACGCCCACGCACCGATCATCGACAGCGCCGCGATCGCCGCGCTGACGCGCGCGTACGTCGGGGACCTGGATCTGAGCAACCCGCCGCCCATGCTGGCCCCGGCCCGGGCCGAGAATCTGGCCGGCCTGCCCCCGGCATACATCGCGGTCGCCGGCCACGATCCGCTGCGCGACGACGGCATCCGTTACGGCGAGTTGCTGGCCGCCGCCGGGGTGCCGGTGCAGGTGCACAACGCCGAGACACTGATTCACGGTTATCTGGGCTACGCGGGAGTGATCCCGGTGGCCACCGACGCCGCCGATCGCGGGCTGGCCGCACTGCGGGCTGCCCTGGCGTGATGCGATGCGGCTGAACCAGGTCACCATCGGCAGCGCCGACCTGGACCGCACCGAGCGGTTCTACCGCCTGCTGGGTCTGCGCCTGATCGTCAAGACCGACGACTACCTGCGATTCGAATGCCCGGACGGGGACAGCACCTTTTCGGTGGAGCGGGTCGGCCAGGTCGCGGCCGAGGAGCAGGTGACGATCTATTTCGAAGCCGACGACCTCGACGAGCAATATGACCGGTTGCGTGCCTCGGTTGAGTTCTCCCAGCCACCGACCGACATGCCGTGGCTGTGGCGCGAGGCGCGACTGCGTGATCCGGACGGCCACCGGCTGTGCCTGTTTCACGCCGGCGAGGCCCGCCGGAATCCGCCGTGGCGCCTGCCGGAAGCACAGGATTTGCCGTAAGACGACCCCGGTCCCCCGGTGTGCGGTCTACCGTCGACCTCGTGAGCCAGCAACCCGACCACGAGATACTGATCGTCGGCGCAGGCTTCTCCGGCATCGGAGCGGCGATCAGCCTCGACCGTGCCGACATGTCGGACTTTGTGATCATCGAGGCCGGCGACGGGGTGGGTGGCACCTGGCACTGGAACACCTATCCGGGTATCGCCGTGGACATCCCGTCCTTCTCCTACCAGTTCTCATTCGAGCAGAGCGCGGACTGGTCGCGCACGTATGCGCCGGGCGAGGAGCTGAAGGCCTACGCCGAGCACTGCGTCGACAAGTACGGCCTGCGCTCGCGAATCCGGTTCTCCACCATGGTGCTTGCCGCGGAATTCGATGAGGAGCACGACTGCTGGCGGGTGCAGATTGAATCCGGCGGTTCAGCGAGGCTCGACGAAGGAGAGGCGAAGCTGGAACCGCCGCACAGGCACAGCGGTTCAGCGAGGCTCGACGAAGGAGAGGCGAAGCTGGAACCGCCGCACGGGCACAGCGGTTCAGCGAGGCTCGACGAAGGAGAGGCGAAGCTGGAACCGCCGCACAGGCACAGCGGTTCGGCGGGTGTCATCACGGCCCGGTACCTGATCAATGCCAGCGGGGTGCTGACCACCCCGAACATGCCTGACATCGCCGGCGTCGACACGTTCGCCGGGGTGAGGATCCACACCGCACGCTGGGACCATGCGCAAGATCTGACCGGTAAGCGCGTGGCGGTGATCGGGACCGGAGCCTCTGCGGTGCAGGTGATCCCCGAGATCGCACCGAAGGTCTCCTCCCTCACCGTGTTTCAGCGGACACCGATCTGGTGTTTCCCGAAATTCGATGTGCCGCTGCCGCCTCCGATCCGCTGGGCGATGCGGATTCCCGGCGGCAAGTCCCTGCAGCGGCTGGTCAGTCAGGCCTTCGTCGAGGCGACCTTCCCCATCGCGGCGCAGTACTTCACGGTGTTTCCGGTGGCCAAGCGGATGGAGGCCGCCGGGCGGGCCTATCTGCGACAACAGGTGCACGACCCGGAACTGCGCAAGCAGCTCACTCCCCGCTACGCCGTCGGCTGCAAGCGCCCCGGCTTCCACAACACCTACCTGTCGACGTTCAACCGCGACAACGTTGCGCTGGTGGTCGACCCCATCGACCGGATCACGCCCACCGGCGTCGTCACCGCCGATGGGACGTCCCACGAGGTCGACGTGCTGATCCTGGCCACCGGGTTCAAGGTGATGGACAGCGACAACATCCCCACGTTCGCCGTCACCGGGGCCGGGGGCCAGACTCTGGCCCAGTTCTGGGACGAACATCGGCTGCAGGCCTACGAGGGGGTCAGCATTCCCGGCTTCCCGAACCTGTTCAGCGTGTTCGGCCCGTACGGCTACGTCGGGTCGTCGTACTTCGCGCTGGTCGAAGCGCAGAGCCATCACATCGTGCGGTGCCTCAAGAGCGCCCGCCAACGCGGGGCGACCCGGATCGAGATCTCCGAGGCGGCCAACGCCCGCTACTTCGACGAGATGATGCGCAAGCGGCACCGGCAGGTGTTCTGGCAGGACAGCTGCGAGGCGGCCAACAGCTACTACTTCGACAAGAACGGCGATGTCCCGCTGCGGCCCGCCACCACGGTGGAGGCCTACTGGCGCAGCCGCAGCTTCGACCTGGACGACTACCGGTTCAGCGCCTGAGTTTCACCGCCTTTTACCACCGCGAGCAGACGCGAAAGCCCCCAATTTCGGTCCGAAATGGGGGCTTTGGCGTCTGCTCGGCGTGGGAACCGGATCAGATGGCGCGCTTGAGGTCGTCGACCTTGTCCAGCTGCTCCCACGGCAGCTCGATGTCGGTGCGGCCGAAGTGCCCGTAGGCCGCGGTGGGTGCGTAGATCGGACGCAGCAGGTCCAGGTCACGCACGATCGCGCCCGGGCGCAGGTCGAAGACCTCGGGCACGATCTTCTCGATCTTGACCGGGTCGACGGTGGCGGTGCCGAAGGTCTCGATGAACAGTCCGACCGGCGCGGCCTTGCCGATGGCATAGGCCACCTGGACCTCGACGCGCTGCGCCAAGCCCGCGGCGACGATGTTCTTGGCAACCCAGCGCATCGCGTAGGCGGCCGAGCGGTCCACCTTCGACGGGTCCTTGCCGGAGAAGGCGCCGCCGCCGTGGCGGGCCCAGCCGCCGTAGGTGTCGACGATGATCTTGCGTCCGGTCAGGCCGGCGTCGCCCATCGGCCCACCGACGACGAAGTTGCCGGTCGGGTTGATCAGCACGCGCGTCGACGAGGAGTCCAGCGTCTCGTGGGCGAGCTCGTCGAGCACCGTTTTGATGACGTGTTCCCGCAGATCCGGGTCCAGGGTGTTGACCAGGTCAATACCCTCGGCGTGCTGGGTGGAGATCACCACGGTGTCCAGCCGGACCGGGACGTCGTCTTCGTACTCGATGGTGACCTGGGTCTTGCCGTCGGGGCGCAGGTAGTCCAGCGTGCCGTTCTTGCGGACCTCGGTCAGCCGACGCGACAGCCGGTGGGCCAGCGCGATGGGCAGCGGCATCAGTTCCGGGGTGTCGGCGATCGCGTAGCCGAACATCAGACCCTGGTCGCCGGCGCCTTGGGAGTCCAGCGGGTCGGCCGCGCCCTCGACACGCGCTTCATGCGCGGTGTCGACGCCCTGAGCGATGTCCGGCGACTGTGCCCCGATCCCGATGTTGACGCCGCAGCTGGCGCCGTCGAAGCCCTTCTCCGAAGAGTCGTAGCCGATCTCCAGGATGCGCTCGCGCACCGTGTTGGTGATGTTGGCGAACGCTTCACGGGCGTTGGTCGTCACCTCACCGACCACGTGCACCTGGCCGGTGGTGACCAGGGTTTCCACCGCAACACGTGAACGGGGGTCATCGGCGAGCAGAGCGTCGAGCACTGAGTCGCTGATGGCGTCACAGATCTTGTCGGGGTGGCCCTCCGTCACCGACTCACTGGTGAACAGCCGTCCCTTTTCGCTCACAATGTCGCCTTCCGGGTAATGGATCCAAAAGTTAGCTCGGGCAAATATAGCTTTGCAGTCCTCGGGCGAGCCTGGCAGCCCGGTGCGCATCGCCCGGTACCAAGGGCCGGGTAGTGGCTGTGCTGCCCTGCGTCCATTCCTCGACAACATCCCCCACGACGAGAAACCTGAACGACTCGGCCCTGCGAGCGCCCACTCTACCGTCCCGCCGCCGGTGTCGCCGTTTCGACCCGGACCGCCCAGGCGACCAGTGACCGCAGATAAGTCAGCACCAGTTCGTCCGGGTGAGCTTGCGGATCGGTGAGATGCAGCAGCGCCAGTTCTTCCAGTGCGGACAACAACAGCCGCGTCGTCACTCCGTCGGCGTCGATCGGGTGGCCCGCCAGCCCGGACAGCCGCCCCGCGGCGATGGTTCGGGCATAGCGACGGCCAGCCTCGGTACGCGCTTTCACCTGCGGCGGGGCACCGGCGGGAGGGCTGAGGATGATGCGCCAACTGGTGGGCGCCGCATGCAGATACGCCAGGATGCCGCGCCCGATCGCGTCCGGGTCGTCGCCGAGCGGCCCCTCGACACTGCGCATCCCGGCGAACGCGATCGCCGATTCGCGGTCCAGCAGCGCTGTCATGAGTCCGGCCAGATCACCGAAGTTCTGATACACCACCGTCCGGGTGACCTGCGCGGCACGGGCCACCCGTTCGATGGTCACCGCGGCATAACCCTCGGCGGCGACGATGTCGCGGGCGTAGTCGAGCAACTGCGTCCGTCGCGCCTGCGCCGACATCCGCCGCTTCGGCTCTGGCTGGGTGCTCACGTCGATTCCGGCAACTGGAGTAGTAGTTCGACGGCGCGGGCAGCGCTCTGCGCGGCGCTCTCCATGGTCGCCGACCAATCGGTGCGGGTCCAGTCTCCGGCGAGCACCAGGCTCGGCACCGACGTCCGCTGATCCGGCCGCAGTCCGTCGGTGCCCACCACCTGCGAGAAGGTGGCCTTGGGCATTTTGACCACCTGTGCGGCCACCACGTTGGCCTCGGCCGCGGCCGGATAGTAGCGGCGCAGCATGTCCATCTGCTCGTCCACGATCTGCTCGTTGGTGCGGTGAATCTGCTCGTAGGCGCCGCTGGTGGTCAGGCAATACAGCCAGGCGCCATTGGGATCGCGGCGCTGCATCCGCTGCCGGTCGAACACCTCGTCGATGACGCCCGTACCCCCGATCAGCGATTCCATCGCCGCCTCGGTGCCCAACGGCCGGTCCAAGTACAGGTTGGTGCTGACGATCGGCGTGTAATGCAGCTTTTCTGCCGCGGCGTAGATCTCGGCGTGCTCGGGCAGATCGTCGAACAGGCCGGCGATGTTGGAGTTGGGCACCGCGCACACCACTGCATCGGCCGCCACCTCGCTGCCGTCTGCCAACTGCACGGCGCGAACAGCGTTGTTCTCCACCACGATTCGCCGCGCAACTGCCCGGTAGCGCACGTCCACGCCATGCCGGTCGAAGACGGCGAGCGCGCCGGAGATGTAGAGCGTGTCGAGATCGGTGGTGGGGTAGCCGATCGTCACCGCGCTGCGGTGGCGCAACCCGAGCCGGATGCCGGTGGCAAGGACGTCGGCGAAGACTTTGGCCGAACCCCGGTCCACCGGCTCAGCGGCGATGCCGAGCGCCAGCCAGTCCCACACCGCCTCCCGGGCCCGGGCGGGCATCCCGACGCGGCGGAGCCACTGGTCGGTGCTGAGATCAGGCAGATCGGCGG
The DNA here is from genome assembly GCF_002101775.1 of Mycolicibacter nonchromogenicus. Lineage (GTDB taxonomy): Bacteria > Actinomycetota > Actinomycetes > Mycobacteriales > Mycobacteriaceae > Mycobacterium > Mycobacterium nonchromogenicum. The sequence goes on along the minus strand of NZ_LQPI01000031.1, from coordinate 35,623 downwards.
GCTGGAACAGCGCCTCACCGGTCAGCCGCAGGGTCGCCGCAGCGGTGCGCAACCGCTCGAACAGGCTCGCATCGGGGTGCGGGCCGAACAGCGTCCGCACCGCACCCAGTCCGCGGGTCACCAACGCGGTGGTGGACCCGCCGGGCCAACGCAGCGTGCCCCCGGTCGGAAATTCGACCATCGATCGGGTTCCGACACTGGTCAGATAGCGAAACAGGTGATCGTAGCCGCTGGCGATCACGTGCTGTCCGTTGTCCGCGAGGTCCGCGATGCCCTGTACCTGCATCGCCTGGGTGCGTCCCCCGAGGCGGCCGCGCCGCTCCAGCAGGGTCACCTTCTTACCGGCCTCGGCCAACCAGACCGCTGCGGCCAGCCCTGCCAGGCCACCGCCGATCACCACGTAGCGACGATCATCCATACCCGACCCCTCTCGACTAACTTACGATCTGAAAGTTAGCCCAGAGGCGATGCGCGGTCAACGACGTGATCCGCGGCCGACGCCGGCACGACGGCTTGACCGGCTATTCGCCGTTGCTGTCGAGGAACGCGACGATGGCGTCCACGATGCGGCTGGCCATCAGCGTCTTGGAGCCCGACTCCAGGGCGGACTCGGTACCGTCGGAGGTCAGCAACCATCCGTCGTTGTGGTCGACCTCGAACGCCCGACCGTCCCCGACCGCGTTGACCACCAACAGGTCACAGCCCTTGCGGCGCAGCTTCGCCCGGGCATGGAACAGCACATCGCCGTTCTCATCACCGGTCTCCGCGGCAAAGCCGACGATGGCCCGCATATGGGGCAGCTGCCCATCGGCGCGGGCACGTACCGCGCCGGCCAGCACGTCCTCATTGCGGACCAGATCGATCGTGGGGGCCTGGTCGTGCTCCCCCGGCCCCTTCTTGATCTTGGCCTGCGCCACCCGGACGGGGCGGAAGTCGGCGACGGCGGCGGCCATCACCAGCACATGCGCCTCGGGGGCGTGCTTGGACACCGCATCGTGTAGCTGTTGGGCCGAGCTGACATGGACCACATGCACTCCGGCCGGATCGATCAGCCCCGCTGTGTGCGCGGCGATCAGGGTGACCTCGGCACCCCGCTGTGCCGCCACCCGGGCCACCGCGTAGCCCTGCTTGCCGGAACTGCGGTTGCCGATGAAGCGGACCGGGTCGATCGGCTCGCGGGTGCCTCCCGCGGTCACCAGGACCTTCTGCCCGGCCAGGTCGTAGGGCAGCGCGTCGGCCCGCTCCAGCAGCAGCGACGCGAAGGTGTTGATCTCTTCGGCCTCGGGCAGCCGGCCCGGGCCGGTGTCGGCGCCGGTCAGCCGGCCCGATGCGGGCTCAAGAACGACCGCGCCGCGTTCGCGCAGCGTCGCCACATTGGCGACGGTGGCCGGATGCTGCCACATCTCGGTGTGCATGGCCGGGGCGAACAGCACCGGGCAGCGTGCCGTGAGCAGGGTGGCGGTCAGCAGGTCGTCGGCGCGGCCGGCGACGGCGCGTGCCAGCAGGTCGGCGGTGGCCGGTGCCACCACCACCAAGTCAGCCTGCTGACCGATCGCCACGTGGGGCACGCGGGGTACGTCGTCGAACACCCCGGTGTCGACCGGCTGGCCCGACAGCGCCTCGAAGGTTGCTGCCCCGACGAACCGCAGCGCGGACTCGGTCGGGACGACCCGAACCGAATGCCCGGCCTCGGCCAGCTGCCGGACCACGGTGCACGCCTTGTATGCGGCGATGCCCCCGGAGACCCCGACGACGACCCGTTTCTGGCCCACCGGCTACGACCCGTCCTGCCCGGCTCGGCTACTCGCCTTCGGTGTATTCGAGCAGGTCGCCGTGGATCTCGCGCAGCGCGATCGACAGCGGCTTCTCCTGCAGGCCGGGCTCGACCAGCGGCCCGACGTATTCGAGGATGCCCTCACCGAGCTGGTTGTAGTAGTCGTTGATCTGGCGCGCCCGCTTGGCCGCGTAGATCACCAACGCGTATTTGCTCGAGGCCCGCTGCAGGAGCTCGTCGATGGGCGGGTTGGTGATGCCGAGAGGCGTGTCGTAACCGCCGATCAACGCCGGGTCGAACTCGTCAGCGTCGGTCGCCACGGCCGAGCCGGTCTGCGAAGTACTCACTTAAGACAATCTCCTGAAGCTCTTGGGCTGGGGCGGTTCGCGCCTGCTGGTTGTCGTCCGGGTAAATCAGGCCGCGCCCGGTGCGGTGTTCACCAGCAAGGATACCAATTCTGAGCAGGCTGTTTCCAATCGACTGTTGACCACGACCACGTCGAAGTCTCCCTGCGCCGCCAACTCCGTACGCGCGGTGGCCAGTCGGCGTTGCATGACCTCTTCCGATTCGGTGCCCCGACCGGCCAGTCTGGCCTGCAGCGTCTCCCAGTCCGGCGGCGCCAGAAACACCGTCAGCACCTCCGGCAGCGCCTTCTTGATGGCCCGGGCTCCGGCCAGATCGACCTCGATCAGAACGGGCCGGCCGGCACGGGTGGCGTCGATCACGGGCGCCGCCGGGGTACCTGAGCGCTGCAGCCCGCCGTGGATGTCTGCCCACTCCAGCAGTTCGTTTTTCTCGATGAGCCGGTCGAACTCCGCCGGCGAAACAAATCGGTAGTCGACGCCGTCCACCTCCCCGGGCCTGGGAGCCCGGGTGGTGGCCGACACACTGAAATACAGGTCCGGTACCCGCTCGCGCAGGCACCGGACCACGCTCGACTTACCGACCGCGGATGGACCGGACAGCACTACGACGCGTCCCGCGTGCCCGCTGTCCGGTCCTCCACCGGTAGTCACTGCCGGGTCAGGAGAAGTCGAACTTCTCCAGCAGCGCCTTGCGCTGCCGGTCGCCCAGGCCGCGCAGCCGGCGGGTGGGGGCGATCTCCAGCTCGGTCATGATCTCCTGCGCCTTGACCTTGCCGACCTTCGGCAGGGCCTCGAGCAGTGCAGACACCTTCATCTTGCCGAGGACCTCGTCGGTCTCGGCGTCCTTGAGCACCTGCTTGAGATTGGTGCCGCCACGCTTCAGCCGGTCCTTGAGCTCCGCTCGGGCCCGACGCGCGGCCGCCGCCTTCTCCAACGCGGCGGCGCGCTGCTCGTCGGTCAACTGGGGAAGGGCCACGATTCCTCCGTCTCGTCATCATCGACGTCGTCGATGTTTTCCTTGTCCCGGCCAGGTACTTCGGCCAGAGACGACGACCGTACCCACGCCGTCTGACGAAATCTAACCCCACCCCCCCGTTTACGGCTACAAATGCCCAGCGTATGGGGTTTGGGTGCGCCGCCGTCCCAGGCGAGTCCGCCACGATCGGTCTGGCGTTCCCGGGCGAGCCACAGTCCCGGACCGCCGGACCCCAAAAGCAGCTCTGAACTAGCCTTTTGCCTCTGCCCGCCGGCTGGATGGGGCGCCCGCGCCACGGGCGCGGCAGCGGCCTTCGAGGTGTGGACCGGCCATTCGGGCCGGCGACTTCCAGCTCGCGGCGTGTCGGGCGTGTCGAGTGCGGCGTCGAACGCCCGACACCACAGCCCGTAGCGTGTCCCGCGCGCCGCTCGGCACCCCGGCTGACGAGCGGCGGGATGCTCGCGGATTCGTCGGCCGATAATCCCGCATTGTGTTTCTGCGAAGGCCCGAATGGCACCGAGATAACCCCGAAAACTGCCACCTGACAGATTGACAGCAACAATTCAGGAGATTGTGTCGGGAAACGGCCGCAGTGGGTCAGCCGCGCACCGGTCCGGCCAGGTAGACGGCCCACCCGGGGGGCTTTCCGGGGACATGACTGGGAATATTTTCGCCGCGATGCCGCCGCGGTAGAAATAGCCGGGAATTGTGGCCTCATCGGCCCCGCGGGCAGGAACTATTGAGCAGCGGCCAGGTAGGCCACGGCATCGCGCAGCCGCTCGGCCGCGGCGCGCAGCGCACCGGCGTCCGGGCCCGCCCGCAGCACCTCGCGCGAGACCGCCGGCAGCAAGGTGCCCGCAGGGGCCCCTCCGAGCCCGGCAAGGGCCTCTGGACGCCCGCCCTGGGCCCCGATGCCCGGCACCAGCACCGGACCCCCCAAGGCGCTCAAATCGGGCACCTCACGCAGCGTGGCACCCACCACGACCCCGATGGAGCCCAGTCCCGCCGCGCCCTCGGCCCGATTGGCCTCCGCGGCAGCGTCGACGATCGCCTGCGCCACGGTGCGCCCGTCCGCGTCCTGCGCTCGCTGCACGCTCGCGCCCTCCGGGTTGGAGGTGGCCGCTAAGACGAACACTCCCCGCCGATGCTGCGCGGCCGTCTCCAACAACGGCTGCAACGACCCGAAGCCCAGGTAGGGCGAGGCGGTCACCGCGTCGGCGGCCAACGGCGACTGCCCGGCCCAGGCCGCCGCATAGGCGGCCATGGTCGAGCCGATGTCACCGCGCTTGGCGTCGGCAAGCACCAGGACACCGGCCTCGCGCAGCGCCGCGATGGTGCGTTCCAGCACGGCGAAGCCCGCCGATCCGTACGCCTCGAAGAACGCCACCTGCGGCTTGACGACGGCGAAGTCGGCGAACGCCGTCACGCACGTCTCGCTGAACGCCGCCAGCCCGTCCGGTGTCGCGGACAGGCCCCAGGAGGCCAGCAGCTCGGGGTGCGGGTCGATGCCCAGACACAGCGGCCCGCGGGCCGCCGTCGCGTCGGCCAGGCGTGCGCCGAACCCCGGCACCGCTACTGCCCGCCGAGGGTGCTGTGCAGTTCCTGCAGGGAGCGCACCCCGATATCGCCCCGGATGCCGGCCTCGATGCCCTGCACGGCCGCGGCCGCACCCTGGACGGTGGTGATGCAGGGGATGTTCACGCTGACCGCTGCCGCCCGGATCTCGTAACCGTCCACCCGCGGGCCGGAATTGCCGTAGGGGGTGTTGATCACCAGGTCCACCTCACCGGCCCGGATCGCGTCCACCGCGGACAGGGCCGGGCGCTGCTCGTTGGGCTCCTCGAAATTCTTGCGCACCACGTCGCACGGAATCCCGTTGCGGCGCAGCATCTCTGCAGTCCCCTCGGTCGCCAGGACCCGGAAGCCCAAGTCGGCGAGCCGTTTGACCGGGAACACCAGGGAGCGCTTGTCGTGGTTGGCCACCGACACGAAGACGGCACCCTGGGCCGGCAGCGACCCGTAGGCGGCGGTCTGGCTCTTGGCGAACGCGGTGCCGAAATCGCGGTCGATGCCCATCACCTCACCGGTGGACTTCATCTCGGGGCCCAGCAGCGAGTCGATACCCGTGCCGTCCGCGCGCCGGAAGCGGTGGAACGGCAGCACGGCCTCCTTGACCGCGATGGGGGCGTTCGGGCCGACGCTGGCCCCATCCCCCGTCGTCGCCAGCAGGCCCTCAGAACGCAGCTCGGCGATGGTGGCGCCCAGCATGACTCGCGCGCACGCCTTGGCCAGCGGCACCGCGGTGGCCTTGGACACGAACGGAACGGTGCGACTGGCCCGCGGATTGGCCTCCAGGACGTAGAGCACGTCATCTTTGAGGGCGAACTGCACATTGAGCAGGCCCACCACCCCGACGCCGTGCGCGATGGCCTCGGTGGCACGCCGGACCTTCTCGATGTCGCTGCGGCCCAGTGTCACCGGCGGCAACGCACACGCGGAGTCACCGGAGTGGATGCCGGCCTCCTCGATGTGCTCCATGATGCCGCCGATGTAGACCTCGGTGCCGTCGCACAGCGCGTCGACGTCGATCTCGATGGCGTCTTCGAGGAACCGGTCGACCAGCACCGGGTGTTCCGGTGACAGCTGGGTGGCCCGGGTGATGTAGCCGTGCAGGGTCTCTTCGTCATAGACGATCTCCATGCCCCGCCCGCCCAGCACATACGACGGGCGCACCAGGACCGGATAGCCGATGTCAGCGGCAATCCGCTTGGCCTGCTCGAACGTCGTCGCGGTGCCGTACCGCGGCGCCGGCAGGCCGGCCGTGGTCAGCACGTCGCCGAAGGCGCCGCGGTCCTCGGCCAGGTCGATGGCTTCCGGGCTGGTGCCGACGATCGGCACGCCGGCGTCGGCCAGCCGTTGGGCCAGCCGCAAGGGGGTCTGCCCGCCGAGCTGAACGATCACGCCGACCACCCCGGGGCCGCCCTGCCCGGACTGCTGTTCGGCGTAGTACACCTCGAGGACATCCTCGAACGTCAGCGGTTCGAAGTAGAGCCGGTCGGCGGTGTCGTAGTCGGTGGACACCGTCTCGGGGTTGCAGTTGATCATCACCGTCTCGAACCCGGCCTGGCTCAACGTGATCGCGGCGTGCACGCAGCTGTAGTCGAACTCGATGCCCTGGCCGATCCGGTTGGGCCCCGACCCGAGGATGAGCACCTTGGGCTTGACGTCCTGGGGCGCCACCTCGGTCTCGGCGGCGGGGTCGAGCTCGAAAGTGCTGTAGTGATACGGCGTTTTGGATTCGAATTCCGCAGCGCAGGTGTCGACCGTCTTGAACACGGGGTGAATGCCCAGCCGCTCCCGCAGCAGCCGCACACCGTCTTCACCGGCCAGTTCCGGGCGCAGCACCGCGATCTGGTGGTCCGACAGGCCGCTGTATTTGCAGCGGCGCAGCAGGTCCGCGTCGAGCACCGGGGTGTCGACGAGTTCGGAGCGCAGCGCCACCAGGCCGTTGATCTGCTCGACGAACCACGGGTCCACCCCGGAGGCCTCGGCGACCGCCTCCACGGTGGCGCCCAGCCGCAGCGCCAGCTCGATGTCGTAGAGCCGGCCCTCGGTGGGCACCCTCAACCGCGCCAACACGTCGTCGACGGTGCCCTCGGGGTCGGGTTTGGTCCAGAACCCGGCACGATCGGTCTCCAGCGAGCGCATCACCTTGCCGAGCGATTCGATGAAGTTGCGGCCCAACGACATCGCCTCGCCCACCGACTTCATGGTGGTGGTCAGCCGCGGGTCGGCGCCGGGGAACTTCTCGAACGCGAAACGCGGCGCCTTGACCACGACGTAGTCCAGCGCCGGCTCGAAGCAGGCCGGGGTCTCCTTGGTGATGTCGTTGATGATCTCGTCGAGGGTGTAGCCGATCGCGAGCTTGGCGGCGATCTTGGCGATCGGGAACCCGGTCGCCTTCGACGCCAGCGCACTGGATCGCGACACCCGCGGGTTCATCTCGATCACGATGAGGCGGCCGTCTTTGGGGTTGACCGCGAACTGGATGTTGCAGCCGCCGGTGTCGACGCCGACCTCGCGCAGGATCGCGATGCCCAGATCGCGCATCCGCTGGTATTCCCGGTCGGTCAGCGTCATCGCCGGTGCGACCGTCACCGAGTCACCGGTGTGCACGCCCATCGGGTCGACGTTCTCGATCGAGCAGACCACGACGACGTTGTCGTTGCCGTCGCGCATCAGCTCGAGCTCGAATTCCTTCCACCCGTAGATGGATTCCTCGATCAAGACGTTGGCCGTGGGTGAGGCGGCCAGGCCGTCGCCGGCCATCCGCGCCACCTCGTCCAGGCTGGCCGCCAGCCCGGACCCCAGACCGCCCATGGTGAAAGAGGGGCGGACGACGACGGGCAGCCCGAGTTCGGCGACGGTCTCCTCGACCTCGGCCATGGTGTAGCAGACCCGGGAACGCGCCGACTCGCCACCGACCTTGGCGACGATGTCCTTGAACTGCTGGCGGTCCTCACCGCGCTGGATCGCCTCGAAGTCGGCGCCGATCAGCTCGACGCCGTAGCGCTCCAGCACCCCGTGCTCGTGCAGGGCCACCGCGGTGTTCAGCGCGGTCTGCCCGCCCAGGGTGGCCAGCAGCGCGTCGACCTTGTTGCCGCGCTCGGCCTGCTGCGCCAGCACCTTCTCGACGAATTCCCAGGTGATGGGCTCGACGTAGGTGTTGTCGGCGTATTCGGGGTCGGTCATGATGGTGGCCGGATTGGAGTTGACCAGACTCACCTGCAGGCCTTCGGCTTTGAGCACCCGGCAGGCCTGGGTTCCCGAATAGTCGAACTCGCAGGCCTGTCCGATCACGATCGGCCCGGAGCCGATCACCAGAACATGGCGCAGGTCGGTACGGCGCGGCATTACTTCTCCCCTGCCATCAGGTCGACGAACTGGTCGAACAGGTATTCCGCGTCGTGCGGTCCGGCGGCGGCCTCCGGGTGGTACTGCACCGAGAACGCGCGGCCGTCGGCGAGCTTGACGCCCTCGACGACTCCGTCGTTGGCGCAGGTGTGGCTGACCACCGCCGGGCCGAAGTCGGTGTCAAAGCGCTGGCCTGCTTCGCCTTCCAGCGCAAAACCGTGGTTCTGCGCGGTCACCGCCACCCGGCCGGTGGCATGGTCGATCACCGGAATGTTGATGCCGCGGTGGCCGAACGTCATCTTGTAGGTGCTCAGGCCCAGTGCCCGGCCCAGGATCTGGTTTCCGAAACAGATTCCGAACAGCGGGATTCCGGCGCCCAGCACCTCGCGGGTCAACGCGACCGTGGCCTCTGCGGTGGCCGGGTCCCCGGGCCCGTTGGACAGGAACACCCCGTCCGGCTTCAGGTCGGCGATCTGCGCGAAATCCACCGATGAGGGCAGTACATGGCTGCGGATTCCGCGCCGCGCGAAATTGCGGGGCGTGTTGGTCTTGATGCCCAGGTCCAGCGCGGCCACGGTGAACCGGTGTGCGCCCTCGGGTTCCACCACGTATCCCGTGCCGGTGCTGACCTGCCCGGCAAGGTCGGCGCCGAGCATCGACGGCTGCTCGAGCACCCGGGTCAGCAGCTCCTCCGGGGATGCCAGGGCGTCACCGGAGAACACCCCGGCTTTCATCGAGCCGTGATTGCGCAGGTGGCGCACCACGGTACGGGTGTCGACGCCGGCGACACCGACGATGCCCTGGCGGACCAGTTCGTCCTCCAGCGTGCCGGTGGCCCGCCAGTTCGACGCCCGCGGCGACGGGTCGCGCACGACATAGCCCGCCACCCAGATCTTTTCGTCGCGGCTCTCCCCGTCTTCGCGGTTCCAGCCGGTGTTGCCGATCTGCGGGGCGGTGGCCACCACGATCTGCCGGTGGTAACTGGGGTCGGTCAGGGTCTCCTGGTAGCCGGACATCCCGGTGGAGAACACCGCCTCACCCAGGGTCTGTCCCACCGCCCCGAACGGTGTTCCGGTAAACGTCCGGCCGTCCTCGAGAACCAGCACCGCTCGCGCGTTACTCAATTGCGCCACTCCTGTTCATCGCTGCGTCCCCCTGACGGGGTCCCCCACTGCATCGTTCAGTGGCGCGTTCATCTGTCGTCTTCACTGTTCTTCTACCCACCGGCTGTGCTCTGCGCGGTCGTCCGCGCGGAAGCCGGTGTCTATCTCGGTGCCCGACGGCAATCGCCAGCGGATCGCCAGCACCCCGTCGTGGCTGCGGGTTGGGATCGTGCGCCCGGCGATGCCGCGTTCGGTGCGGACCGCGATCACCGAGTCCGCCGGGATCCAGATCGGCCGGGCGCCACTGCGCTGCACCATGATTCCCTCGGGGTAGCGGGTCAGCACCGCCTTGGTGCGATAGCCCAGGTCACCGACCACCACCCGGTCGTTCCACTTCGGGGCCAGCGTGCAACCGAGATACTGCCCGCGGGTGGCGGCCACCGTCGGCGAGCCCACCGTGTCGGGCACCGTCGGCAGTGTCCCGATCAGCGCGTCCTGCAGCTGGCCGCGTCGGCGCCAGCCGCGCATCATCAGCCGGATCACCACGCCGATCAGGACCACCAGCACCACAGCGAAGATCAGCGAGCCGATCAGCGTGGGGGTGTTCATGCCGGACTCTTCCCGTCCCGGGCGGTGATCCGGCCGCGCAGCAGGGTCGCCGTGACCGTCGCGGGCAGAGTCATCTCTTCATAGGGAGTGTTGTCCGAGCGGCTGGCCAGCTGCGCACCGGCGACCACCCAGGTGGTGTCGGGGTCGATCACGGTCAGGTTGGCCGGCTCGCCCACCTCCAGCGGGCGCCCCTGGTCGGGCAGGCCGACGATCTGCGCCGGCCGCTCACTCATCACCCGGGCCACGTCACGCCAGGTCAGCAGGCCGGGCTGCACCATGGTGGCCACCACCACCGACAGTGCGGTCTGCAGGCCGAGCATGCCGGGCCGGGCCGCGGCGAACTCGCAGGTCTTCTCGTGTTCGGCGTGCGGGGCGTGGTCGGTGGCGACACAGTCGATGACCCCCTCGGCCAAGGCCGCACGCAGCGCCTCGGTATCGGACGCCTCGCGCAGCGGCGGGTTGACCCGGTTGCGGCCGTCGTAGGCGGCGAGTCGGCTGTCGTCGAGCATCAGGTGGTGCGGGGTGACCTCGGCGGTCACCGAGATGCCTTGAGCCTTAGCCCATTTGAGTAGCTCAACCGTTCCGGCGGTGGACGCATGGCAGACGTGCAGGCGGGCGCCGGCGTCGCGGGCCAGCAGCACGTCGCGGGCCACGATCGACTCTTCGGCGACGCGCGGCCAGCCGGCCAGGCCCAGCCGGGCGGCGTTGGGTCCCTCGTGGGCCACCGAGCCGACAGTCAGCCGCGGCTCCTCGGCGTGCTGGGCGATCAACACCCCCAGTCCGGTCGCATACTCCAGCGCGCGACGCATCACCAGCGGGTCGTCCACACAGACCCCGTCGTCGGAGAACATCCGGACGCCCGCGGTACCGGCGGCCATCATGCCCATCTCGGTCAGCTGCGTACCGCCGAGTCCGACCGTGACGGCGCCGACCGGGTGTACGTCGACCAGGCCGATCTGCTGTCCGCGCTGCCAGACGTGGTCGGTGACCACCGGCGAGTCGGCCACCGGATCGGTGTTGGCCATCGCGAACACCGCGGTGTAGCCGCCCAGGGCCGCGGCCGCCGAGCCGGTCTCAATGTCCTCGGCGTATTCGCGTCCCGGTTCCCGCAGGTGGGTGTGCAGGTCGACGAAGCCCGGCAGCAATACCTGTCCCGGCGCGTCGATGATCTCGGTTCCGCCGGAAGCGGACAGGCCGGTGCCGATCTGCGCGATCTGGCCGTCTTCGACCAGGACGTCGACCTGGTCGCCTTCGCCGTAACACCGAACTCCCCGAATCAGCACGCTCACAACGCTGCTTCCTCTCCAACCGATCCGGTGCCCGACGCGGATTCGCTGCCCACCAGCAGATGGAACAACACCGCCATCCGCACATGTACCCCGTTGGAAACCTGCTGCAACACCGCGGATTGGGAGGAGTCGGCCACCGACGAGGAGATCTCCATGCCGCGCAGCATCGGCCCGGGGTGCAGCACCACCGCGTGGTCGGGCAGCACCGCGCGGCGCTTCTCGCTCAATCCGTAGCGCACCGAGTACTCCCGCGTCGACGGGAAGAATCCGCCGGTCATCCGTTCGGCCTGCACCCGCAGCATCAGCACCGCGTCGGCCGCCGGCAGCTCGGCGTCGAAGTCATGCGAGACCGTCACCGGCCAGTCCGCCACCCCGACCGGCAGCAGAGTCGGCGGGGCCACCAGCACCACCTCGGCGCCCAGCGTCGACAGCAGGCTCACGTTGGAGCGGGCCACCCGGCTGTGCACGATGTCGCCGACGATCACCACGCGGCGGCCCTCGATGCCGCCGAGGCGCTGGCGCAGCGTCAGCGCGTCGAGCAGCGCCTGCGTGGGGTGCTCATGGGTGCCGTCGCCGGCGTTGATCACCGCCGGGCCGGTCGCGCCGGCGGGCAGAGCTCCCGCGGTCCACTCCGACAGCAGGTGCGCCGCGCCCGACGACGGGTGGCGGATGATCAGCGCGTCGGCGCCGGCGGCGCGCAGGGTCAACGCGGTGTCGCGCAGCGACTCCCCCTTGTTGACCGAGGATCCCGATGCGGACACGTTGATCACGTCGGCGCTCATCCACTTGCCCGCCACCTCGAAGGAGACCCGGGTGCGGGTGGAGTTCTCGTAGAACATGGTGATCACGGTGCGGCCCCGCAGGGTGGGCAGCTTTTTCACCTCACGTCCGACCAGAGCCTGAGCGAAGCGGTCGGCGTCGTCGAGGATCGCGACGGCCTCATCACGGCTCAAGTCGCCGGCCGCCAGCAGATGCCTGGTGCTCATCGGGTAATCACCACCTGGTCGCGACCGTCATGTTCGGCCAGTAGGACGTGCACGCTTTCATTGCGGGCGGTCGGCACGTTCTTGCCGACGTAGTCGGCGCGGACCGGGAGTTCGCGGTGGCCGCGATCCACCAGCACGGCCAGTTGCACGATCCGGGGCCGGCCCACGTCGCGCAGCGCGTCCAGCGCCGCCCGCACCGACCGGCCGGCGAAGAGCACGTCGTCGACCAGGATCACGCACGCGTCGTCGATACCGCCCGCCGGGATCGAGGTGGGTTCCAGGGGCCGCGGGGGCTGACGCATCAGGTCGTCGCGGTACAAGGTGATGTCCAGCGCACCATGCCCGACTTCGACACCGCAGAATTCGCGGATCTTGGCGGCCAATCGCTGGGCCAGGGTGACACCGCGGGTGGGGATACCCAACAGCACGACACGCGGGGCATCGGCTCTGTCGGGGTCGTCTAAAGCCGTCTTCTCGATGATCTGATGTGCGATACGAGAAACCGTGCGACCTACATCCGCCGAGGACATCAGTTCCCGGTCGGTGCTGGAATTACCGGCAGCGCCCATGCGAAACCGCGGGACCTCCTTCTCCGCCTCACAGGACGGATCATTAAAGGGGCTTTGTGGAGACTGCGTCGCCGCAATCTCGGATTCCGAGGGTAACAGCCTGTCCCCTCGGACGGTAACCGCGCACCACGGAGGCAGAGCGCAACACCGATACCGACCCGGGTCCACGGCCGGCCGATTCGTACGATCGAGGCCCCCGGCGAAAAGAGAACCGTCAATGAGAGCAACCGCCGCCCTGGTGCTGATCGCCGGCGGGCTGGCGCTGATGCCGGCCCCGCAGGCGCAGGCCGTGTCCTGCCTGCACCGGGGCAGGCAGCACGTCGTCCAGCACGCCAACGGCAACGTCGACGCGGACTCGCGATGGCATGTGCTGCGCGGGGAGCAACCGACCTGCGACCCCGGCGGGGGCACGGCGAGCACCGAGGACACCTGGGAGCGCCGTCAGGAGGACATCGACCGGGAGCGGCACGGCTGGTGACCTAGCAACCCCCCGGCGAGAAACCCCGGCGAGAAACCCCCGGCGAGCGTGCGCGGAGGTACGCGCAATGACGGCGTGTTGGGTACAAACACGCACGCCCGCGCAGTAGTGCAGTAGTGGGGGCCAGTGGTGGGGAACCGCTAACCTGACCGGGTGAATCTCGACCCCAATCAGGCGCCGCTGCGCGAGGCCTGCGACACCGGCCTGCTCGCCGGGGTGGTGACGCTGGTCTGGCAGCGCGGCTCGGTGCTGCAGGTCAACGAGATCGGCCATCGCGATGTCGGCGCCCGCCTGCCGATGACGCGCGACACGATCTTCCGGATCGCCTCCATGACCAAGCCGATCACCGTCGCCGCCGCGATGACCCTAGTCGATGAGGGCCGGCTGCGGCTTTCCGACCCGATCGCACACTGGTTGCCGGAGTTCGCCGCGCCACGGGTGCTGGTCGACCCGACCGGCTCGCTGGAATCCACCACCGCGGCACGGCGGGCACTGACCGTCGAGGACCTGATGACGCACCGCTGCGGCATCGGCTACGGATTCTCCGTGTCCGGCCCGATCGCGCGGGAGTACCAGCGGCTGCCCTTCGGGCGCGGGCCCGAGGCCTGGCTGACCGCGCTGGCAGCGCTTCCCCTGGTGGATCAGCCCGGTGAGCGGGTCACCTACGGCCACGGCACCGATGTGCTGGGCGTGCTGCTGTCGCGGATCGAGGGCAGGCCACTGCCCCAGGTGATCGAGGAACGGATCCTGGGTCCGTTGGGAATGACCGACACCGGTTTCTGTGTCACGCCGGAGGCACGGCGGCGCAGTGCCACCATGTACCGCGTCGACGGTGACACGCTGCGCGATGACGCGATGGGGCCGGTGCCGATCACGATGCCGGCGTTTCCCAACGCCGGGGGCGGTTTGATGTCCACCGCCGACGACTACCTGGCTTTCGCTCGGATGCTGTTGGCCGACGGCATGTTCGACGGCACCCGGGTGCTCTCCGCGGAATCGGCGCGGGCCATGCGCGCCGACCGTCTCACCGACGATCAGAAGCGGCAACCGTTCCTGGGGGCCCCGTTCTGGGTCGGGCGCGGGTTCGGGCTCAACCTGTCGGTGGTGACCGACCCGGCGAAGTCCCAAGCGCTGTTCGGGCCGGGTGGTGCGGGAGCGTTCGGCTGGCCGGGCGCCTACGGCACCTGGTGGCAGGCGGATCCGGACGAAGACCTGATCCTGATCTACCTGGTCCAGAACTCCCCGACCCTGACCGCCGACATGGCTACCGCAGTCGCCGGCAACACCTCGATCGCCAAGCTGCGCGTGGCGCAGCCGAAGTTCGTCCGCCGGACCTACGCCGCCCTGTCCTAGAGATCCGCACCCGCGAGGCGGGCCCTCTCCAGTGCGGCGTCGCGCATCTGTGCGCGCTCTTCGGCGGTCCAGCGCGTGGTGGGCTCGAAGACCAGGGTCGACACGTTGTAGCCCAGCATGGTGAACACGTACTCAAGGTACGGGCGCTGAAAGTCCTGCAGATCCGCGCGGTCGCCGTCGTAGGCGCTGGAGCGGGTCAAGATCAGGTGCAGCGGCTTGCCCTCCCCCAACGTGCCCACGTGCTCGCCGCGCTCGTTGAGGGTGAAGCTCGCAATCGGCTGCACGATGACGTCGATCCAGGCCTTCAGTGCGTGCGGCACATGCCAATTCCACATCGGCGAGGACACCACCAGCCGATCGAACGAGCGCACCCGCTCGATCTCGGCCAGCACGTCCGACCAGATCTGCTTCTGCTCGGGGGTTCGGCGTTCGCCGTAGAGCGGGGCGAATTTGGCGAACGCGGCCTCGCGCCCGAACACCAGCATCTCGTCGGTCCACACCGAGAACCGTTCGACGTCGCCGACCGCTGCCGCGGGCGCGGCGTCCAGGAACGCCTGGGTCAGCGCCGAAGACAGCGAATGCTCCTGCTTCGGGCTCGCCTCCACCCACAGAGTTTTCATGCCTGTCCTTCGGGTCGGTCAGATCATCGAGATCGGTGAGATCTTCACGCCGACCTCGAGTGCTCCCGACAACTCGCGTGCCACGTCGTAGTCGAAGACTACGTGCCCGCAGATCACGTCGACGTCGCGTTTGGCGCGCTGCAGCGGGTTGGTCACGAACTGCGCACTGGCTCCGGACGCTTCGAGCAGATCGGCGATCACGGCGCGGGATTCGTGCACGATATGGGCGGCGGCCGCCCGGGCGTCGGCGCGTGCGGGACGACCGATGCGCTCCCGGGCGTCCACCGCGTCTTGGATCCGGCCCACGGTGTCGTCGAGCAGGCCGCGCAGGGCGCGCAGCCGAACCCGTGCATCGCCGAGGCGGATCTGGGCGGCCGGCTGATTCTTCTGCGCGACACCGGAATAGGCCAGGACCCGGCCGGCCAAGCGTTCGGCGAACAGGTCGGCGACCCACTCCGCCGACCCGAGGGCGGGCATCGCGGCGACCAGGGCCAGCGCCGGAACCATCGGCCACCGGTACGCCGAGGCGTCGTGCAGCTCGGCACCGGGGGCGGTGCCGGAGTAGATGTCGACGACCGTGACCAGCCGGTGCGACGGGACGAACACGTCCTCGATGACGACGTCGTTCGAACCGGTGGCCCGCATGCCCGCGGTGTGCCACACGTCCTCGACGCGGATGTCGCTCGCCGGCAGCAACACCAGCGCCGGGTAGGGCGCATCGTCGGGTCCGCAGATCGCTCCGACCATGATCCAGTCGGCGTCGGCCACCCCGGTCGCCCAGGACCATCGCCCGGACAGCCGGATGCCGTCACCGTCGGGCACGCCGCGCCCGGTGGGCGCCAGCGGCGCCGGACACAGCACCGGCCCGGAGGCGAACACCTCGTCTTGGGCCTGCTCGCCGAAGAGCGCCAGCATCCAGTTGTGCAGCACGTAGAACCCGAGCGTCCAGGCGCTAGACGCGCAGCCGTGCGCCATCCGCCGGACCGGGTCGAGGATCGCGGGGAACTCGGCCTGGCACCCGCCGTAGCGTGCCGGCAGGAGCAGGCGGGCCAGCCCGGACTCGTGGAAGTCCTCGACGGTGGCCGCGGGAAGTCGGCGCAGCTCTTCGGCCTCGGCGGCGCGCTGGGCCAGTCGGGAGATGAATTCCTCGGTCACCACCGGTGCCGTCGTGATTGCCATGCCCGGACCGTACCATACCTTTTGGTATGGAGTCAGTGCCGCAGCATGACGTCCAGAAACTGATCCCGCCGGCCCGCCGCTCGTGGACTCGGCGCCCTAGGCGCCAGATGCAGAAACCCGATTCCCGCGGCGAAGGTGGCGTTGGCACGCATGTCGGCCTCGTCGGCGTCGAAGCCGTCGTCGAGAAACGCCTGCCGGACCGCTGCGAGCACCCGCCGATCCGAGCTGCGCACCGCGGCCGCGACGCTGTCCTCGGTTCGCGCCCATTCCCGCATCGCCCGTTCCAGCATCCAGTGGTCGGGGCCCACCAGCGCGGTCATCATGCGCGAGAGTCGTTCACGCGGCGGCAGTTCCGCCAGCGCATCGAAGTCGCCGCGGTCGGCGTCGCGTACCGCGGCCCAGGTCTCGACCAGCGCCTGACGGTAGGCCTTCATGTCGGCGAAATGCCAGTAGAAGCTGCCCTTGGTGACCCCGAGCCGCTTGCAGAGCCGGTCGATGGTCAGCGCCTTGACGCCGTCCTCGGCCAGAATCCGAAAGCCGGCCTGCACCCAGTCCGGCACGGACAGCCGGGGATTGCCGCCCGACCCGCCAACTGCTTCCGACGTGGCCATGCCGAGTCAGCGTAGTGACCCGGCCGCTTGTCGCAACGCCCGACGCGCATGCGCGCGCACCGTCGGTGTCATTGACGGTGAGGCTGGTCGCCGACATCGCGGGCCGGCCCGTAGCGGGCCAGCGCCTCGGGGGTGAACACCGCCAACCCCAACTCCGGGTTGTAGCCGTGAATCTCTTTGACGTCGAGTTCGGCCAGGAAGTACAGGATCTCCTTGGAGATCACCTGACCGGGAACCAGCACCGGGAAGCCGGGCGGGTACGGCACGACGAACGTGGTGGAGACCAGGGTCTTACCGTCGGCGACGCGGCGGCCGGCATCGCCCAGCAACACGTGCTCGCGGTCGGCCTCTTCGTAACCGCCGTAGAACGCCGAACGCATGTCGCCGATCGGGCTGGTGCCGCCGGGACGAAACTCCGGCGCGAACGCACTGAAGTCCGGCAGCGGGGGCAGATCCTCGGTGATCTCGACGACCCGCCGGCGCTGCAGCGCGCGATCATCGGTGCTGGCCGCGTTCCACGCCCGGTCCAGGTCGCCGGCGACCCGGCGCAGCGCGTCGAGCAGGTAGTGCACGCTGGACCAGGTGACGCCGATGGTGAAGATCAGCAGCACCGAGTTGATGGACGTCTTGTTTATTTGAATGCCGTACTGCTGCATGAGAATTCGCTCGCGGAAGTCGTAGCCGGTCATCCCGGTCTTCCCGACGTAGAGGGTCACCCGGGTGGGGTCGAGCACGAATTCATCGGACCGCCAGGCCTCGTTCCATTCCGCCAGCGCCCCCTGACGCACCTGCCGGTAGGAACTGACCGTCGATTCCCGGAAACGATCGGGCACCAGGTCGCTCTCGTCGAGGATGTGGAACCACTTGCTGATCAACTGGTCTTTGCGAACCCGGTGGCGGAACACCAAGGCCATGTCGTAGACCCGCCGGACCATGTCGAAGCCCTCGATGTCCACCTGTCGGCGGGCCAGGTCCAAGGAGGCGAGCAGCTGCTGGTTCGGCGAGGTAGACGTGTGGGTCAAGAACGCCTCGGTGAACGACTCGCGGACCAGCGCGTTGAAGTCCTGATCCCGGACGTGGATCATCGACGCCTGCCGCAGCGCCGACAGCGACTTGTGGGTCGAGTGGGTCGCATACACCCGCACCCGCGCCGACGGGTGCGGCAGCAACCGGTGCTCGCTCCACTGGTCGCGATCGATGCCTTCCATGCTGTCGTGCCAGGCCTGGTATTCCTGGGCGTAGTGCGCCGAGCCCAATTTGGCCTCCAGGCCCTCGGCGGCGACCATCGCAGTGCGTTGCCGGGCCCACGGCACCGCGGTCGCAAACGCGTACCACGCCTCATCCCACAGAAAACAGATGTCGGGCTTGATCGCCAGGATCTCCTCCATGACCCGGCGGGGGTTGTAGACGACGCCGTCAAAGGTGCAGTTGGTCAGCAACAGCATCCGCACCCGGTGCAGCTGTCCGGCAGCCTCCAGGTCCAACAGGGCACGCTTGATGGTGCGCAATGCGACCGCCCCGTAGATCGCGTACGGCGCCAGCGGGTAGGCGTCCAGATACAGCGGATACGCCCCGGCGAGCACCAGCCCGTAATGATGCGACTTGTGGCAGTTGCGGTCGATGAGCACGATGTCCCCAGGCCGGGTCAGTGCCTGTACCACGATCTTGTTGGCCGTCGAGGTCCCGTTGGTGACGAAGTAGGTGTGGTCGGCGTTCCAGGTCTTGGCAGCCTTGTTCATCGCCACCCGGATGGTGCCGTGCGGATCGAGCAACGAGTCGAGACCGCCGGAGGTGGAGGAGGTCTCAGCCATAAAGATGTTGCGGCCGTAGAACTCTCCCATGTCCTGCAGCGATCGCGAGTTGAAGATGCTGGCCCCACGTGCGACCGGCAGCGCGTGGAACTGCCCCACCGGCTCCGAGGCGTAGGCGCGCAGCGCATCGAAAAACGGTGTGGCGTAGCGCTTCCGGATGCCGGCCAGCACGGTGCTGTGCAGGTCGGTGACGTCGTTGAGCCGGTAGAAGGTCCGGTCATAGACGTCCGGTTCGTGTTCGGTGTCGGCGGCGATCGACTCGTCGGTGAGCAGGTACAGATCGATGTGCGGCCGCAACAGGCGCATCCACTCACCGCATTCGATGGCGTCGCGGGCGCAGTCGATGGCCGTCGGGTCGTCATCGGCGCCCAGCAGGGTGGTCATCAGCGGCACCCGGTCTCGTGACCGCAGCGGCAGGTCGTGCCGCACGATCGCGGCCTGGATCTCGCCGTTGAGCGCGACAGCGGTGACGGCGTCCTCGACGCTGGAGACCACCAGCAGTTCGATCTGCACATCGTCGTCGGGGTTGCGCAGCCGGCGCAGGCTTTCCACCAGGCTCTCCGGCACATCCGGCGGCGAGTCGTCGGCCAGCAGCACCGTGTAGAACTGCTGCTGGCGGGCCTTGGCCACCAGTTCCTGGTCCGACAGCGGCGAACCGAGATCGAACAGCGCCGCCCGGTCGCCGTAGTCCGACAGCAGCCGCACCACCAGCGACACCCGCTCGGTCAGCGACACCGTGGCCATCGACTCCAGGTGGGCGCGAAAAGTCGCCAGGTTCGCCGCCCCGGGAAACAGCCAGTACCGCTCGTAGGCGCCGAGCCGGTCGAGCAGTCGCTTTACCCGCGCGGCTTCATGGGTGGTGTCCAGGCCGGCTCGGCTGGCCTCGGCCAGTTGCCGGCAGGCGTCGTCGAGCAGGTTCCAGGTGTCCACGCGCGAATACGACGGATTGGCCACCGCAGCCAACGCCGATACTCGCAGTCTTCGATTCGGTGCGTCCCAGCCCTCGACCATAGGGTCAGTGTGGCCTGAGTCGGTTCGGGACGGGGCGGGTTCAGTCCGCTGAGTCCGAGTCCGCCTCGTCGCCGCCGTCCGCACCGGCGTCCAGCGGCGCCGTGGCCCCCCGTACCGCCAGCGAAGCCGCCCGCAACTGCGGCGTCACCAGCATCACCTGGCCCAGCACGCCGTTGACGAATCCGGGTGAGTCGTCGGTGGACAGCTCCTTGGCCAACTTCACCGCCTCGTCGACGGCGACCGGCTCCGGCACGTCGTCGGCGTGCAGCAACTCCCAGATCGCCACCCGCAGAATCGCCCGGTCCACCGCCGGCAGCCGTTCCAGTGTCCAGCCCTGCAGATGCGAGGTGATCAGGTCATCGATGTGGGCGGCGTGCTCGGTGACCCCGCGCGCCACCGTGACGGTGTAAGGATGCAGGGGCGACACGTCGGGCTGCTCACTGGCCAGCGCGGTCCGCAGCTCCGCGCCCTGCGCCGGGGTCAGCCCCCGGGCCTCGGCCTCGAAGAGCACGTCGACAGCGCGCTTACGGGCCTGGTGCCGGCCTTTTACCGGCTTGCCAGCAGGCATGGTCAGGAGTTGACCCGTCCCAGGTAGCTGCCGTCGCGAGTGTCGACTTTCAGCTTGTCTCCGGTGTTGATGAACAGCGGCACGTTGATCTGCGCGCCCGTCTCCATGGTGGCCGGCTTGGTGCCCGCGCTGGACCGGTCGCCCTGCAGGCCGGGTTCGGTGTGGGTGACCTCCAGCTCGACGCTGACCGGCAGCTCCAAATACAGCGGAACCCCGTTGTGGAAGGCGATCTGCACGAGCATGCTCTCCAGCAGGAAGTTCGCGGCGTCACCGACCAGCGACTCCGGCAGCGGGTGCTGCTCGTAGTCCTCGCTGTCCATGAACACGAAGTCATTACCGTCGCGGTACAGGTAGGTGGCGTCGCGGCGATCCACGGTGGCGGTCTCCACCTTCACACCGGCGTTGTAGGTCTTGTCCACGACCTTGCCCGACACCACGTTCTTGAGCTTGGTGCGCACGAAGGCCGGGCCCTTGCCCGGCTTGACGTGCTGAAACTCGGTGATCTGCCACAACTGGCCGTCGATCACCAGCACCAGCCCGTTTTTGAAGTCAGCAGTTGAAGCCACGGTCGTTCACGTCTCCTAGAGAATGGTCAGTTCCTTGGGGAACCGAGTCAGCAGGTCCGGGGCCTGCCCGGCAGTATCAGCGACCACGAGCGTGTCCTCGATACGAACCCCGCCACGATCAGCCAGATAGACGCCGGGCTCTACGGTCACCACAGCACCGGCAAGCAGTGTACCGTCGGCCGCCGCATTAATTCCGGGCGCTTCATGAATCCGCAAGCCGACGCCGTGGCCGAGGCCGTGACCGAAGGTCTCACCGTAGCCGGCCTCGGCGATCACAGCCCGTGCGGCGGCGTCCACCTCACGCAACTCCGCGCCTGGTCGCAACGCCTGCCGACCGGCCCGCTGCGCGGCCTGCACCACCGCATAGATCTCCCGCTGCCAGTCCGCGGGCGGCCCCAGCACGAAGGTGCGGGTCATGTCGGAGTGGTATCCGGCCACCAGGGCACCGAAGTCGATCTTGACGAAGTCACCGGCGGCCAGCACCGCGTCGGTGGGCCGGTGATGCGGAATCGCCGAATTGGGGCCGGTCGCCACGATCGTCTCGAACGACGCTGCGTCGGCGCCGTGGTCGAGCATCAGGGCTTCCAGTTCCCGGCGGACGTCCCGTTCGGTGCGGCCCGGCCGCAGCCCGCCGCGCTCCACCAGATCATGCAGGGCCGCGTCGGCAGCCTCACAGGCCAGTCGCAGCAGGGCCACCTCGCCGGCGTCCTTGACCTCGCGCAGCACCTCCACGGTGTTCGAGGCCCGGACCAGTTCGACGGGCCTGTCCCCGCCCGCCGCCTGCAGCGCTGCCGACAGGGCGTCGAATCCGTCCACGGTCACCACGTGCGCCTCGAAGCCGACCCGCAGCGCCCCGGCCGCCGCAGCCTGGCTCACCAGATGACGTGCCCCGGTGCGTTCGATGGCAACCTGCAGGTCGGGGGCCTGGCGGGCCGCCTGCGTGCGGTAGCGGCCGTCGGTCGCCAAAATCGGCGGCTGCTCGTCGGCGTAGACCAGCAGTGCCCCGGCCGAGCCGGTGAACCCGGACAGATAACGCACGTTGATCAAGTCGGTGACCAGCATCGCGTCCAGGCCGGCGGCGCGTATCTCGGCACTCAGACGCGCCCGACGAGAGGAATGTGTCACGCGGTGTGACGGTACTCGCTACGCTGTGGCCCCATGAGCAAGTGGTTTCTGCGCGGGCTGGTGTTCGCTGCACTGATGGTCGTGATCCGCCTCATCCAGGGGGTACTGATCAACGCCTTCGAGGCGCAGGCCGGACTGATCAGCCTCGTGTTGATGATCTTGTTCTCGATCGCGGTGTTCATCTGGGGTCGTGCCGATGGCCGCGAGGACGCCAAGGCCGAAGCCGACCCGGACCGGCGCGCCGACCTCGCGATGACCTGGCTGGGTGCCGGCCTGGTCGCCGGGCTGCTCAGCGGGTTCGTCTCGTGGCTGATAGGCCAGTTCGACAAGGCGCTCTACATCAGCACCTTCTTCAATGAGCTGACCAGCTTCGCGGCCTTCACCGCGCTGCTGGTGTTCGTGGTGGCGGTGGCCGGGGTGGCGCTGGGACGGCGCGCCATCGACCGCGAGTACGAGAAGCACCCGGAGCGGCGCCCGGTCCGGGCCGCTGCGGCGGAGAGCCAGCCGGCCACCGATGTGTTCGCCACCGTCGGCGCTCCCGCGGTGGCCGCCGAAGAGACCGGCGCCGTGCAGACCGAGGCCGCCGCTGCGACTCTGGCCGACCCCACCGCTCCTTCCGGGGGCTTCACCACCGAAGAGTTCCCGGCCGACAGCGACGCCACCACCGAGTTCCCCGTGATCGAGGACAACGGCGGCGCCGAGACTCAGTCGCAGGACGCGGTGTCCGAAGCCGAGTCGTCCTCCGACGACTCGACCAAATAGCGCAGCGCCAGCAGATAACCGCGCACCCCGAAGCCGACGATCACCCCGTTGGCGATCGGGCTCAGGTAGGAGTGTCGCCGAAAGTCTTCGCGGGCATGCACGTTGGAGATGTGCAGCTCAATGAGCGGGGCGGGCAACTCAGCGCATGCGTCCCGCAGCGCCACCGAGGTATGGGTCAGACCGCCGGCGTTGAGGATCACCGGTTCCGCGGCATCGGCTGCGGCGTGAATCCATTCCAGCAGCTCGGCTTCGCTGTCGCTTTGGCGCACATCGACATCCACTCCGAGTTCGGCCGCTTCCCGCTCGATCAGCGCCTGCAGGTCGGCATAGCTGGTGTTGCCGTAGACGTCCGGCTCGCGGCGACCCAACCGCTGCAGGTTGGGGCCGTTGATGACGTTGATCCGGTTCATCGCCGCTCCAATCGGAATCGCCGGCCCACCTCGTCGTAGGCGGCTGCCAGCAGCATCGGGTCAGGCCCTTCCAGCCGGCCCGGCTTGGCCAGGCCGTCGAGCACCACGAACCGCAACACCCCGGCCCGAGTCTTCTTGTCCCCCATCATGTATTCCAGCAGCGCCGGCAGCGCGTCCTCGTAGTAGCTGACCGGCAGTCCGAGCGACAGCAGGATCGAGCGATGCCGGTCCGCGGTCGCGTCGTCGAGACGTCCGGTGATGCGAGCCAGTTCAGCGGCGAACACCAGGCCGACGGAGACTGCGTCGCCGTGGCGCCATTGGTAGTGCTCCAGCGCCTCGATCGCATGCGCCAGAGTGTGTCCGTAATTGAGGATCTCGCGCAGATCCGAC
The DNA here is from genome assembly GCF_002101775.1 of Mycolicibacter nonchromogenicus. GTDB lineage: Bacteria > Actinomycetota > Actinomycetes > Mycobacteriales > Mycobacteriaceae > Mycobacterium > Mycobacterium nonchromogenicum. Next base: position 12,154 of record NZ_LQPI01000031.1, on the reverse strand, counting down.
TCTTTCTCGTCGGCGGCGACCACCTCTGCCTTGACGGTGATGGCACGCCGGATCAACTCGCCGAGAACCTCCCCCGCCGGGTCCATCGCCGCCACCGGGTCGGCCTCGATCAGATCCAGGATGACCGGATCGGCGATGAAGCCGGCTTTGACGATCTCGGGCATGCCCGCGACGATCTCGCGCTGCGGCAACGTCTCCAGGGTGGCCAGGTCGACGACGACGGCGGCGGGTTGGTGGAACGCACCGACCAGGTTCTTGCCGGCTTCGGTGTTGATGCCCGTCTTGCCGCCGACGGCGGCGTCCACCATGGCCAGCAGCGTGGTGGGCACATGCACGATCGAAATGCCGCGCAACCAGGTCGCCGCGGCGAATCCCGCGACGTCGGTCGCGGCACCGCCACCGAGGCTGACCAGTGCGTCACGGCGGTCCAGTCCGATGCGGCCCAGCACATCCCAGATGAAGCCCAGCACCTGCAGCGACTTACCGTCCTCGGCGTCCGGAATCTCGATGCGGTGCGCCTCGATCCCCTTGTCGGCCAGGTAGGTTCGGATTCCCTCCGCGGTTGCTTCCAACGTCGGCTGGTGCAGGATCGCGACCTTGTTGCGCCCGGCGAGCAACCCGGCGAGATCACCGAGCAGGCCTTTGCCGATCACCACCGGGTACGGCGGGTCGGTGGCCACCGTCACGGTGATCGGCTCGGGAATGTCGGTCACTTGCGTCCTCCGGTCTGTCGTGCGGCCAGCGTGGCGGGTGTGGGGGGCGAATCGGGGGGCGCCGGCGCCACCGGCTGGGGGTCGCCCTGCTCGGCGGGAGCGTCGCCGTCCAGCCGAGACACGATATAGCGGACCACCGCACCCGGATTACGCCGGTTGGTGTTGACCCGGATCGTCGCGAGCCTGCGGTACAGCGGCACCCGCTGCGACATCAACTCGCGGAACTTCTCGGCCCGGCCAGGTCCGGCGAGCAGCGGCCGTACCGCGCTGCCGCCGGTGCGCCGCACACCTTCGGCCGCGCTGATCTCCAAGAACACCACGGTGTGTCCGGCCAGCGCCTCGCGTACCCCGGGGGTGGTGACGGCTCCGCCTCCGAGCGACAGCACCCCGGTGTGCTCGGCCAGCGCCTCCCGGATCACCTCTTCTTCGATGCGACGGAATTCCGGTTCGCCGTCGGTGGCGAAGATGTCAGCGATGGTGCGACCGGTACGGGCCTCGATGGCCGCATCGGTGTCGAGCAGCTCAACGTCGAGGGCCTTGGCCAGGCGCCGTCCTATCGTGGACTTGCCCGCGCCGGGCAACCCCACCAGAACCGCTCTGGGCGCCATGGGCTACCCCGAGACCCGTTCCTGATCGCCCGCCGGCACCCGGTCGGCCACCGAACGTCGGTAGGCCTCGATGTTGCGCCGGGTTTCAGCCAGCGAATCGCCGCCGAACTTTGCCAGCGCGGCGCGGGCCAGCACCAACGCCACCATGGCTTCGGCCACCACACCGGCGGCCGGCACCGCACACACATCGGAGCGCTGATGGATCGCCACGGCTTCCTCGCCGGTGGCCATGTCGACGGTGGCCAGGGCACGCGGCACCGTGGAGATCGGCTTCATCGCCGCACGCACCCGCAACGGCAGACCGTTGGTCATGCCGCCCTCGAGGCCGCCGGCCCGATTGGTGGAGCGGACCACGCCGTCGGGGCCGGGGTACATCTCGTCGTGGGCCGCGCTCCCGCGCCGGCGGGCGGTGGTGAAACCATCGCCGATCTCGACGCCCTTGATCGCCTGAATGCCCATGATCGCGGCAGCCAGTTGGCTGTCGAGCCGCTCGTCGCCGCTGATGAAGGAGCCCAGACCGATCGGCAGTCCCGACACGACCACCTCGACCACGCCGCCCAGGGTGTCGCCGTCGGCCTTGGCCGCCTCGATCTCGGCGATCATGGATGCCTCGGCGTCTGCGTCGAAGGCCCGCACGGGGCTGGCATCGATGGCGGCCAAGTCGGCCGGTTGCGGCACCGGACCGTCGTAGGGCTCGGAGGCGCCGATCGAGATCACGTGGGAGATCACCTGAACACCCAGCGCCTGGTCCAGGAATGCCCGCGCGATGGTGCCCGCGGTGACGCGGGCGGCGGTCTCCCGTGCGCTGGCACGTTCGAGGACCGGACGGGCGTCGTCGAAGCCGTACTTGAGCATGCCGGCGAAGTCGGCGTGGCCGGGCCGTGGCCGCGTCAGCGGCGCATTGCGCGCGCCGCCCTCGCTCTCCAGTTGGGCCGGGTCCACCGGATCGGTCGACATCACCGTCTCCCACTTGGGCCATTCGGTGTTGCCGATCTCGACGGCGATCGGGCCGCCCAGGGTGACGCCGTGCCGCACCCCGGACAGCACGGTGACCGCGTCGGCCTCGAACTTCATGCGGGCCCCGCGCCCGTAGCCCAGGCGTCGGCGAGCGAGCTGATCGGCGATGTCAGCCGAGGTGACGGCCACTCCGGCGACCATGCCCTCGACCATGGCCACCAACGCGCGACCGTGCGATTCCCCGGCGGTTATCCAACGCAACACGTGTCCCATCTTCCCATGCCGGTCAGGCCCGCCCGGGCTCGGAGGAGTTTACGGTTGCGCACACAGGCTGCTCAGCGCAGCGACAACCGGTGTCGATCCGGTCCCGCCACCGGCGAACGAGTTCGCTCGGGTTCAGGAACCGTTCTTGAGGATCAGGTAGGTGACCGCGTCGGGGCCGTTGCTCGGCGAGGTCACCGCATCGAGCTGAGTGCCGACATTGTCGACCGCGCCGTCGAGGATCCGGTCGAAGTCCTCTGCGGAGGTCTCCGGGTCGATCAGCACCAACGGTGCCTCACCCGACGGCACCGCCGCGCTCGGGTCCAGCAGATACCCGCCGAAGGCGTCCGGGTAGGCGGCCGCGGTCTGCGCAAACAGGTCCAGCCACTGCACGGTGGCATCGCTTCCCTCTGCGCTGGACAGCTGAACCGCCGGAACCTGCACGTCAGGCAGGGACGGCGAAGCCATGTTGCCGGCGAGGACGATCCCGCCAGCGGCAGCAACCGAAGCAGCTGCCACGACTCCAAGTACGGTTCGCTTCACGGTCACCTCCTCTGGCTGCCGGTTAACAACTTCACTTAGGATCAATGCTACCTAAAAATGGGCTGAGCAGCAATCGTCTCCCGGCAAGGTCACAGGCGACGTTAATATGCGTTCCCTGAGCATGGTACCCGGCCAACGAGCGGCGGCAAGACCTGTTCACCACATGGCCAGGGCCGCTGCCAGCGCGCTGGACAGGCACATCGACGGTCCGTGCGGCACGGTGCGCGCCCGACCCGCCGGCGCCACGATCAGCCCCCACAATCCGGTCAGCAGCGGCGCGGCCAGCGCGGCCAGCAGCCACACGTCGGCGCCGAAGGTGCCGGTGAGCGCCCCGAGCGCGACGGCCAGCTTGACGTCGCCGGCACCCAATCCGGTCGGGACTATCAGATGGACGGCCAGATAGACCCCGGCGAGAGCCGCCGCGCCGGCCAGCGCCGCGGGCCCGCGGCCGACCAGGGCAGCCACCGCCGGAACCAGCACCGCCGCAGGCAGTGTCAACCAGTTCGGCAGCCGGCGCTGCCGGATGTCGTAGCCGCTCAGCAGCGTAAGCCACACCAGCACGGCGACTGCCGCCACCGCTTCCGCCATGGCGCCATGCTCAGCCGAGGTCGGCCACCGCGCAAGTCATCTCCGCGCGGGGCGCCGGGCGACCGGTGAACAACTCCACCTGGGTGAAGGCCTGATGCAACAACATCTGCAGGCCACTGATCACGGTGCCGCCCGCCGCGCTCACCGCAGTGGCAAGCGGCGTCGGCCACGGGTCGTAGATGGCGTCCAACAGCACCGGCACCCCGGCCAGGACCGGCGCATAGCGGCCGGCGACCTCCGCCGGCAACGTGCTGACCAGCACTGAGGCGCCGGCGGCCGCCGCGGCCAGGCCGGGGTCATCCAGCGCGCAGAAGCGAGCCGGCACACCGACCTCGGTGGCCAGCGCGACCACCCGCGCGGCGTTGTCGGCGTTGCGGGCCGCCACCGTGATGTGGCTGGCGCCCAGTTCGGTCAGCGCCACCACCGCCGCCGGCGCGGTGCCGCCCGAGCCCAGCACGATCGCTGCCCCCGACACCGACCCGAGCGCCCCCTTCACCCCGTCCACATCGGTGTTGTCGGCCAACCATCCGGTGGCGGTGCGCACCAGCGTGTTCGCCGAACCGATGCGCTCGGCGCGCCGGGTGCGTTCGTCGGCGAAGGCCAGGGCCGCGAACTTGCCCGGCATAGTGACCGAGACACCGACCCATTCCGGCCCGAAACCGGCGACCAGCGCCGGCAGCTGCTCGGCACTGCACTCGATGCGCTCATAGGTCCAGTCCTGCAGACCGAGCGCCCGATAGGCCGCCAGATGCAGTTGCGGTGACCGCGAGTGGGCGATCGGCGAACCCAGCACCGCGGCCCGGCGCGGCCCGGCGTCAGCGGGAACTGTCGAGGACACCGTTGTCCAGCGCCATCTCGATGTTGGTCAGGTGCTGCTGGTAGTTGTGGGTGAACAGGGTGGTGCCGTCCTTGTCGATCGTCACGAAGTAGAGCCAGTCGCCCGGTTCGGGATGCTCGGCGGCGCGCAGGGCATCCATTCCCGGTGAGCAGATCGGGGTGGCCGGCAGACCGTCGGAGGCGTAGGTGTTCCACGGCGTCACCTTGGCCCGGTCGGCATCGGTGGTGGCCACTTCCTGGCGGTCCAGCGGATAGTTGACCGTCGAGTCGAACTCCAGCCGCTGCGGCTGCCCCAGCCGGTTGTCGATCACCCTCGCCACCTTGGCGAAGTCGTGCGGCAGCGCTTCGCGTTGCACCAGCGACGCCACCACCAGCATCTCGTAGGGCGTCATGCCCTGCTGCGCGGCGGTGTCGGGCAGGCCGGACTTGTCTAGCTGCGCGGTGCTCTGGCTGATCAGACTCGACAGCACCGTGGGCGCCGAGGCGGTCGGGTCGACGTTCCACGTGCCCGCCGTGATCAGGCCCTCGATGCGGCGGTGGTCGCTGCCCAACTGGATGACCGGCCCCAGGGCCCAGTCCGGCACGGACAGCGCCTCCGGCGGCTCGGTCTCCGCGGCGCGGCGCAGGTCTTGGGCGTCCAGGCAGGTGCGGTCACCGTTGAGTTCCAGGCAGCTGGCCTCGGCGATGAGGGTGAACACTCCCGGCGTCACCCGGTCGGTCTTCATGTCCGTGGTGTCATCGAGCTGACGCCCCTCCGGAATCACCAGTTTGCCCACCCGACTCTGCGGGTCGGTGAGCTGCTGCACCGCGGTGGCCGCCGGGATCTCGGTCCGCAACCGGTAGAAACCGGGCTGGATCGCCGCGATGGCGGGGTTGCCCTGCGCGGCGCTGAGGAATTTCTTGACGTTGGCGATCACGCCCGCCTCGAGCATGGTTTCGGCGACCGCGGTGGTGAAGTCACCCTCGTGCACTTCGATCAGCACCTGCTGGCCGCCGTCGCCGGTGAAGTCGACGACCGGACCTTTGGAGTGCCAGAATTTCGAGCCCAGGAACACCCCGGCGATCGCCACCAGAGCGATCAGCGTCATGCCAAGGCCCCTGGCCACCCGGCGGTGCCTGTCGTGCTGGCGCCGGCGGCGCTGCTCACGGGCCCGCTGGGTTCGGCTCATCCGGCGTCTCGGCGGCCCCACCGCCTGAGGTGTGGCCCGCGTCCCGGCTCGTCTGTCAGGCACCGTTGCCCTCCGTCTGCGCGTCCGGGGCCGGCATGCTCAGGGACCTGCGCTGGTCGAGCCAGCTCTGCAGAATCGTCACCGCGGCGGCCTGGTCGATCACCGAACGCTGCCGTTTGGACCGCACGCCGGCCGCGTGCAGCGACCGCGCCGCGCTGACGGTGCTCAACCGCTCGTCGGCCAGCCGCACCGGGGCGCGCCGACGGCGTTGCGCCAGTACCCGCGTCAGGTCATCGGCCACCTTGATGGCGTCCTCGGCAGCCGAACCGGCCCGGTCAGCCAGGGTGCGCGGCAATCCCACCACCACTTCGACGACGTCGTATTCGTCGGCCAGATCGGCCAGTCGGCGCAGGTGCGAGCCGGATGTGTGGCGTCGCACGGTCTCCACCGGGGTGGCCAGCAGTCCGTCGGGATCACTACACGACACCCCGATACGCACACTGCCCACATCGATCCCGAGCCGTCGTCCGCGGCCGGGATCGTCCGGCCCGCCGGGCCGGTCCGGGGTGCGATGGTGGGGTGAGGTCACGCCGGCGCGCTCCGGGCGACCGCCGCGCGGATCGCCGCGAGCGCGGCCTCGATCCCGGCGGAGTCCTTTCCGGAGCCCTGCGCCAGATCGGCCTTGCCACCGCCCCTTCCGGAGACCGCGGCCGCCACCTCCTTGACCAGGTCATCGGCGCGCAATCCGAGCTCCTGTGCGGCGGCGTTGGCGGCGACCACATACGGAACGCTGCCCGCCGCTTCCGGTGCATCAGCGATCAGCGCCACCACCGCGGGCGACTCGCCCAGCCTGCCGCGGACGTCGCCCACCAGCGAGCGCAGGTCCCCTGCGCCGATACCGCCCGACATCCGCTGCGCCACCAGGCGCACGTTACCGATTTGTTCGGCGCCGGCAGCGGCATTCGCCGCCGCCGCTCGCGCGTTGGCCAGCCGGACCCGCTCCAGTTCCTTCTCGGCGGCCTTGAGGCGCTCGACCAGGTTGGCCACCCGGGCCGGCACCTCCTCCGAGGGCACCTTCAGCGACGAGGCCAGCCCGGCCATCAGCGCCCGCTCCTTGGCCAGGTGCCGGAACGAGTCCAGCCCGACGTAGGCCTCGACGCGGCGTACCCCGGATCCCACCGACGATTCGCCCAGGATGGTGACCGGACCGATCTGTGCCGAGTTGTGCACGTGGGTGCCGCCGCACAGTTCCAGAGAGAACGGCCCGCCGATCTCCACGACGCGGACCTTTTCGGGGTACTTCTCGCCGAACATCGCCATGGCACCCATGGCCTTGGCCTTCTCCAGGTCTTCGACGAAGGTGTGCACCTCGAAGTCGGCCTGGACGGCCTCGTTGGTGACCTCCTCGACCTGGCGGCGTTGCTCGTCGCTCAGCGCGCCCTGCCAGTTGAAGTCGAATCGCAGATAGCCGGGCCGGTTCAGTGAGCCGGCCTGAACAGCGTTGGGTCCCAACACCTGCCGCAGAGCGGCGTGCACCATGTGCGTACCCGAGTGCCCCTGGGTGGCGCCCTTGCGCCAGCCCTGGTCCACCGCTGCGGTGACCGTGTCGCCCTCGACGAATTCGCCGGACTCGACGTTGACCCGGTGCACGAACAGCGTCTGAGCGATCTTCTGCACGTCGGTCACCGTGGCCTGGGCGGTGCCGGCGCTGATGGTCCCGGCGTCGGCGATCTGGCCGCCGGCCTCGGCGTAGAGCGGGGTGCGGTCCAGCACCAGCTCCACGCGGTCTGCGGCGACATCCTCATGCGACACCACCGGCACGCGCCTGCCGTCGACGAAGATGCCCAGGATGCGGCCCTCGGTGGTGAGCTCGTCGAACCCGGTGAACTCGGTCGGTCCGGCGTCGATCAGCTCCCGGTAGGCGCTCAGGTCGGCGTGGGCATGCTTGCGCGCGGCGGCGTCGGCCTTGGCGCGCTGTCGCTGCTCGGCCATCAGCGTGCGGAACCCGGCCTCGTCGACCTGCAGCCCGGCCTCCGAGGCCATCTCCAGGGTGAGTTCGATCGGGAAGCCGTAGGTGTCGTGCAGCGCGAAGGCGTCGCTGCCGGAGAGCACGGTGGCCCCGGCGGCCCGGGTGGCTGCCGCTGCGTCCTCGAACAGTTTCGAGCCCGAGGTCAGGGTGCGGTTGAACGCGGTCTCCTCGGCGACTGCGATCCGGTTGATCCGTTCGAAGTCGGTGACCAATTCCGGATACGACGGTCCCATCGTGTCGCGCACCGTCGCCATCAGGTCGCCGACGATCGGGCCCTCGATGCCCAGCAGCTTGGCCGAGCGGATCACCCGGCGCAGCAGCCGGCGCAACACGTAGCCGCGGCCGTCGTTGCCCGGGCTCACACCGTCACCGATCAGGATGGCCGCGGTGCGGGAGTGGTCGGCGATGATCCGGTACCGCACATCGTCGGCGTCATTGCCGGTGTTGTAGCCGCGCGGCGCGCGGGTCGCCACCAGATCGATGACCGGGCGGACCAGGTCGGTCTCGTAGACGTTGTGCACGCCCTGCAGCAGGAAGGCGACCCGCTCGATGCCCATGCCGGTGTCGATGTTTTTGCGCGGCAGTGGCCCGAGGATCTCGTAGTCGTCCTTGGAGGTGCCCTCGCCACGCTCGTTCTGCATGAACACGAGGTTCCAGATCTCGATGTAGCGATCCTCGTTGGCGACCGGCCCACCGTCGACACCGAACTCCGGGCCGCGGTCGTAGTAGATCTCCGACGAGGGGCCGCACGGCCCCGGGATGCCCATCGACCAGTAGTTGTCGGCCATGCCGCGGCGCTGGATCCGCTCGAGTGGCAGTCCGGCGATCTCCTGCCACAACGCGATGGCCTCGTCGTCGTCGAGATAGACGGTGGCCCACAGCCGTTCGGGGTCCATTCCATAGCCACCGTCTTCGACGCTGTTGGTCAGCAGCGTCCAGGCCAGCTCGATCGCACCGCGTTTGAAGTAGTCGCCGAACGAGAAGTTGCCGGCCATCTGGAAGAAGGTGTTGTGCCGGGTGGTGATGCCCACCTCGTCGATGTCCGGGGTCCGGATGCACTTCTGGATGCTGGTGGCGGTGGCGTACGGCGGGGTGCGCTGCCCCAGGAAGAACGGCACGAACTGCACCATGCCGGCGTTGATGAACAACAGGTTGGGGTCATCCAGGATCACCGAAGCGCTGGGCACCTCGGTGTGGCCCGCTTTCACGAAGTGATCGAGGAAGCGCTTCCTGATCTCGTGTGTCTGCACTATCTATCGCTTCCCGCCGTCTCGTCCGATTAGACGGCACTACAGTACCGGTCTGCCGATCTCGTTCTCGGCAGGCAAGGATCCTCAGGTGGCGCCGACAAAACTCAAGCGCACGCTTCGACGAGGGTTGTCGCGGTTCAGGTCGACCAGGACCACCGACTGCCAGATGCCCAGCAGCGGCTCACCGTCGGCCACCGGCACCGTGATCGAGGGCGCGACGATCGCCGGCAGCACATGATCGGCCCCGTGCCCGGGCGAGCCGTGCGCGTGCCGGTAGCGGTCGTCGCGCGGTAGCAGCCGCTCCAGCGTGTCGACCAGGTCGGAGTCGGATCCGGCGCCGGTCTCGATGATCGCCACGCCGGCCGTCGCGTGCGGCACGAACACGTTGCACAACCCGTCGCGCTGCCCGGCACAGAACGACCGCACCTGATCGGTGAGGTCGACGGTGCGCCGCCGGGAGGTGTCGATGTCGAGGACTTCGGTGTTCATGGTTCCAGGGTAGGAGCTCTCGCTCGTGCCGGGGCGCTGCAGCCTCGCCGGCAGCACCGGTGATCAGCGGCGCCGGATGATCGCTCGCAACCGCGCCAGACGCGCGCCGATCTCACGTTCGGCGCCCCGCCCGGTGGGCTGATAGTAGTCGACACCCACCAGCTCGTCAGGTGGATATTGCTGCGCCACAACACCGTCGGGATGGTCGTGGGCGTAGCGGTACCCGACCGCATTGCCCAGCGACTGCGCCCCCGCGTAGTGCCCGTCGCGCAGGTGCGCCGGAACGGCCCCGGCCTTTCCGGCCCGGATGTCGGCCATCGCCGCGCCCAGCGCGGTGGTCACCGCATTGGACTTCGGCGCGGTGGCCAGGTGCACGGTGGCATGCGCCAGGGTCAGTTGGGCCTCGGGCATACCGATCAGTGCGACGGTCTGGGCGGCCGCGACCGCCGTCTGCAGCGCGGTCGGATCCCCCATGCCGATGTCTTCGCTGGCCAGGATCATCAGCCGGCGGGCGATGAACCGCGGGTCCTCCCCCGCGACCAGCATCCGGGCCAGATAGTGCAACGCGGCGTCGACGTCGGAGCCGCGCACCGACTTGATGAACGCACTGATCACGTCATAGTGCTGGTCGCCGTCGCGGTCGTAGCGCACCGCCGCCTGGTCCAGGGAGCCCTCAACGACCTCGACGGTCACCCGGGTGCCGGCCTCCGCCGCGACTTCCAGTGCGGTCAGGGCTCGGCGGGCGTCCCCGGCCGCCAGCCGAACCAGCAGGTCGACGGCGTCGGGAGCCACCTCGACGCGTCCGCCAAGGCCGCGGTCGTCGTCGATCGCGCGGCGCACCACCGTGGCGATGTCCTCAGGCCCCAGCGGCCGCAGCTGCAAAATCAGCGACCGGCTCAACAGCGGGGCGACCACCGAGAACGACGGATTCTCCGTGGTGGCGGCCACCAGCAGCACCACCCGGTTCTCGACCGCGGCCAGCAACGCGTCTTGCTGGGTCTTGGAGAACCGGTGCACCTCATCGATGAACAGCACGGTCTGCTCGCCGTAGGCGGCCGCGCGTCGCGCGGTGTCGATCACGGCGCGCACCTCTTTGACTCCGGCACTGAGCGCCGAGAGCGCCTCGAATCGTCGGCCGGTGGCGCCGGAGATCAGCGAGGCAAGCGTGGTCTTTCCGGTGCCGGGCGGCCCGTAGAGGATGACCGAGGCCGCCCCGGAGCCGTCGACCAGCCGGCGCAGCGGGGAGCCCGGCCCCAGCAGGTGGTCTTGGCCGACCACCTCGTCGAGGCTGGCGGGGCGCATCCGCACCGCCAATGGCGTGGAGGCACCGCCGGGCCCATTCGGTTCGGGCGCCGGCGCACCCGTTAGGTCGAACAGTCCGTCGGACACGACTTCAGGCATACCACGCGGACCCGCTGCTCGCCCTCATCCGGCTCAGCGGTGCACGATCACCCCGCGGATGTTCTTGCCGGCACGCAGGTCCTCATAGCCCTCGTTGACCTGCTCGAGGGTGTAGCGCCGGGTGATCAGCTCGTCGAGTTTCAGCTGGCCGGCGTCGTAGAGACGCAACAGCCGCACGATGTCGTACTGCGGGTTGGCGCCGCCGAACAGCGTGCCTTTGATCGTCTTGCCGTACAGCGCGAGCATGGTGCCCGACACCTGCACGTCGAGGTCGTCCAACTGGGCCATGGCCGCGATGACGACGGTGCCGCCCTTGCCGACGGTGTTGACCGCGGCGGTGATGACGGCCTCATCGAGGTCGCCGACAGTGATCAGCGCCTGGTCAGCCATCTGCCCCCAGGTCAGCTCGGCGATCGCGGCCGTCGCCTCGTCGGCGGTGGCGTACGCGTGCGTGGCTCCCAGCTTCACGGCGGTCTCACGCTTGAACTCGACCGGATCGACGGCCACCACGTGCTTGGCGCCGGCGTGCGCGGCGCCCTGTACGGCGTTGATGCCCACGCCGCCGATGCCGTAGATGACCACGGTGTCCCCGGCGCGCACCCCGCCGGCGTAGTTGGCCGTCGCCCAGCCGGTGGGCACCCCGCAGCCGACCAGCACCGCGGTCTCCAGCGGCAGCCAGTCATCGATCTTGACCACCGAGTGCTGTGAGACGGTCGCGCGCTCCGCGAAGGTGCCCAGCATGCAGAACCCGCCGTAATCGGTTCCCTTGGCGCGGAAGCGGAACGTGCCGTCGGGCATGCAGCCCTCCAGGATGGTGGCCCCCATGTCGCACAGATTCTGCCGCCCGGTCGAGCAGTACCGGCAGCTGCCGCAGCTGGGGATGAAACAGCAGACCACGTGATCGCCGGGCTGGACCTTGGTGACGCCCGGACCGACGTCTTCGATGATCCCCGAGCCCTCGTGCCCGCCGACGATCGGGAACCGCGAGGGCCAGTCACCATCGGCCAGGTGCAGGTCCGAGTGACACAGCCCGGCCGCGACGAACTTGATCAGCACTTCGCCGGGACCGGGCCCCTGCAGGTCCAGCTCCATGATCTCGAAGGGCTGGTTGGGCGCATGGGCCACGGCGGCAATTGTTTTCATGGCAGCCATCCAACCGGCCCAGGCGGCCCCGCGGCCCGATTCAGCCGGATTGGATACGGCGGTCCAGCTTCGCCTCTCCTGCGTCGAGGCTCGCTGATATAGATCGGGTTAGTCCTTCTCAAATGCCTCCGGAGGTGTCAGGAAGGGATCTGTAACTGATTCCGTG
>NZ_LQPI01000030.1 GCF_002101775.1 Mycolicibacter nonchromogenicus | reverse complement strand
TTGCAAGAGTCAGACACCGGGTGAGAAGAACCCAACCACCGCACAGCGGCACCTGTCACCCTGACACTGAGTGTTTGTCCGCCGACACGCCGGTTGCGCCGTACATCTGTGCACGCTCGCTACGGCATACGAGGGTCGGTCCCTTGTGACGAGCAGACGCAAAAGCCCCCAAATCCCGCGGAAAAAGGGGGCCTTGGCGTCTGCTCGGCGAACCGAAAGGACCCTCAGATCAGGAACGGAACCAGAGCCTTGCGGTCGGTCGGGTAGTCGGGGAACTTCTCCTGATACCACCGGTGGGTCTGGAAGGCGCGCGGGATGAGGTTGCCCGCGGTGATCAGCAGGATGACGACGCCCGGCAGCGCCCAGGTCAGTACGGCGAACCCGGTCCAGGCGATCAGCTCGCCCAGGTAGGCCGGGCTGGTGACGTAGCGGAAGCCGCCGCCGAACGGAATCCGGTATTCCGCGCCGCCGGGGTTGTTCTTGTCGCGCAGGTTGCGCACGATCGACTCGGAGTTGACCAGCAGGGCGAACCCGCACAGGTAGATGACCAGGCCCACCAGGAACCTAGGGTCGGTCAGCCAGCCGGTGCCGTACTGGTGAAAGTAGTTGTGGCTGAACAGCGCACCGTTGAGGTAGCCGTGCATGGACGTGACGAGCATGCCCATCACCACCACCGAGATGTTGAAAGTGCTGCGCTTGCCGGGCGCCTGGCGGATCGCCAGCGGGAAGAACCAGCCGCGGTTGGCGTAGTGCAGTGCCCAGATACCGGCCAGCACCAGCGACGTCGGCTCGAAGCGGGCCGGCCCGCTCAGGAAGGCGATCAGGAACACCACCGTCGCCGGGATCTCCATCAGCCACCAGCCGAACTTGGGGTTCAGGTTCAGGCCCAGCTTGGTCGTCGAGAACCGGCCGTAGGAGCTCTGGCCGAAGAAGCCGCCGACGATCACGAATACCGCGAAGCCGAACGCCGCGGTCAGGACGGTGTCATAGACGGTGTTTCCGGTGTACCAGTGCATGTCAGTGTCCTATCACGCCGGGCGCGCCGACGTCGCCGCGAGCGTGCACAGTTGTACAGCTGCGACGGCGTGTCGGCGGGCAAACACGCACACTCGCCGAGAGGGGCAAACACGCACACTCGCCGAGAGGGGGAGCAGGGTCAGCGGGCGAACATCAGCGCCCGCTTGACCTCCTGGATCGCCTTGGTGATCTCGATACCGCGCGGGCAGGCATCGGTGCAGTTGAACGTGGTGCGGCAGCGCCACACGCCGTCGACCTCGTTGAGGATGTCCAGGCGCTCCGCGGCAGCCTCGTCGCGGCTGTCGAAGATGAACCGGTGGGCGTTGACGATCGCGGCCGGCCCGAAGTAGGCGCCCTCGCTCCAGTACACCGGGCAACTTGTGGTGCAGATGGCGCACAGGATGCACTTGGTGGTGTCGTCGTAGCGCGCACGGTCGGTCTGGCTCTGGATGCGCTCACGGGTGGGCTGGTTACCAGTGGTGATCAGGTACGGCTTGACCGCCTTGTAGGCATCCATGAACGGTTCCATGTTGACCACGAGGTCTTTTTCCACCGGCAGACCACGCAGCGGCTCGATGGTCAGCGTCAGCTCCTTGCCCGGCTTCTTGGGCAGGATGTCGCGCATCAGCAGCTTGCAGGCCAGCTTGTTGTTGCCGTTGACCCGCACCCCGTCGGAGCCGCACACGCCGTGCGCGCAGGACCGGCGGAAGGTCAGCGTGCCGTCCAGGTAGCTCTTCACGTAGATCAGCAGGTTGAGCAACCGGTCGGTCGGCAGCGCCGGAACCCGGAAGCTCTGCCAGCCGCCGGTGGCGGCGTAGGCATCCGGGTTCTCCGGGTTGTAGCGGGCGATCTTGAGCGTGACCATCTGCGCACCCTCGGGAACCGGGGGCAGCGGCGGGTCACCGGCGGGGGCAGAGTCGACCAACGCCGCCGGTGCCGCGCTCGTCGGCGCGGGCGAGCAGCAACCGCCCTCGGACGAGCAGCAACCGGAATCAGCTGAGGAGGACATCAGTACTTCCGTTCCTTCGGTTCGTAGCGGGTCTGCACCACCGGCTTGTAGTCCAGCCGGATGTCGGCGATCAGGTCGGTGCCCTGCTTGTAGGCCATGGTGTGGCGCATGTAGTTGACATCGTCGCGGTTGGGGTAGTCCTCGCGGGCGTGGCCGCCGCGCGACTCCTGCCGGTTGAGCGCACCCAGCACGGTGACCTCGGCCAGCTCCAGCAGGAAGCCCAGCTCGATCGCCTCCAACAGGTCGGAGTTGAAGCGCTTGCCCTTGTCGTGCACGGTGATCCGGGCGTAGCGCTCCTTGAGCGCGTGGATGTCGCTCAGCGCCTGCTTCAGGGTCTTCTCGGTGCGGAACACCGCGGCGTTGTTGTCCATCGACTGCTGCAGCGCGCCACGGATGTCGGCGACCCGCTCGTTGCCGTGCTCGGAGAGGATGTCGCCCACCCAACCCACGACCATCTCGGCGGGGTTCTCCGGCAGGTCGACGAACTCGTGGGAGTTGGCGTACTCAGCGGCGGCGATTCCGGCGCGACGGCCGAACACGTTGATGTCCAGCAGCGAGTTGGTGCCCAGCCGGTTGGCGCCGTGCACCGACACGCACGCGCATTCGCCGGCGGCGTAGAGACCGGGCACGGTGTTGGTGTTGTCGCGCAGCACCTGACCGGTCACGGTGGTCGGGATGCCGCCCATCACGTAGTGGCAGGTCGGGTAGACCGGCACCAGCTCCTTGACCGGGTCCACGCCCAGGTAGGTGCGGGCGAACTCGGTGATGTCGGGCAGCTTCTCCTCGAGCACGTCTTCGCCCAGGTGGCGGACGTCGATGTAGACGTAGTCCTTGTTCGGTCCGGCGCCGCGGCCCTCGAGCACCTCGAGCACCATCGAACGGGCCACGATGTCGCGCGGGGCCAGGTCGACGATCGTGGGGGCGTAGCGCTCCATGAACCGCTCGCCGTCGGCGTTGAGCAACCGGCCGCCCTCGCCGCGCACGGCCTCGGAGATCAGAATGCCCAGGCCGGCCAGGCCTGTCGGGTGGAACTGGTGGAACTCCATGTCCTCCAGCGGCAGACCCTTGCGGAACACGATGCCCAGGCCGTCGCCGGTCAGGGTGTGCGCGTTCGAGGTGGTCTTGTACATCCGGCCCGAGCCGCCGGTGGCGAACACGATGGCCTTGGCGTGGAAGACGTGGATGTCACCGGTCGCCAACTCGTAGGCGACGATCCCGGTGGCCACCGGGCCCGACGGCGTCTCGGTGAGCACCAGGTCCAGCGCGTAGAACTCGTTGAAGAACTCGACCCCGTGCTTGACGCAGTTTTGGTAGAGCGTCTGCAGGATCATGTGGCCGGTCCGGTCGGCGGCGTAGCACGCGCGGCGAACCGGGGCTTTGCCGTGGTCGCGGGTGTGCCCGCCGAACCGGCGCTGGTCGATGCGGCCCTCCGGGGTCCGGGAGAACGGCATGCCCATGTTCTCCAGGTCCAGCACCGCGTCGATGGCCTCTTTGGCCATGATCTCCACCGCGTCCTGGTCGGCCAGGTAGTCGCCGCCCTTGACGGTGTCGAAGGCGTGCCACTCCCAGTTGTCGTCCTCGACGTTGGCCAGCGCGGCGCACATGCCGCCCTGGGCCGCGCCGGTGTGGCTGCGCGTGGGGTAGAGCTTGGTCAGCACCGCGGTGCGGGCCCGGGGGGCCGCCTCGACGGCCGCGCGCATCCCGGCGCCGCCGGCCCCGACGATCACCACGTCGTATCGATGTTCTTGAATCACCGCGATATCACCCGTTCGCTACCGAATCTGCCGTCAAGAAATGTTCGCGTCGAAGCTCAGCAGCACGTAGCTGCCCAGCAACAGCGTGAAGATCACCGACACCGCCAACAACGCCATCAGCCAGAACCGGCTGCGGGAGCTGCGGGTGTAGTCGCCGATGATCGTGCGCAGGCCGTTGGCACCGTGCAGTTCGGCCAGCCACAACAGGGTCAGGTCCCAGATCTGCCAGTACGGATGGTGCCAGCGCTCCGCCACGTAGTTGAAGTCGATGCGGTACACACCGTCCTGCCACATCAGCATGACGAAAAGGTGCCCCAGCACCAGGAAGATCAGTGCGGCGCCGGAGAACCGCATGAACAGCCAGGTGTACTTCTCGAAGTTGGCCATCCCGCTGTGCCGCTGCGGCGCCCGCGGGTCGCCGAGGCTGGCCGGACGGTCGCGGTCCACGCCGCGAACGGGGGCAATCGGGCCCCTGCCGCCTTGGACGTCAGTTGTGCTCATAGGAACCGCTCCACCATGTGCATGCCGATCCGAACCACGACCGGAACCATTACCACCAGCCAGATGACGCCGACGGCCACCAGCATCTGGCGGTGCCAGCGGGTGCCCTGCCACCAGAAGTCGATCAGGATCAGCCGGACCCCGTTGAGACCGTGGAAGAGCACCGCGGCCACCAGCCCCAGCTCCATCAGGCCGACGAGCGGGGTCTTGTAGGTCGCGATCACCTCGGTGTAGGCCTCCGGGCTCACCCGCACCAGGGCCGTGTCGAGCACGTGGACGAACAGGAAGAAGAAGATCGTCGCGCCGGTGATGCGGTGCAGCGCGAACGCCCACATTCCCGGGTCGCCCTTGTACAGACTCTGCCGGCGGAATCGCATCACATCCGACCGCGTTCCCGGCTTCGCCGCATCGGCGGATGTCGCCGTCATCAGCGCCTCCAAATTATCTGCAGCGGCCCGTTGCGCTCGGCTATACCGTGCGTACGGTCGCTCCGCAACGCCCTCGCTGTCAATAAACCTCGGCAAGGACTCTAAACCCATCAACAGGCCCGAAACGACCGCGCAAAAGTTACTGACGAGTAGCTAAGGCCTGAGACTACCCTGAAATGTGATCGTTCACACGGACGGACGAGGTGACGTGGTGCACTCGGGTGAAGCGGAGATCTGTTGAATGTCCCGCAAAATTGACTGGGATCTGTTGCGGCGCAACGCAATCGAAGTGGCTGCTAATGCCTACGCGCCGTATTCGGGTCTGCGGGTCGGCGCGGCCGGCCTCACCGAAGACGGCCGGGTGGTCACCGGCTGCAATGTGGAAAATGTCTCATATGGGCTGGGCCTGTGTGCTGAGTGCGCAGTGGTCTGCGGGCTCTATGCGGCCGGCGGCGGACGGCTGGTGGCCCTGTCGTGCAGCAACGCCGACGGGAATCTGCTGATGCCGTGCGGCCGGTGCCGCCAAGTGCTGCTTGAACACGGCGGTTCGCAGTTGCTCATCGACCATCCGGCCGGGGCGCGGCCGTTGGCCGAGCTGCTGCCCGACGCCTTCGGGCCCGATGCGCTGCCATGAGCGGGCCGGTCTGTTTTGACGCCCCGACGCTGATCGCCATCAAGCGTGACGGCCACCGGCTGCCCGATGCCGGGATCGACTGGCTGATCGACGGCTACACCACCGGCCTGGTCGCTGAAGAGCAGATGGCGGCGCTGTTGATGGCGATCTACCTGCGCGGCATGGACGAGCACGAGAACGCCCGCTGGACGCGGGCGGTGATGGCGTCGGGGGAGCGGCTGGACTTCTCCGGCGTGGGCCGTCCCACCGTCGGCAAGCACTCGACCGGCGGGGTGGGCGACAAGATAACGCTGCCGCTGGTGGCCGTCGTCGCTGCCTGCGGCGCGGCGGTGCCGAGCGCCTCAGGCCGCGGTCTGGGCCATACCGGCGGCACGCTGGACAAAATGGAGTCGATCTCGGGGTTCACCCCGGCACTGCCGGCTTCCCGGGTCCGTGATCAGCTGTCCACGATCGGGGCGGCGATCTTCGCGGCCGGGCAACTGGCACCCGCCGACGTCAAGCTCTACGCGCTGCGCGACATCACCGGCACCGTCGAATCGCTGCCACTGGTCGCTGCCTCGGTGATGAGCAAAAAGCTCGCGGAGGGCACCGATGCGCTGGTCCTCGACGTCAAAGTCGGGTCCGGGGCGTTCATGAAGGAGCTGGACGACGCCCGCGAGTTGGCCCGGCGAATGGTCGGGTTGGGCACGGCGCACGGGGTGGCCACCCGAGCCTTGATCACCGACATGAGCACACCGCTGGGTTGCACGGTCGGCAACGCCGTCGAGGTGGCCGAGGCCCTCGAGGTGCTGGGCGGCGGCGGTCCCCCCGACGTGGTGGCGCTGACGGTGCGGTTGGCCCAGGAGATGCTGGCGCTGGCCGGTATCGACGGCGCTGATCCCGCGCAGACCCTGCGGGACGGCACCGCGATGGACCGATTCGCCGCGATGGTCGCCGCCCAGGGCGGCGATCTGGGCGTGCCGTTGCCGCTCGGGGCGTGCACCGAGACCGTGACAGCTGATCAGAGCGGCTTCATGGCACACATCGATGCGATGGCGGTGGCACTGGCGGCGTGGCGGCTCGGTGCGGGCCGAGCCCGGCCGGGGGAGCAGGTACAGCACGGCGCCGGCGTGCGGATTCACCGCCGCCCGGGCGACCCGGTGGCGGCCGGCGAGACGTTGTTCACCCTGTACACCGACACCCCCGAGCGAATGGCCCCCGCATTGGCCGAGCTCGACGGCGGCTATCGCGTCGACGACACACCGCCGCAGTCGCGGCCCCTGATCATCGAGACGAGCCCATGATGAAGCCATGAGCACACCGGTGAGCCTGGAGACCATCGGGGAAGTCCCCAAGGCGCTGCTGCACGATCACCTCGACGGCGGCCTGCGCCCGGCCACCGTCGTCGACATCGCCGGACAGGTCGGCTACGACGGGCTTCCGACGACCGATCCCGACGAGCTGGCGACCTGGTTCCGGACTCGCTCGCACAGTGGCTCGCTGGAGCGCTACCTCGAACCGTTCAGCCACACCGTGGCCGTGATGCAGACCGCCGACGCCCTGCACCGGGTCGCCCGCGAATGCGTCGAGGATCTGGCCGCCGACGCCGTCGTCTACGCCGAGGTGCGGTTCGCGCCGGAACTGCACATCGAGGGCGGGCTGAGGTTCGACGAGGTGACCGATGCAGTGCTGGCCGGTTTTGCCGACGGCGAGCGCGACGCGGCGGCCGCCGGGCGCGACATCACGGTGCGCTGTCTGGTCACCGCCATGCGTCACGCCGCGCTGTCCCGCGAGATCGCCGAGCTGGCCATCCGGTTCCGAGACAAGGGCGTGGTCGGGTTCGACATCGCCGGCGCCGAGGCCGGCCATCCGCCGACCCGGCACCTGGACGCCTTCGAGTACATGCGAGACCACAACGCGCGCTTCACCATTCACGCGGGTGAGGCCTTCGGGCTGCCCTCCATCCACGAGGCGATCGCATTCTGCGGCGCCGACCGGCTGGGCCACGGGGTGCGGATCACCGACGACATCACCGTCGACGGCGAGGGCCGGCTGCGACTGGGGCGGCTGGCGGCGATCGTGCGCGACAAGCGGGTCCCGCTGGAGTTGTGCCCGAGCTCGAATGTGCAGACCGGCGCGGTCGGCAGCATCGCCGAGCATCCGTTCGACCTGCTGGCCCGCGCCCGGCTGCGGGTGACGATCAACACCGACAACCGGCTCATGAGCGACACCACCATGAGCAAGGAGATGCTGCTGCTGGCCGAGACCTTCGGGTACGGCTGGGCCGATCTGCAGCGGTTCACGGTGAACGCGGTGAAGTCGGCGTTCATCCCCTTCGATCAGCGGGTACAGATCATCGAAGAAGTGATCAAGCCGCACTACGCGGCGTTGATCGACTGATTCCCAGGAAACACCGAAGGCCGGGGAATCGCGCTGGCGATCTCCCGGCCTTCGCTGCAGGAATCAGTGCTCGGTGACGGTGGCTTCGGCGTCGCCGTCATTCCAGGTGATGACGCCGTGCTCGAAGGTGGTCTGCTTGGCCCCGTCGGCGTTGGTGGTCTCGTCGCTGGTCGGGTAGCCGAGCTTGCCCTGCGAACCGCCCAGCTCGTTCCACTTGTCGCGGATCTTGCCCCACACCACGTACGAACGGGTGGTGTGAACGATCACGCCGCCATCGAACTGCTGGTAGATGCCGCCGTCGGGGTTCTTCTGCTCGGCGCCGGTGGGCTCGCCCAAGTCCTGCTTGGCGCTCGCGTCCAGGGAGTCGAGCTTGGCCAAAATCGGTCCGGAGACGGTGTATTCCTTGCCGTCGGCGCCGGTGATCACGGTGGAGCTGGCAGCGGTCTCCTCCTCCGACGGGGTGCTGACCGCCGATGAGATCACCGAGCTGGCCGAGGATGCGATCGAGCTGGCTGAGCTCAGTGCTTCGTTGGTCTTCTCCTTGGCGGTGCCGTCACAACCCGTGCCGATGAGTGCGACCCCCAATACTGCTGCGGATACTGCTGCGGCCCGCTTCGTCGCCTTGCGCATGTGTAGTCCTTTCGAATTGGAAGGCCCCCGTAAAAAGCACGGCTCGGCCCGAGTGTTACCGCGCCAGATGTTAGTCGCGGTTATCAGGACGCCGCAGTCAATTGAAGCAATTGATTGCCTTAATTCAGCGCGAAATTCGCGAGAGCGCGCATGCCTTCCTGCGCGATAGTTTGCCGCCGTTCACCACCCGTGCGGATGCGCCGGACGGAAACACCGATTATTCGCGCCGCAGCCGCGACTGCACGAACTGTTCGAGCTGTTCCCACTCCTTGACGGCGGGAGCGTACGGACGCTGCGGCTCGTTGACCGATTCGCGGTCGAGGACGTAGCTGACCATCCGACCCAGCGGACGGTTCGGCTGCAGGGTGGCGTCAACCACGCCGTCTTCGGCGTAGGTGCCCACGTCCTGCAGAAATTCCACGGCCAGTTCGAGCTGCTCACGGTCCACCGCGTCCGGCCCGTCGGTGATGTCGTCGGTGATCCCGGAGAGCACATAGACGTTGTCATCGGTGATGTCGATCGACAGTGAACCGTCGGTGGCGGCGGTGCGGATGTCGTCGTAGGTGCTCAGATCCGACAGGTCGTGGTCATGCTCGTCGGCCAGGTAGCGGGCCAGTGCGCGCTCGGAACCGAACACGCTGATCCGGCCGTTGCGGCCCAGGAATACCGGCTGGTCACCGAGGTAACAGCGCAGCGTGAAGTAGGTTCCGTTGTCGGTGATGATGCGAATCGGGTCGATGCCCACCTTGGTCCAGAAGTTGGCGTCGCCGCCCAGGATCACCCGGTCGCCCGAGGCCCGCTCGGCGGTCGCGCCGGTCGTCTCCTCGTCGGCGCTGTCCTGTTCGTCCTCGTCGCCGGCCTCGGTGTCGTCGATGTCCTCCTCCGGCTCCGGCTCCGCCGGGGGGTCGGCGGCCAGTTCATCGGCGGCCCGCGACGCCGCGGCCGCATCGACCTGGGGGGTGGTGATGATCTCTTCGATGGCGGTCAGCACGCCGCCCCAGTTGCGCCCGACGATCTCGGCGATCTGCGCCCAGCGTTTGCGCCCGGCCCGGCCGGTGAAGTTGTCGACGCCCCCGGCCAGCCAGCCCAGGTTGGGGTTGCCGTTGAAGAACTTCGTCACCGCGGTCAGGTCGCAGACCGAACCGATCGCCGAGACGATGTCCAGCGTGTTGGCCAGTGACGTGACGGACTGCTTGGTCGGCTTCTCGGCCAGCAGCTCCTCGACCTCGATCAGGTCGTACTGGTGGCTGGGGGCCGGGTCCAGCTTGTGGGCGTTGGCCTGCGCAAACTGCGTCCAGGCCGGGTGGTCGAACAGGTCGTTGTTGGCGTTGATCCGTACGAACGCGACCAGGTCCGCCACGGTGGTGAATCCGTAGAGGTCATCGCCCTTCCCGAGGAACGCCTGCCACTCGTCACCGGAGTCGCGCCAACTGGGCGCCCACAGGGTGTAGCGGTCACCATCGGTCACCGTGAGGCGGATCGGTACAAGGTCAGCTGCCATGGCGCACAGAATAACGATCTACCCGCAGCGCTCTGGAGCCGGGATTAGCGCCGTGATTTTGCGGCGCAACGTAACGCAACACAAATTAAAGAATCCTGAATTTTGCGAGAACGCGTTGGCGGCACGCGTCGGGGTCTAGCGTCGCAGGTGTTGGGAACCGGGCCGGGGGAGGCCGCGATGACGACTGGTCGGTTGCGCCCGGCGGGCGCGATGCTGCTGGCGGTGCTGTGCGCCGCGATCCTGGGCCTGGCCTCCCCGCTGACCTCGGCGGCGGCCGACCACCTGGCGATCCGGCTGCGGCTGCTGGCCGACCACGGCTGGATCATGAGCGGCACCGGCGTGCCTGATCCCACCGTCGGGCCCTACCTGGGCCAGATCCTCGCCGGATACCTTCAGCCGCCGTCTCCGCTTTTCGAGGGCCAGCCGACGTTCGCCGGCTACGACTTCCAGGGCCTGGTCACACCAGAGCAGTTCTGTCCGTTTGTCTGCATTCCGGGCCAGCCGCCGATGAACTTCGGCACGTCGCTGAACACCGGGGTGAGCCTGTTGAACGAGGCGATCCTGGCGCAGTTGCTGGCCGACGACAACGTGACGGTGTTCGGCTACTCGCAGAGCGCCGCCATCGCAAGCATCGAAATGGCCAACCTGATCGCCAACGCCGGTACCGCTGGCTTCCCCACCCTGGATCAGCTGGACAACATGAACGTCGTTCTGATCGGAGATCCGAACAATCCGATCGGCGGGATCCTCGATCGCTTCGCGTTCCCCGGCGACCAGCACCTGCCATTCGTCAACATCCCGCTGAGCCTGGGCGCCACCCCGACCGACCACATCGCGTCGGCCATCTACACCGGTGAGTACGACGGCTGGGCCAACTTTCCGCAGGACCCGACCAACATCCTGGCCGTCATCAACGCCCTCATCGGCATCCTCACCGTGCACCCGTACTACCCGGACTACACCGCAGAGCAGCTGGCCAGCGCCATCAACGTCGGCACGATCGGCGACGCGAACTTCTACATGATTCCGCAGAACCTGCCGATCCTGCAGTTCATGTTCAACGGTGGGACTGCGGGGCAGTTCTTCGGCGACTTCTTCTCCCCGTGGGCTCGGCTGATCATCAACTGGGGCTACGGCAATGCCGGCAACCCGGCTGTCAACGGTCTGTACCCGATCCCGGCCGGCGACTTCATCAGCGGCAGTGCCTACCAGCAGGCGTTCGGGGTGGCCGGCGGGCCGTGGGCGATGACGCCGACCGGCGACCTCTATGACGGTTCCAGCGTGATGGGCCTGTTCATGCGGATGGACCCGCTGCAGATGCTGGCCGGTGTCCAAAACGCATTGATCCAGAGCCTCGTCGGCCCGTGGGCCGACGTCGCGGCCGCGGCCAGTGGCGGCACCCTCACGGACGGTGACATCGCCACCATCACCGGCATCACCGACGTCCTGCAGACCATCACCGGCTACGACCTGATCAACTCGATCGACCAGTTCCTCATCAACGGCTGGAGCGAGTTGGCCACTGCGCTGAATGTGGACGATGTGCTGGGCCCCGACGCCCTGTTGAGCGGGGCCGCGGTGCCCGGTGACGCGCTGCTGGCTCTGATCGGGGCGGGATTCAGCCTCTTTAACTTCTTCGGCGCGTAGCCCGGGACAAACGCGGCGCCGGCCCGTTGGATTGCGGTCGAGTTGACAACACGCGATTCCTCTACGAAGGTCAACGCTGAAATCCACCTAATAGATTAATGTGATCCTGCCAGGTGGGGATAATTGCGCGCCGATGACATATTCGAACCGACTTGGAGGTCTGCAATGACGGGTACGCGAGGGCGTTCTGCAGGGGTCACATTGGTGGCCGCGCTCTGCGCAGTCCTGCTCGGAATGTCGTCGCTGCTGAGTCCGGCTCTGGCGACCCGGGTCGAGAAGATGCTCGCCGACGTCGCGCTGCTGGCCGGTCAAGCATGGATCATGACCGGCACCGGTCAGGCCGACCCGACGATCGGCAGCTACATGGACGTGGTGCGCGACTACTACCTGCAGCCCCTGGTGCCGTGGTTCGACGGGCAGACCACGTTCGACGGTTACACGCTGAATGGCCTGACCACCCCCGAACAGTTCTGTCCGATCGTCTGCCAGCCGTTGCCCGTCCCGCAGCTGAACTTCGGGGACTCGCTGACCGAGGGCGTGGCCAACCTCGAAGACGCGATCCGCCCACAGCTCGAGGCCGGCGACGAAGTGACGGTGTTCGGCTTCTCGCAGAGCTCGGTGGTGGCCACCTTGGCCATGCACAATCTGCTGGCCAACGCCCCCGGTGGCGACTACGACCCGGACAACCTGAACTTCGTGCTGATCGGCGCCCCCAACAACCCGATCGGTGGCATGTTGACCCGGCTGTCCTTCCCGGACGGGTTCGACGGGGCTATGCAGCACATTCCGTTCCTGAACATCCCCCTCGGCATCCAATCGACTCCGACCACTCCGTTCGCGACCGACGTCTACAGCACCGAATACGACGGCTGGGCCGTCTTCCCGCAGGACCTCACCAACCCGCTGGCCGTGATCAACGCGATCATGGGGATCGGCGCGGTGCACAACGCCTACTTCGACGAGAACCTGTCAAACGTCATCGACCTGGGCACGATCGGCAACACCAACTACTACGTGCTGCCCGAGCAACTGCCGATCCTCGGCCCGCTTTACGCCCTCGGCGACATCGGCAAGTTCGCCGCGGACGCGGTGGCGCCCATCCTGAAGACCGTCATCGACTGGTCCTACGGCAACCCCGGTGCACCGGACGCCGGAATCACCGTGAACGGTGTCGACCCGATCGGCGCGGCCGGCGCCTGGGCGGTCACCGCCACCGGACAGCTGTCCGAGGACGTCGGCGTGGCCGGCTTCCTGCTGCGGATGGACCCGCTGCAGATGCTGGCCGGACTACAGTACGCCGGCGTGCAGAGCCTGACCAACACCGTCAACAACCTGCTGGACCTCGTCGGGCAGGGCCCGCTGTCGGACTCGATCGTCGACACCCTGCTGTCGGGCTACGACCTGACGCTCGGCCTGGACCAGGCGCTGCTCACCGGATGGCAGGACCTGGCCACCGACTGGGGCGTCGCCGATGTGCTGGGTCCGGACGCCATCTTCAACGGCGCTCCGCTCATCTCGGCTCAGCCGCTGCTGGACCTGCTCGGGGTCGGATTCAGCCTGATCAACCTGCTCGTCCCCTAAATCGATGCAGCACCGCTGCGCGCTGGGCGCAGCACTGCTCCTCGCGGCGGCGGTGCCCTCGGTGAGCGTTGGGCCGGGGGCACCGAGGCTGGATGCGACCGCTCGGCCCGACGTCGCGCTGTTGGCCGACGAGGGCTGGGTCATGGGGCCGACCAGCATTCCCGACCCGACGGTCGACGGCTACCTGGACGCCGTGCTGGAGCTGTTCCTGCAGCCGGCCTCGCCGTGGTTTCCCGGACAGCCGACCTTCCCCGGCTCTCAGTTCGAGGGCCTGGTCACCCCCGAGCAGTTCTGTCCGCTGGTGTGCCTGCCGCCGCCGAATCCGCAGCTGACATTCGCCGAGTCGGTAGCCCGCGGCACGGAGATCCTGCACACCGCGATCTGGCCGCAACTGCAGAACGGCGACGACGTCACGGTGTTCGGCTACTCGCAGAGCGCCACCATCTCGACACAGGAGATGAGCAACCTACTTGCGGCAGGGCCCGGCGGGTATGACCCGGCCAATCTGCACTTCGTGCTGATCGGCAATCCCAACAACCCGCTCGGCGGCGTCCTGACCCGCCTTCCGGCATATCCGCTGTTGGGCGATCAGCCGGTGCACCTGCCGTTCCTGGGTATCCCGTTGAGCATCGGACCCACCCCGACCACCGGGTTCGACACCGACATCTACACCGGCGCCTATGACGGCCTGGCCAACTTCCCGCAGGACCCCGCCAACCTGCTGGCCATGCTCAACGCGCTGATCGGCACGGCGACAGTGCATTTCTCCTACGCAGATGCCGAAAACCTGGCCGACACCATCGATCTCGGCAGGATAGGGGACACCGACTTCTATCTGATTCCCCAACAGCTGCCCATCCTGTGGCCGGTCTACCAGCTCGGCGACATCGGCAAGGTCATCGGGGATGCGCTGGCGCCGATGCTCAAGCTGGTCATCGACTGGGGCTACGGCAATCCGGGTGACCCGTTCGTCGGCGTCAACGGCACCGACGCCGTGGGGCCCTGGGCGGTCACCGCCACCGGCCAGCTGGCCGACGGCTCCGACGTGGCCGGCTTCGTCATGCGAATGGACCCGCTGCAGATGTTGGCCGGCCTGCAGTACGCCGCGGTACACAGCGTCGTCGACCCGGTCAATGACCTGTTGGGTCTCGCCGGACAGTCCCCGCTGCCGGATTCGTTCGTCGATGCACTGCTGGCCGGCTACCACCTCATCAACACCGTGGACGCCCAGCTGCTCGAGGCGTGGAGCCAGCTGGCGGTATCGCTGGACGTCGCCGACTGGCTGGGCCCGGACGCGGTGTTCAACGGCGAGCCGTTGATCTCGCTTGCACCGATGCTGGAGGCGGGCGCGGTGGTCTTCGAGATCCTCAACCTCCTCGGGGCGTGACCCGTATGGTCCCAGGCGTGAAAGTGAGCGTCGTAGAACACCCCTTGGCCGCGGCCCGATTGACCGCCCTGCGCGACGAGCGCAGCGACAAAGCAGCGTTCCGGTCGGCGCTGCGCGAGCTGACCTGGATGCTGGTCTACGAGGCCACCCGCGGCGCGCCCCGCGAGGACATCACCGTGCGCACCCCGCTGGCCGAGACCGGTGGGACACGGCTGGCGCGACCGCCGCTGCTGGTGCCGGTGCTGCGCGCCGGGCTGGGAATGGTGGAAGCGGCCCACGCTCTGATCCCGGAGGCCGACGTCGGTTTCGTCGGGGTGGCGCGCAATGAGGCCACCCACCAGCCGGTGCCGTACCTGACCTCGCTGCCGGCGGACCTGAGCACCACACCGGTCCTGGTCCTCGACCCGATGCTGGCCACCGGCGGCTCGCTGGTGTACACCCTGGGACTGCTGGTCGATCGCGGCGCAACCGACATCACCGTGCTGTGCGTGGTGGCCGCGCCGGAAGGTGTTGCAGCACTGGAGAAAGCGGCGCCGGGGGTGCGGCTGTTCACGGCCACCGTTGACGACGGCCTGAATGACGACGCCTACATCGTGCCGGGTCTCGGCGATGCCGGCGACCGCCAGTTCGGTCCGCGCTGAGCTACCAGGCGCGGACCGCGTCGGACAGCATGGCGCATATCCGGGTGGCCTCAGTGCGGTTGTCGGCCAGCTCATCCGACGGCGGTCGGACGACTTCGAGGTAGCACTTGAGTTTCGGCTCGGTACCCGACGGCCGCACCACCACCCGCACCGAGCTGCCGTCGCGCTCGCCGCTGAACTCCAACGCGTCGGTGACGGGCCCGTTGCGGTGCAGCAGATCGGTTGCGGTGACGGCGAATCCAGCCAGCGTCGCCGGTGGATCGGCCCGCAGCCGGGCCATCACCGCGGCCGCATCGGCGGGACTGGCCACTCGGCGTGACACCGCGTCGGTGACGTGCACGCCGTGGCGACGAGCCAGCTCGTCGAGTGCTTCGGGCACCGAGCTGCCCCGGCTTGCCAGTGCCGCCACCAGATCGCAGACCAGCACGGCGGCGCTGATGCCGTCCTTGTCACGCACCGCCTCCGGGTCCACGCAGTAGCCGATCGCCTCCTCGTAGGCGTAAACGAGGGTAGCGCCGGGCAGGCCGTCATCGGCACGCGCCAGCCACTTGAACCCGGTCAGCGTCTCCACATGGCGGGCGCCGTAGCGCGCGGCGATGCCCGCCAGCATGCGCGACGACACCACGCTGCTGGCCACCACCGTGTTGGCCGCCCGCCGCGCGGGCAACCGTGACAGCAGGTAGTCGCCCAACAGCCATCCGGTCTCGTTGCCGGTCAGCATCCGCCAGCCGTCCGGGCCGGCGATGCCGACCGCGCACCGGTCGGCGTCGGGGTCCAAGGCGATCGCGACGTCGGCGCCGACCTCGGCGGCCAGTGCCAGCAGCGCGTCGGTGGCGCCGGGTTCTTCCGGGTTGGGGAACGCCACCGTGGGGAAGTCGGGATCGGGGTCGAACTGGCTGCCCACCAGGTGGATATCGGCAAACCCCGCGGCGCGCAGGACCTCGACGGCAACCTTGCCGCCCACGCCGTGCAGCGGTGTCAGGGCCACCCGGACCCGGCCGCCGTGCCGCCGAACCTGAGCGGCCCGGCCGATGTAATGCATCGTGAGTTCATCTCCGGCCGGTGTGACCGGGCGGCGGGCGATCGTGTCCGCCGGGGGAGCGACGGCCATCGCTGCTTCGATCTCGGTGTCAGTCGGCGACACGATCTGCATGCCGCGGTCGAAGTACACCTTGTAGCCGTTGTCTCCTGCCGGATTGTGTGACGCGGTGATCTGGATGCCGGCCGCCGCACCGGTGTGGCGCACCGCGAATGCCACCACGGGTGTTGGGCAGGGCCGGGGAAGAAGCACTACCGAGAATCCGGCGGCAGCCAGCACTTCGGCTGTCGCAGTGGCGAATTGCGCCGAGCCGTGCCGTGCGTCGCCGCCGACCACCACGGTCGCGCCTGTGCGTCGCTGCGCGCTGAGGACGTGGCCCACCGCCCAGCTGGCACGCAGTACCACGGCCAGATTCATCGCGTCGGGTCCGCCCCGCACGGGCCCACGCAGCCCGGCCGTGCCAAACTTCAGCGGCGCCGCGAACCGGTTTGCCAGCTCGCCCGGATCGCACGTGCGCAGTTCCGCCGCGGTCACCGGGTCGGGGTCGTGGGCGATCCACTCCTGGGGGGTCACCCCTGGATTGTCTCAAAGCTTTCAGCTGATAGGTGTAAACTAACGGGTTGACTAATTAATTTTGCTGCTACGCTCTTCCGGTTGCCGTCACTTGACAATGGGGGGGCCGGTGGTCGAATCAGTACCCTTGCTGGCGAGACGTGCTGTCTCTTCGCCGGTGAGCTGGCAGAACACGATGCCGGTGGCCGTGGTGGTGGCCCTGGCCGCCATCGTGCATCTGTCGGTCGCCAACCGGTACGGCTGGCATACCGACGAGTTCTACTACGTGGTCTGCGGTCAGCACCCGGCGTGGGGATACTTCGACCATCCTCCGCTGGTGCCGCTGATGGCCCGGGTGGCCTCTTTGGGCGGCTTGTGGGGGCTGCGGCTGCTGGCGATCGCGATCCACCTGGGGTGCATCGTGCTGGCGGCGTTGCTGGCCGCCGAACTCGGTGGGCGGCGCATCGCGCAGGGCGTCACCGCGGCGGCTGTCGCGGCCAGCCCGCTGTTCATGGGTGCGGCGTTGTTCTTCGGCACCACCGTGGTCGATCAGCTGATCTGGATCGCGGTGCTGCTACTGGTGGCGCGGGCACTGCGGATCGGAACGGCGCCGGCCTGGCTGCCCGCCGGAGTGGTGGCCGGCATCGGGCTGGAAGCCAAACAGACCGTCGCGCTGCTGCTCATCGGCATCGGGGTGGGGCTTGTGATCTTCCGGCGTGAGGCGCTGCGCTCCCCGGGGCCGTGGGCAGCCTGCGCCGTGGCGGCGGTGTTGGCGGCTCCGAACCTGATCTGGAACGCCGCACACGGCTGGCCGAGTCTGACGTTCGCCCACGCCATGTCGGTGCGGATGGGCGGCCCGATGGGGTCACTGTCCCAGCTGCCGCTGCTTCTCCTGCTCTATGCCGGTCCGCTGCTGATCGTGCTGTGGGTGATCGGCATCGGCTGGCTGGCCTCCGACGAGGGCCGCGACTATCGCTGGCTGCTGGCGGTGCCGGTGGTGGTGGTGGCACTGGTCATCATCAGTGGCGGACGCTGCTACTACGTGGGCCCGGTGTTCGCGGTGCTGTTCGCCGCCGGTGCCATGCGTATCGAAGACCGGAATCCCGACCGGCTGCCGCCGGGGTGGGCAGTTGCGCTGGTCGGCCTATTCACCGGAGCGGCGGTGCTGTGCCTTCCGATGCTGCCCCCGACCACCGCCGACTCGGTGCGCAAGGTCAATCCCATTCCGCTGGAGACCTACGGCTGGCCTCAGTTCGTCGACCAGGTGGCGGCGGTCGCGGCGCCGCTTCCCGATGATGTGCCGATTTTCGCCGGAAACTACGGGGAAGCCTCGGCGCTGCGGATCTTCGGCCCCGCGGCGGGCATCCACCGTTCGGTGGTCAGCGGAGACAGCAACTACGCGCTGTGGGGTCCACCGCCCGGCGACGCAGGAACGGTGCTGTGTGTCGGGAGATTCCCGGTCCCCAAGCTCACCCAATATTGGGCACACGTCACCTACCTGGCTTCGGTCAAGCTCCCCGGGGGTGTGCACAACGGGCTGCGCGGCGTCCACATTTATCTGTGCGAGCAGCCGCGGGGTAGCTGGGCGGCGATGTGGCCGCGGATGCGCCACAGCTCCGGCGTGCCGTACTGACCCGCTGGCTCACCCCCGGCGTCACTCATGGTTCGCCGATCAGGCATGCTGTCTACATTGACGCGACAGCGGGCCAGGACTGTGAGCTCCCCGGTCATCAAGGGGCTCCCGGCGGAGCGTGTAAGTAGCCAACTGTTGGCTAATACGTCAATTAATTAGTTGCTACGCTCCACCGGTTCATTAGTTGACAATGGGGGACCGGTGGAAGAATCAGCACCCTTCCTGGCGAGACGTGCCATCTCGTTGCCGGTGAGTCGCCGGACGCTCATTCCGGTAGCCATCGTGATGGCCGTCGCCGCGGTAGTGCATCTGGCCTTCGCCATGAACTACGGCTGGCACCCCGACGAGTTCTACTACGTGATCTGCGGTCAGCACCCGGCGTGGGGCTACTTCGACCACCCGCCCCTGGTGCCGCTGATGGCCCGGGTGGCCTCGCTCGGAGGTTTGCTGGGGCTGCGACTGTTGGCGATCGCAATCCACCTGGGCTGCATCCTGTTGGCGGCTTTGCTGGCCGCCGAACTCGGTGGGCGGCGCACCGCCCAGGTGATCACCGCGGCGGCTGTCGCCGCCAGCCCGCTGTTCATGGGTGCGGCCATGTTCTTCGGCACCACCGTGGTCGACCAGCTGATCTGGATCGCGGTGCTGCTGCTGACGACCCGGGCGCTGCGGATCGGAACCGTGCTGGCCTGGCTGCCCGCCGGAGTGGTGGCCGGCATCGGGCTGGAGGCCAAACAGACCGTCGCGCTGCTGCTCATCGGCATCGGAGTCGGTTTGGCGATCTTCCGCCGTGACGCACTGCGCTCCTCGGGACCGTGGCTGGCCGGCTCCGTCGCCATCGCACTGGCGGTGCCGAGCCTGATCTGGAACGCGGCACACGGCTGGCCCAATCTGGAATTCGCCCACGCGATGTCCGTGCGGATGGGCGGCCCGGTGGGCTCGCTGACCCAGCTGCCACTGCTGCTGCTCCTGTACGCCGGCCCGCTGCTGGTGCTGTTGTGGGTGATCGGGGTGCGGTGGCTGGCCTCCGACGAGGCCGTTGAGCACCGCTGGATGCTGGCGGTTCCCGCGGTCGCGTTGCTGCTGTGCGTCGTCACCGGCGGTCGGTGTTACTACGCGGGTCCTGCGCTGGTGGTGCTGTTCGCCGCCGGGGCGGTGTGGATCGAAGACGAGAATCCCGACCGGCCGCCGCGAGGCTGGGTGGTTGCACTGGTGGCCCTGTTCGCCGGCGCGGTCGTGTTCTGCCTGCCGGTCCTGCCGCCAACACAACAGACCATGTTGCGCCGCTTCAATCCCATTCCGATGGAGACCTACGGCTGGCCGCGATTCGTCGAGCAGGTCGCGGCTGCCGCGGCGCCGCTGCCCGACGACGTGCCGATCTTCACCAGCAATTACGGCGAAGCCTCGGCACTGCGCATTCTCGGCCCCGCGGCCGGCGTCGACCGTCCGGTGGTCAGTGGTGACAGCAGCTACGCCCAGTGGGGGCCGCCGCCCGGCGACGCCGGCACGGTGCTGTGCGTCGGCCGATTCCCGGTCGCGAAATTGGCGCAGTATTGGCGGCACGTCACCTACCTGGCGTCCATCAGATTCCCCAGCGGGGTGCACAACGGGGAGAGCTCCGCCAAGGTCTATCTGTGCGAGCAGCCCGTCGGCAGCTGGGAGACCATGTGGCCGCGGATGCGGCACAGCTCAGGGGTGAGCTACTGAGCTGACGGGGCGGGCAGCAGCGCGATCACGTCGGCGAGCAGCGCGCCCATGCGGGCCGCCGATTCCCGGCCGGCCGCCAGCACCTCGGCGTGACTGAGCGGCTCACCGGTGATCCCCGCCGCCAGGTTGGTCACCAGCGACAGACCCAGGACCTGGGCGCCCGCGGCCCGGGCCGCGATCGCCTCGTGCACGGTCGACATGCCCACCAGGTCGGCGCCCAGGGTGCGCAGCATCCGGATCTCGGCGGGCGTTTCGTACTGCGGACCGGCCATACCGGCGTAGACGCCCTCGGCGAGCGTCGGGTCGACCTGGTGGGCCAGCGCGCGCAGCGACGGGGTGTAGGCATCGACCATGTCGACGAAGTGCGCGCCCTCGAGGGGGGAGCGCCCGGTCATATTCAGGTGGTCGCTGATCAGCACCGGTTGGCCGACGTGGTAGCTGGTCCGCAGGCCGCCGGCCGCGTTGGTCAGCACCACAGTGTTGGCCCCGGCCGCCACGGCGGTGCGTACCGGTCGGACCACGTCGGCCAGCGGATGGCCCTCGTAGGCGTGGATCCGGCCGACCAGCACCAGCACCCGGTGCGAGCCGATCTGCATGGACATCAGCTCGCCGGTGTGGCCTGCCGCGGTGGGGGCGCTGAAGCCGGGCAGCTCGGCCATCGGCAGGGTTGCCGTCGCGGTGCCCAGGGCTGCGACCGCGGGCGCCCACCCGGATCCGAGCACGACCGCCACGTCATGCGTCTGCACGCCGGTGCGCCGGGCTACGGCCGCGGCCGCCTCAGTTGCCAGCGGTACCGTCACAGGCACTGAGTTTAGTGGCGCGCCACGATGGGATACTGCCTGAATGTCTCCAACGCCCGTGTCGCACGCCGTCGAGGCGTGGCTGGCGGTCTATGCCGAGGAATTGGTGGCATGGCGGCGGCATCTGCACCGCCACCCGGAGTTGAGCCGGCAGGAGTTCGCCACCACCCAATTCATCGCCGAGCGCCTCGCCAGCGCCGGGCTCAATCCCAAGGTATTGCCCAGCGGAACCGGCCTGACCTGCGACTTTGGTCCAGAAGATGGGCCGCGCGTCGCGTTGCGGGCCGATATCGACGCTTTGCCGATGACCGAACTGACCGGGGCGCCATACGCCTCGCTGGTGCCCGGGGTGACGCACGCCTGCGGTCACGACGCGCATACCGCGATCCTGATGGGTACGGCGCTGGCACTGGCATCCGCGCCGGAGCTGCCGGTCGGGGTGCGGCTGGTGTTTCAGGCCGCCGAAGAACTGATGCCGGGTGGGGCGATCGATGCGATCGCCGCGGGTGTGCTCAGCGGGGTCAGCCGGATATTCGCGCTGCACTGCGATCCGCGGCTGGAGGCTGGCCGGGTGGCCACCATCGCCGGACCGATCACCTCGGCGGCCGACACCATCGAGATCACCGTCCACGGCCCCGGCGGCCACACCTCGCGACCGCACCTGACCGCCGACCTGGTCTACGGGCTGGGCACGCTGATCACCGGGTTGCCCGGGGTGCTGTCCCGGCGTATCGATCCGCGGAACAGCACGGTGCTGGTGTGGGGTGCGGTGAACTCCGGGGTTGCGGCCAATGCCATACCGCAGTCGGGGCGTCTGGCCGGTACGGTGCGCACGGCCAGCCGGGACACCTGGGTGGCCCTGGAAAGCATCGTCGAAGAGGCGGTGGCCTCGCTGCTGGAGCCGCTGAATATCGAACACACGCTCAACTACCACCGCGGCGTGCCGCCGGTGGTCAATGAAGCGGTGTCCACACAGATGCTGACCCACGCGATCGAGGCCATCGGGCCCGAGGTGCTGGCCGCGACGCGCCAGTCCGGTGGCGGGGAGGATTTCTCCTGGTACCTGGAGCAGGTGCCCGGCGCCATGGCCCGCCTCGGGGTCTGGCCGGGCCGCGGCCCGCAACTGGATCTGCACCAGCCGACGTTCGACCTCGACGAGCGGGCTTTGGCCGTCGGCGTGCGGGTGATGGCCGGCGTCGTCGACCAGGCCGGCATGCTCTAGCTCCCCCCCTTCTCCGCGAGCGTGCCCCCCTTTTCGGCGAGCGTGCGTGTCTGTGCGCCGACACGCCGCGGATCCCGTACAACGACGCACCCTCGCGCCACCGCGGGGACTCCACAGTCCTGCCGTTGTCCACAGGAGACGCCCACCGGGCGGCAAGCGGGAAGCGATGTGCATTCCCGGCGTCGACGATCGGCCGCATGGACCAACGACTGCACCGGCTACTCGATCTGCAAGGCGGCGTGGTCACGTCCGCTCAGGCGCTGACCTTCCTGACCCGCCGCGGGCTGGAAGCAGAGTTGAAACACGGCCCACTGCAAAAGATTTGGTACGGGATCTACGGCTATGGAACAGTCACGACCGAGCTCCTTTTGCGTGGGTTGGACCTGGCGACCGATACTCGCGTCACGGTCTGTCTGGGGACCGCGGCTGCGGTACACGGGTTCGACACCGAGGAACCTGTCGATCTGCACGTCCTCAACCCGCCGCATCAACAGCTCCGGTCAGCCGACGGACTGGTCGTGCATCGGCGCGAGGGCGCCCCCCTGAGTGAAGTCGCGGGCCGGCCGGTGACTGCCCCGGAGTGGACGGCCATCGAGGTGGCCCGGTCGTTGCGCCGGCCCCGGGCGCTGGCCACGCTGGACGCTGCTCTTCGCAGCGGAACCTGCTCGCGCCGCGGGCTGCAGCGCGCGGCCAGTCGGCAGGCGGGCCGACGCGGCATCGTGGCCGTGCGTGAGCTGCTACCGCTGGCCGACCCGCTGGCCGAATCGGCGATGGAGAGCGAGTCGCGGCTGATGATGCTCGACGGTGGCTTGCCCGCCCCGGTCCTGCAGCATCAGATCGTGGACCGCGATCACCGGATCTGGCGAGTCGACTTCGCCTGGCCGAGCCGGCGGGTCGCAGTCGAGTACGACGGCGTGGTCTGGCATGAGGGGCCGGAGGCATTCGTCCACGAGCGCCGGCGCCGCGCCGCATTGCAGGAGATCGGCTGGGTGGTGGTGTCGATCATCGCCGACGACGTCCGGCGCCGGCCGTGGGAGACCATCCGCCGTATCGAGACCCAACTGGGGCGTGCTGCCGCCTGACCCGGGTCCCTGCCGGGTGAGCGTGCACCGTTGTACGGCATCCGCGGCGTGTCGCCGTACAAACACGCACCCTCGCGCCAAGGAGGAGGAGGAGGAGGAGGAGGAGGAGGAGCTAGGAGCCGGGGCCGATGTTGCGGGCCGGGCGGGTCTGCAGGTTGCGCACGTATTCCTCTGGGGCACCGGCGATCTGGGCGGCTTCGGCCACCACGCCGAGGTACCTCGCCGACGGCAGCCCGCGCTCCCAGGCGTCCACGACATACAGCCACGCCAACACCGGCGCGGGCTCGCTGTCGACCGGGTCCGAAGTGATCCCATCCACCCGGTCCACCCGCAGACGGATCTTCTTGTGGATGCCGAACTCCGAGCCTTCCCAGCTGTCCATGTTCTTCTCGTCCTCGGGAGTGACGTCGTAGAGCACGACGAAAACACTCGAGTCCGGGTCCTCGACCACCGTCGCCAGGGCGCCCTCCCAGCCGATGTCCTCACCGGCGAAGGTCAGCCGCCAGCCACGCAACCAGCCGGTGCCGGTCATCGGGGAATGCGGTGCCCGCTGCAGCATCTGTTCGGGATGCATGTTTGACCCGTAGGCGGCGTAGAGCGGCACGGCAGAAATCTTAACGCCACGCTCCAGATAGGTTAGTCGCTGTGACTCCTGCCTTGACGCGCATCGTGATCGTCGGCGGCGGCCCGGCCGGCTACGAGGCGGCGCTGGTTGCTGCCGCCAAGGGTCCCGAAGCGGTATCCGTGACGGTGGTGGACTCCGACGGCATCGGTGGTGCCTGCGTGTTGTGGGACTGCGTTCCGTCCAAGACCTTCATCGCTTCCTCAGGGGTGCGCACCGAGCTGCGGCGTGCCCCGCACCTGGGCTTCGACATCCATTTCACCGACGCCGAGATCGAGCTGAGCCAGATCCACGAGCGGGTGAAGTCCCTGGCCGCGGCGCAGTCCGCCGATATCCGCACCCAGCTGATCAACTCCGGTGTCGAGGTCATCGCCGGCCGAGGGGAGCTGATCGACGCCGAAGCCGGCCTGGCGCATCACCGGATTCTGGTCACCGAGCACGGCGGCGGGCAGCGTGTTCTGGCCGCCGACGTGGTGTTGATCGCCACCGGGGCCAGCCCGCGCACCCTGCCCGGCGCCGAGCCGGATGGCGAGCGGATTCTGACCTGGCGACAGCTCTATGACCTGCGCACACTGCCCGAGCACCTGGTGGTGGTGGGTTCTGGAGTCACCGGCGCGGAGTTCGTCAACGCCTACACCGAACTCGGCGTCAAGGTGACCGTGGTGGCCAGTCGTGACCGGGTGCTGCCGCACGAGGACCCCGACGCGGCTCGGGTGTTGGAGAGTGTGTTCGCCGAACGCGGCGTGACCCTGGTCAAGAACGCGCGGGCCGCCTCGGTGACCCGCGAAGGAGACGGGGTGCTGGTCACCATGGCCGACGGCCGCACCGTGGCGGGCAGCCACGCGCTGATGACGGTCGGATCCGTGCCCAACACCTCGGGGCTGGGCTTGGACCGGGTCGGGATCAGACTGGCGCCCGGAAACTATCTGCAGGTAGACCGGGTGTCACGGACGTCGGTGCCCGGAATCTACGCCGCCGGCGACTGCACCGGACTGCTGCCGTTGGCCTCGGTGGCCGCCATGCAGGGCCGGATCGCGATGTATCACGCGCTGGGGGACGCGGTGGCTCCGATCCGGCTGCGCACGGTGGCCGCCGCGGTGTTCACCCGCCCCGAGATCGCCGCGGTGGGCGTGCCGCAGTCGCAGATCGACGACGGGACGGTGCCCGCACGCACCGTGATGCTGCCGCTGCAGACCAACGCGCGGGCGAAGATGAGCCGGACGCGATACGGGTTCTTGAAGCTGTTCTGCCGGCCGGCGACCGGCACCGTGATCGGTGGGGTGGTGGTGGCCCCGATCGCCTCGGAGCTGATTCTGCCGATCGCGCTGGCGGTCCAGAACCGGATCACAGTGGCCGACCTGGCCCAGACGCTGGCAGTGTATCCGTCGCTGTCGGGCTCGCTCACCGAGGCGGGCCGCCGACTGATGACGCACGACGACCTCGACTGAGGTGAAGCGAGCATCACAGCTTGTTTTGGCGGGCGGCCACGTAGCCTGACACACGTGAGCACGCTGGGACCGGACCAACGAGCACGAGCCTGGGAACGACTGGGCAGTGAGCAGTTCGACGTGGTGGTGATCGGCGCCGGTGTGGTGGGCGCCGGCTGCGCGCTCGACGCTGCCACCCGCGGCCTGAAGGTGGCGCTGGTCGAGGCGCGTGACTTCGCCGCTGGGACGTCGAGCCGAAGCTCCAAGATGTTCCACGGTGGACTGCGCTATCTGGAGCAGCTGGAGTTCGGGCTGGTGCGCGAGGCGCTGCACGAACGTGAGCTGTCGCTGACCACGCTGGCGCCGCACCTGGTCAAGCCGCTGCCGTTTCTGTACCCGCTGACCCGGCGGTGGTGGGAACGGCCCTACGTCGCCAGCGGGATCTTTCTCTATGACCAGCTGGGCGGAGCGAAATCCGTTCCCGCGCAACGGCATCTGACTCGCGCTGGCGCGCTGCGGCTGTGCCCGGGGCTGAAGCGCAGCGCGTTGATCGGCGGTATCCGCTACTACGACACCGTCGTCGACGACGCCCGTCACACCCTGACGGTGGCACGCACGGCGGGGCACTATGGCGCGGTCATCCGCACCTCCAGCCAAGTGGTCGCGCTGCTGCGCGAAGGCGACCGGGTGACCGGGGTGCGGGTCCGCGACTCCGAGGACGGTGAAGTCACCGAGGTACATGGCCACGTGGTGGTCAACGCCACCGGTGTGTGGACTGATGAGATCCAGGCGCTGTCGCGCCAGCGCGGCCGGTTCCACGTCCGGGCCTCCAAGGGCGTGCACATCGTGGTGCCGCGGGACCGGATCGTGTCGGAGGCCGCGATCATCCTGCGGACCGAGAAGTCGGTGCTGTTCGTCATCCCGTGGGGCACCCACTGGATCATCGGCACCACCGACACCGACTGGAATCTGGATCTGGCCCACCCCGCCGCCACCAGGGCCGACATCGACTACATCCTGACCCACGTCAACACCGCGCTGGCCACGCCGCTGACCCACGCCGACATCGAAGGCGTGTACGCCGGGCTGCGGCCGCTGCTGGCCGGGGAGAACGACGACACCTCGAAACTGTCGCGTGAGCACGCGGTGGCGGTTCCGGCACCGGGTCTGGTGGCGATCGCCGGCGGCAAGTACACGACGTACCGGGTGATGGCCGCCGACGCGATCGATGCCGCCGCCGAGTACATCCCGACCCGGGTGGCGCCCTCGATCACCGAGAAGGTGCCGCTGCTGGGTGCCGACGGCTACTTTGCGCTGGTCAACCAGGCCGAGCACGTGGGTGCCCACCAGGGTCTGCACCCCTACCGGGTGCGTCACCTGCTGGACCGTTACGGCTCGCTGATCCACGATGTCCTGGCGGTGGCCGACGGGCAGCCGGATCTGCTGGACCCGATCGCCGAGGCGCCCACCTACCTGAAGGTCGAAGTCGCCTACGCGGCCGCCGCCGAGGGTGCACTGCATCTGGAGGACGTGCTCGCCCGGCGGACGCGGATCTCCATCGAGTTCGCCCACCGCGGGGTGAACTGTGCTCGCGAGGTCGCCGAGGTGATGGCGCCGGTACTCGGCTGGGACGACGCCGACATCGACCGGGAGGTGGCCAACTACGCCGCGCGCGTGGAGGCCGAGATCCTGTCGCAGGAGCAGCCCGACGACGCGTCGGCGGATGCGTTGCGCGCGAGTGCTCCTGAGGCGCGAGCCGAGATTCTGGAGCCGATTCCGCTGACGTGAACGCAGCGCCATCACCGCGGGACCGGTCTTGACCCGCCGACGGCCGGCGCCGCTGCCGCCGCGCGACGGTCTGGGGCCGGTCCGGCTGCGTCTGCACGGTGGTCCGGTCGCCGCCGAGCTGCGCACGCGGTTCGGCGCGGCCACCGCGGCGAAGGTGGCTGCCGGCGAAGTGGTCACCGCGGACGGGACGGTGATCGACGACACCACGGTGTTGCCGGCTGGTGCGCACATCTTCTTGTACCGCGATCTGCCCGACGAGGTCCCGGTGCCGTTCGAGGTTCCGGTGCTGCACCGTGACGCGGATCTGGTGGTGGTCGACAAGCCGCATTTCCTGGCGACTATGCCGCGCGGCAGGCACGTGGCCCAGACCGCTCTGGTGCGGCTGCGGCGCGAACTGGACCTTCCGGAGCTGAGTCCGGCGCATCGATTGGACCGACTCACCGCCGGGGTGCTGCTGTTCACCACCCGCCGGGAGCTGCGAGGTCCCTACCAGACCCTGTTCGCCCGCGGCGTGGTGCGCAAGCAGTACCTGGCACGCTCCTCCGCCGAGCCGACCGTCGCGTTACCGCAGCTGGTGCGCAGTCGCATCGTCAAAGAGCGTGGTTGCCTGCAGGCGCGCGAAGAACCCGGCGAGCCGAACGCCGAGACGCTGGTCGAGTCGCTGGGTGATGGCCGCTACCGGCTGACCCCGCGCACCGGACGCACCCACCAGCTGCGAGTACACCTGGCCTCACTCGGCCTGCCGATCGACGGAGACCCGCTGTATCCGCAGGTCATCGATGTTGCACCCGACGACTTCTCGCAGCCGCTGCGACTGCTGGCCCACCGCCTGGAATTCGACGACCCCTTGACCGGACAATCCCGCACTTTCGTGAGCGAACGCGACCTCGACGCCGACTGACCGCGGCTGCCGGTGTTTCGGCCGTGACGGTCGTGGGTACAGCAACGCACGACCAGAGCAGAGGGGAGTCTGAGTCTGATGAAGGCACACAGCAAGATGACGATCGCAGTGCTCGGCAGTGCTGTCGCGTTGGTGGCAGCCGGTTGCAGCGGCACCAGTGAAGAGGGGCCGGGTACCAGCACGACCTCGACCACCACGACGACGACCACTGAGTCGGAGACCACACTGGAGCCGGTTCCAGGTGCACCCGGACCCGAGAACCCGGGCGAGCCGGGCGAGCCGGGTGGCCCGACCGGTGGCGGCGGACCGGGTGGCGGCGGGGGTTCGATTCCCGGCGGCCCGACCGGTGGCGGCGGACCCGGCGGTGGCGGCGGCGAGATCCCAGGCGGCCCGACCGGTGGCGGCGGACCCGGCGGTGGCGGGGGTTCGATTCCCGGCGGTCCCACCGGCTGGGGCGGTCCCGGCGGCGGCGGAGGCTGCGTGCCCGGAGTGGGCTGCGGCGGATGGCCGTGATCGACCAGCAATTCTGTTGCTGACAGCCGAAAGCCGGCCGGCACGTCAAGTCCGGCCGGCTTCGGTGCTGTCAGCGGCCGGCATGACCCGGCATCACCGCTGACAAGACGGGCACCAGAAGCGAATCCGCTCGCCGTTGCGGTCGGACGCCACAGTGGTGCCGCACCGCCGACAGGGCAGGCCGGCCCGGCCGTACACCCACAACTGCCTGCCCTGCCGAGTGTCGCCGGTGGTACAGCGTGACCAGCGCAACCGATTAGCCCACAACATTTCCCGGGCCCGCGACACCAGCCGGCCCGGATTGTTCAGGTCGCCCACGGGTGTGGTGGGCAACCGCCCGACAACGAAGCACAACTCGTTGCAGTAGACGTTGCCGATACCGGCCATCACCGTCTGATCCAGCAGCGCCGAGGCCAGTGGACGCCGCGCATCGGCGATCAGGCGGGCCGTGGCCACAGCCGGGTCCCAGTCGTCGCCCAACAGGTCCGGCCCGAGGTGCGCGACGACCTCGCCGTCACGGTCGCGGTCCAGTACCTCCAGCACCCCCAGATCGACTCCTGTGGCGCGAACGGAGCCGGCCTCCAAGATGATCCGTGCCCGGTGATTCGCGACTCGCTGCCCGATCCGCCAGCTGCCCTCCATCTTCAGATGCGAATGGATACTGGCCGATCCCACGCGGATGAAAAGGTGCTTGCCGCGGCTGATCACCTCGTCGACACGCTGCCCGCGCAGATCGACTTCGGCGTAGCGGGGGACGCGGATATCGCAGCGGGTCAGGGTCTTGCCCGTCAATGCGGTCGCCAGCACGGCGGCGGTGTGAAAAACGGTGTCCCCCTCGGGCATCAGCGCATCCGCAATCCCCGGGGCGTGCGGGAGAAGCCCGCCTCGATCAACGCGTCCAGCGTCGGCGCCTCGGGGAGTTCCAACACCGGTACGCCGTCGACCCGCTCGATGAGAATCCCGTCCACCCGGCGATCGGTGATCAGCCGTGCCAGC
This sequence comes from Mycolicibacter nonchromogenicus, assembly GCF_002101775.1. Taxonomy (GTDB): domain Bacteria; phylum Actinomycetota; class Actinomycetes; order Mycobacteriales; family Mycobacteriaceae; genus Mycobacterium; species Mycobacterium nonchromogenicum. Next base: position 44,620 of record NZ_LQPI01000030.1, on the reverse strand, counting down.
GCCCCGGCGGCGGCATGCTGAGCCTCGGCGGCGTCGGCGAAGTTCAACAGCGTCCGGCCGCCACGCTCGACGAACCATGCCAACTCCCCGTCGACCAGGACCACCAGCGCGCCGGCTTTGCGGCCGGGCCGGGCAGTTCCCGGGTGCGCCGGCCAATTCAGCGCCGCGCCATAAGGGTTGGCCGGATCCGCCGCGGCCAGCGCCACCGCGTGGTAGTCGGGGCGGGCCGGGTCGACACCATCGAGGTAGCCGCGCAGCCGGTCTACGGTGGAGGCCAACGCGAACTGGGCTGCCCCCAGCGACTCGATGAAATAGCCACGCTGGCAACGGCCGGCGTCCTCGAACGCGGTCAGCACCTTGTAGACGTTGGCGAAACCGCCCGCGATGGCCTCGGCGGCGACTGCACCGCGGGTCAGCACACCGTAGCGGTGCAGCAGCAATTCGGCGGTGTGGTGCGCCCGCACGGTGGAATCCTCTTGCGGCGCAGGCAAAATCGACCAGCGCCCGGCCACCGCCGGGTCGGCGGCTCGGGCGGCGGCGTGCGCGACGCTGTACCGGCTGAGCCGGGGTGGGCGTCTGCTGCGGTGCGCCGGGGCGGCGCGCCGGGTGCCGGTCAGCACCGCGCGCACCGGAGCGAAGGTGTCGCCGGTGATCCATCCCGCCCAGATCAGTTCCCACAGCGCTGCTTTGCGTTCGGCCTCACTCGCATCGCCGCACAGCTGGCGGAAGAAGAACGCACCGCCGCCGCCGAGGGCATCCAGAATCGCGTGGTGGGCGTCGCCGAACTCGATCGGCGTCGCGGGTGTCAACGTCAGCGGCGCCGAATCGGCGGTGTGAAAGCGGATCCACCCGTCGGTGGCCGGGGCGTTGCCGGCCGGCGCGCCCGCGCCCGACCACAGCACCTCACCCGAGGCCAGCAGCTCGTCGAGCATGGCCGGTGAGTAGTCGCGCACCCGCGGCCCGAAGATCAATGGTTCCACCGCCGATGCCGGCAGTGCTACGCCGGCCAACTGCTCGATCACCCCGGCCAGGCCGTCCACCCCGGTGGCGGTGACGTCGTCCGCGCCGACCTGCTGCCAGGCCGGCAGGAATCGTCCGTAGGCAGCCGGCGACACCGGCTCGATCGCCGCCCGCAACGCCGCCAATGACCTGCGCCGCAGGATGCGCAGCACCTCGGTGTCGCACCACTGTTCGCCGGGCGAGGCCGGCAGGTCGGTGAATTCGCCTCGCGCCACCCGCCCGTCGGCCGCCAGTCGGCCCAGCGCATCGGCCGCCACCCGCACGCCCAACCCGAACCGGTCTGCGGCCTGCCCGGTGGTGAACGGGCCCCGGGTGCGGGCGAACCGGCCCAGCAGCTCACCCAGGGGATCGGTGACCGGTTCGGTGAAGCCCGTCGGAACCCCGGGCGGCACCGCCACCCCGAGGCCATCGCGCAGCCGGCCGATGTCCTCGATCGCCACCCACCAGCGCTGCCCGGCGAACGCCACCGCGAGCACGCGGCGGGCGGTCAACAGATGTTCCAGCCAACCACCCACGGCCGCACCCGCGGCCCGCGCACTGATCTCTTCGGTGGTGAGCGGACCGAGCAGGCGCAGCAGGTCAGCCACCCCCTCGGCATCGTGCACGGCCTTCTCCGGCGTCAGATGCTGCAGTTGCGCACTGAGGCCGGTGATCACCTCGGGGTCGAGCAGCTCGCGCAACTCGACTCGGCCCAACAACTGCGCCAGCAGAGTGGGATCCAACGACAGCGCCGCCGCGCGGCGCTCGGCCAGCGGGCTGTCGCCTTCGTACATGAAGGCCCCGACGTAGCCGAACAGCAGCGACGCCGCGAATGGCGACGGGGTGGCGGTCTCGACTTGGGACAGCCGCACCCGGCGTTGCGCGATCTGCGCCAGCAGGGTTGTCAGTGCGGGGACGTCGTAGACGTCCTGCAGGCATTCGCGCACCGTCTCCAGCACGATCGGGAACGTCGGGTACCTACGGGCCACGTCGAGCAGTTGGGCCGCACGCTGGCGTTGCTGCCACAGCGGGGTGCGTCGTCCGGGATGCCGGCGCGGCAACAGCAACGCCCGGGCCGCGCATTCCCGGAACCGGGAGGCGAACAGCGCGGAGCCGCCCACCTCGGCGGTGACGATCGACTCGATCTCGTCGGGGTCGAACACGAACAGCTCCGCCCCGGGGGCGTCCGCACCGGAGTCGGTGTCGGGCAGCCGGACCACGATGCCGTCGTCGGAGGCCGTCGGTTTCTCGTCGATGCCGTAGCGTTCGCGCAGCCGCCGGCCCACCGCCAGCGCCAGCGGACCGTGCACGCGTAGGCCGTAGGGGGAGTGCAGGACCACCCGCCAGTCGCCGAGTTCGTCACGGAACCGCTCAACGACCAGCGTGGTGTCGGTGGGCACCGTCCCGGTGGCGGTGCGCTGATCGTCGAGCAGTCGCCGCAGGTTGTCGATCGCATAATCGTCGAAACCCAATCCCGCGCAGCGCCTGTCGAACGACTCCGCGTCAAGTCCGGCCAACTCGCCGGTGAACGCACCCAGTGCTGCGCCCAGTTCGGCGGGCCGACCGACACCATCTCCGTGCCAGAACGGCAACCGGCCCGGCTGGCCGGGGGCCGGCGTGACCAACACCCGGTCGTGAGTGATCTCAGTGATCCGCCAGGTGGTGGCTCCCAAGGAGATCACGTCGCCGGGCCGCGATTCGTAGACCATCTCCTCATCGAGTTCGCCGACTCGGGAGGGTTTCTCCGCGCCCGCCAGGTATACCGCGAACAGTCCGCGGTCCGGGATGGCGCCACCGGAGGTGACGGCCAGCCGTTGTGCTCCGGGCCGGCCGGTGAGAGTCCCGGTGTCGCGGTCGTAGACCAAACGTGGCCGCAGCTCGGCGAATTCGGTCGACGGATACTTTCCGGAAAGCAGATCCAGCGTCGCCTCGAACACGCCGCGCGACAGGGTGGCGAACGGTGCGCTGCGGCGCACAGTGTCGAACCAGGTTTCGGCATCCAGTGGCTCCAGTGCCGCCGCAGCCACCGTGTGCTGGGCCAGGATGTCCAGCGGATTGGTCGGTACCGTCAGGGTTTCGATCTTGCCCGCGAGCATCCGGTCTACCGCGACCGCGCAGCCGATCAGATCGGTGCGGTGCTTGGGAATCAGTACACCCGAGGATATTTCGCCGACCTGGTGTCCGGCTCGGCCCACCCGTTGCAGGCCGCTGGCCACCGATGGCGGCGCCTCGATCTGGATGACCAGGTCGACCGCGCCCATGTCGATACCCAGTTCCAGGCTGGACGTCGCCACCACCGCGCGCAGTCGCCCGCTCTTGAGGTCCTCCTCGACGTCGGCTCGGGTCTGCAGCGACACCGAGCCGTGATGGGCACGCGCCAGTGGTGCAACCGCCTGAGCGGTGTCACCGCAACGCTCGTCATGGATCTCGTTGAGCCGACCGGTCAGTCGCTCGGCGAGCCGCCGGGAGTTGGCGAACACGATCGAGGAGCGGTGGGCTTCGATCAGGTCGACGATGCGTTCTTCGACCTCGGGCCAGACGGTGCCCTCCGCCGGATTGGCCATATCGGGCACCGGGACCTGAACCGTCAGCTCGAACGTCTTGGCCGCTGGGGGAGCCACGATCGTGGTGGGCGCTTGGCCCGACAGGAATCGGGCGACTTCTTCGGCTGGGCGCACAGTGGCGCTCAACCCGATGCGCTGAGCGGGACGGGCGAGCATCGCGTCGAGGCGTTCGAGCGACAGTGCCAGGTGAGAGCCCCGCTTGGTGCCGGCCACCGCGTGTACCTCGTCGACGATCACCGTGCGCACCCCGGTCAGCGTCTCCCGCGCCGCCGAGGTCAGCATCAGGAACAGCGACTCCGGCGTGGTGATCAAGATGTCGGGCGGCTTGGCGATCAGCTCCCGGCGCCGCGCCGCAGACGTATCGCCGGAGCGCACACCCACGGTGATGCCGGGAGCGGGCAGCTCACGCTGTGCGGCCAGCCGGGCGATGCCGGCCAATGGAGTACGCAGGTTGCGCTCAACGTCGACCGCGAGCGCCTTGAGCGGCGAGATGTAGAGCACCCGGGTGCCCTGACCGTGCTGTGCGGTCAGTTGGTCCACCGCCCACAGGAATGCCGCCAGCGTCTTGCCCGACCCGGTGGGCGCCACCACAAGCGTGTTGTGGCCGTCGGCGATGGCCGACCAGGCCTGCTCCTGCGCCGGGGTCGGTGCCGTGAAGGTACCGGTGAACCATTCCCGGGTCAGCGCCGAGAACCGTTCCATCGGCGCCGGGGCGCCCCGGTCGTGTGGGCTCACCCAGCCATGGTGCCAAGTTCGCCGGCGGAATGCTCCCGCGCTGCGGTTTTGTGCGCATCGTCGCCGGGTATCCGCCACGTGGTGATGTCGATGATCGGAGGTGGGGGATGATCATCCTGGACGAGGGGCCGAGGGTGGTTCGGCCGATATTCGCCGATGCGCAGCCCCGTGCGGCAGGAGGGCCGCCCCCTGAAGCGCCGCCCCGCGACTGGACTTGGGTCAACTGGGTGCTGTCCTTGCTGACCGCGCCGGCTGCCGCAACGCTGATGGCCTTCGCGCTGTCGCGGGTCTCTGGCTCTGCACTGTGCAGCAGGGCGGCGTGCCCGGAGCTCAAGGTGAACGGGTCGCTGTTCGGCGTGCTGTACCACGGGGCGGCGGGCATAGCGGCCCTGACGCTGTTTCTCGCCTTCTTCCTCGCGACGCACCGCCGCGGGATGGTGGTCTGGGCCTGCGGGTGGGCGCTGTTGGCGGTCGACCTGGCGGTCTTGGTCCTGCGGTTCTGACCACCCGGATCAACAGAGGAGACCGCGAGATGTCTGAGCTGATGAGACTGGCCGGTGGGGGCGGCATCATCGTTTTGACGCTGACTGTTGGGCGGTTAGCGGCTGCCGCCGGCCCCGACACCGGACCCGTGGTCAACACGACCTGCAGCTATGCGCAGGTGGTGTCGGCGATGATCGATCGGTCACCGGACGAGGCTGAGCGGTTCAACGCCACACCGGCCGCGCGGTCGTGGCTGCAGAATTTCCTGGCCGCCCCGCCGGAGCAGCGCCAACAGATCGTGGACGCGGCTCAGGACACCGTCGATGGCGCACACTACGTCGCGCTGTTCGTCCCCTTGGCCGACCACTGCGACAACTACTACAACAACTACTACTGAGCTCACTCTTCGACGGTGAAGAGCGAGTCGCCGTCTTCGGGACTTCCGGACACCTGTGCGCGGTGCCGACCGCCTTCGGCGGCCTCGTCGGCTTCATCGGGTTCATGATTCGAGTCGGCCACGTCGGGCTGCTCGGCTGCCAGCTTGGCGTCCAACGACTCATGTGCGGTCTCGCTGTCGGCGGCTAGCCAGTGATCGGGCGGGGTGACGGTCGCGTCGCCGTCGTCATTGCGCAGCTCGTCGGAGTCGGTGGCCTCGCTCGGCGGCAACGTTGCGTCGCCGGTGGTGTCGGTGGCCGCTGAATCGTGATCGGGTGCAGGCATGGCGCGTGCCTTTCAGTTGGCGATGGCCCATTGCGGATGAGGCGATTCGGGCGCCATGTATCCGACGCCGCGGACGGTGTCGACAATCGACTCGTAGCCGGCACCGAGTTTGGCGCGCAGGCGCTGCACATGGACGTCGACCTTGCGGCGGCCGCCCTCGTCACCCCAAATCTCGCGCAGCAGCCGGGAACGGGTGAAAGCATGGCCGGCGTGGGCCACCAAGTGGGTCAGAAGCTTGAATTCAGTCAGTGTGAGGTCGAGATTGCGATCGGCCAGCGTCGCGGTGAAGCTGTCCGGATGGATGATCAGATCGCCGAATTGCAGTGTTTTGTCGGTGGATTCGCGTCGACGTCCCAGAGCCAACCGTAGCCGCACACTGGCCTCAGCTGGGCTCGCGGTCGAGATCAGCACATCGTCGACGTGCCAGTCGAGGCCTGCGGCGGCGAAGTCTTCGGCGGCGACGACGGCCAGTACGGCAGCTGAGGGCTCCCAGGTCCCGACTTTGCGGCAGCTCTCCCGTGCCGCCGCCAGGTCGCCGCAGCCGTCCACCAGTACGGCTTTCGCGCCACGGCAGTCGGCTCGCGCGGTGTCGGCCAGGGGTCTGCGGACGATCGAATGCCCGAAGGCGCCCAATCCCGACAGGGACTGCGCGAATTCGTCGCGGTCGGTGAGTAACACTATCTCCATGCCTGGCTCCATCCGTGGATGCGGTGCCGTATCAAGGCTTTCAGGCTTGTACTACCCGCTGCGCCCAGGAAGTAACCCCTTGCGCAACGACAGGCCCGGTCCGTCAGACGGACCGGGCCTGCCTCCCCCCGCGCTACTGGTGAGACTGTTCGCGCGCCTCGGCTGCCTTCGCTCCAGCTCGGGCCGATTCGGCCTCGGCTTCGTGCTTGGCGGCGTCGCGCTGTGCTTCGCCCTTGTCCTGCTGCGCGCGGCCCTCGCGCGCCAGCTCGTCGTTGCCGGTCACAGCACCCAACGCTTCCTTGGCCTTACCCTTGAGGCCCTCGACGGCGCCGCTGATGCCCTCTGCGGTGGCACTGTTCTTGTCGTCCGACATAAGTTCTCCCCTTCCTGTTCTGTGGCCGGCCCGCGCGGTGTTGCGGCCCGCCACAACCGCAAGGCTTCCCGGGCGGCCGGGCATCCAAACGTGGGCCGCCGCGATGAATCACCTTGACGCGGCGCTCATCAGCGCGGACGGTGAAAGATGTGGGACTGCGCACACCGCATTCGGACGCCGGTGGCGACCGGCTGGGTCAGGAGGACCGGGAGGTCCGGGCGGCTGCCCGATTCGCCGGGGTGATCACCGCTGCCGCGCTGGGGTTCGTCGTCCTGGCGGTGGTTGTGGTGGGGTCGTGCGACCCGCAGTCGGTCACGGCGGGGTGCGGACGGCCGTACCGGACCGTCCTCGCCGTCGGCGGGCCGGCGATCCTGGCCGGTGGCGGGCTGTGTGCGTTTGCGCGCACCTACCGCGTGTGGCGCGTGCGGGGCACCTGGTGGGGCTGGCAGGGCGCCGGATGGTTCTTGATGACGTTGATGCTGGTGATCTTGCTGATCAGCGCCGTGCCGATCATGGGAGTGGACTGATGTCGGCACGGTCGCCGTCGCTGTGGCATGGCTGTGAACGTGCTGCCAAGCCCGGGCCTGACCCGGATCATCGCCATACGATATGTCAGGGTCGCGGACTGGGTCGCCTGATATCGGTCGGTTTCTGGGGCGACTCAAGATTGCTGCTCAGGAGGAGGAATTGCCATGGGTGACACATTTCACGACCCCGTCGACCATGTCCGGACAACCCGGCCCCATGCGGGCCGCGCCATGATCGACGTGTTGGGGTGGCCGGGCTACTCACTGTTGGTGATCGGCATGGTGGCCGGGATCGGCTGCCTCGCCGCATTCGGTACCGGGCATGATCGCCAAGGTGTGGAGGTCGCGGTTCTCGCGGTGCTCGCCGCCGCCTTGGGCGCAGTGTGGCTGCTGTTCGAGCATCGCCGCATCGGCAGAGTGAACCATCAGTGGCATCTGGCGCACGCCGAGATGCGGCAGCGGCCCTCCACGAGTTAGCCCGAGGGGTCAGTCGGCCCGGCCGGAATTCCGGCCGGGCCGCGCTATGTACCGAAATCGATGATTGAGACCCCCACGATGGGGTACAGACTTCCCATGACTGATCTCCGGACAGCCGGCGTGCGATGTTGACGGTGTCGGCTGAAGGCGGATGCACGAGAAGGCCTGCAAGCGAGGGTGGTGAACAGTCGATTGACACGCAGCAGTAGTCTCGGTCCAATTTCGCCGGGAGGCCTCATGACCGACATTGACAGCGACCGGGATCATCGGTCGTGTAGTGAACGAGCCGTCGAACTACGGGTCGCGCCCAGGTTGGAAAGCCTGGCCGTGGTGCGCATGTTGGTCGGTGCGGTCGCCACCTACGAAGACTTGGACGTCGACAAGGTCGCCGATCTGCGCTTGGCCATCGATGAGCTGTGCACCCAGCTGATTCGTAGTGCCGCGCCCGGTGCGATGCTGACGGTCGTCATCGACCCGCACGACGACTACGTGACCGTTCAGGCGTCCGCAGCCGGGGACGGGGCCGGCGTCCTGACCCCGGGAAGCTTCAGTTGGCACGTGCTGACTTCGCTGGTCGACGACGTCCAGACCTTCCGCGACGAGCATCAATCCGACGGAGCGGGTGAGGTATTCGGGGTCACCTTGACAACCCGCCGGGCGGGCTCCGGGCGGTGAGTCCGCGTGCCGCCGGCAGCGGCTCAAAGTCCGGATCGGAGTACTCCGATGTCGGCGACATGTTTCGGGAGCTCGCCGAATACGAGCCCGGCTCACCCGACTTCCGTAACCGCAAAGACAAGATCGTGGAGCGGTGCCTGCCGCTGGCCGACCACATCGCCCGCCGGTTTGAGGGTCGCGGAGAGCAGCGCGACGACCTGGTGCAGGTAGCCCGGGTCGGCCTGGTCAACGCCGTGACACGCTACGACGTCGAGACGGGTTCGGATTTCGTCTCGTTCGCGGTTCCGACGATCATGGGCGAGGTCCGCCGCCACTTCCGTGACAACAGCTGGTCGGTGAAGGTGCCGCGCCGGCTCAAGGAACTGCATCTTCGGTTGGGGGTGGCCACCGCTGAACTGTCCCAGCGACTGGGGCGGGCGCCGACCCCCTCCGAGCTCGCCGCCGAGCTTGAGTTGAGCCGCGACGAGGTGGTCGAGGGACTGGTCGCAGGCAGTTCGTACAACACGCTGTCGATCGACGGCGGCGGCAGCTCGGATGAGGACGACGTTCGTTCCATCGCTGACACTCTCGGTGACGTCGACACCCGGATGGATCGGATCGAGGACCGGGAGGCGTTGCGCCCCTTGCTGGATGCCCTTCCGGAACGCGAACGCACCGTGCTGGTGCTGCGGTTCTTCGAGTCGATGACCCAGACCCAGATCGCCGAGCGGGTCGGTATCTCGCAGATGCATGTCTCGCGCCTGCTGGCCAAGTCGCTGGCCAAGTTGCGCGACCAGCTGCAGTAACGCCGTTCAGCTGCCCGGGGTCAGACCGCGGGTGGCCGGGCCTTCCAGAAGAGTGCCGTCCGGGGCGAAGCGCGACCCGTGCAGAGGGCACTCCCAGGCCCGGTCGGCGTCGTTCCAGCTGACGATGCCGCCCAGGTGAGGGCAGACCGGGGAGACGCGGTGCTCCACGCCGTCCACCCGGCACTGGGCCTGCAGATTCCACGGGGGTCCGCTGACCACGCCGCCGTCCTCGCCCACGCCCTGCTGGCCGATGTAGGCCGTCGGCGTGATCCAGCCCTTCGCCAGGTGGATGCCGACCGAAAGATTGGCCGCCAGAGCCGTGGTCAGGCCGCGCAGCTCGCTGGTTCTCCAACTGGCGAATGCCCGGTCCCACGCTGGTCGTTCGCCCAGCAGCCGGCCCGACAAAGCCAGGGCGGCGGCCGCTCCGTTGGTCATGCCCCATTTGTTGAACCCGGTTGCCACGTAGATGGTTTCGTTCTCCGGAAGGATGGGTCCGACATAGGGCAACTCGTCGACGGGCGCGTAGTCCTGTGCTGACCACAGATGCGTGCGGGTGGCTCCCGGGAAATGTCTGACGGTCCATGACTCGAGTTCGGCCAGGCCGTCGGTGGGGTGCTTTTCGCGGCCGACGGTGTGCCCGGCCCCGCCGACCAGAAGCAGATCCGAGCCGTTGACCGGGGCGTACCGCAGCGATCGGGTGGGTGAATCGGTGGAGATCATCATCGGACGAGTGATCTCGCCGGGTACGTCGAACGCCATGCAGTATGACCGCTTCGGCTTGACGCGTGCGAAGTATCCGCCCCGGTCCAACACCGGGATTCCGGTGGCCAGCACCAGTTGCGTGGCCCGTAGATCGGTGCGCCCGCGTGGGCCGTCGACCTGCAACCGAAGTCCATGACGGCTGCTGGACACATGCTGCACGCGGGTGTGTTCCACCAGCTGTCCGCCGCCGGCGAGCAGCTCGGCGCGTAGCGCGTCCAGGAACGGCATCGGGTCGAACTGCGCCTGCTCGCCCAGCCGGGTGCCGCCGTGGTAGTCGAATGGCACGTCGGCGTGTTTCTCCCACGTCACCGGCAGGCCCAGCGCGCGGCAGGCCTCGAACTCAGCGCGCGCCGCCGCCACCCCGCGTTCGGACTGAGCGAAGGTGTAGGCGTCCTCGCGCTGGACCGGCACTCCGGCGGACTCACAGAACGACAGCACCCAGTTCTGTCCGGCGCGGTTGCCGTCCAGGTACGCAGCGGCCAGGTTTTTGTCCTGCTTCGCCGAGATCGTCGACAGCTGGGTGCCCTGCAGCAGGCTGATCTTGGCGGTGGTGTTCCCCGTCGCGCAGGAGCCGACCGTCCGGGCCTCCAGCACCAGCACCTGGCGGCCGGCGCGCGCAAGCAGCACCGCGGTCATCAGACCGGTGATACCGGCGCCCGCCACCACCACATCGGCGAAGCCGGGCAGATCTTCTGCGGTGCCCGAAGAAGGTGAGGTCTCAATCCGGTCGGCAAGCCACAACGAGGTCATGGTCGATCAATACCCCGCGGGGCGGGCGCGAAACGTGTGAGCGCTCACGAGGGTTTCGGCCCCATCCCGGTGGGTATGCGACCGGGCGGGTTCGGATCCGGACCCGCCAGTCAACGGGAGGGAAACCCATGGACGCATTGAGCTTTCTTCGCGCCGACCACGAGAGCGTGTTGGGCATGTTGGAGGTACTCGACGGTGCGCCGCAGAGCGACGGGGCGCAGCAGAGCGGCTTGGCGACCATGGTCACCAACTTGGTGATCGCCGAGTCCCAGCACGAAGCGGTCGAGGAGCAGATGTTCTGGCCGGCGGTCCGCGCGGCGCTTGACGACGGCGATGACCTGGCCGACCACGCCATCGCCCAAGAGGAGGCCGGCAAGGTGCTGCTGCAGCTACTCGAGGACGGTAGCCCCGGTGAAACCGAGTATCACCGGGCCTTGGGCGAATTCGTCACGGTGGCAAGGGAGCACATCGACTACGAGGAGAACGTGGTGTGGCCGCGGCTGAAAGCGGCGGTCAGTGCCGAGGATCTCGAGAAGCTGGGCGACAGGCTGCATGCCGCGAAGAAGATCGCGCCGACCCGCCCGCACCCCAACGCCCCGTCCGGCGGGCTGGCCCAGAACACCCTGGGACTGGCTGCCGCGACGGTCGACCACCTGCGTGACCACTTGAGCGGCCGGGCGGCGGATAACCCGCCCGACGCGCCCAAGAGCTGAACCAAGCGGCTAGTCGGGCGGCTCGTCCGGATTGCCGCGTTTGGGCGTCTCGCGAGCGCGGGCCTCAGATCCGTATTCCCGGGCGACCTTCTCGTCGAGGCGATCGACGGTGTCTCCCAGGTCCTTCGGCCCGCGTTCGCGATCTTCGCCACTGCTTTCGGGCATTGCGCCGACTCTCCAGTCTTCCTCGTCCACTACGTTGTGGCGCAGTGCTGCTCGTGGGCGAAGGGCTTCTCGGCGTGTACAGCAGGGCTGCCGTCCGGGTTGTCCTGGGGGCCGCGATTCTTTCGCGCGGAGCCGCCGAGCCAATCACGCGTCGGGGTCTTGACGTACTCCCACTCCATGCCCTCCGGCCACGGGCCCTGCCCCTGGTTCCAGGGGCCGCGCGTGGTCTCGCCCTCGGACAGGTTGAATGCCACGTTCTGGAAGCGCTCGTCGCCGGGCGCCTGTCCGGGCGGGAAGTTGACCGGCAACTCGTTGAGCGCGGCGGTGAACTGCTGGAAGTGGGTGACCTCGCGGGTCATCAGGAAGGTGAGGGTGTCCTGCACGCCCGGGTCGTCGGTGAACTGCTTCAGGTATTCGTAGACCACCTTGGCCCGCGACTCGGCGCCGATGTTGCTGCGCAGGTCGACGGAGGGGTCGCCGTTGGCGTTGATGTAGGCGCCGGTGAACGGAGTGCCCACGGCGTTGCTGACGTGCGGCCCGCCGCCGGTCTCAACGAAGTGCAGTGGGTTGATCGCGACCTGGTGGATGATGTGTTCGCGGCCGTTGGGGCTGGCCACCGCCGGCATCCAGTCGCAGAGCTCGTTGGCGTTCTTCAGATCGTCGTTGAGGCCGTCCAGCAGCATGGTGATCATCGAGCCGACCATCTCCAGGTGGCTGAGCTCCTCAGTGGCGATGTCCATGAACAGGTCGTACATCTTCGGGTTCTTGCGGCGCAGCAGGAACGCCTGGGTGAAGTACTGCATCGCCGCCTTGAGTTCACCGTTCTCGCCGCCGAACTGCTCCTGCAGCAGCCGGGCGAAGCGCGGGTCGGGCCGGTCGACCCGGACCTCGAATTGCATCTCTTTGTTGTGTACGAACATGGTGGCTCCCTTGTGTGAAACGGCTGCAACAGCGGTAGTTGGCTTCCTGCCTCCGGCGTACCCGCATGGGTGTCCGCCTAACCTTCCGGGCGCCGAAGTTGACCCCTGCGTTTGCTTCGGTGCACCCGCGGGTAGCCGGGCGGTGTTCGGCGACACGACGGAGGCGATCACATGCGGGCGGTCACGTGGCAGGGAAAGCGCAAGGTCCAGGTGGACACCGTGCCCGATCCCAGGATCGAGCAGCCGACCGATGCCGTCATCGAAGTGACGACCACCAACATCTGCGGGTCCGATCTTCACCTCTACGAGGTGCTCGGTGCTTTCATGGACCCTGGCGACATCCTGGGGCATGAGCCGATGGGCGTGGTGGCCGAGGTCGGCAGCGCGGTCAGCAACCTCAAGCCGGGCGACCGAGTGGTCATCCCGTTCCAGATCGCCTGCGGCCATTGCCGTATGTGCTGCAATGGGCTGCCGACGCAATGCGACACCACCCGGGTTCGTGACCAGGACACCGGCGCCGCGCTGTTCGGTTACTCCAAGCTCTACGGTCAGGTTCCGGGCGCGCAGGCGCAGTACCTGCGGGTGCCCCAGGCGCAGTACACACACATCAAAGTGCCCGAGGGGCCGCCGGATTCGCGATTCGTGTACTTGTCCGACGTGCTGCCGACCGCGATGCAGGCGGTCGACTATGCGGCGATACCCGAAGGCGGTTCGGTGACGGTGCTGGGACTCGGGCCGATCGGTGACATGGCGGCCCGCATCGCCGCGCATCAGGGAGCCCGGGTGATCGGCGTGGATCTGGTGCCCGAGCGGCTTGGCCGGTTGGCCCGGCGGGGGATCGAAATCGTCGACCGCAGTGAAGTGTCGGATCTCGGTGAGGTGATTCGTGATCGCACCGAGGGTCGCGGGACCGATGCGGTGATCGATGCCGTCGGAATGGAGGCGCACGGTTCCGGCGCAGCCAAGGCCGTGCAGCAGTTGAGTTCTATGCTGCCGGATGCGGTGGCCCGACCGATGATAAAGACGGCCGGAATCGACCGTCTCGCTGCACTGTATGACGCGATCGACGTCGTGCGACGCGGCGGCACCGTGTCGATTGTCGGTGTCTACGGCGGCAAAATCGACCCGCTGCCGATGTTCACGCTGTTCGACAAGCAGATCACGCTGCGGATGGGTCAGGCCAACGTCAAGCCGCGCGTCGACGCGCTGATGCCACTGCTGACCGACGATGACCCGCTGGGCGTCGACACCTTCGCCACCCACGAACTGCCGCTGGAGCAGGCGCCGGAGGCCTATGCGATGTTTCAGGAGAAACGCGACGGCGCAGTGAAGATCACGCTCAAACCGTGAGTGGATCCGTGTGGGGCCCGAACCGCCGCTCTCCCGGGCACGGGCTGCGTCAATGCGGCTGACGTGAATCGCTTCCGGGTGGCAGGAGGTGTTCGACGACAAAGTCCGCCGCCTGCGCGGTCATGCCGTTCATCGCGTACGCCGCGTGCGCGGCGCCATCGCCGCCAGTTGAGCAGACCGGATCGGCGGGTGCGCACAGGTCGATCGTCTTGGCTGCATAGCTCGCCCCGATCGACACGGGCGGCGCGCCGATGGAGTCCAGGAACGCCGCCGACGGCCTTCCCAGCAGCACCACAGCGGCGACGTGCTCGGCCGCCTCGGGCGGTAGCGCAGTTCCCAGCCCGCCGGCCGTCGGTTCGGTGAGGTATCCCATCAGTGCAGCGCCGCGCGAGTAGCCGCCGAGGACGATTTGGGTGTTCGGACAACCGGCTGTCATGTCGCGGATGTGGATGGCTGCGTCGGTGACACCGGCGGCGGACGGCTCGAAGTCGGGTACCGCCGAAAAGTTGACCGGGTAGACATCCAGGTTGCGGCCCCAGGTTCGCCACCGTAATGCGTCGATGAACTGTTGGCCGATCCATCCGACGCCGGGCGCCTCGCCGGTGCCGCGGGCGAACACTATGTGAAGATCAGGGCATTCCGCGGCGCCCGCTTCGCCGCCGGCGGGGGAACACAGCAGCGTCCACCCAGACAGGGTCACCGCGGTGAGGATCCGAGTAATCACAGCACTTCGTGCGGTACCCACGACAGGCGGCAGGCAAACCGTGGTTTATCTCCCACTAAAACGGCAAGCCTATTTCGATGCCGTCGTCGACGGAGCATGTGGACGAACAATGAATTGCAGTATCAAAGGGGGAGACCAATGATCACAATGTCTTGGACCAGGCTTGCCGTGGTCGGCGGCATGGCGCTGGCGTTGGCGGGCGGCACCGGCCTGGCAGATGCAGCACCGGACCAGCCGACCCAGCCGGGTCAACCGGGCCAGCCGGCGCAACCAGTCGAGCCGGGACAGCCCGGACAGCCGGGCCAGTGGTCGCAGAACCCTGCGGTGAACACGACTTGCACATATTCCCAGGTGGTGGCAGCGATGAACGCTCAATCACCGGATGCCGCAGCACAATTCAACGCAGCACCCATGGCGCAGTCGTTCCTGCGGAACTTCCTCGCGTCACCGCCGCCGCAGCGTGAGCAGATGCTCGAGCAGGCCCAGGCAGTGCCTGAGGCGGCGCAGTACGTCAGCCTGATCGGCCCCATCGCCAATACCTGTAATAAGTACTGAGGGGCCGTCGGCGGGTGCTCAGGCCGTAGCGCTGCCTGACGTCGTACTTCGACACTGCGCCCGCAACGTGGGAACGCGGCGATGTGTGCTGCGCATCGTCGTCGATGCTGATTTCTGGGCAGGGCGTTTTGGTGCGCTGACCAAGGCCGGCTGGACTCCGAAGCGCCAGGGGCCGAGCGGCGAGAGGGGAGGACCGGGCCGGTCCGGACGGGTAGACCGGCCCGGTAGTCAAGGGCGGACAGCACCGAAATGCTGGACGCGGGAACAAACGGTGAAAGCGCTCGCGCGCATGGTGACCCCCGCCGCTGTGCCCGCCGTCCGCCGTTTCATTAGGGCGGAGTACCCGCGCAATTGCCTTGCTACACCGCTTCGTTTGTGGGTTCGGCCGCTCGGGTATGCGGGTCGGTATTGGGAAAGTTGTCCGCGGCACGAAGGGAGAGGTCATGTCCGGATCGCTGGAAGGACGACGGGTCGCAGTTCTGGTGGCGCCAGAAGGCGTCGAACAGATCGAGTTGACCGAACCGTGGCGGGCGGTGACCGAGGCCGGCGGACAGCCGATGCTGGTGTCGACAGCCGAAGGACCCGTTCAGGCCTTCGACCACCTGGATCGCGCCGACAAGTTCGATGTCGACCGGCAGGTCCAGGATGTCTCGGCGGATGACTTCGATGCGCTGGTCCTGCCGGGCGGGGTGGCGAACCCTGACCAGTTGCGCACCGATGAACGCGCGGTGTCGTTCATCCGGGAGTTTTTCGACGCCGGCAAACCGGTCGCTGTGATCTGCCACGGCCCGTGGACGCTGGTGGAAGCCGGCGTCGTCGCCGGGCGACGGATCACGTCGTGGCCGAGCCTGCGTACCGACATCGTGAATGCGGGCGGCGATTGGGTCGACGAGGAGTTGGTGCGCTGCGACTGCGGGCCGTCGATCCTGTTGTCGAGCCGTAAACCCGATGACCTGCCGGCGTTCTGCGATGCATTGGTGCAGGAGTTCGCGGCACGGGGGGCAACGCTGTGACGTCAGAGCCGATGCCGGTGCCTGCCGAGGCGGACAATCGCCGCGCGCGGCTCTGGGTCAACTGGGCTGCCGCTGTGCTGACCGCCGCGGGGGCCGCGTTGGTGATGGTGTTCGCGATGGGCGCGGTGATGAGCACCGCCGCCTGCAGCACCGCCGAATGCCCCGATCTGGGGCCCAGCGAGGCGGTCTTCGGCGTGCTGTACTACGGCGCACCGGCGATCTCCGCGCTGACCATCCTGGCCTCTTTCTTCACGGCCGGGCGACGGCGTGGATTTCTGGTGCCGGTGGCGGGTTGGGTGCTTCTGGGGGTCGATCTGCTGGCTCTGCTCATCGCATTTCGGCGTTAGGGGGAGGCGGTTCGTCGATGGATCAGCGCCGCGCACCTGTGCTGGAAGCCCTGGCCGACTACCAACGCAAAGACCGATATGGCTTCAGCCCGCCCGGACACCGCCGGGGACGGGGCGCGGATAAGCCGGTGCTCGACGTGCTGGGCACCGATCTGTTCGGTGCTGATGTGCTTGCCCGGGGCGGCTTGGATGACTGGGAAGCGCGCGGAGGTTTCCTGACTGAGGCCGAGCAGCTGATGGCCGACGCCGTCGGTGCCGAGATGGCTTTTTTCTCCACGTGTGGAAGTTCGCTTTCCGTTCGCGCGGCGATGATGGCGGTGGCCGGCTGCTCGGGCGGCCTGCTGCTGCCCCGCGACAGTCACAAATCCGTGGTGGGCGGGCTGATCTTCTCCGGTATCCAACCGCGCTGGATCGCGCCGCGCTGGGACGCCGAACGGCATCTGAGTCACCCGCCGTCACCGGAACGCGTTGCCAGTGCGTGGGAGGAGCACCCCGACGCCGCTGGCGCCCTGGTGGTCAGCCCGTCCCCGTACGGAACCTGCGCGGACTTGGCTGCCATCGCTGAGATTTGTCATGCACGGGGCAAGCCGCTGATCGTCGACGAGGCCTGGGGTGCGCACCTGCCCTTTCACGAGGATCTGCCGACCTGGGCGATGGACGCCGGCGCAGATGTCTGCGTGGTCAGCGTGCACAAGATGGGAGCGGGGTTCGAGCAGGGGTCGGTGTACCACGTCCAAGGCGATCTCATCGACCGGGAGCGACTGACGGCGTGCGCCGATCTGTTGATGACCACCAGCCCCAGCGTGCCGATCTACGCGGCATTGGACGGATGGCGTCGCCAGATGGTGCACCGGGGACATGAACTGCTGGACACGGCAATCAGATTGGCGCGCGACGTGCGCGGACGAATCGACGAGATCGCGGGAGTCGACGTGCTCGAGCAGGCACTGATCGGTACGGAGGCATCCCACGACCTGGACCGGCTACAGGTCCTGGTCGACGTGTCGGCCACCGGGACGTCGGGCTACCAGATCAGAGACTGGCTACGCGACCAGCGATGCATCGACGTCGGGCTCGCGGATCACCGGCGGATCCTGCTCACCATGTCCTTCGCCGATGATCACGGCACGGCTGACCGGCTGCTGGATGCGCTGCGCACATGGCGAGACGCCGCAACAACTTTCGACACTCCGCCAGTAATCCAGCTACCCTCCCCGCGGGAACTGCAACTGGAGTCCGTGCAGCTGCCCCGGGAGGCGTTTTTTGGCCCGACCGAGATGGTCGCCGCATCGAGTGCGCCCGGGCGTATCGCGGCAGAGCAGCTCACGCCGTACCCTCCGGGAATCCCGGCGGTGGTGCCCGGCGAGCGCCTCAACACCGCCGTCATCGACTATCTGCGGTCCGGGCGGACAGCCGGGATGGCGGTGCCTGACGCCACCGACAACACCCTTGAGCAGATCCGCGTGGTGGCCTGAGGGTCTGCGAAGGTTTTGCGCGGACCTCAGCGGGGTAACCCACAGCAATGACACTGACATTGCACAGCCCCACGGACGTGGTCGATGGGGCCCGCGACGCGAAATTGGGGTGTGACTCATGATCGGACTGGGCTTGCTGCTGCTGATCCTCGGGTGGCTGTTCGGCGTCTACGTGCTGTGGGCGATCGGGATCGTCCTGCTGGTCGTGGGTGTGGTGTTCTGGATCTTGGGGGCGATGGGCCGGCCGGTCGCCGGCAGGCGCTACTGGTACTGAGTACGGGGGCAGCCAGAGCGGCTGTCAGACTCGGCCGCCGGTGCCCAGCGTGGCTTGCATGTCCGCTTTCATGGCCACCAGCTGGGCGTTCCAGTAACCCCAACTGTGCACCCCGTTGCTGTCGATATTGAATGTGGCGTTGTGTCCGCCCGCACCGGTGTAGGCGTCGCGGAACGCGATGTTGCTCTGCATCACGACCTGCTCGATCACCTGGCCGGGCAGGCTTCCCTCGCCGATCTCGGACGGGGTGCCGTTCCCGCTGTAAATCCACAGTCGGGTGCCGTTGCCGGCAAGGCGACCGGCTTGGACCGTCGGGTCATTACGCTGCCATCCCGCGCTGCCGGAGGGACCCCACATGTCCTGGGGGTTGAATCCGCCTTCGTCGTTCATCGCCATTCCGATCAGGGTGGGCCCGTTGCCGCTGGACGGCGTGAGCAGCGCCGAAAGCGAAGCAGCATAAGCGAACTGCTGTGGATGATAGGCCGCCAGGATCAGCGCTGACGACCCGGACATGGAGACGCCCACCACCGCATTGCGGGTGGAGCGCACGCCTTTCCCCGCGAGATAGCTCGGCAGTTCACGGGTAAGAAACGTCTCCCACTTGTAGGTCTGGCCGTTGGCCGATCCATACCAGTCGGTGTAGAAGCTGGAGCGACCGCCGACCGGGGCCACGACCGATATCCCCGAACCGCTGTACTCACTGAATGCCGGCGTATCGATGTCCCACCCGCTGCGATCGTCACGGGCCCGCAAGCCGTCCAACAGGTAGACCGCCGGCGCGCCACCGCCCTGGAACTCAACGGTGATGTTGTGTCCCATGCTCGGTGAGGGCACCGACAGGAATTCCGGACCGGCGGCGCCGGCGGGCGGGGCCGATGGGCCCACACCCATTAGTGCCGACAGTAACCCCGCCGAGGCAGCGACCGCGCTGATCCGGCGCCGCCGGTGCGTTGCGTTGTTCCACATCGTTCTCCCCTTTCGCGCAGACCCGAGCGCCAACGCCGTCGGCCGGGCGTGCGAGAGGGGAGAGGTCGACACAGGGCCCGGAGGCGTTGGGGCCAACCGTGGGGCATTTTCGAAAATCCGCGGATGGTTGCCCTGCAGTCTGAGACAGTTTTCTGACCTTCTTGTCCTAACAAAGTAGTGGACCGTTGTCCAGGGTGTTCGCCAAAGCGCTGCGGAGACGAAAATTTCCGGGCATGCGGTTTGAGTCCGGGTTGCGATGGGCACCTACACCGTCATGTCTGCGCGTACCATTCTGGATTCTCTTGGCCCGCTGACGATCGCGGTATCCGCAGCCGGTGCCGCGATGCTACTGACTCCGGGTGTTCCCATCGCGAGCGCCGAGCCGTGTCCCGACACCGAGGTGGTCTTCGCGCGTGGAACCGGCGAACCTCCGGGGGTGGGCCCGACCGGCCAGGCGTTCCTCAATGCGCTAAACGCGCGCCTGGGAACGAGCCCGACCGACTACGCGGTCAACTATCCGGCAACTGATCATTGGGACACCGGCATCGAGGGCATTCGGGACGCGGGTGCTCACGTCGTGTCCCGGGCCACCAGCTGCCCCAGAACCAAGATGGTGCTGGGCGGCTACTCCCAGGGCGCGGCGGTGATGGGCTTCGTCACGTCGGCCCAGGTGCCTGACGGCGTTGACCCGGCGACGGTGCCCAAGCCACTGGACCCCGACGTCGCCGAGCATGTCGCAGCGGTCGTGCTGTTCTCGATGCCCAACGAGCGGGCGATGAATTTCCTCAACGAACCCACGATCGTGATCGGCCCGCTGTATCAGGCAAAGACCCTGCAGGTGTGTGCGCCTGAGGACGCGGTGTGTTCGGACGGAATGGATTTCGCGGCCCACGACAGCTATGCGGGCCCCGACTCAACGATGGTTCAGCAGGGGGCCGACTTCGCCGCCCGCCAGCTCCTCGACGCCCACGTGGGTTAGCCCACGGGCCGTCGAGCTGGGGGCGCTCAGGCGCTGGCGACGCACGATGGCCCCGGCCTACCTATTGGTTGCGGCCGGAGCCATCGGAGCGATCGTTTCCCCCAAGTTGCCGGGGGCGTACGGGTTTAGTGGACGTGCCGGAAGCCGTCCACGCCCGCCAGCGCGTCAGCCACGGACGAGGTGGTCGGCAGCGCCTTGCCGGGATCGCAGATTCGCAGCAGGCGCGACACCGCGGCTCCGGGCACCATAGTGCAGTAGACCATGGCATCGACGCATTGGCCGGCAATCGTCTGGAGTGACGAAAAACCAGCAATACCAATGAATTCCAGATCATTGAGGTCCAGTATCAGCCACTCGCAGGAGGCCACGCAGCGATGCACGTATTCGGCCAGCTGGTCGGCGTTGGAGGCGTCTAACTCACCGGCCACGCTGATCACGGCACCGGAGCGTCCCCAGCGGGTGACGCAGCGGGCAGTGCGGCTGGCCCAGGTATCTGATTGGGACGGAAAATCTAGTCGGGTCGCCGGACGGACCGGTCCGGCGATATCTAAAGCGGGCATTGAACTACTCCATCAGTCGAAACTCGTACTGTGGATCGCGTCGATGCGAGTTACACCTTCACGGATGAAAAGCAGGGAGTCAGCTCCCTGGCTAGCGTGGGTGACGCGTCTTCCGGGGCGGCTGTGAACTCAACCTGCAGATAAACCTACGCCATTCCTCGCCGTACTGCAACGATTCGGTAACGCTGCTTTTGTCGGGCGGTCTCGAATTCCCTTGCAGCAAACCGTTTCGGCCGTCGCCACGTTGAAGGGTCCGGTGGTGTGGTTGACGACCGGTTATCGCATTTCCGCAGACCACAGGGCATTCGCTGCTCTTCTGCCACATGCGTGGCTCGCGGATGGATGCCTTCGTCGCCGGCGGACGCCGCTACCTCATTCGGTATTGCCTGAGCGTTGTCTGGCAAGGAATTCGATTCCGCCCCAGAATGTCGTCCGCTCCGTTGCCGCCGCCCGACGGCTGGGGGAACATAGGTGCATCTGGTGGGGGATATGGGCGGAGCGATGACCGTGGCTGTGACGAGCCGCACCGGCATGATGCACGACGTGGCGGAGCTGGTTGAGACGCTGAATCAGCGTTCCCGCGTGGAATCCGATGGCGCGCTGGATGAGTTGGTGGTGAATCTGCTCGCGCACATGTCTTGCGCTCAGCATGCTGGAGTCACGCTCACCACGTCCGGCGGCGATGTGCAGACGCTTTCTGCAACCGACCCGTACCCGGCGGCACTGGATGACATTCAGCGGCGCCGGCGCGAGGGGCCGTGCCTGGCCGCGGCCTGGAATCACCACGTGGTCCGCCTGGATGACATCTGCAGCGAGGAGCGGTGGCCGTCCTACTGCCAGGAGGTCGTGGCCACCACGCCGATCCGGTCTCTCCTGGCGTTTGAACTGTTCACCGGTGAGGGCAGCACCGGTGCTCTGACCTTTTATGCCGACACCGCCCATGCTTTCGCCGATGACGCGGTGGAGCTGGGTCTGATTCTGGCCACGCACGCGGCGCTGGCCTGGCACATGGTTCGTCGCGACGAACAGTTCCGCAGTGCCCTGGCATCGCGCGACATCATCGGCCAGGCCAAGGGCTTGCTGATGGAGCGGTTCGGCATCGATGCCTTGCAGGCCTTCGAGCTGCTCAAACGACTGTCGCAGACCTCCAACACCCCGTTGGCTGAGGTGGCGCAACGGCTCGTGAGCCACCGCTGACCCCCTCGGCAGCCGCGGCGTGTCACACGACGGCTCGACTACGCCCAGGCGGTCGGTTCTGGCTGGGTCAGAGCTGACTCTCCGGGTCAAGAACGGCCCACACCGTCTTGCCGCTCGGCGTGGGGCTGCTGCCCCAGGCGCGACACAGGGCACCCAGCACCGCCAGGCCGGAAGCCCACTCAGGGCCGCCGCCGGCGCTTTCGCGCAGCATCGCCGGGCTGACATCGGTGTCCTGGACGGCGATGGTCACGGTGGAGTCGGCGCATTCCAGCAACACCACCGGGGAGCTGTCGGTATGGCACAGGACATTCTCCACCAACACGTCGACGACCACTTTCGCCGTGGGGATGAGTGGCTCGCGCGACCAGTTGGCCAGCCACTCAGCCACGAAATCGCGGGAACGGCGCAGACTGCTCGCGGCATGCGCCAAGGCGATACGGGCCCGGCGCCGCGGGGGCGGGCCGTGGGTCAGCGAGGCCACCGCGGACTCGACATCGGCGTGCACCGAGACGTAGCGGGTCACCCCGGCGCTCGCGATCCGCGCGGCAACATTCGCTCGCGGACAGACCAGCAGGATCGGGATATCGGGCCAGGTGCTCACATGCCACTGGGCGCTGGCGAAGACCGACCATGCCGAAGGCGCCGGGACTTCCAGCCGACTGACATCGACCAGCACAGCTGGCGGCTCATCGAGTGCCGCGTTGATTACGCTGTCGCGAAGTTCGCGATAGGTGGTGCTGTCCAATGTCCCGGCGGCAGTCAACAGGCAGCCACCGGTGACGGTGGCCGCTGTCACCGTCAGTTGGCTCGCCGCGCTACTCAGGGCCGCTCTCCTGAGGTGCGTCAGACCCGTCAGATCGGCGCACTCCGGCTTCGGCGGAAAGGTGGCCGCGATCCTTCAGCGCGGCCACACCAGCAGCAGACGCCCCAACGCCGAGGACGTTGAGCGGCCCGGGGTGGCGCGCCATTGCAGTAACCATCGTGAGGTGGCTACCCACTCCGGCTTCGCCGGCAAACTCAGGTCACGGTCAATAACGTGTGATCCAGGTCCGACAACACCTCGCTGGGCAGCTTGCCGGTGAAAGCGGCCAGGAACCGGGCCGCCACGTCGCGCACCTTGATGTTGGTCTCCTGGGACCGCCACACAAGGATGTCGAACGCACGCTCCGCGGAGATCCCGTACGCGACCATCAGCACCCCCTTGGCCTGCTCGATCACCGCACGCGACTGGGCGACCTCGGAGACCGCGGCGCTGACATCGGCCTGCAACACGGTGGTGACGTCGACGTAGAAGCCGGCGGTGCCGGTCACGGTGCCTTTGTCGTCGAGCATGCGATCGCCGACCACGATCACCCAGTGCACCTGCCCGCCGGTGTCGATGATCCGGTGTCGGCTGCTGAACGGTTCGCCTTCGATGACCCGCGCCAACACCGCTGCCACTTCCGCGCGGTCCTCGGGGTGTTTGTGCTGCAGCAGCAGTTCGGTGGTGGGCACCACCGAGCCCGGCTCGTAGCCGTGCATACGGGCCACGTTGTCCGACCACTCCCAGCGTTGCTCGCCGAGCCAGTAGTGGAACCGTCCAACCCGCTGAGGTTCGCCGTGGCCGACTACCAGATCGAGGTCACTGTGGACCTCGGCGTCGTCGCCCATGGGCGCCGCAAACGAAGCGTTGAGATCCCCGACCACCGCATACCCGCCTTCTCGTACCCCACCAGTATGAGCTGATTCCATAGGCCGGCGGGAGTACCGCAGCCTGTAATCGCAGGAATGTATGCACAGACGATCCAGACCGACGCTGGCTACTGAATGCCCGGGCGACGTAACTATCCACAATTTCGCGACGCTGCGCAACCACACGCCGTGTTTCCCTGCCGGCGGTGCCGGTACGCGCTGTGGCAGGTGTGTTCCAGCAAAGCGGACCGCCAAGTATCGACTCGATGGAAGGAGTCACAAGTGAAGCTCTCCAAGACTGCGGCCAAGACGGCCGCCGGCGCGGCCGGTATCGCCGCGCTGAGTGTTTTCTCCGCGACCACCGCCATGGCCGAGCCGGCGATCCACCCGTTCGGCACGCCCGAACAGCTCGAGAACGGGGCGATGGTCACGTCCTACACGGTGAGCAACCTGACCCCGGCGCACGTCACCATCCCCGGCTACCAGCCGCAGGGCAATCTGTACCAGGCGGACGTGACCGCCCGCGCCGAACGCGGAATGGTGACCCCGGTCGTCGCGGGCTTCAACGCCCGGGCATCCGACAGTGAGACCTACCGCGTGATCAACACGGTGCCTACGCCGGGCGGCATCAACCCCGGGCCTCTCGCCCAGGGGGCCGTTGCGAACGGAAAGATCTACTTCGACGTGACCGGCCCGGCGCCGGACGGGGTGGTCTACAACGACGGCGTCCAGGACGTGCTGGTCTGGACCAGCCAGACCTGATGCGCAGCTGAACTGGGTCCGAGGGGGTCGGGCCCAGTTCGGCGTGTTCCGACTCCGCCCCGGGAGCATCCGAACCGCTGACGCGATTAGTCACCGCCACGACGGGTATCTCATGAGTCATGACGACTTTGGGTTATGCGTTGTCCTGCGAGGAGTTTCATCCCACCGAGTTGGTTCGCCAAGCGGTGCGGGCTCAAGAGGCCGGCTTCGAGGCGCTGTGGATCTCTGATCACTTTCACCCCTCGAACGACCGGCAGGGCAACAGCCCCTTCGTGTGGTCGGTCATCGGCGCGCTGTCGCAGGCCTGCACTCTCCCGATCACCACCGCGGTCACCTGCCCGATTGTCCGGGCCCATCCGGTGGTCATCGCCCAGGCGGCGGCGACCAGTGCCGCACTACTGAACGGCCGCTTCACCCTGGGAGTGGGCACGGGAGAGGCATTGAACGAACACATCACCGGCCGGCGGTGGCCCTCGGCGGCCATCCGGCGCGGCATGCTCGACGAAGCGGTCGCGGTGATTCGAGAACTGTTCACCGGTGCGCAGGTCAACCACCACGGCCGCTACTACACAGTGGAGAACGCCCGGCTCTATACCCTGCCGCCGCGACCGACTCCCATTTATGTCTCGGGATACGGTCCGCACTCGGCCCGGCTGGCGGGCCGGATAGGCGACGGCTATCAGTGCAGCATGCCGGCGGCAGAGCTGGTTTCGGAGTTCCACCACGCCGGCGGCTTGGGCAAGCCCGCCCAGGGCGGGTTCAAGGTGTGCTACGGACCGTCGAAGGAGGAGGCGGTACGCACCGCGCGCGCCACCTGGCCCAGCGAGGAGCTGCCCGGAGAACTGGGCCAGAACCTGCCCACCCCGGCCCATTTCGAGCAGGCGGCGAGCTTGGTCACCGCCGAGGCGGTGGAGCGATCAATTCCCGCGGGGCCGGACGCCAAGCCGTATCTGGACCGGATTCGCGAGTTCACCGACGCCGGCTTCGACGAGGTATACATTCAGCAGATCGGAGCAGACCAGGAGGGCTTTTTCGCCTTCTGGGAGTCCGAGATCGCGGCGGAACTGGCGGCGTCGGCGTAATGGCGGCGACGAAAGAGATTGGGGCGCAGCGCTACTTGCCGGAACGGCGGACGCTGGGCGCACTTCGTGAGGCGGCCGCGCAGTGCCGCGGGTGCGGGCTGTACCGCGACGCAACGCAGACTGTGTTCGGTGAGGGGCGCCGTGATGCTCCGCTGATGCTGGTGGGGGAGCAGCCCGGCGACCACGAGGATCTCGAAGGCCACCCGTTTGTCGGGCCTGCCGGGCAGCTGTTGGACCGTGCGATGCGCGACGCGGGTATTGATCCAGCGCTGATTTATGTGACCAACGCGGTCAAGCACTTCAAATTCACCCGCCGCGACGGCAAACGCCGCATTCATCAGAAGCCCGGTCGCACCGAGGTGGTGGCGTGCCGGCCATGGTTGATCGCTGAGATCGACTCGGTGCAGCCGGAAGTGGTGATCTGCCTGGGCGCCACTGCTGCGCAGTCGCTGCTGGGTCCCTCGTTTCGTGTCTCCACCGGGCGCGGTGAGCTGCTGTGCCTGCCCGGCTTGGCGGGGTCCAACGGGCGGCCGAGAGTCCTGGCCACTGTTCATCCCTCGGCGGTGCTGCGTGACCACAGCGACCAGCGGGCACAGGCCTACCACGCATTCGTTGCTGACCTGCGGACAGCTCGTAACGCCGTGACCGGCGGTGGAGCAGCGCTGGTGCATCCCGCCGTTTGACAAAGCCTGTGGCGGGTAACTGTATGCGTGTTGAAGGGAGCAAACTATGCCGAAATCCCCGGCTTGGCGCCAACGAACGGCGGGTAATCGCCGATGACCATATTAGGTGTGCCTGGCGGGCTGCAGCGCCGTCCACCCAACCTGGACGGCGTCTACGCGCCGCAAGAGGATTCGCATCTTCTGATCGATACGATGGAACGCAGTGGGCTGGCGCCGCGCGCCAAGGTGCTGGATCTGTGCACCGGCAGCGGGGTGGCGGCCATAGCGGCGGCCGAGCTGGGCGCGCAGAGCGTCACCGCGTTCGACATCTGCCCGAAGGCGGTGCGCTGCTCTCGAGACAATGCGCGTGCCGCCGGGGTGACCGTGACGATCCGGCAGGGGCCATGGAGTGCCGCGTCGCGCTACGCGCCGTTCGACTTGGTGGTGGCCAACCCGCCCTATGTTCCCTCGCCACGCGGCGGCGGGCCCATCCCGACGGCTGGTGGCCCCGAATGGTCCTGGAACGGCGGAGTAGACGGCAGAGTGGTGCTGGATCCGCTCTGCCGATCGGCGGCCTCGCTGCTGCGGCGGGGCGGTACTTTGCTGCTGGTTCAGTCGGCTCTCGCCGGCGTCACCGCGTCATTGGAGACGTTGCGTAAATCGGGTCTTGCTGTAGAAATAGCGGCGGTCCGCAGTATCCCGTTCGGTCCGGTGCTCTCAGCGCATGCCGGCTGGCTGGAACAGACGGGCCGGCTGCCGCGAGGTTGTCGGGTTGAGCAGCTGGTGGTCATCCGGGCGGACAAGCCGTGAGTGGGCTGCAGCCCACGGTGGTCCGGCCCGTCCGGCAGGGGCCGGTGCTGATTGCCGGACCGGTACGGATTGAGACACCGGACGGCACTGTCGAATCGGATCGGTTCATGGTGGCAATCTGCACCTGTGGGCGCAGCCGCAACTATCCGCTGTGCGACACCAGTCACCGCCGCCGGAAGGGGTCGGCGCGTGGCGCCGACGGGGAGTCCGTCAAAAAAGGCTAGTGTCCCGCAGGCGACTCACCGCTCGGTGTAGTCGTCGTCGGGCAGTGGAACGCTGATGGCCTGATCGATCAGGTCGGCCGTGCTGGCCTCGACCTTCCCGACGCGGTCCAGTACGGCCGGGTCGAGTCCTTCGTCGTCAGAGGCGTCCGCGGGAATCAACTGGTCCGCGAGATCTGCCTCTGAAACGGCGTCGGGTGCCGGCAACCCTTCGGGTTGGGTCATGACGACTCCTTTCGTCTCCGCGCGCGTGGCGTGCCCGAGGCAGACTGTGCGGCGCGTTCGGCGGCGAGCAGCGCATAGTCCGCTTTCAGTTGATTGTTGTCCGATCGGAGCCTGTTGTTGTCGGATTCCAGTCGATTGTTGTCCGACTCCAAACGGGCGTTACGCGCTTCCAGGCCGAGGATCTGTCCAATACCCGCCATGTTGATGCCGATGTTCGCCAGTTCGGTGATTCGCCGCAGGCGGGCAAGGTCGTCATCGCTGTAGCGACGTGTTCCGCCGGCCGTGCGCGCCGGTGTGAGCAGGCCTCGGGCCTCGTAGAGCCGCAAGGTCTGCGGACCGATGCCGGACAACTCGGATGCCACCGAAATGCCGTACACCCCAAGCCCGGACCGGGCATTCGTCTCGTCGGCCACTGTGTGTCGCTCCGCTCGTCGAAATCCTTCAGCGATCTGTTGCACAAACGTACCACAAGTGCTATATAAAAATCTGTGTCGGTAGACATAGATGATCTGCCGTAGATCAAGGAGGTGGAGATGATGTTGATGCGTACCGACCCGTTCCGTGATCTCGACCGCTGGACCCAGCAGGTGCTGGGCACCGCAGCACGGCCGGCGGTCATGCCCATGGACGCCTGGCGAGACGGTGACCAGTTCATCGTCGAATTCGACCTGCCGGGGGTCGCCGAAGACTCGCTGAATCTGGACGTCGAGCGCAACGTGCTGACGGTGCACGCCGAGCGTCCCGGGCTGGACCAAGACCGCGAGATGGTGTCCGCCGAACGGCCGCGCGGAGTGTTCAGCCGACAGCTGTTCCTCGGTGACAACCTGGATGTCAACCAGATCCAGGCCAGCTATCAAGACGGCGTGCTGCGGCTGACCATCCCGGTCGCCGAAAAGGCAAAGCCACGACGCATCAAGATCGCCAGCGGCCACGGCGAGCGGGCCATCAACGCCTGATTGCGAGGGGCCGGGCGGCGGCCTGCTACCCGGTGAAGGAGGTGAGCACAATGACCACCGACACTGCGACCGCGGCGGCACTCGACGAGGCGGAGAACATTGTGCGCGCCGAATGGCTGCGCCTGTTGACCGCCGCAGATACCGGGAACTTGACCGCGGTAACCACCGAATTGCCCGTCGCCCGGCCTCGCCCCCCGAAGCTCGCCCCATGCGGCATCACTTTTGGCCGGCGTGATGCGCCGCTGCCGGCCGGCCGGCGACACCGGCCGGCCACGCGGCGGCGTAACAGGAGAGTGTGGCCGACGCAGCGGTCGCCTCCGTGGCCGCTGCCGAGTTGGTCAAGTGCTTGCCGGCAAGGGAGGTGGTGCTCCATCACGATCGACAGCGGGCGGTGACTCGTGCGTCGCAAACCGACGTCTGACCAATGAGCGTGTTCGACGCAGACGGGCTTGCGCGCGCATCGCCACCGACGTGGCAGCCAAACAGGTGGGCCGCGCGCGAGGTCACCGCAAGGTGCGGCGGGGCCCCGCTGCTGTCAATGCTCTCCCCGGCAGCGGGCCTCGTCGACCTGATCTACAAACGACACGGCGTCGTCTCGACGCGGACGTTGGCCAGGCCCAGAAGGTTGACCAGCCGGTGTACGACAGCTTGATCGCTGCGCAGCAGGGCCTTTCGGCCGTGGGCGGCACAGCAGTGGTCGAGCAGGCACAGTTGGCGATGCCCGACGAACTCCAGCTCCCGAGCATCGATTTCGAGGGTGTCGTGGCGCAGTAGCGGCAGAATCCGCTGCAGGGTGGTGAGCAACAGTGGTTCACCGGCGGCGTCGAGATTGCCGGCCAGTGCGATCGCGTTGCGCCCTGCGGGCTGGGCATACAGTTGGAAAGGCAATGAGCTCGGTCCGGCCGCCGGATGCAGACAAACCAGGCCGGCCGCCGCGTCACCGAGTTCAGCGACGTTGTAGCCACACATCGCCGCAACCGGCAGGGTAGAGATTCGCCGGTCACCGAGAAATTCCAAGGCCGCCTGAGCGTCACGCTGAGCGGGGGTGCGCACCACGGGTGTCACATCCACGACGATCCGAAGTCCGCTGAAGCCGTCGGCGACCGCGGCCACTGCGGCCGCCGCGTAACGTTCGGCCATCAGGGCGGCGTCGACCCACCCCTCCCCGGAACAGATAGTGCTCCGGCACTGTCTTGACGTGCACCTCGCGTGAGCCACTTCCGAGGCCGGCCGCGGCCAGGGCAGCGCGCGTGGTGGCGGGATCGTCCGCGCCGACGTAGGCGACTCGCTGATCGAGTTTCAGCCCGTCCGCGAGGTAGTCCGCCGCGCGGTGCATGAACTCTGCGGGATCCCGGTATCCCCAACCGACGTGGCCGAACTCGCCCGATCGATCTGCTCGGTACACCCTCATCACGCCGACTTCCTCATGCGCAGATGTGCCTGCACGGTGGTCCCGCTCGCTGTGGAGTGAATACGCACCAGGTCGGCGGTAGCGTTGACCACGAACAGGCCGTATCCCTGGTCGTGGCCGTTGGTGATCGGTCTCCGCCCGGCCAATCGGTCGGTCAACTGGCCCGCATCGCGTACCTGGCAGATCAATTGGTCATCCGCCGCCCACAGCAACAGGGTGCAGGGGCCCGGCCCATGCTGCAGGCTGTTGGATGCCAGCTCGTTGACTATCAACTGCAGGTCCGCGATCCCGGCATCGGCGAATCCGAACCAGCGGGCGTATTTGGCGGAGAACTGCCGGGCACCGGCCAGATCGGTGAGCCGGTGCAGGGTATAGCTGGCCGCTGAGGGGCTGCTGGGCAGTGGCTCGTTGTAGCGCTCCCACGCGGCATCGGGGGCGAAGTCGTCGCTGGTGCACTCGGGGTGCCCGACCCGGCCCAGTCGCGGATGGGTGATCTCGGCATCGACGAGGATGTCCGGGTCCAGATGTGTTGAGTCATAAGGACAGAGCAGCGAGATGTCGCGGTCGGCGAACGCCTCGTTGACCAGCGCCTCATGCTGAACACAGGCCGGATACTCCAGCTCCGTGCGGCTGCTCCAGGCCAGCTCGCCGATCATTCGCACCGGGCCCGTCTGGTGTCGTGCCGCGAAGGTGCCCAGCACACCTCCCAGGATGTGACCCGGATTGCGTCCCACCCGGTTCATGTCGGCCAGAACTACGGCCTCACGCGTGTCCGCCGGCAAGGCATCCCGCAGCGCCGAGAGATTTGGTTCGGGAACCGCAACTAACACCGGTTGACCGGCGGCCACGGCGTCGGCGACATACGGCACCAAGTGGTCGAGATATTCCTGAGGCGATCGGTAGAACAGCGCAATATGGCTGAACGAACCGCGATCAGTGTCGGCGCTGACCGTCATCGCATGTGCCCCTGTCATCGACCGCGAACAGGCCGCAGAGTCGCCCCCGAAGTGTGCGAGGCACGCCCGACTGTTGGCGGCGTGCCGAGCACGGGATCAATACCAGTAGCGCCGGCCCGCGACCGGACGCCCCACCGCTCCCAGGATCCACAATGCAGCGCCGACAACCAATAGGATGACACCGACAGTCCACAAGACGTTGATCTTGAAGATCAGCGCCAGAATAAGCAGGACCACTCCCAGAGCAATCATCACTAACCCTTTCTCTTACACAATCAAACCGACCGCACCCAACGAAGAGGGTTGCGGCAAATGGCAATCGGACACGACGGGGTTGAACCCCAGGTAGTTCAAAGGACCCGCCAACGTAGTGACGGCGATGGTTCCCGCGTTTGCACAGCTGGCTTGGCTGCCATGGAAATAGTCGCGTTGCCAGGCGGCGAAAACACCGATCAGCAGCCAGATCAGCACAATGGTCCCGGCCAATCCACCGATTCGCATCCGTCCTCCATTCATCTGTACAGCGATCAATTCCCCGTTCGAGCGGTGTCGAAACCTGGCAATTTTTTGAGGGTTCCGGCCAATCGTTGATCCGAGCGTGCACTGCGGCTTTCGACGGAACATCAGCCGAGAAGACTCCGGGCAAGGCCCGCATGCGTAGGGTTTGGTAGCTCCGCACTGCGGCTAACCTCCGCCATGGCTTCGGACACAGCAGGTGTGGGAATCGTGGTCGGTGTCGATGGGTCGCCGGCATCGCGGGCCGCGGTGCGGTGGGGCGCCCGGGAGGCGGAACGCCGCGCGCTGCCACTGACCCTTCTGCACGCGGCGTCGACACAGTTGTCGCCCCTGATGGCCCGATGGATCGTGTTCGGTCAACACGAATTGCCGCATCGCCGGGTGCAACGGATCGTCGCTGACGCCGTCGAGGTCGCCACGGACAGCGCCTCAGACGGCGCTCCGGCGCAGCTGAACACCAAAGTGGTGTTCACCGATCCGGTGGACGCGCTCGAAAAGTTTTCCCGGCACGCGGATCTGGTCGTTATCGGATCGAGCGGGCGACGGATGCGGCAGCTGTTGTTCGGCTCGGTCGGTTCGGAGCTGTCGCCGCGCTGCCGCTGCCCGTTGGCCGTCCGGCACGGCGACGAGCCGGCGTCACCGCCCTCGGACGTCGCGGTTCAGGTCGACCCGTCGGGCTGGTGACAAGCGCGGGTACACCGAAAGGGTTGCCGGGTCGGTTCACGGGGTAATCAACCCCGATCACAGTCGCTGATTGGAGGTCTCATGCCCAAGACGACGAAGAGCGGCACCGCCAAACGCAGCGAGTTACCCAGCACGCTGCAGCGCTCGAGCGCCAAGGCGCAACGCACCTTTGCCAAAGCGCACGATGCCGCCGCCAAGGAGTATGGCAGCGAGCAGCGCGCCCACCGGGTCGCCTATGCCGCGCTCAAGCACAGTTTCGAAAAGGTTGGGGACCACTGGGAACCCAAGAAGCAGCGCGGCCCGTCGGATAAGCGCGCGGCCCGAGGCGGCCCGAACAATTCCGGTCCGACCGCGGAGGGCGTGGACGCCAACGCCAGCAAGCAACACCTGCTGGACATCGCCCGGCGGCTGGATATCCACGGACGCTCCACGATGCGGAAAGCTGAACTGGTCACGGCGATCAAGAAGCACAACCGCCGGGTCCGCGGTAAATAGCGCGCCCACCGATCGCTGGGCGAAAGGCGCTGCCAAGCGTCAAGCGTGGAGTCAGCCAGGCTGGATTCGCCCGTCGGCCAAGCCGGCGATCGGTGTCTGTTCGAGGTGCTGCAGCAGATCTTCGGCGTTGTCGAAAACGACGGCCGCACCGGCCGTCTCCAATTCGGTGCGTGAGACCCCGCCGCTGAGCAGGCCGATACTGGTGACCCCGGCGCGCGCACAGGCCTGGGCGTCCCAGACCGCGTCGCCCACGAATACGGCACGCTCCGCCGTTGCCCCGACCCGGTCCATCGCAACCCCGATGATGTCCGGATTCGGCTTGGCGACATCGACATCAGCCGACGACGTGACCGCGGTGATCAGATCATCGCAGCCGAGCACCTTGCGCAGCACCGCCAGCTCGTCCTCAGGTGCTGAGGTGGCCAGAACTATCGGAAGGTACAGGGCGGCAATACTTTCCAGAAGTTCTCGGGCGCCCGGAAGCGGCGACAGCAGGGCCGATGACTCCAGGTAATACTGTGAGTGCAGATCTTTGAGTCGCCGGCGAACATCATCGGGTGCGTCGTCGGACAGCAGCCGCACCAGTGCGGATCCGTCCATTCCGATGGCGCGATGAATGCGCCACGACTCCACCTCGAGATTCAGCTCGGTGAACGCGCGACACCAGGCGTGCACGTGCAGATAGTTGGAATCGACCAGCGTGCCGTCGACGTCGAA
This sequence comes from Mycolicibacter nonchromogenicus, assembly GCF_002101775.1. Classification (GTDB taxonomy): domain Bacteria; phylum Actinomycetota; class Actinomycetes; order Mycobacteriales; family Mycobacteriaceae; genus Mycobacterium; species Mycobacterium nonchromogenicum. Next base: position 11,677 of record NZ_LQPI01000030.1, on the reverse strand, counting down.
CAACACCGCAGATTGGGCACTCACGCCTTTTCCCTCCTTTTCACCGATGGTCCTGGCCGTTTGCGGATCACCTTGCCGGGATACCCACGCAGGGACTTCCCAAATGCCGACGAGAGGAAAACCTGTGGCGACCGAGGACCATGACGGCAAACAGCGACAGCTCGACGATCACCGGGTCGACCGGCAGACCGGATACCTCACCACTCAGCAGGGGGTGCGCGTCGACCACACCGACGACGCGCTGACGGTCGGTGAGCGCGGGCCGACTCTGCTGGAGGACTTCCACGCCAGGGAGAAGCTCACCCACTTCGACCATGAGCGGATTCCCGAGCGGGTGGTGCACGCCCGCGGGTCAGGTGCCTACGGCTACTTCGAGCCCTACGACGACTCGCTTGCGCAGTACACCGCGGCACGCTTTCTCACCACTCCCGGCACCAGGACTCCGGTGTTCGTGCGGTTCTCCACCGTGGCGGGCTCGCGCGGTTCGGCCGACACCGTGCGTGACGTACGCGGATTCGCGACCAAGTTCTATACCGAGCAAGGCAACTACGACCTGGTGGGCAACAACTTTCCGGTGTTCTTCATCCAGGACGGAATCAAGTTCCCCGACTTCGTGCACGCGGTGAAACCGGAGCCGGACAACGAGATTCCGCAGGCTCAGTCCGCGCACGACACGTTATGGGATTTTGTGTCGCTGCAGCCCGAGACGCTGCACGCGATCATGTGGCTGATGTCGGATCGCGCTCTCCCGCGCAGCTACCGGATGATGCAGGGTTTCGGCGTGCACACCTTCCGCTTGGTGAACGCCAGCGGCCAAGGGACGTTTGTGAAGTTCCACTGGAAGCCGAAGCTGGGTGTCCATTCGCTGATCTGGGACGAATGCCAGAAGATCGCCGGCAAGGACCCCGACTTCAACCGTCGCGATCTGTGGGACGCCATCGAGGCCGGTCAATTCCCGGAGTGGGAACTCGGTGTCCAGCTGGTCGCAGAAGAAGACGAATTCGCGTTCGACTTCGACCTGCTGGACGCCACCAAAATCATCCCCGAGGAACAGGTCCCGGTGCGTCCGGTGGGCAGGATGGTGCTCAATCGCAATCCGGAGAACTTCTTCGCCGAAACCGAGCAGGTGGCGTTCCACACCGCCAACGTCGTACCGGGGATCGACTTCACCAACGACCCGCTTCTGCAGCTGCGCAACTTCTCCTACCTGGACACACAGTTGATCCGGCTCGGCGGACCGAACTTCGCTCAGCTGCCGGTCAACCGTCCGGTGGCGCCGGTGCGCAACAACCAGCACGACGGCTACAGCCAACACGCGATACCGCGGGGCAAGACCAGCTACCACAAGAATTCGCTCGGGGGCGGCTGCCCGGCCCTGGCCGACGAGGGAGTGTTCCGGCATTACACCCAGAAGTTGGACGGGGCCAAGCTCCGTAAGCGCGCCGCGAGCTTCGAGGATCACTACAGTCAGGCCCGGATGTTCTACCGCAGCATGACCGAGGTCGAGGCGAAGCATATCGTCGCCGCCTACGCTTTTGAGCTGGGGAAATGTGAAAGCGTCGAGATCCGGGAGCGCACCGTCGAACAGCTCAACTCAGTCGACCATGACCTGGCGCGGCAGGTGGCCGAGAAGCTGGGCCTGGCCACACCCGAAGAACAGCCCGTCGATGAGGTCGTGCTGTCACCGGCCCTCTCGCAATTCAGCGATGCCGGTACCCCCGCAACCCAGGAGGCGCCCGGTATCGAAAGCCGCAAGATCGCGGTGCTGGCCGCCGACGGGGTGGACGTCGTGGGCGTGCAACGGTTTGTGGCAGCGATGCGAGAACGCGGTGCGGTCGCCGAAGTGCTGGCGCCCATCGCCGGCGGTGAACTCACCGGCGGCTCCGGTGGCCGGTTGAAAGTCGACCGGGCCTTCACCACGATGGCGTCGGTGCTCTACGACGCAGTGGTCGTGCCGTGCGGACCCGACGCTGTGCAGACGCTGGCCGGCGACGGGTACGCGATGCACTTCATCACCGAGGCCTACAAACATCTCAAGGTGATCGGTGCGTTCGGCGCGGGCGTCGATCTGTTGCCCAAGGCCGGTGTCGCTGAGCGGCCGGCCGAAGACACCGCGGTCGTCGTCGCCTCCGGTGTGGTGACGACGACGGCCGCGGCTGATGACTTAGGTGACGAGTTCTTCGGCGCGTTCGCCGCCGCACTCGCCGGGCACCGCGCGTGGAACCGCGATGCCGACGCGGTTCCTGCCTAGATGATCACGGCACCAGGCGAAGCGGCCGGCCGGACCGCTGAACCTCGGCCAGCGCGTCCGTCAGCGAGTCCACCAACGGAAGTCGAGCGTGCGGATCGCAGATCCGCAGCAAGGTCGACAGTGCGGGACTCGGGACCACCTTCAGCTCGGTCTGCGTGCTGGAGCATTGCGCGGTGATCGACTGCAGAGCCGAAAAACCGGTGGTCCCAATGAATGTCAGTTCAGAGAGATCCACCACCAGCCATTCGCAGCACTCGGCGCAGCGCTTGGCGTACTCGGCGAAGGGGGTGGCATTAGCCGCGTCGATCTCCCCCTCTACGGCGACGACGGCTCCGGTCCGCCCCCAGTGGACAGTGAATTTGGCGGTGTGACTCCGCCAGACTTGAGTGGCTTCCGTTGCGGGAGTGGCGAAAGCGTTCTGAGAAAACATGGTGCTCGACATATCTGTGACTCCATCAGTCGACGAATCGTGCTGTGGATCGCGCCAACGTAATCAACATACGGGCTGCATTGAGAACGGTGACGCTTCACTGCGGCTGTGAGCTCAACCGGAGGATCCAAACGTTACCAGAACTGCGCGGCAAGCCAAGAGGGTGCCGACGATTTCTGGAGAATCCCAGTGAAACCTTAGCTTTCAGGTTGCAAGCAGCGACGAGCGTCCCGCTGACCATGCCGATGTCATCACCTCGGCGAGCCGTCCTTCCACCACGTCGAGAGCTCGCATACCGAAGACGACATCGGTCTCCAGCTGCGGAGAGCGGTCCAACAGATCGCCGATCACGTCGGTTCGGACCACCTGTTCATGGACTGCGTCGGCCTCGACGTGCTCGGCGTAGAAGGTCACGCACGGCTCCGGGGCCCCCATCCGCCGCAGCGCCGCAACCAGCCGGCTCGAGCCGGGAGGGGAGGTGATCTCGGTGGCGGCGAAATGGCCGGCGGCCGCACCGCGCCAGCGGCGATGCAGCCCGAACAGCGACATCAGATTGACCACCGCCAGCGACTCGGCCGGGACCACGTCGAGGTAGGCGAGGTACCCGGCATCCAGTCCGGCAGCGGTGAGCAGGTCGGCGAAGAGCTGCTGGTGCAGCCGAGGCCCCTGCCCGGCGCCGTATTCGTCGAATTCGACGGCCACAAACGACGCCTTGGCCTGACCGGTCAGGCGCGGGATGATCCACGCGTGCGGATCGCCCTCCTTGAGGTGATAGAGCGATCGGTGGACGAAGTACTCGCGGGCCTGCTCCCAGGTGCCGTGGTCGCGCAGATACCACGAGGGCCCGGTGCCGCGCACGGGCTCGGTGGCCGCGGCGTCCATCTCGGCGACGGCGGTCGCATCCGGCTCAATGGCTCCGACGTCGCGGCGGACACGCTCGAGGAATGTGTTTTCGAGTTGGGTCCGCAGTCCGAGCAGGGTGGTGTCCCATTCCCACTCCGGGTCCACGTCGGCGAACCCGCGGTAGTGCAACTCGTAGCAGACATACAGCGCCAGTTGCAGGTCGCGGCCATAGGGGTCGGCCTCGATGGTCGGTGGGATGACCACCTCATGGGCGGCGCCGACGGGTTGGCGCAAAAGACCGCAGACGGCCGCGGACAGGGGCCCGCACGCGGCGGGAAGACGAGGTTCGGTGTGGATCGTTGCGGTGCGCACGCTCTGCGGATACCCCTGAACCGGGTCACGCCAAACGGCGCCCCGCCGTTTCGGTGGCCGACCGTGGGGTATTCCCGCAGCATGACACGCTTTGGCTACACCCTGATGACCGAACAGAACGGGCCCGCTGAGCTGGTCGGCTACGCCGTCGCCGCGGAGGAACGCGGTTTCGACTTCGCGGTGTGCAGCGATCACTTCTCGCCGTGGCTGGCATCGCAGGGCCACGCTCCCAACGCGTGGGCGCTGCTCGGCGCGGTTGCCCACGCCACCCGGGAGCTGGGTCTGTACAGCTTCGTGACCTGTCCGACGATGCGCTACCACCCGGCGATTGTGGCCCAGCAGGCTGCCACGGTGCAGATTCTGGCCGAGGGCCGGTTCACCCTGGGGCTGGGCAGTGGGGAGAACCTCAACGAACACATCGTGACGGGAGCAGGCTGGCCGAACGCAGCGCGCAGGCAGGCCATGCTCGGTGAGGCCATCAAGATCATCAGGGAACTGCTGATGGGGGAGACGGTCGACCACGACGGCGACTATTTCCAGGTCGACCAGGCCCGGCTGTGGGATCTTCCGGAGATCCCGGTCGCGCTCGCCGTGGCCATGTCGGGCCCCAAGGGCGTCGACAGATTCGCCGCGGCCGCCGATCACCTGATCGCGGTGCAGCCCGACCCAGATCTGGTCCAGTCCTGGCATGCCGCACGGCAGGCGGCGGGGCTGGAGCCTGGGCGCGTCATCGGGCAGGTGCCGGTGTGCTGGGATCCCGACCGGGAGAAGGCGATAGAGCGTGCCCACCGGCAGTTCCGCTGGTTCGGCGGCGGCTGGTCGGTCAACGCCGAGTTGCCGACACCGGCTGCGTTTGCGGCCGCAACCCGCTACGTTCAGCCGTCCGATGTCGCCGGTGCCATTGCGTGCGGGCCGGACCTGGACGCGATCGTCGACGCGGTCGGCGCCTACCGAGAGGCAGGATTCACCGACGTAGCGCTCATCCAGATCGGCGGGGAGACCCAAGAGGCCTTCCTCAAAGAAGCCGCGGAACCGCTGTTGGCGGCGCTGCGTGACGCAGCCTGACGGCGACCGCGAGGGCACGGAGTCGGGTGAAGCAGGTCGGCACCATAGCGTGAGGGTTTCGGTTCGACACGCCGAGGGTATTCAGGCCTCATGAGTGACGTGAGCGACACCGACGAGGGAATCGATCAGAGGCGCACCACGCAACCGCGGGTCGGACTGGTGTTCAAGGACCGTCGTGAGTTGCCGGGCTTGGGCCTGCTGCTGATGGCGGCACTGTCATTGATGGGCTTCATGATTGCTGCGGCGCAGCAGGACAGCGGCTGGACGCTGGGCTTCGGGATCGCCGTCCTAGTGTTGGCTACCAGCGGCTTGACCTGGGTTTTAATCGGGCGTAACCGCACCACCCACGCCGGTCATCACCGGCGTCAGACCTAACGCGCCGGCAGCGAACCGGGACACCGCCTGTGCACCGGTCGTCGCTGCCTGGCCATGACCGGTCCGGTAACGACTGGTGATCTCGCCCGAGGCCGGAGTCAGCGTCACCTCAGCCAGCAACTCGCCCGTCGTCGGCTCGCAGACTGCCCACAGATAGCGCGAGTCGTCGGCCCAACCTGCGGCAGCCTTCGCGACATAGTCCGGGTCCGTTTCGCCCAGATCGGCCAGGGCTGACCGATCGTCGACCCGTTCGTCAGCCCGTGGCATCCGCAGATACCACGGGCCGGCGTTGATCTCGACGGGTTCGATGGCTCCTACTTGATCTCGCAGAGCACGGTGCCCTGCGTGATCGCCGATCCGGCCTCGGCCGACAGACCGGTGATGACACCGTCCTTGTGAGCGGTGACCGGGTTCTCCATCTTCATGGCCTCCAGGACGACGACCAGGTCACCCGCGGCGACCTCCTGGCCCTCCTCGACGGCCACCTTCACCACGGTGCCCTGCATGGGCGCGGTCACGGCGTCACCGGACGCGGCCGCGCCGCCGTGGGCGCCACGCTTGCGGGCCTTCGGCTTCTTGCGGATTGCTCCCGCAGCGCCGCCGCCCGCACCGCCCAGCGCGAGGTCACCCGGCAGCGACACCTCGAGGCGCCGGCCACCGACCTCGACGACCACCTTCTGCCGCGGCTGGGGGTCCTCGTCGTCGAGGGGCTCACCGCTGGTGAAGGGCTCGATGTTGTTCTCGAACTCGGTCTCGATCCAGCGGGTGTGGACCGTGAATCCGTTCTCATCGCCGATGAAGGCCGGGTCGCGGACCACCACGCGGTCGAACGGGATGACCGTGGCCAGCCCCTCCACGTGGAACTCGTCCAGGGCGCGGCGGGCGCGCTCAAGGGCCTCGGTGCGGGTTGCGCCGGTGACGATCAGCTTGGCCAGCATCGAGTCGAACTGGCCGCCGATCACCGACCCGCTCTCCACACCGGAGTCCACCCGGATGCCGGGGCCGGTCGGCGCGTCGAAGCGGGTGATCGGGCCGGGGGCGGGCAGGAAGCCGCGACCGGCGTCCTCGCCGTTGATCCGGAACTCGATCGAGTGGCCGCGCGGCTCCGGGTCCTCGGTGATGTCCAGTGCTTCGCCGTTGGCGATCCGGAACTGCTCACGCACCAGGTCGATACCCGAGGTCTCCTCGGTGACCGGGTGTTCCACCTGCAGGCGAGTGTTGACCTCCAGGAAGCTGATCAGGCCGTCCTGGCCCACCAGGTACTCCACGGTGCCGGCGCCGTAGTAGCCGGCCTCCTTGCAGATCCGCTTGGCGGACTCGTGGATCTCCTTGCGCTGCGCGTCGGTCAGGAAGGGGGCCGGAGCCTCCTCGACCAGCTTCTGGAAGCGGCGCTGCAGCGAGCAGTCGCGGGTGCCCGCGACGACGACGTTGCCGTGCTGGTCGGCGAGGACCTGAGCCTCGACGTGGCGCGGCTTGTCCAGGTAACGCTCCACGAAGCATTCGCCGCGACCGAAGGCCGCGATCGCCTCACGGGTGGCCGACTCGAACAGCTCGGGAATCTCTTCGAGGGTGCGCGCCACCTTCATGCCGCGGCCGCCGCCGCCGAACGCAGCCTTGATCGCCACCGGCACACCGTGCTCCTTGGCGAAGGCCACCACCTCGTCGGCGTCCTTGACCGGGTCCGGGGTGCCGGGCACCAGCGGAGCCTTGGCGCGGGCGGCGATGTGCCGCGCGGTGACCTTGTCGCCGAGGTCACGGATCGACTGCGGGCTCGGCCCGATCCAGATCAGCCCGGCATCGATGACAGTCTGGGCGAAGTCGGCGTTCTCGGAGAGGAAGCCATACCCGGGGTGAATGGCATTGGCGCCGGACTGCGCCGCGGCGTCGAGGATCTTCTCGAACACCAGGTAGGACTCGGCCGAGGTCTGCCCGCCCAGGGCGAAAGCCTCGTCGGCGAGCCGGACGTGCGGCGCATCGGCGTCGGGCTCGGCGTACACCGCCACGCTGGCCAATCCGGCGTCGCGCGCGGCGCGGATCACCCGGACTGCGATCTCCCCGCGATTGGCGACGAGCACCTTGGAGATCTTCGAGCTGGCATGGTTCGCCACTGGCCCTCCTGATGGCATGTATAAGAAATGTCTTTAAGAATCTAGCTTCAGGCAGTGTAAAGCGCGACCACTGAACCTGTTCCAGTGCCCCTTACGCGGCGCGCAAATGCCGCTTGATGCGGGTCAACATGGCCGACATGCCCCGCAGGCGCAACGGGCTGATCAGCTCGGCCAGCCCCAGCTGGTAGGCGAAATCCTCCGGCACGTCCAAGATGGCGTCGGCCGGCTGGCCGTCGAGGCCGGCAGCCCAGATCGAGGCGAAGCCGCGCGTCGTCGGGGCCTCCGGAGGTGCGCTGAAATACAGCCGCACCTTCTGCCGGTCGGAGGCGTCGACGTGCAGGAACAACGGCGACTGGCACTCCGGTACCGGTTCCATGGCGGATTCGGTCAGTTCATCAGGCAGATCGGGCAGCTCGTCGGCGAACTCGATCAGCAGCTTGAGCTTGTCCTGGCCTTCGACTTCGGCGAAGTCGGACACCACCTGGGCCAGTCCCTCCGGCAGGCTCATCAGCCGCCTCAGACCGCCCCGGCAGGGGCCGGACCCGGTTCGGGGCCGTCAACGATGGGCACCCGCACGGTGTTGCCCCACTCGGTCCAGGAGCCGTCGTAGTTGCGGACGCCTTCGAGGCCGAGCAGGTGGGTCAGAACGAACCAGGTGTGGCTGGAGCGTTCACCGATGCGGCAGTAGGCGATCGGGTTATCCCCGGGCTTGAGAAAACCGTAGAGCTCTTCGAGTTCCTCGCGCTTGCGGAACCGGCCGGCGTCATCGGCCGCCTTGCTCCACGGCACCGAGACCGCGGTGGGGATATGGCCGCCTCGCAGCACACCCTCCTCCGGGTAGTCCGGCATGTGGGTGCGCTCACCGGTGTACTCCTGCGGCGAGCGAACGTCGATCAGCGGCACCTTGCCGATATTGGCCAGCACGTCATCCTTATAGGCCCGGATGGGGGCGTCGTTGCGCTGAACGACGGGGTAGCCGCTCGTGGTCTTCGACGGCACCTCCAGCGTTGTCTCGCGGCCCGAGGAGACCCACAGGTCGCGTCCGCCGTCGAGGAGTCGCACGTCTTCGTGGCCGAACAGGGTGAACACCCACAGCGCGTAGGCGGCCCACCAGTTGGACTTGTCGCCGTAGATCACCACGGTGTCGTCGCGGGAGATGCCCTTGCGATTCATCAGGTCGGCGAACTGCTCGCCGGTGATGTAGTCGCGGACGGGGGAGTCGTTGAGATCGGTGACCCAGTCGATCTTGACGGCGGTCGGAATGTGGCCGATGTCGTAGAGCAGGACATCCTCATCGGACTCCACCACGACCAGGCCGGGCCTACCCAGATTGCCCGCGAGCCAGTCGGCTGTCACCAACCGTTCCGGGTGAGCGTAGGACTGCAGGGAGGGGGCGGGATCAGCAGGCACTGGCACGAAGCCGAGCCTACCGGTCGGTAACCGTTGTGCCACTCCGGAGCCGGAAATCCTTCGGCGGCAGGTGGACCAGATCGGGGTCAGGTGACCGGGTTGGCCGCCCATAGCGCAGCGACCGAGAGCCCGGCCGGGCGCAGCAACCGTCGCAGCATCGGCAGGCTGATCCCGATGACGCTGGAGGGATCGCCGTCGACGCCGTCGACGAACCAGCCTCCCAGGCCATCCAGGGTGAATCCGCCGGCCACTCGCAGTGGCTCGCCGCTGGCCAGGTAAGCCTCCAGATCGTCGTCGTCCGGGTTGCCGAAACGCACTGTGGTGACGGCGGTCTCGGTGATCTGATGGGTGATCTCGTTGTCGCGCAACCGGATCAGGCTGTGGCCGGTGTACAGCTCGCCGGAATTGCCTGCCATCGCTCGCCAGCGGTTGCGGGCCTCATCGACCGTCGGCGGCTTGCCGCACAGCTCGCCGTCGATGTAGAGCATGGAATCGCAGCCGATCACCACACAATCGGTGCTCACCGGAGGCTGCAGTGTGGCGGCGACCTCTGCGGCCTTCGCGGCTGCCAGAGCGCCGGTCACGGCATCCGGGGAGGCATCGGCGGGCAGGCCGGCCATAACGGCGTCCTCGTCGACCCCCGACACCACCACCAACGGGTCGATCCCGGCGCCGCGCAGGACCGCCAGCCGGCCTGAGGAGGCCGAGCCGAGGACCAGCCGCGTCACCGCCGGGTCACCGACGCATGTGGGTGCGCTCCAGCAGGGTGATCCGCTGCCAGCTGAACAGCGGCATCCGCAGCTTGTCGACCGGGTGGCCCCACATGTTGCGGTCCCGCTTCTCGGATCCGGCGCTCGCGCCACCGGCCGCACCGAGCACCGCGACCAGCGCCGCGATCTCGTGGTCGGTGGGGTTGCCCCGCAGCACCTTGATGAGCGGCTCGGCGGCCACCGGAGTCTCCTCGACCGCCGTGGTCGCTTCGGTCTCTTCGCTCACAAGCTTGCTCCGCTCGTTGCACTCACAGGGGAATGTTTCCGTGCTTCTTGGGCAGTGGCTGGACGATCTTGCGCTCGAGCAGCCGCAGCGACGTCGCAATGTAGCCGCGGGTGTGCGACGGTGGGATCACCGCGTCGACGTAGCCCCGTTCGGCGGCGACGTAGGGGTTGACCAGCGTGTCCTCGTACTCCTGTTGGAGCTGCAGGCGCAGCGCGTCGACGTCGTCGCCGTTCTTCGCGGCCTGGTTGAGCTGCTGGCGGTAGACGAACCCGACCGCTCCGGAGGCGCCCATCACCGCGATCTGGGCCGTCGGCCAGGCCACGTTGACGTCCGCGCCCATCTCCTTGGACCCCATCACGCAGTACGCGCCGCCGTACGCCTTGCGGGTGATCACGGTGATCTTGGCGACGGTGGCCTCGCCGTAGGCGTAGAGCAGCTTGGCGCCGCGCCGGATGATGCCGTTGTACTCCTGCTCCGTACCGGGCAGGAACCCGGGCACGTCGACCAGCAGCACGATCGGAATGTTGAAGCAGTCGCAGGTCCGGATGAACCGGGCGGCCTTCTCCGAGGCGTTGATGTCCAGGCAGCCGGCGAACTGGGTGGGCTGGTTGGCCACGATCCCGACCGTGCGGCCCTCGATACGGCCGAAGCCCACGATGATGTTCTGCGCGTATCCGGCCTGAACTTCCAGGAATTCGTCGTCGTCGAGGATCCGGGTGATGACCTCGTGCATGTCGTACGGCTGGTTCGGCGAGTCCGGGATCAACGTGTCGAGCTCGAGATCCTCGGCGGTGAGGTTGTCCTCGATGGAACCCTCGGGCACCGCCACCGGGAAGTGCGGCGGGTCGGCGTAGTTGTTGGGCGGCAGGTAGCTCAGCAGGTCGCGGACATACTCGAATGCGTCCTGCTCGCCCGAGGCGACGTAGTGCGCGGTGCCGGACTTGCCCATGTGGGTGTGGGCGCCGCCCAGCTCCTCCTGGGTGACGTCCTCACCGGTGACGGTCTTGATCACGTCGGGGCCGGTGATGAACATCTGGCTGGTCTGGTCGACCATCACGATGAAGTCGGTCAGGGCGGGGGAGTACACGTGACCGCCGGCCGCCGCGCCCATGATCAGCGAGATCTGCGGGATCACGCCGGAGGCGAGGATGTTGTTGTGGAAGATCTTGCTGTAGAGGCCCAGCGAGACCACACCCTCCTGGATGCGGGCACCGGCACCGTCGTTGATTCCGATCAGCGGCCGGCCGGTCTTCATGGCCAGCTCCTGGACCTTGACGATCTTCTCGCCGTAGACCTCGCCGAGGCTGCCGCCGAACACGGTGGCGTCCTGGCTGAAGATGCAGACCTCGCGGCCGTCGATGGTGCCGTAGCCGGTCACCACACCATCGCCGAGCGGACGCTTCTCGGCCAGGCCGAAGTTGGTGCTGCGGTGCTTGGCCAGCGCATCGAGTTCGACGAATGAGCCCTCGTCAAGCAGGGCGTAGACACGTTCCCGAGCAGTCAGCTTGCCCTTGGCATGCACCTTCTCGACGGCGGCCTCACCGACCGGGTGCAGGGTCTCCTCGGTCCGACGCTTGAGGTCGGCGAGCTTGCCCGCGGTGGTGTGTATGTCGACGACATGCTCGGCTTGCGCCTCTACGTGGGCCTCACCGGAGTGCTCAGTAACACTGGTCATAAGAAACGATCTTAAAGTGTGGGTCCTCAGAACACCCGACCGGACCGGCTAGGGCACGTCGTCGTCGCTTTCCTGTAGTAGCCGCTCGGGGTGGTGGTAGTGGTTGGTGCGGGGTTGGCCTTTGTCGTGGTGGGGTGGGGGCAGGGTTTGGG
>NZ_LQPI01000029.1 GCF_002101775.1 Mycolicibacter nonchromogenicus | reverse complement strand
GTGCGTCAATGACAGCCTTCTTGTGCTTCGTGGTCGCCCACTTGGAATGGCCGCTCATAACCCGCTCCACCTCACTGCTTCTGATGAAAAGTTCGCCCGGCGATTCTACGCGGGGCCTGCGCAACTGCCCGAGCACAACGTCGCGGCCCACCGGCTCGGCGATCACGGCCCGGCTGCGCCCCCCACCGCAGCCGTTGCCGCCGTTCATTCCGCTCAAAAGGATTCCAGCCCGATCGCGAAGGCAGACCGATGTAGCCAGCCATCGGCTCGCTTCGCCGACATGCGACCGCTTGCCGGGCAGGTGCCATCGCCATGCGCAGCACCGCCACCCTGGGCCGCGGAGACTGCGCCCTGCGCAGACGGCGGCGCTTCAGTGCGCGATCGCAGCGTCGACACCCCTCCTGCTCGACCGCCCTCAACTCCGGTATTCCCTTGCGCTGCCGCGGTTTACATCGCAACAGCTTGGACGCCCGGCACGCAGCGCGCGCCCTCAACAGCAACGAGCCGTCATGGCGTTCGGCAACGCGCACGACGACCGACATGGCGGACATCATCAGCAGTCCGAGGTAACCGGCAGCGTCACCACGGCAGCGGGTAAGGCTTCGAATCCGTTTGCTCAGAGCGCCTTCTGGGCGCTACATCCGTCCTGCGGGCGTCTCGGCCTGCGGACAGCAACTCGCCCGATTGCGGCAAGCTGAGCACTCACTGCAACATTGCGCCGACGCCCGGGGCCCGCCGCCCGCCGTCATGGCATCGGCGCACAAAACACCGCGGAGCATTCATGGATAACCGGTTTTTCCCATTGGTCGTCATCACGGCCATGCTCGCGCTGGGAATGACCCTCACCGTTGCCGACTTCCGTCGGGCCGCCGCCCTGAAGCGCCCACTCGCCGCCGCCCTGGTCTGCCAGGCGATAGTTCTGCCGACCTTCTGCCTGCTAATCGCCGAAGCCTTCAGCCTGCCGCCGAAGCTCGCGGTGGGCCTGATGCTGATATCCGCTGTGCCCGGTGGCCTGTTGGCCAATGTCTTCAGCCACTTGGTCAATGGAGACCTTGCCCTCAATCTCACGCTCACCGCGATCAACGCCGTGATCTCGATCGCCTCGCTGCCGGCGATCCTGGCATTTTCGATCACCTGGTTCACCGGTGAGGGACGGAGTATCCCGCTGCAGCTGGACAAGTTCGTCGCAGTGGTCGGACTGGTCCTCATCCCCACAGCAATCGGGGTCGGCATCCGCGAACGTTTCCCTGACCTCGCGCGCCGCCTGAAGCGGCCGGTCCGGGTCGCCGCGGCCACCCTGCTGGTCGCGATCTCCATAGCCGCGATCGTCGGGGGGCGAACGACATTGGCGAACAATGTCGGCGCACTCACCGGTGCCGTGGTGTCCTTCGCCACCGTCAGTCTGACCGTCGGCTATCTCGTGCCTCGGTGGATGAAGCTCGCACCGCGCCAGGCGATTGCCATCAGCCTCGAAATCGGGATGCACAACGCGATGGTGGCCACCGCGATAGCCCTGAGTCCGCAACTCCTCGACAGCGCCGAAATCGGGACCGTGCCGGCGCTGTACGGCGTGATCGCCCCTGTCATCGCCCTGCTGCTCGTCGTCACGGTGCGCCGTGTTGATCCTGCCTACCGCGTGAACCGCCCCTCCGGCGCCGCTGCGGCAGCCGGCCAGAGCCGGTCGCCGCAGCCCGATGACGATACGCGACCGGCCTCAGAAGCGGTGCCCAGTTAGGGCGCTCCGGCGAAACCGCGACGGTGAAAGCGAATCAGCTACCGCACCTTGTGATCCGCAGCACCGCTCAATAGTGTTCACAACAGAAGTAGTCACTTGACTACAAGCAGGGCATACCGAAAGGTGACATCGAGATGAGCCAGCCCCAGCGTCCCCCGCAGGACGCACCCAATGTCGTGGTGATCCTGCTCGACGACCTCGGCTTCGCTCAGTTCGGCTGCTACGGCTCAGACATCTCGACGCCGACCATCGACCGCCTGGCGGCCGGCGGCCTGCGCTACAACCGGTTTCACGTGACCGCCCTGTGCTCGCCGACACGGGCGGCGCTGCTGACCGGCCGCAACCACCACGCGGTCGGGATGGGCTTCCTTGCCGATCTGCCCACCACTCATCCCGGCTACACCGCACACATTCCCCGCTCGGCGGCCACGCTGCCACGAATTCTGCGGGACGCCGGCTGGAGCACACTGGCGACAGGCAAATGGCACCTGGTGCCGCGCGGTGAGCGTGGCGGGGCCGGGCCGTTTGACCAGTGGCCGTTGGGTTTGGGTTTCGAACGCTACTACGGCTTTCTGCGGGGCGACGCCAATCAGTGGGCGCCGGAACTGGTTCGCGACAACTCGTTCGTCGAGGCGCCCGCCCGGCCCGACGAGGGTTACCACCTGACCGAAGACCTTGCCGACGAAGCGATCCGGATGGTGCTCAGCCAGCAGGCCAGCGCGCCCGGCAAGCCCTTCTTCCTCTACTTCACCCCGGGAGCGATGCACTCGCCGCACCACGTGGAGCGCGAGTGGGCCGATGCCTACGCCGGCAAGTTCGACATCGGGTGGGATCGCTGGCGCGACGAACTCTTCGCCCGCCAGGTGCAGTCCGGTGTCGTCCCGGCCGACACCGCCTTGACCCCCCGGCCGCCCTGGGTTCCCGCCTGGGATGACCTCAGCGCGGACGAGCGCCGACTGTATGCCCGTATGCACGAGGTATACGCCGGCTTCCTGAGCCACACCGACGCACAGATCGGGCGGCTGGTCGACACCCTCGAACGCATCGGGGTGCTCGACAACACCCTGATCCTGTTGATGTCCGACAACGGCGCCAGCGCCGAGGGCGGAGTGTCCGGAACGGTCAACGAGCATCGCTTCACCCACCGGGTTCGTGATGACCTCGCCGAGAACCTCGCGCAGCTCGACGAGTGGGGCGGCCCGCGCACCTATCCGCATTACGCCTGGGGATGGGCATGGGCGGGCAACACGCCGTTCAGGTTGTGGAAGCGCTACACCTGGCTCGGCGGTACCCGGGTGCCGTTCATCGCGCACTGGCCCAAGAAGATTCGTGAGGGCGGCGGTGTTCGCGGGCAGTTCGCCCACGCCATCGACGTCCTTCCGACCGTGCTCGACGCGTGCGGCGTGACCGTCCCGGACTCCGTCGACGGCATCACCCAACAGCCTGTTCAGGGGGCCAGCCTGCTGCCCTCGTTCACCGATCCCGCCGCACCCAACCCACGTTCGGTGCAGTACTTCGAGATGATGGGCTCACGGGCGATCTTCGCCGACGGCTGGAAGGCCACCACCGATCATGTTCCGGTCGGTGTCATGGACGAGGACGAGCTGCTCACCGGAAGCCGAGACTTCGAGACCGATCGGTGGTCGCTGTTCCGGCTCGATGAGGACTTCTCGGAGTTCCACGACCTCGCAGACCAGCATCCCGAGGTGGTCGAGCAGCTGAAAGAGCAGTGGTCGAAGGAGGCTGAAGCCAACAACGTTCTGCCGCTGCTCGACTCGTTGATCGGGCGGTTGACTGCCGCTGCACCGCCGCAATATCCGGTCGGGCTCAAAGTGACGCTGTATCCGCAGGCCGGCCCGGTGCTCGATGAGGCACTGCCGATGCTTGCCGGCGGCGGACACATCCTTGCCGAAGTGGATGTGCCGCAGCAGGACACGCCCAGCGGAGTGCTGTTCGCCATCGGTGACCGCAACGGCGGTCTGGCCGCGTATGTCATCGAGGGCAGGTTGCACGTCGCCGTCGCCCTGCCCAGTGGCACCCTGCAACTTGAATCCGAGCAGCACGTGCCACCCGGGCGTCACCTCGTCGGTTGCGTGCTGCGCGTGGAGCCCGGCGGCGCCGCTGCCGTCGACGCGGTCGTCGACGGCGCGGTCGTCGCGACCGCGGCCAGCGACCATTCCTTCCCGTTCATCTGGCAGCACGGGGGCACACACCTGACTCTCGGTTATGACCGCGGCCTGCCGGTTGCCGATGACTACCAGCCGCCGTTCGCCTGGAACGGGGAGCTGCACGCGGTCCACGTCCAGGCCGGGCAGGCCGAACTCGACCAGATCGACGCCCTGCTCGTCGCCCTGCAATCGGATTAGGGCACGGAGACAACCACACAGAAATAAGCGCCGCGCCCCCGATTGGGGCGCGGCGCTTATTCGTTGACGGGCCAGATCGCTGGTCAGCCCACCGTGGCGTCAGCCGGTGATCGCCGCGCGGTGCTGCTGGGCCAGTGGAGCCGGGCCAGCCAGTCGCGGGCCACCACGGCATGGCCGTCGAGGCGCTGCACCGATGACGGGTGCAGCACCGCCAGCGCTGCCCGTTGCACTCCCGGTTGCGGACTCAATCCGGGCAACGGCCCGCCCGCCCCGGGCTGAGCATCGGTACGGAATGCGGCCGCGAACGCCAGGGTCTGATCGTCGCCGGAGCCGGCGAGCTCCAGGGCCGTCCAGGTTTCCGATGCCGGGTAGGTCCACACCTTCGCGACCAGGTCCGGCAAGTCGTGTCCCGGCGTGAGCCGATACGCGGCGAGGTGATCCCCGCCGTCCTGCACCACCGAATGCCACGTCTCGCGGGAGCCGGCGGCATCCAGTCCAGGGATCTCGTCGGGCTCGACGAGGCTGGCCGCCCAACCGGATTCACGCAGGTGATCGGCGAGTCGGCGTGCCACCACTGCTGCGGTCTTGTCCAACGGGATCTCCGCCGAACGTGCCTGCAGTGCAGCGAGATTGTCCACGGCCGAGAAGGTGAGCCCTATCCACGTGGTCCGTTCCCGTAAGCCGTTTTGGTCCCCGACGTCACGGCTGGTCACCCGGATCGTGTCAGCCCGCAGACCGTAACGGTCCAGATAGCGCGCAATTAGGGGCAGCGGCAGCGCATCGGTGTCGTCCTGCGGCGCTGCCACCGACAGCAGCGCGGTGGCCCGCGGATCGGTGACGGTCTTGTGCGCCCGCCGTTCCCCGTGTTTGCCTCGGTTCAGCGTCACCCGGCGCCACAGCAGCGTCGTCAGGGGCAACCTGCGAACCCGCACCAGCGCAGTGACGGCGACGGCCAGGCCGATGCCCAGCACCCAACGTTCACGTGCCGACTGCCAGGGGTAGGCGGAAGCTGCCGCCACGGCCACGAAGAGCACCAAGGTGATTCGGCCAGTACCGGGCCAGGACGATCGGTAGGTACTCACAACGCGGTTTCCTTTCTCCGGCGTGCCACGATTGCGGCTGCGCCGACGGCCAATGCGAGCGCCGCTGCCCCGCCGAATGCGACGAGCTGCGGCGTGTAGTTCTTCGGTTCCGGGGGCGGCGGCGGGACCACCCGTTTCACCGTCTCCGCGTCACGGGTGGAACCGGCAGGCAGCTGCCAGGTCAGTGCGGCAACAGGGTCAATGGCCCCGGCTCCCACGAGGTTCGACGGTGCGCGGGCCGTGTTGTGTGCGGTGGCGGTCAGTCGGTGAATCACCTGTGCCGCACTCAGTTCCGGGAACCGGCTCCGGACCAGTGCCGCGACACCGGCCACATAGCCCGATGCGTAACCGGTCCCGCTGAGCGGCACCAGTTTCTGCCTGGGCCCGGGAAGCGCGTTGGCGAGGCCACCGTCGTCGCGGTTACTCACCGACACGATGCCTTCGCCTGGGGCTGCCACGCCGACCCACGGCCCGGCCATGGTGAATTTCGAGGGCCGGCCACTGGGCGCCAGTGACGCCACCGACAACACATAGGGCTGCCAGGCCGACGGGATCGACACCGATGAGACGCTGGCCCAACCGCGCGGATCGTCGGGTCGGCTCAGATCGGTCAGCGGGTTGGACTGGCATCCGCTGCCACTGCCGTACGAACCGGTGGCGCCGCTGTCACCGGCGGCGGCGATCACGACGGCGTCCTTGTCGAGCGCCGCATAGCGGATCGCGGCACCCAGTTCGGACTGGTCAACGTCGCGGTCGGCGGCCACGCAGTGCGCGGACGAGACGACTATCACCTGCGCACCGAGATCCGCGGCGTGCACGATAGCCCGGCTCAGAGCCGTCACAGTGAAGGCGGCCTGCGCCAACTCCGGGTCACCGTTCGAGGCTGCCGGGGTGATCCTTGCGGATGTGGCACGAAGGGAAAGCAGCCGTGCCGCCGGCGCGACGCCGGCGAAGCCGTCGTCGCCGGGCTGCCCGGCGATGAGCCCCGCGACCAGCGTTCCGTGCCCGTCGCAGTCGGTGAGTCCGTCGGTGGTGCCGATGTAGTCGCCACCGGCCTCGACGGCGGGAAGGCGCGGCCCGGGCCGTACGCCGGTGTCGATGACGGCCACCGTCTGACCGTCACCGCGGGAGAATTCCCACGCCGCGGGCAGATCGATCTGCCGTTGCGCGGCGGGGGGATTCTTCAGGTCGGCGCCTGCGGTGATGTCGGTCGTGCTGCACTCACTGTTCTGCTGTGTGGCTTGCACCGGCCCCGGAGTCCCGCTGGGCGGCACCACACCGGCGTCGACGGTCGGCGGGGTTATCGCCAAGACCGGCGGAGAGGTCCACAACGCCGCCACCAGGACCCCGGCCGCGCCGCCGAGCCGGATCCCCCTGGAGAAACCCGGTGCCGAGTGAGAACGGCTCATCGATCGAGGACCCAGGCGAAAATGCCGACCAGGTAGGCGATTACAGGTATCAGCGAGGCATCCAGGCCCGAGGCGACGAAACCGACGAGGCGGCGCACCGGCAAGGAATAGCTGTGTGGATCGGCGACTGCCGGAACCGCGGAGGCCAGCACCCAGATCGACACCAGAGCGGCGAGCACACCCACCGCGATCAGCGCGCCGAGGTAGCGGCCCGTGGCACCGTAGAGCACCAACAGCGCGGCCGCCACCAGGTGGGGCTGGGCCAGCAGCCAGGACTTGCTCGCGGCCGAATCCCACACCCGTGCGCGCAGCACGGTCGCAGCCGCGTTGGCCGCCACCACATACCATCCCCACGCCGGCACGAGTTCGGGTTGGGCGGCAATCGCAATCGAACCAAGAGTGCCCAGCAGCACACCACCGGCGATGAAGCCGGTTTGGTACTTCTCGCCGGCCTGTACGCGGCGCGGCAGGTCCTCCAACACCCGCAGTGACGGGGCTGCCGGGGTCGGATCTCCGGGCGCGGGGATGACCGGCAGCGGCAGCCGCGCCCACAATGCGGACAGGTGGGGAGCCGAGACGGTGAGCAACAGCGCCACTACCACCAGCCCACCGCCGATGCTGGACAACGGCAGCGGCCACAGGGTCTCGACCGCAGCCGCCAGGGCGATTCCCACACCGAGCGCGGCTGTTGCCGTGAAGAATCCGAGGTTACGGCGCGAGCCGATGGTACGAATCAACGACCACGCAGCCACACCGGAAGCGGCCAGCGTCACCTGGGCCGGACCGAATTGGCCCGGCACCAGCAGGGCCAGTGCCGCGGCGATCGGCGCCAACGCGGCGACTGCCAATGCTCCGTCATACGGCGGACGTGCGACCGACGCGGCGAGAGCGGCAAGTACGGCGATCGCGGCGGCTGCGAAGAGACCGCTCGGGGCTCCGCTGACCACCCGATAGGTGACAGCCAGACCCGTTGCCGCCAAGACCAATCCAACCGATGCCGCAAGTGCTCCGGTCCCGATGTGACCCGGCCCCCAAGGCTTGCGCCGGGAAGCCGAGAAGATCACCGCGGCGTCCGCGATGTCTTCGACGATTCCGGGCGCCGAGGGCCCGGCAGGCACCGGCTGCAGGGCCAGCAGGTCCCCGTCGACCACGCCGACAGTGTCCAGACTGGCATCCAGGCTGAACGGTGCGCCTCCGATCGGCGCCAGGCTCAGCCGGCCGGTGTCGGCGGCGCCGTCCTGGGTCTCATCCGAGCTCGGCACCACCAGGCGCTGAACAGTCGGCAGGATCTCCCGGAGCGGCAGATCCGCGGGCAGGGCGATCTCCGTCAGCCGGCTCTCGGCTAGGACCGCAATCCGCACGATCGGTATCACGGCGTTGGCCATCACGGAATCCTCTGCTTCAGAAGGGACATCGGTTCTTCTCCTAGTGCGTCAAGGTTTGGCTGAATGTTGGGTTGACGAGTTGTAGGTAGGTGGGTTCGTCGTTGTTGTTGAGCAGGATTGCTCGTCCGGCGGGTAGGCGTGCGAAGCGTTGCCCGCGGATTTTGCCGCTGTCGGCGGGGTTACCGGAGAG
>NZ_LQPI01000028.1 GCF_002101775.1 Mycolicibacter nonchromogenicus | reverse complement strand
CAGCGGCACTGACCGCCTGAACCATCACATCGAAGAATCACACGACGACGTCGTACACCACGTCCGTGGACTTGACCGGGCGGGCAACGGCCGCTGGGTCCGGCGCAGCGCCTGTGTCATGGTTCTTCACACCCGTGAAGGACTCGTTGACGCGGATTGGCGTGACGTCGGAAATGGTGCAGGGTTTGTGGCATGTTGCCTGTGCTCGACTTGTCAGAAGCTGAGACCGATGCCGACGGCTTCCGCCTCGCGTTGCGGGAGGCCGCGCACACGTATGGGTTCTTCTACCTGACCGGCCACGGCGTCCCGGAATCGCAGATCGCGGCAATCCTGACCCTGGCCAGGGACTTCTTCGCATTACCTATCGATGAGAAAAACCAGATCAGTCAGCTGGAGAGTCCGCAGTTCCGCGGTTACTCGCGACTGGGCGGTGAGTTGACGAACGGATTGGTCGACTGGCGCGAACAGATCGACATCGGTCCCGAGCGCCCCGCTCTGCCTGATGCGCAGGGTTACTGGCGCCTGCAGGGCCCCAACTTGTGGCCGCAGCGGCCGGCGGGCTTCCGGGCAGCCTTTGAGGAGTGGGACCGTACGTTGTGGTCAGTTGGGCTGCGGCTGCTGCGGCTCTGGGCTGAGTCGCTGGGGGCTGCTGCGGACCTGTTCGACGACGCATTCGCGCATTCTCCTGCGACCCTGATCAAGGTTGTGCGCTATCCGGGCAGGTCCGACAGTGTCCAGGGCGTGGGAGCGCACAAAGACTCAGGTGTGCTCACCCTGCTGCTGGTCGAGCCCGACTCTGAAGGGCTGCAGGTGGAGCTCACCGCCGGCGAGTGGGTCGATGTGCCGCCACTGCCGGGTGCGTTCATCGTCAACATCGGCGAGCTCCTCGAAGTCGCCACCGGCGGCTATCTCCGGGCGACCCAGCACCGGGTGCTGTCGCCGAAACCTGGCACGGACCGAGTGTCCATCCCCTACTTCCTGAACCCGGCCCTCGATGCCACGATCCCGCTGATCGTCCTGCCCGCGGAGTTGGCCGCCTTGGCCCGCGGCGTCGAAGCCGATCCCGACAATCCCATCTTCAACACCTACGGCGAGAACGCCTGGAAGTCCCGCACGCGTGCACATCCCGATGTCGCCGAACGTCATCACGGGATCCGGCCGACGAGTTCGTGGGCATCAAGCTACTGAGCATTGGCGTCGCCCTGATCGCAACCCTGTAGACGGCCGCAGAACTGCCCTACCCTTCTCGGGATGTTCGACGTGCGCAGGTTGCTGGTGCTGCAGGAAATCGCACGCGTCGGGTCTCTCAGTGCTGCAGCCGCATCCTTGAACTACACCACGTCAGCGGTCTCCCAACAGGTCACCGCACTGGAGCGCGACGTGGGCAGCACCCTGCTGGTGCGCGGCCCATCCGGGGCACGCCTCACACCGGCCGGCAGCAAGCTGTTGGAGCACGTGCCCGCAATTCTGGGTGCGGTGGCCGCCGCCGAACGCGACCTCGATGCCATCGCCACCGCGCGACCCGGTGTCGTACGGATCGCATCGTTCGCCAGCGCCGCGGCGGTGATCCTGCCGCCGGCGATCGCCCAGGTGCGCCACCTCTTACCCGGCGTAGGTGTGGAGTTGGTGGCGGTCGACCCCGACGACGGGGTTGAGCTGCTGCGCAGCGGAGATGCCGACGCCGCGATGGTCACCGAAGTGCCTGGCGACCGACCCGAATTTCCCGGGATCAACACACTCAGCGTGTATGACGACGAGTTCTTCGTAGTCCTGCCACTCGGACACCGCCTCGCGGAGCGCGCCGAAGTGCCGCTCGCCGAACTGGCCCGCGAGAACTGGGTGGTGAGCACCCAGACGGGCCTGTGCCCGGACACCCGAGTGTTCCGCAAGGCCTGCCAGCGAGCTGGATTCGAGCCGACGGTCAGCTACCGCGCAGAAGGGTACGGAACCGTGCAGGGCTTCGTCGCCGCCGGACTGGGGGTGTCTCTGGTGCCGTCGCTGGCCGCCTCGGGGGTACGTGCCGATGTGGCAGTACGCAGGGTCGCCGGTCGCCGACCAGTGCGCAAGGTCGCCATCGCCACCACCGCACCCCCCGCACCGGCAAGCGTTCTGGCCACCGTGATCGAGTTGATCGCGGCTGCCGGCGCGACACTCGCGGAAAGCGCCGATTACAGCGTTGCTGCAGGCGCTTCCAGTGTCGCTTGAACCATCTGTCCAGCATCTCCGCAGACCCCTAGGTTTCTCTGCGACCCACAAGACGAGGAGCTAGCACCGATGCCCATCATCGACACGGCCGTGCCCGTACTGCGCACTGTCGAGGACGCCCTGGATACCGCCACTACCGTCGCGGCGTCGGTCGCCGCGGGCGCCGTTCAGCGGGAGATTGACGGCACCCTGCCGACCGATGCGCTCACCCAGATCGGAAACTCAGGCCTGCTGGGGATTCTGGTTCCCGCTGCGTTCGGCGGCCCGGATCTCCGCCGGTCCACCGCCGTCGAGGTGCTGCGTATTCTCTCGCAGGCCGACGCAGCCGTCGGGCAACTGCTGTTGTCGCATTACGTCCTCACAGCCGCCATCCGCGGCCTCGAATCCAACGAACCGGCACCGCGGATCTACCGGGACGTCCTCGCCGGGGCTCAACTCGGTAACGCCAGCGTCGAGCGCGGCACCCGCACCAGCGTGGAACGCAAGACCACGCTGACACGACGATCCGACGGCGACTGGGAGCTCGAGGGCACCAAGTTCTACGCCACCGGATCACTCGGTGCCGCATGGATCGCTGTGGCCGCACGGATCAGCGGAACGGACCACGGGGCAACCGCTTTCGTGCGCCCCGATGACCCGGGCGTCATTCTCAACCTGGACCGGTGGTCGGCTTTCGGCCAGCGCGGAACAGCCAGCGGCGAAGTCGTTCTGGACAAGGTCCGCGTCGCAGCGGACCTCGTCATCGACGAAGGGCCTGACCCCGATCCCACTTCGGCCGACCCTTCGGTGTTGGGAGCGTTCGATCAGGCGCTGCACACCGCTATCGATGTCGGCGGCGCCCGCGCAGCGCTCGAAGACGGAGCAGAGTTCGTCGCCTCCCGTAGCCGGCCGTGGTTTGAGGCGCAGGTCGAACGCGCCGCCGACGAGCCACACGTCGTCCGTCGCTTCGGTGAACTGACCGCTAGGTTGTACGCCCTGGAAGCGCTGCTGGCCCACGGCTCACACCTGATCGATCAGGCACTTGCCGCACCAGAGCTGACACGCGAGAGTGCCGCGGCAGCCTCCCTTCAGGTGGCTGCGGCCAAGGCGCTGGCCCAGGAGTACTCGGTCGAGATCGCCAGCGGCATCTTCGAACTCGCCGGAACCTCGGCCACCGACGCGAAGTATGCACTCGATCGGCACTGGCGCAACCTGCGCGTGCACACGCTGCACGACCCCGCTCGCTGGAAATACGTCCACCTGGGACGGCACACCCTGGATGGAACCCTGCCGCCCCGACTCGGCCTGCTGCTCTGACACCGTGACCGAAGAATCCCTGATGACCAGTTTCTATCTCACCGGCAGCATCAACGTCCCCACCACCGAAGCCGCATTCAACCTCGTCGGCAAACGTCTGCAGCCGGGCGTTCGCCGCGTACCGGACGGCGAACCCGGTGACCGTGCGAACTGGGTTCTCGTGCACTCGGCTCGGTTCCTGTCCAACCCCACCCTCGATGTCACCGATGGTCGCGCCAGAGTCCGTCCGGGAACCCCGGTCTCCTTCGGCGAGGTCGACTACCATTCGTCGGCGCTGGGGTCCTACCGCGACTTTCTGTCCGCTCGCCAGTCCGGTGTCCTCGCCCCGGACAGTCGATTCCTGGTATCGATCGCGACCCCGTTCAACGCGGTGAACTCCTTCGCGCACTTCGAGTCTCAGGTCGAGATCGCCTTGGCCTATGAAACCGCACTGCGGCGCAGCGTCGAAAAGATCCAGAGTGAGATACCGCACGGCGACCTGGCCATCCAGTGGGATCTGCCGACCGAGCTGGCGACCCTCGAAGGATGGTTCTCCAACCCCTACGGCGACCACGAGCCGATCTTCGCGGCCACCGCCCGCCTTGCGGACTGGATCGCCGACGATGTCGACCTGACATTCCACCTGTGCTACGGCGACTCGAAATTCGGCGCGTCGCCGTTCATGGGCGAACCGCCGACGAAGGAGGCCGCGGCGCGCGGCGGCCGGCACATCCTTCCAACGGATGCGTCCGCGATCGTGGCGTTGTCCAACGGACTCGCACGCCACATCACGCGTCCCATCAACGCAATTCAGGCCGCGACCGTGGCCGCGTGGACCACCCGAGAGCATTGGAAGCCGCTGGCAGACCTGGTTCTGGAACCCGAGACGGAGTTCTACCTGGGCCTGCTGCACGCCGAAGACGGCGCTGAGGGTGCACGTCGCAGGGCCGCCATCGCTGCCGAATTCCTGCCACGGTTCGGCCTGTCCACCGAATGCGGGCTCGGACGGCACTCCACCGAGCAACTCGAAGCCGTACTCGTCGCATGGCAGGAACTGTCCACCACCAGCGGACCCGTGGCCTGATCGACCTGGCGCTGACGCTGTCGGCCGGAATAGCACAGGCCATGCCGGTGCCACGCAGGCCGACGGGGGCTGGTCGTTATCGTCGTACGGTCGGTGTACTGCCATGTGGCGGCACTGTGGGCCGCGACCGGCGGACCTGCCCTCCAGCCCGGGGCGCAACATCGTAGGCGGAGTGGTGAAACAGGAGCAGATGCGTTGACCGGATACGGATTCGACCTCGGTAACTACAGCCGGACGATCACGACATCGTCAACCGAGAGCCAGCTCTGGTTCGACCGG
This sequence comes from Mycolicibacter nonchromogenicus, assembly GCF_002101775.1. GTDB lineage: Bacteria > Actinomycetota > Actinomycetes > Mycobacteriales > Mycobacteriaceae > Mycobacterium > Mycobacterium nonchromogenicum. The sequence continues at coordinate 133,284 of NZ_LQPI01000028.1, read as the reverse complement.
GGCCTGAACTGGACGTTCGGCTACAACCACGAAGAGGCCGGAACGTGCTTTGAGGAGGCGCTGCGCCACGACCCCACCTGCGCCATGGCGTGGTGGGGTGTGGCGTATGCGGCCGGCCCCAACTACAACAAGCCCTGGGAACTGTTCGACGAGCGCGAGACTCGCGAAACACTTACCCGGGCAAAGCACGCAAGCACGAAGGCATTAGCCCATGCCGGCGATTCCTCCCCTACCGAGCGGGCACTGATCGCGGCTCTACAAGTCCGCTACCAGTCTGATCAACCCGGCGGTGACCTGACGGGCTGGAACGAGCAGTACGCGCAAGCCATGCGGCAGGTCTATGCCGAATTCAGCGACGACCCCGACGTCGCAGCATTCTTCGCCGAAGCGCTGATGAATCTCACGCCGTGGAACATGTGGGACCTGCGTACCGGGGAGCCCACCGCCGGGTCGCACACTCTGGAGTGTCGCGCCGTGCTGGAGGCGGCCATCACGCGCCGTCGGGCGAGCGGCGCATCCCCCCATCCGGGGCTGTGGCACCTGTACATCCACCTCATGGAGATGTCGACCACGCCGGAGGCGGCGCTGCGCGTCGGCGACGAATTGCGCCGCCTGGTACCGGATTCAGGGCATCTCGCGCACATGCCCACTCACATCGACATCCTGTGCGGGCACTACCAGGACGTCGTCACCTGGAACGACGCCGGCATCGAAAAGGACGTCAAGTACTTCCGTTACGCGGGCGCACAGAACTTTTACTCCAACTACCGCGTGCACAACTACCACTTCAAGCTCTACGGCGCCATGTTCCTCGGCCAGTTTGGTCCCGCGATGGAGGCCGTCCGCGACATGCACGACACCATCCCTGACGCGCTGGTGGAGATCGAAAGCCCGCCCATGGCGGACTGGCTCGAAGGTTACAAGTCGATCGGTACCCACGCCCTCGTCCGATTTGGGCGATGGCAGGAGCTCATCGAGGCACCGCTGCCCGAGAATCCGGCCTTGTTCTGCATGACCGCGGCAATGAACTATTACGGCAAGGGCGTCGCCCATGCCGCGCTCAAACAACACGACGAGGCGGCGGCAGCTCAACGCCTGTTCGAGCGGACCGCGGCGACGGTGCCCGAGAGCCGGCATCTGCACAATGTCCGATGCGTCGACGTTCTCGGGGTTGCTCGCGAGCTGCTGGCGGGCGAGATCGCCTACCACCACGGCGCATTCGACGATGCGTTCGCCCACCTATGCCAGGCCGTACGGCTCGAAGACCGATTGCCCTACGACGAACCGTGGGGATGGATGATGCCCAGCCGGCACGCGCTGGGGGCTCTACTGCTCGAGCAGGGTCACGTCGAGGAAGCGGCCCGCGCCTACGAGGCCGATCTCGGCCTCAACGACGACGTCATCCGCTCCAACCGCCACCCCGCCAACGTCTGGGCGCTTGTTGGGCTGCACCGATGCTACGAATCGCTCGGTAGACACGACCAGGCACGCGCCATCAAACCGCAACTGGACATCGCACTGGCGCGGGCCGACGACGACATCCGTTCGTCCTGCTTCTGCAGCCTGGCCGGGTCCCCACCGTCGACAACACACTGTTGTTAGAACCGGGGCCGAATGTTCCCGGGAGCGTTGCCAGCGGGCATGAGAATGGCCCCCGGAGAAGTCTCCGGGGGCCATTCTTTCTAGTAGCGGGGACAGGATTCGAACCTGCGACCTCTGGGTTATGAGCCCAGCGAGCTACCGAGCTGCTCCACCCCGCGTCGGTAGGTATGAGACTACCCAACGGGTACCCGAGCCGCCAAATCGCCAGGTCCGGCGTCACCGGCGTCCGACCCATGCCGGTGACGAAGGACCCTTGTCCGCCCCACCCTGCTATGCCATGCTGCACTCCAGCGCCGGAACAGCGGGAGGGGCAACGGATGCCCGGATTCATCGACAATGTCGGCCGCCTGCTCAGCTACCGAATGACAGTTGCAGAACTGATCGGCCTCGGCGTGTTCCTCGGCACCCCGTATCTGACCATCGGGTTGATCTGGACGCTGACCCACACCGCTCACCTACACGGCATCCATGGCCTGGACCTGGTGGTGTCGGTCCTGGGATCGATCGCATTGTGGCCCGTGCTGCTGATCGCCAACATCTGTATGCAGTGACCACGCAAGGCACACAACGGAGGTCGCGCAGATGATGCTTCTGGTTCGGATCATCGACGTCGTCATCAGAATGCTCGGCATCAGCAGCTCCCCCGTCCCTCAGCAGACGAGCACCGCCGGGACCCGGATACACATCGACCGCTACACCCCGCGGTACGACGACGGTCCCGTCGATCTCACTGAGGCGTTGGACTTTTGGTCCGCAGCCGCGGCAGCCGCCAATGTCGTCATGCAGTTGAGCATGCCCGGCGTCGGCCACGGGGTCGTGGAGAGTCGAGTGGAATCCGGTGCATTGATGGAGCATCCGTGGAAGCGGTTGCGCACCACCGCCCAGTACATGGCAGTCGCTGTGCTGGGAACCGATGAGGAACGCGCCGCCTACCGCGACGCCGTCGACGTCGTGCACCGGCAAGTCCGCTCCACCGCGGACAGCCCAGTTTCGTACAGCGCCTTCGACCAGAATCTGCAATTGTGGGTCGCCGCATGCCTGTTTGTCTTCTACGAGGACACCTACCAGCTGCTGCGCGGCAAGATGACCGAAGACCAGGCGGAGGGGTTCTATCAGCACGCCTGGCCGCTCGGCACCACCTTGCAGGTCACCGAAGACCAGTGGCCGCCGACCCGCGCCGAATTCGACACCTACTGGGACCAGACGTGCCAAACACTGGCGCTCGATGGCGTCGTCCGCACCTATCTCATGCGGCTGATCGAGCTGAAGATGATCAACCCGATCCCGCGGGCGCTCCTGGCACCGCTGCTGCGCTTCCTGACGATCGGGTTTCTGCCACCGCATTTTCGTAAGCTTCTCGGTGTGCAATGGGCCCAGCCCGAACAACGCCAGTTCGAGAATCTCTTCCTGTTCGTGTCGTTCGTGAACCGCTTCATCCCCCGATTCATCCGAATCATCAACTACACCGTGCTGATGGCAGACTTTCGCCGTCGGATGCGCCGGCACAAGGCGCTGATCTGATGATGGCGACGCATCACGACGACGGCCTCGGACCCGACAGCCTGCTGTGGCAGTTCGTGGCCGACCGGCGCTACCTGTTCGTCCTGCCGCGTGCGGTGTGCCTGTTGCTGCTGCATCCCGGTATCGCCGCCGGCATCAGCGAGCACGCCTTGATGCGCAACCGCATTTGGCTGCACAAGAAACGCACCTTCACCCAGGCCGTCAACTACGCCTACGCCGACGTCGACATGCGGCCCCAGATGCGGTTCGCCCACGAGCACGTCAAGGGCGTCGACCAATTCGGGCACAAGTACCACGCGCTGAATCCCGAGACCTTCCATTTCCAGCACGCCGCGTACGTCGAGTCCCTCGTCGTCATGGTCAACACCTTCATCCGGCCCCTCGACGCCGCCGAGCATGAACAGCTCTACCAGGAGTGCTGCGCCTGGTATCGCCGCTATGGCGTGTCGACGCGGCCGATGCCGGCCACCTGGCCGGAATTCGTTGAGTACTTTGAGGATTACTGCCATGCGCATCTGCGGGCCGGCGCCCACTTCGAGCCGTTCCGCGAGCAGATCTTCGCCCCCACCGATTGGTGGATGCGTACGGTCCCCCACCCGGCCATCCGCGCCCTGCAGCATCCTCGCGCACTGGAACTCACCGGAGTCGCCGTCAGCGCCGCCGACCGATGGTCACTACGGCAATTCGTCCGGTTAGCCCAGTTGTCCGCACTGACCCCACGACACCACTGGAACGCCAAGGCGCGTGCGGCGCTCAGCGCCGCGGCCCAGCACCAGTCGACGACGGCGCTGGGCGCCACGCGCAGGTAGCGCCTGACAGCGCAGCGTGCTTACTTGGCGCTGTTGAACTTGGCCATCGCGTCGTCGAGGCGTTGCAGCGCCTCGCCGTAGGCTGCGAAATCGCCGCGGTGCTGGGTGTCGCGCAGCGCACTGAGCGCCGATTCGATCTCGCGCAGTGCCGCGGCTTTCGCCGGAGACAACGCGGCCTCGGCAGCAGGGGGCGTGGGCACTGCCGCAGCCGGCGGGGCAGCCGGGCGTGGCGTCCCCTGGGCCGCAGCGCCGCCATCGGTGGGGGCGATGTCGGTGGCCGCCGCACTGGCACCGGGCCCGAACAGGGCGGTGAGTGCGTCAGACACCGTGGGCCCGTAACCGATCTTGTCGTTGTACATCATCGCCACCCGGATGAGCCGGGGGTACGAGGACGCGGCGTCGCTGGAACCCGGTGAGGCATAGACCGGTTCGACGTAGAGCAGACCGCCTTGGGCCACCGGCAGTGTCAGCAGATTGCCCCATCGGATGCGGTTCTGGTTGTCGCGACCGATCACACCGAGGTCTTGACTGACCGTGGTGTCGGTGGTGATCGCGTTGTTGGCCAGCTTGGGACCGTTGACCTGGCCGGGAATGGTCAGCACGGTGATCTTGCCGTAGGTGTCGGGGTCGGAGCTGGCGCTGATGTAGGCGGCCAAATAGTCGCGCTTGAAGCGGTTCATGGCGCTGGTCAGCTGGTAGGATGCCGAATTGTCGCCCTTTGCAAGGTTTTTCGCGACGATGTAGTACGGCGGCTGGAAGCTGCTGGCCGTCGGGTTGGGGTCCAGCGGCACGTCCCAGAAGTCCGAGGTCGAGAAGAAGGTCACGGGGTCGTTGACGTGGTACTTGGCCAACAGCATGCGCTGCACCTTGAACAGGTCTTCGGGGTAGCGCAGGTGCTCGGCGAGCTCAGGTGTGATCTCCGCTTTCGGTTTGACCGTTCCGGGGAACACCTTCATCCATGCCTGCAGCACGGGGTCCTGCTCGTCCTGGGCGTACAGGCTCACCGTGCCGTCGTAGGCGTCGACGGTGGCCTTCACCGAGTTGCGGATGTAGGACACCCGCCGGTCCGGCAGCAGCCGGTTGAACTCCACATCCTTTGAGTCTGCGGTCGCCGACGACAGCGAGGTCAGCTCCGAGTACGGGTAGTTGTCCAGCGTGGTGTAGCCGTCGATGATCCACACCAGTCGCTTGTTCACGATCGCCGGATACACCGTGGAATCGGTGGTCAGCCAGGGCGCCACCGCCTGCACCCGGCTCGCCGGGTCGCGATTGAACAGAATCTTGCTGTCCGCGCCGATCACGTTGGAGAACAGGAAGTTGCGTTCGGCGAACTTGGCGGCGAACACGCTGCGGGCCAGCCAGTTGCCGATGCTGACGCCACCCGCACCGGTGTAGGTGTAGTTCTTGGTTTCGGTGTTGGTCTCGTAGTCGTACTCGCGGTCGGGGCCGTTGCGCCCGACGATCGCGTAGTCGGCGACGGTGTTGGCGATCACCGGCCCGTAGTAGACGCGCGGCTGGTCGAGGCGGGCCGGCCCGTCGGAGACGACGCCGCCGTTGGCACCGACGACATTGACCAGGAATTCCGGATATCCACCGTTCTGGTTGGGGTCGTTGGCGATACCGCGCACGGTGTTGGCGGGCGAGGCGATGAACCCGTTGCCGTGGGTGAACACGGTGTGCCGGTTGATCCAGTCGCGCTGGTTGTCGATCAGCCGATCCGGATTCAGCTCGCGCGCGGCGACCACGTAGTCGCGCAGCTGGCCGTCGTCGTCGCGATACCGGTCGACGGTGAGCTGGTCGGGGAAGAAGTAGAAGTTCTTGCCCTGCTGAAACTGGGTGAACGCGGGGCTGACGATGGTCGGGTCCAGCAACCGGATGTTGGAGGTGGTGGCCGCATCGGCGCCCACCTGGGCAGCCGTGGCCCGCGCGTCGCCGCGGTAGTCCCGGTACGTGACCACGTCATCGGTCAGACCGTATGCCTGCCGGGTCGCGGCGATGGAGCGCGAGATGTATTCGCTCTCCTTCTGCGCCGCGTTCGGCTTGACGCTGAACTGTTCGACGATCAGCGGCCATCCCGCGCCGACCACGACCGACGACAGCAGCAACAGCACCAAACCGATCGCCGGAATCTGCAAGTCGCGCAGCACGATCGCCGAGAACACGGCGACCGCACAGATCAGTGCGATGGCCAGCAGGATCATCTTGGCCGGCAGTACGGCGTTGATGTCGGTGTAGCCGGCTCCGGTGAAGGGCTTGCCGGTACGGGTATGGCTGAGCAGCTCATAGCGGTCCAGCCAGTAGGCCGCGGCCTTGAGCAGCACCAGGGTGCCGATCAGGCTGACCACCTGGATGCGCGCCGGGCGGCTCAGGGCACCGGCCCGGCCGGACAACCGGATGCCGCCGAAGATGTAGTGCGTGCTCAGATTCGCGACGGTCGCCAGGAACAGCGTCGCCAGCAACAGCCCCACGACCAGCCGGTAGAACGGCAGGTCGAAGGCGTAGAAGCCGAGGTCTTTGCCGAACTGCGGATCGGTGATCCCGAAGTCGCCGCCCCGCAGGAACAACTGGATACGCACCCAGTAGCTCTGCGCGACGATCCCGGCCAGTACCCCGACCGCGGCCGGAATCCCGAAACCGAACAGCCGCAGCCGCGCCAGCACCGTGGTCCGATACCGAGCCACCGGGTCGTTGACGCCGTTGCTGGGGACGAAGACGGGCCGGACCCGGAACGCGGTGGCCATCGCCGCGAACACGATGCCGCCGACCAGCAGTGCCACCACAACGAATGTGGTCAACCGGGTCAGCAACGTGGTGACGAACACCGAGCGGTAGCCCAGCTCGCCGAACCACAACCAGTCGACATAACCGTCGATCAGCCGCGGACCCACCAGCAGCAGCGCGATCACGACGAATGCGCTGCCGACCATGATCCGGCTGCGCGCGGTCAATTTCGGCATCCTCGCAGTGGGCCGCATCCCCACGTGCCACGCTCCCTAGCTCAGTTGTCCCCGACGGCCCCACTGTAGCCAACGAACACTCAGCAAGAGGGCGGCTGACCTCCATCAGTGATGGTTCGCAGGGCGCCCACCGCCTGCGCAAGGCTGTCGACCTTCACCAGTTGCAGACCCTTGTCGTCGTTTCGGGCCTCGTAGCAGTTGTCGGCCGGGACCAGAAACACCGTCGCACCGGCCTCCCGGGCCGCCAGCATCTTGTGCGCGATCCCACCGATCGGTTCGACCTCGCCGTTGGCCCTGATAACCCCGGTACCGGCAACGAAGTTCGGCCCGGCCAGGGTGCCGGTGGTCAGCTTGTCGACGACTGCCAGCGAAAACATCAGCCCTGCCGACGGTCCGCCTACGTTGGCGAGGTTGAAGTCGATGCTGAATGGCGCCCACGGCGCATCCAGGACGGACACGCCGAGGAATCCATTGGCGCGGTCCTTGTTCTCTCCGAGCGTAATCCGCGCTGTTCCGGGTGCAGCGTTCTTGCGGCGGTAGTTGAGGACCACTGTGTCCCCCGGCTTGGTGTCAGCCATCCGCGCGGTGAACTGCTTCACGGTGTAGACCGGCTCCCCGTTGACGGCATCCACGGCGTCGCCGCGCTGCAGCGCACCGGCAGAGGGCCCCGGGTCCTGCACGTCGGCCAGGGTGACCGCTGAGGGGTACCGCAGGTAGCCCAGCGCGGCGTACTCGGCACTCTGTTCAGACTCACGAAAGTCGGCATCGTTGCTCTCGTCGACTTCCTGCCGAGACTTGCCGGGCGGATAGACCAGGTCACGCGGCATGAGCTGCTCGCGCCCGGACAACCACAGAACCAACGCCTCCCCCAGTGTCAGGCCGTCGCGCTGGGAGACCGTGGTCATGTTGAGGTGGCCGGTCGTCGGGTGTGTGGTGGTCTTGATGTCGACCACCTGCTTGCCGTCGATCGTGCCGAGGGTGTCGAACGTGGGACCGGGCCCCAACGACACGAAGGGCACCGTCACCGCCGTCAGCAGCACGCCGAATGCGACCACCGGCAGCACAGCCGCCAACAGCGTCAGAATCCGCCTGTTCACCCCGGGAATGGTAAACGGCCATCGCTGCGGCGGGGTCGGGGCGACCATTGGTGGCCGTGTGTCGTTCCGCGCGACGTGGCTGGTGGGTACGGTTGTGTCATGGCTGATCTGCCCTTCGGTTTCTCTTCTGGGGACGACCCGGACCGCGAACGAGGCTCCGGGCCCTCCGACCCATTCGGTATGGGCGCCGCATTCAACATGGCCGATCTGGGTCAGGTCTTTACTCAGCTCGGTCAGATGTTCAGCGGCGTGGGCCGGGCGAGCGCCGACGGCCGGCCGGCCGGGCCGGTGAACTACGACCTGGCACGACAGGTCGCGGTCAAGTCGATCGGTTCGGTTCCGCCCATCGCCGCCTCAACCGCGACCGCCATCGGCGACGCCGTGCACCTGGCTGAAACCTGGCTCGACGGGGCGACGTCATTGCCCGCCGGCACCACCAGCGGGGTTGCCTGGACTCCCGTGGACTGGGTCGAGAACACCATGACCACCTGGCAGCGGCTGTGTGACCCGATGGCCGAACAGGTTTCGTCGGTGTGGGCATCCGCGCTGCCGGAAGAGGCCAAAAGCATGGCCGGCCCCCTACTGTCGGTGATGTCGCAGATGGGCGGGCTGGCGTTCGGTTCCCAGTTGGGTCAGGCGCTGGGCCGATTGTCCGGGGAGGTGCTGACCTCGACCGACATCGGACTGCCGCTGGGACCCAGCGGGACAGCCGCCCTGATGCCGGGAGCGATCGAGGAATTGGCCGGCGGCCTGGAGCAGCCGCGCAGTGAGATCGTCACCTTCCTGGCCGCCCGCGAGGCCGCCCACCACCGGCTGTTCACCCATGTGCCGTGGCTGTCCCACCAGTTGCTCAGCGCTGTGGAAGCCTACGCGCGGGGCATGAAGATCGACATCCGGGGCATCGAGGAACTGGCCCAGGGCTTCGATCCGTCGGCGATGACCGATCCCTCGGCCATGAACGAACTGCTCAACCAGGGCGTGTTCGAGCCCAAGTCCACCCCGGAGCAACTCGCCGCACTGGACCGGCTGGAGACCCTGCTGGCCCTGATCGAGGGCTGGGTTCAGACCGTGGTCAATGCAGCGCTGGGCGACCGGATCCCGGGCACCGCCGCACTCTCGGAGATGCTGCGCCGGCGGCGCGCCACCGGTGGTCCGGCCGAGCAGACCTTCGCCACCCTGGTCGGCCTGGAGCTGCGCCCGCGCAAGCTGCGCGAAGCCGCGGTGCTCTGGGAGCGGTTGACCACGGCGGTCGGCGCCGACGCCCGCGACAAGGTGTGGCAACACCCCGATCTGCTGCCGGAATCGTCGGATCTCGACGAACCGGCCGCGTTCATCGACCGGGTGATCGGCGGCTCCAGCGACATCGACTCGGCCATTGACCAGGCGATCGCGGAGTTCCAGCGCGAAGCCGACAACCCCGACGACGCCGGCGACTGAAGGCAGCGCCCGCCCGAAGGTCAGGTACGCGCTGCCTGTAGCTCCGCGGCATCCGGTGGTGAGACCGCTTGGCGCCACGCCAAGGGATTGAGGTGGCGGTAAGGGTCGCGGGCGCGGACGTCGAGCAGGTCGGCCAGGATCTGCTCCAGCGACTCCTGAGTCCTCTCCCGCACGGTGGCAACCCATTTCTCGGTTGAGAAGCGGGCGGGCTTGGCGGTCTCGATGGGAGCGCCGAAGCGCAGGTACATCCGCTGCGGTCGAGGGATGAGGGTCGGTCCGATGCCGAGCTGCAGGGGTACGGCCATGTCCGGCTGGCCTGAAAAACGTCGAGACATGGCCTCGCTGAAGCGCTCCCAGACGCCGCCGCGACGGCTCACACTTCGGTAGATGTCGTCGCCGCCCACCAGTCCGACGGGCACGATCGGATAATCGTGTTCGACCGCGAGGCGGGCGAATCCGGCGCGGCCCTGCCAGCGCAGCGTGTACTCCTCCCCCTTGAACTTGGGAATCTCACGCCCACCGCCCGGGAACACCAGGATGGTCTCGTTGCGGCGCATCAGCTCGCGGACGGGCTCCGGGGCGCCCACCAGCGCCCCGCCGGCGGCGAGCAGGTCCCGGGCCGGACCCCGCATGCGTCCGAACTGCCGATCGGCCAACGGCCGTACTCGTTGGCCGATCGCCCGCCGAACATGGAACGGAATCAGCAGGGCCTCCACACTGGACTGAGTGTGGTTGCCCACCAAGAGAAATCGGCCATCACGGGGAAGGTTGTCCAGCCCCTCGACGTAGGGACGGTACGCCTCGACTGCGGGGGTGACCGCGTCGGCGACGGCGTCCACCGCGCGCCGAATGGCCTTCACTCGCGGCGGCGGGTCGAGGATCGCAGGGGTGTCTAGGAGGACATGCATGCCGTCATTATTACAGAACGAACTAGTTCGTATGGTTATGATCCTGCTGTGAGGAGGAGCACCACCGAGCTGCGCGACCAGATACTCGACGCTGCCCGCGCTGAGTTCGCTCGCCACGGCCTGGCAGGGTCGCGCATCGATCGCATCGCCCACGAGGCGCACGCCAGCAAGGAGCGTCTCTACGCCCACTTCGGCGACAAGGAAGCACTGTTTCGGGAAGTGGTGGCCACCGACGTGGCGGCCTTCTATCGGTCGGTCACCCTTCGCCCCGACGCAGTGGCCGAATTCGCCGGTGATGTCTACGACTTGAGCAGAAGCAGCCCCGAACACCTGCGCATGATCACCTGGGCCCGCCTGGAAGGGCTGGCCCTCGACGAGCCCCGCGCCGACGGGCAGGCGATCTTCGAGCATGCAGTCGCCGCCATCCAAGCCGCCCAGGCCGACGGCCACGTCGACCGCGCGTGGGAGCCGCTCGACCTGCTGGCGCTGCTGTTCGGCATCGGCCTGGCCTGGGCCCACGCCCCCGATCCCTATGAGTCCCTCACCGACCGCGCCGTCATCGCGCGCCAGCGCCGGGCCGCGGTGGAGGCCGCGCGGCGCATCGTGTCGCGCCCCTGTGGATGACGGGAGAACTCGCGCCGACCAACGTGACAGGGTCGCCGGTGTGAGCGCGGTTGGTTCCGACACCTTCACCTACACCCTGGATCCGGGGCTGCCGGTGTTACTGCGCCCCGACGGTGCCGTGCAGGTCGGCTGGGATCCGCGGCGCGCCGTTCTGGTGCGACCACCCCGCGGTCTCAGCGCCGCGGCACTGGCCACCGTCCTGCGCTCGATGCAGATCCCCACCCCTGTGGCCGCGCTGCGCCGCGAGGCGGCCCAGCAGGGCCCGGTGGACGTCGCGGAGTTGGATAACCTGCTGGTCGCGCTGGTGGCGGCAGGGGTAGCCGTCCGCGACGCGGCGACCCGCCGCGCGTGCCGCACGGCCTCCCTGCGGGTGCATGGCCGTGGCCCATTGTCGGATCTGCTGGCCGAGTCGCTGCGCTGTTCGAGCGCCGTGGTCCGCCGCAGCAGTCAACCGCACGCCGAGGTGAGCGCCGCCGGAACCCATCTGGTGGTGCTGGCGGACTATCTGGTTCCCGACCCGCGGCTGGTGCGTGAGCTGCACGCCGCGCGGGTGCCGCACCTGCCGGTGCGGGTGCGTGACGGCACCGGAATGGTCGGCCCGCTGGTCCTGCCGGGAGTCACCAGCTGCCTGCGGTGCGCCGACATGCACCGGCGCGACCGTGACGCCGCGTGGCCCGCGGTGGCCGCACAGCTGCGCCACACCGTCACCCACGCCGACCGGGCAACCGTGCTGGCGACGGCGGCGCTGGCACTGAGCCAAGTCGAGCGGGTGATCGCCGCGGTGCGCGGCGCCGCAGCCGGGCCGGACCTGGCGGCACCTGCGACCCTGGACGCGACCCTGGAGCTGGATCTGGCCACCGGATCGATGATGACGCGGCGCTGGGTCCGCCACCCACTGTGCGACTGCTGCGGTGAGGACCGCCACCGAAAATTGTCACCGCGGTGACCGGCACCACAACAACGTCATGGATGATGGACACGTGTCAGAAATCAAACGCGGAAGCGCGGCGCGCAATGCGAAGCTGGCCAGCCTGCCCGTGGGCTTTGCCGGCCGGGCAGCACTCGGGTTCGGGAAGAGGCTGACCGGCAAGTCCAAGGACGAGGTCACCGCCGAGCTCATGGAAAAGGCCGCCAACCAGTTGTTCACCGTGCTGGGTGAGCTCAAGGGCGGCGCCATGAAGGTGGGCCAGGCACTGTCGGTGATGGAGGCGGCCATCCCCGAGGAGTTCGGCGAGCCCTACCGGGAGGCGCTGACCAAGCTGCAGAAAGACGCTCCGCCGCTGCCTGCGGACAAGGTGCACCGGGTGCTCGACGCACAACTGGGCACCAAGTGGCGGGAGCGCTTCGCCGATTTCGACGACACCCCCATCGCCTCAGCCAGCATCGGCCAGGTGCACAAGGCCGTGTGGGCCGACGGCCGGCCCGTCGCGGTCAAGATCCAATACCCCGGCGCCGACGAGGCGCTGCGCGCTGATCTCAAGACCATCCGGCGCCTGACCGGGGTCTTCAAGCAGCTTGCCCCCGGCGTGGACGTCAAGGGCGTCATCGACGAGCTGATCGAACGCACCGAGATGGAGCTGGACTATCGGTTGGAGGCCGATAACCAGCGCATCTTCGCCAAGGCCTACGCCGGCCACCCGCACTTTCACATCCCCAACGTGGTGGCCAGCGCTCCCAAGACGGTGATCCAGGAGTGGATCGAAGGCGTCGGCATGGGCGAGATCATCCGCAACGGCACCGTCGAGCAACGCGACCTGATGGGCACCCGGCTGGCCGAGTTCACCTGGGACGCCGCCCGCCGGCTGGAGCTGATCCACGGCGACGCCCACCCGGGCAACTTCCTGCTGCTGCCCGACGGCCGGATGGGCATCATCGACTTCGGTGCGGTGGCGCCGATGCCCGGTGGATTCCCCCCGGAGCTCGGTGCCTCGGTGCGTTTCGCCCAAGCCGGCGACTACGACAAAGTCATCGCGGTCATGCGCCAGGGCGGATTCATTCAGAAGGGCCAGGATGTCTCCGTTCGCGAGCTCGATGAAATGCTGCGCCAGCATGTCGAACCGGTGGAAGTCGAGGTGTTCCACTACACCCGCAGGTGGCTGATGCGCATGGCGGGCAAGCAGTTGGAACGCCCGGTTGAGCAGATCAAGACCGCCCGCCAGCTTGACCTGCCGCCCAAGCTCGCAATGCCGATGCGGGTGCTCGGCTCCACCACCGCGATCATGTGCCAGCTCGACGCCCATGTGCCGATCAGGCGTATCTCGGAGGAATTGGTGCCCGGCTTCGCCAATCCAGAAGAAGTCCTGGCCCCGTCGGCCTGATGCGGCGGGCCGCTCACGCGGCCACCGGCTCCTTACGGGGACGTCCCCGCGGACGCTTCCGGCCGATAATGCTGCCCCGGTCAAGGATCTCGCCGCCCCACACGCCCCACGGCTCGGCGCGCTGCAACGCCGCGGCTAGGCACTGCTGGCGGATCGGGCACGCAGCACACCGCGACTTGGCCCGTTCCAGATCGGCCGGGTCGTCGGCGAACCACAGGTCGGGATCGCTGTGACACGGCAACTTCAGGGCTCTGGACATGATCTGTACCTGCTTTCCGGTGGGTTCCTGGGGTTCGGATCCGGGCCGGTCGGCGGGTGGCTGAGCAAAAATAATGGCCACGGATCCTGGTCGGTCCGTGGCCATCGAGGGCTGGGGTGCTGCTGTTAGGGCGAACCCCTATGCACGGACGCGTCTACGGCGGCGGCATGGCGTACCGCCGCCTCGGCAGCGGCGGCATGGCGCGCGCCGACTACCCACAGGACGCTGATCGTGGTCATGGGATCCGAGGTTAGCCGCTTCGCCCCTCGGCCCACAACCGAATTACCGCCCGCCGCGCCCAGACGGTTCAACCTCGCTTGCGGACCAGCTCCAACACGTCGGAGCCGAACTGCTCCAGCTTGCGCGCCCCGATGCCCGGGATGGCCACCAGCGCGGCCTCGTCGCCGGGCAGCATTTCGGCGATCGCCGTCAAGGTGTTGTCGGAGAAGACGATGTAGGCGGGCACCTTCAACTCGGTGGCGGTGCGCAGGCGCCAGTCCTTGAGCGCCACCAGAAGTTCGGTGTCGACGTCTGCCGCGCAGGTCTCGCAGCGGCTGAGCATGATGGCCGCCGGAGTGGCCAGCGCCTTGTTGCAGATGCGGCAGTGCTTCGGGGCGCCCCGGGCCCGTCGCTTGCTGGGGGTGGCGGCAGTGTCGGCCTGCGGAGCGATACCGCTGAGGAATCGCGACGGCTTACGGCTGGCTCGCCCGCCCGGGGCTCTTGCCAGCGCCCAGCTCAGCGTCAGGTGAATCCGGGCCCGGGTGACGCCGACATAGAGCAGTCGGCGCTCCTCTTCGACCGCCTCGCTGTCCGCTCCGTGCGCCAGGGCGTGCGAGATGGGCAGGGTGCCGTCGGCCAGGCCCACCAGAAACACGGCGTCCCACTCCAGGCCCTTGGCGGCGTGCAGCGATGCCAGGGTGACGCCCTGCACCGTCGGCGGGTGCCGCGAGTCGGCGCGCATCCGCAGTTCGGTCAAAAGCCCGGGCAGGTCGAGGTCCGGGCGCTGGGCCACCTCGTCGTCGACCAATTCGGCCAGCGCGCCCAACGCCTCCCAGCGCTCGCGTGCTTTGGCACCAGTGGGCGGTTCAGCGGTCAGACCGAGCGGTTCCAGGACGGCCCGCACGGTTTCCGGCAGCGACAGCGGCATGCCGTCGGCTTCGCGCACGGCTGCTCGCTCGGCGGCCCGCTGCAAGGCGACCAGCGCCTGTCGGATCTCCTGGCGGGTGAAGAATCCCTCGCCGCCACGCACCTGATAGGCGATGCCGGCCTCGGTGAGCGCCTCCTCGTAGACCTCCGACTGCGCGTTGATCCGGTAGAGCACCGCGATCTCAGCCGGCGCGGTGCCGTCGTGAATCAACCGGGCGATCGCCTTGGCCACCGCCGCGGCCTCGGCGACCTCATCGGCATGCTCACGGAACACCGGTGCCGGACCGGATTCACGCTGGCCGATCAACTTCAGTTTGCTGCCGGCCACCCGCCCCCGGGCGGCGGCGATCACCCGGTTTGCCAACGACACCACTTCGGGAGTGGACCGGTAGTCGCGCTCCAGACGCACCAGCGTGGCGTCGGGGAACCGGCGAGTGAAGTCCAGCAGATAACGCGGCGAGGCTCCGGTGAAGGAATAGATGGTCTGGTTGGCGTCTCCGACCACGGTCAGGTCGTCGCGCTCCCCCAGCCAGGCCGACAGCACACGCTGCTGCAGCGGGGTGACGTCCTGGTACTCGTCGACGACGAAACACCGGTAGCGGTCCCGGAATTCAGCGGCCACGGCGGCGTCGTTCTCGATCGCGGCGGCGGTGTGCAGCAGCAGATCATCGAAGTCGAGCATCGCCACTTCGCCACGGGCCTTCAGTGCCTCATAACCGGCGTAGACCTCGGCCAGCTTCCCAGCATCCAGCGGGGTATCGCGGCCGGCCGCAGCCACCGCCTCGGGGTACTGCTCCGGCCCGATCAGGGAGGCTTTGGCCCACTCGATCTCGCCGGCCACGTCGCGGACGTCGTCATTGCTCAGCCGCAGCCCGGCGTGGCCCGCGGCGCGCGCGACCACCCCGAACTTGCGGTCCAACAGTTCCCAGCCGGTGTCGCCGACCACCCGCGGCCAGAAATAGCGCAACTGCCGGCGGGCTGCGGCGTGGAAGGTCAGCGCCTGCACGCCGCCGACCCCGGCGGCGGCACCCGCACCGGCGGCCGCGCCCAGTGCGCGCAGCCGCGATCGCATCTCGCCGGCGGCGCGCTGGGTGAACGTCACCGCCAGCACCTGTCCGGGCGCGACGTGACCGCCGGCGACCAGTTGTGCGATGCGATGGGTGATGGTGCGGGTCTTGCCGGTCCCGGCCCCGGCCAGCACGCACACCGGGCCGCGCGGCGCCAGCACAGCAGCGCGCTGCTGCTCGTCGAGCCCGGCGATGAGCGCATCCATGGCGTCCATCTTGGCAGGCGCCCCCGACGGGTCCCGACGCCGATTCGGGAATCATCGGGCGACCTACTAGGTTTGGTCAGTTATGAGCCAGCTCGTCATGTACACGACCCAGTGGTGCGGCTACTGCCGTCAGCTCAAGGCCTCGTTGAAGAACCTCGGGATCGACTACGAGGAGATCGACATCGAGTCGGACCCCGCAGCGGCCGAGTTCGTCAGCTCAGCCAACGGCGGCAACCGCACGGTGCCGACGCTGCGTTTCGCCGACGACTCCACCCTGACCAACCCGACCGGGCGTGAGGTCAAGGCGAAGCTGGAGAGCCTCGCCGGGTAGACCCCGTCAGCTCGATTCAGCCCACGACTCGATGATGGTCCGAGCGATCGAGATCGAGCCGGGCAGCAGCAGTTTGGCATGGGGATCGCCGGTGTTCCAGGTTCCGGCGGACAGTGCAGCCCGCACTTCGTCGCGGGTGAACCACGCGGCTTCGGTGATCTCGCCGTCGCTGTAGACAAAGGGCTGCCCCGGATCGGCGACGGCGTGGAAGCCGACCATCAGCGACCGTGGGAACGGCCAGGGCTGGCTGCCGAGGTAGGTCACGTCGCGCACGGCCAGCCCGACCTCTTCGTGGACCTCGCGGATCACGCACGTCTCGAACGATTCGCCGGCCTCGACGAACCCGGCCAGCAGCGAGAACATCCGGACCGGCCAGTTGTGCTGACGGGCCAGCACCACCCGGTCGGCACCGTCGTGCACCAAGCAGATCACCGCGGGGTCGATACGCGGGAACTCCTCGACACCGGTGATCGGGTTGACCCGCGCCCAACCGCTGCGCACCGGCTTGGTCGGCGTGCCGTCGACAGCCGAAAACCTGGCGTTGTCATGCCAATTCAGCAGTGCGATGGCCGACGACACCAGCTGGGCGCTGACGTCGTCGAAGATGTCACCGGCGGCACGGATGTCCAGCACCGAGACGTCCTCCCCGGCCGGCGCCTCCAGCGCGCCGCGGACGGCCCAGACGTGGCGTCCGTCCTCGACCCGGCCCAGAAACACCGCTTCCGGCGGTGGGGTGTCGCCCAATTCACTGGCTTCGTGCAGCACCACCCGGTTACCGGCGACCAGCACCTGGTTGCGGCGATCGACGCGCAGCAGCGCGGCCGACGACCATCCGGCTACGGCCGCATCGGTGTCGGTGCGCAACTGGTCGGCGCGGTCCGCCCCGACCCGCGACAGCAGGGGAACCTGGCGTAATTGGAAATCACCCATCGTGCCTCCCGGTGCCGATTCGCGTCGCACCGCTCGCGATCGTCACTGGCTGGTCACCGTGCGCACGTAGAGCAGCCGGTCGCCGGGCTCAATCGCATCCACCTCAGGCGCGTCCAGGCGCAGCAGCTGCCCGCCGCGGACCACCGCGAGGACGATCTCGTTGAGATGTTTGGCCGAGCCGCCGACTTCCTTCGGTTCCACCTCCCGTTCTGCGATGGCATAGCCGTCGTCGGGGGTGAGCAGATCTTCGATGATCTCGACCACGCTGGGAGTGGTGGTGGCAATGCCGAGCAGCCGCCCGGCGGTCTCGGAGGACACCACCACCGAGTCGGCCCCGGACTGTTCCAGCAGGTGCTGGTTCTCGGCTTCCCGGATAGCCGCCACGATGGTGGCTTGGGGGGCGATTTCGCGGGCGGTCAGTGTCACCAGCGTGGCCGTGGCATCCGAGCCGGTGGCCACCACGATCGCCGCGGCGCGCTGCGCGCTGGCCAGACGCAGCACATCCGACCTGGTCGCATCGCCGTCCACCGTCACCAACCCGGCACTCTTGGCGCGATCGAGCACAGCCCGATCGTTGTCCACCACGACGATGTCGCTGGGGGTGGTCTCGTCGTCTCCGAGCATCGCGGCGATGGCGGTCTTGCCCTTGGTGCCGTAGCCGATGACGATGGTGTGGTCTTTCACTCTCTTCCTCCAACGCTGAATGCGGAATGCCTGCTGGGAGGTCTCGGTGAACGCCTCGACGGTGGTTCCGACCAGCAAGATCAGGAAGGCGATCCGCAGCGGGGTGATGACCAGAACGTTGATCATGCGGGCGAACTCGGTGACGGGCGTGATGTCGCCGTATCCGGTGGTCGACAGAGTCACTGCCGAGTAGTAGAGGCAGTCCAGGAAGGTCAGACGGTCACCCTGGACGTCCTGGTAGCCATCGCGGTCGACGTAGACGAACAGCGCCGACACCAGCAGTGCCGCCACCGCGATCAGGCTTCGCCGGTAGACCGTGCGGCCGGGATTGCTCTGCCCGTGGGGCATGCGTAACACGCCGACGAGTGCATAACTGGGTTGGGCGGTCAGCGTTTCGTCAAGACGCCGCAACCGCCGCCAGCTAGCTCCTGCCACGACGGGCGGTCATCGATCAGCCTGACGCACGGAACTACTGTAACCACACCCGGTGTCAGGTGTTGAGCAGCTCGGCCAGGTCAGCCAGTTCCGGCAGATCCTCCGCGACGACGGTGGTCCCCGAACGCACGTAGTGGAAGGCAGCCCGCACCTGGGAGGCCGGGCAGCCTGTCAACGCCGCCCAGGCCAGGCGGTACACGCCGAGTTGGACGGCGGCGTGCCGGCGGGCGTCCGGTCCGTCGGGGGGCGTTCCGGTCTTCCAGTCCACCACCGTGACACCACCGTCGCGCTCGACGAACACCGCGTCGATCCGGCCACGCACCACCCGGTTACCGATGGCCATCTCGAACGGCACCTCGACCGCGGTGGGAGTTCGGGCAGCCCAGGGCGATTCCAGAAACGCCGCCTGCAGACGGGCCAGTTCCTGCGCGTCGGCGCGGGCGGTGTCGGCGTCGGCCGCACCGGGCAGATCATCAAGCTCGAAAAGCCGTTCGGCGCCATAGAGCCGCTGGACCCACTCATGAAATGCGGTGCCCAACAACGCATGCGGGTCAGGCCGAGCCGGAAGCCGGCGACTCAGGCGCTGACCGGCTCCTAAGGGGTCACGGCTCAACTCGACCAGGCCACTCACCGAGAGCTGGTTGGGCAGGGCGCGGGCCTGCTGCGTGGCGGCCTCGGTTCGCTCGGCCAGCAGGGCGTCCACGTCGGCGGCCCACGGGCTGACCGAGGGTGCGCCGTCTTCAGGGTCGCCGTTGGGAGGGCCGCCGCCCTGGCTTTCGCCGTCCTGCAGCTTCGCGGTGACCAAGGCCGCACCGCGTTCGACGTCTCCGCGCCGGCCGGCCAGCGGGTCAGTCGGCCACACCATCTCTTCGTCTGCGGTGTCGCATAACGGGTTTCTCTCACCGTCGGCCGGCGCCGGCGCCCAGTGCTCGACCACACCGCAGGGGCTGCCCTCGTCGGCCGAGCTCTCGATCGCCGCCTTGATCTCGGTGAGGAAGTCCGACGGGCCGCGCGGCTTGGTCCCGTCTTGTCCCCAGTGGTGGCCAGAGATCAGCAGGGTGTCCTCGGCGCGGGTGACAGCCACATAGAGCAGCCGGCGCTCTTCGTCGATCCGCCGCTGGTCTAGGCGGCGCTGATGCTCGGAGATGGCGTCGGACAACTGCTTTCGGTTGGTGACCCCATCGGTGTCGAGCAGCGGGACGCCGTGATCTCGGACCTGAAGAGCTCGGTCGCCACGCAGCAGCGGTGGGAGTTCGGCGGCGTCGGAGAGCCAGCTGCGTCGTGACGCGGTCGAGGGGAAGACGCGCGTGACCAGGTGCGGTATCGCGACCACCTGCCATTCCAGTCCTTTGGCGGCGTGCACGGTCAGGATCTGGACGCGGTCGGCGGCGACTGCCGGCGCGGCGGGGGCCAGCCCGTTCTCCACCACGGCGGCGGCGTCGAGGTAGGCCAGCAGACCCGGCAACGTGGCCCGCGCCCCGGCGCCCTCGGCATAACCGGCCACCACGTCGGCGAAGGCGTCCAGTTGTTCGGTGCCGGCGGCACTTGCCGCCACCGGTTGCGCGGCGAGTACCTCGCAGTCCAGGCCGAGCACCCGGCGTACCTCGGCCACCAGGTCGGGCAGCGGATGCCACAGGTGGCCGCGCAACAAGGTGAGTTCCTGCGCGAGGGCGACGATGCGCCGGTATCCCAGAGCCGAATAGCGTTCTGCCGGTCCGGGATCGGCCAGCGCATCGGCCAGACATGCGGTCTCGGAATCGGGTCCGGCCGTGGCAGCGATCTCTGCGGCCGACACCGGCGCACTCGACTGTTCGGGCTTGGCCAGCTCGACGGCGCGTCGCCACAGCGCGGCCAGGTCGGCGGCACCGAGCCGCCAGCGCGGTCCGGTCAGCACGCGCATCGCCGCCGCGCCGGCCGTCGGCTCTTGAATCAGGCGCAGCGTTGCCACCAGATCGGCCACCTCCGGCACGGACAGCAGCCCGGCCAACCCCACCACTTCCACCGGGACACCGCGAGCGCGGATCGCCGCGGCCAGTGGCGCCGCGTCGGCATTGCGCCGCACCAGCACGGCGGCCGTGGGCGGGTCCACCCCGTCGGCCTCGGCTTGTCGGTAGAACGGCTGCAAGGCCTCGGCGACCCACTCGTCTTCGGCGACTGCGTCGGGCAGCAGTGCGACCCGCACGTCACCGGGGGGCGCGGCCGGGCGCGGCCGCAGGGACTGCACCGTCACCGAGCGCTGGCGTGCTTCCGCGGAGATCTCGTTGGCCAGGTGCAGTACTTCTGGCGGGTTGCGCCAGCTCGTCCGCAGCTCGAGGGTGGGCGCCGGGCTGCCGTCGGAGCGCGGGAAGTCGGTGGCGAACCGAGGCAGGTTGGTCGCCGAGGCGCCACGCCAGCCGTAGATCGACTGGATCGGGTCGCCCACCGCGGTCAGCGCCAGGGAATCGTCGACACCGCCGCCGAACAGCGATGACAAAGCGATGCGCTGCGCGTGGCCGGTGTCTTGGTATTCGTCGAGCAGCACCACCCGGTAGGTGGAGCGCAACTGGGCGCCGACGGCCTCACTTGCCTGCGCCAGACGAGCGGCAGCCGCCATCTGTGCGCCGAAATCCATTGCCCGCTCCGCCCGCATGCGCTGGTGCAGGGCCTCGATCAGCGGCACCAGTTCGGCACGTTCGGTCTGGGTGTCAAGCATCTTGAGCAACGACTGGTTGGGTTCTGCGCGCTGACGGGGGCCCGGCGGCAGGGTATGCACCAGCCGCTCCAACTCCAGGTGCGTGTGGCGCAGCGCGTCGGTGTCCACCAGGTGTTCGGCCAGCTGCCCGGACAGCCGCAGCACCCTCTCGGTGACCGCGGCGGGATCCCGGTCGGTGTGCAGCCTTCCGGGATAACCGCTGACCACGTCGAAAGCCAGCTGCCACAGTCCGGTCTCGGTGAGCAGCCGGGTGTCGGGTTCGATACCGAGCAGCAACCCGTGCTCGCGCAGCAGTGCACCGGCGAACGCGTGGTAGGTGCTCACCACCGGGGTGGCGGCCGCGGCGCCGTCGAGCCGCGCTGAACCACCGGATCCGCGCGGTTCCACCGGGACCAGCCCCGCCCCGGCCAGCCGCGCCAACCGGGAACGAACCCGGCGCAGCAGTTGGCCGGCCGCCTTGCGGGTAAACGTCAGCCCCAAGACCTGGCCCGGTTCGGCGTAGCCGTTGGCAACCAGCCAGACCACTCGGGCGGCCATCGTCTCGGTCTTGCCGGCGCCCGCGCCGGCGATGACCACCAGAGGCCCCGGTGGGGCGGCGATGACCGCGGCCTGCTCCTCGGTGGGCTGGTGCAGCCCCAGCGCGGCCGCCAGTTCGGCGGGGTCGTAGCGGTCGCTCATGCGCCGCACCCGCCGTTGTGAGCCGGGCAGATCGGCTGGACCGGGCAATGCCGGCACCCGTCGTTGATTCGGGCGGTGAACTGCGGACCGGCGGTGGCTGCGGCCGCCTGCGCGATCCGCTCCCGCCATTGCCCACTAGTTTCCGGCGTGAGGGGGTCTTGTTCGCGTTCGGTGGCGCCCGCCGATCCGGGTTTGGCGGGATAGACCAGACGGCCGCCGCCGGGCTGCTCGTCGTTCCCGATGAGCCCGGCTTCGACTGCCAGCTGGTAAACGGCCAATTGGGCGTGCTGTTGCGCGTCGTCCTTGCTGGCCGGGCTCTTGGCGGTCTTGACGTCGACGACCACCAGCCGGCCTGCGGCGTCGCGTTCGACCCGGTCGATCCGGCCGCGCAGCCGAACCCCAGTGTCACCGGCGTCGAGCACTCCGTCGAAGGCGACCTCGGTGCCGACTTCGGTGAGTTGGCCACGGGTTTGCGCCCGCCACGCCAGGAACGTCTCGATGATGGCGCGATGCCGGTCGAGTTCGTTGGCCGAGTACCACTGCGACGCGAACGGCAGCTGCTGCCACGCCCGGTCCAGCTCGGCGAGCAGTTCCTCGGGGCTGACCGCCGTTTCGGCCACCAGCGCGTGTATCACCGAGCCGATCGTCGAGCGCAGATCGCGACTGTCGGTTCCGCCGTGGCGTTCGGCCAGCCAGCGCAGTGGGCAGTCCAGCAGATTCTGCAGAGCAGACGGTGACAGGGTGACCGGTCCGTCTCCGGGGCGCCGAAGTGGCTCCTCGGTGCTCAACGGCGCCGCGCCGTGCCAGCTCTGCGGATGGGCCCCGGGCACCCCTGACCGGGCCAGTCGCGCCAATTGCGTTGCCGCGTCGGCTCGTTCGACATCGCTGACCGCATCCTCCGGCGCGCAGACCACGGCACGCAGTCGGCCCACCAGCCCGGCCGCGGACAAGACCGGCGGTGCCACGACCGGCGGTGGCGGTGGTGTTGCGGCTTCGCCGGTGGCGCACGCCGCGAGTTCGGCGAAGAACTCCGACGGGATCTGTTCCTCATCACCTGCGTCCCCATCACCGTCGACCGCGGTGATCAGCAGCCGGCGCCGCGCCCGGCCCAGCGCCGCCACCAGCAGCCGCCGCTCCTCGGCGAGCAGCGGGGCCCGCGCCGAGACCTCCTCACCGAAGCCGTGCAGGGTGTCCAGCAGCCGTTGCGTTCCCAGCACGCCGCCGCGCGGAACTGTGTTGGGCCACAGTCCTTCTTGAACTCCGGCGATGACCACCAGGTCCCATTCGCGCCCGAGCGCGGCGTGCGCACTGAGCACGCACACCGCCTCGGTGCCCGCCGCCGACTCGGGGCGGGGCGCCGCCAGTTGCATGGCGCTGACGTACTCCACCAATCCAGTCAGGGTGGCACCGGCGGTACGCGCGACGTACTGCTCGGCAAGGTCGAACAGCGCGGTCACCGCGTCCAGATCCCGGCCGGCTTGGGCACCGGCCGGACCGCCGCGCTCCGCGGCGGCCAGCCAGCGTTGTTGCAGCCCTGACCGATTCCAGGCCTGCCACAGCGTGTGGTGTGGGTCGTGGCCGGCGGCATGGCTGCGGGCCGCGGCCTGCAGCACCCCGCGAACCCGTCGCAGCGCGCGGGCGTGGGCGATCGGCAGCTCGCCTGCCGCACCGGTGAGCACCGCCGCGAGACGCTCGTCGGGATCCTGCGGCCCTGACGGGCTTTCCGAGGCGACACTGCCGCGGCGTAGAGTGCGTTGCAGTTGCCGCAGCGAGATCGGGTCCACCCGGCCGATCGGCCCGGTGAGCAGGCTCAGTGCGCGGGGTCCGTCCACGACGTCAGCGGTGCACTCCAGCACCGTGAGCAGGGCGGCCACCGCAGGCTGTTCGGCCAGCAACCCGCCACCGGCCGGCAGCGTGACCGGGACCCCGGCGGCGGCCAGGGTACGAGGCAGCCGGGCGGCAGCCCGGGGCACCGACCGGACGATCACCGCCATCTGCGACCACGGCACACCGTCGATCAGGTGGGCACGCCGCAAGGTGTCGGCGATCAGGGCAGCCTCGGCGTGGGAGCTGGCCGCGGTGCGCACGCTCACCATCCCGGCGTCGGGTCCGGTGCCCTCGATTCGTCGGGTGGTGCTGGTGCCCGGCAGCCGCCCGGCGACGGTGCTGATGGCTCGGGCAACCGCCGGGGCGCATCGGTGCGACGTCGTCAACGTCACCACCGGGACCGCTGCCCCACCGGTTTCCGCGTCGTCAGTCAGCAAGGCGGTGGGTTCGGCACCGCGGAAGCCGAACACCGCCTGATCGGGGTCGCCCGCGATCACTGTCCGGTGCACCCCTGCGGCGAGCACCCGCACTAACCGGGCCGCCTGCGGGTCGAGCTGCTGCGCGTCGTCGACCAGCAGCAACCGAATCCTGCTGCGCTCGTCGATGAGCAGGTCCGGATCGGTCGCGAATGCCTCCAGCGCCGCCCCGACCAACTCCGCCGCACCCAGTGCCGGCGTGGTCGCCTGGGGCGCCGCGGTGCCGACCGCCGCGCGCAACAGCATCACCTGCTCGTACTGCTGAGCGAACCGGCCCGCAGCCGTCCACTCCGGGCGCCGACAGCGCTTGCCCAACCTGATCAGCTCTGCCGGGTCCACGCCGCGCTCAGCGCAGCGCGCCATCAAGTCTCGCAGTTCGGTGGCGAATCCGTCGGTGGCCAGGGCCGCGTGCAGTGACGGCGGCCAGGCCCCGGCTCCGTCGCCGGCGAGCAGTTCACGGATAACGCTGTCCTGCTCGGCGCCGGTGACCAGGCGCGGTGGCGTGGCCTCGGCCCGCCGGGCGGCGCGCTGCAGGACCGCGAAGGCGTAGCCGTGCACCGTGCGCACCAACGGTTCCCGAATCGCCCGGCCTGCCTCGGGTCCGCCGGCGGCCAGCACCGTCGCCGTCAGCGCCCCGCGGTCCGCCGCGGGAAGCCGGCCCGACCCCGTCAGCAGCAGCACCGAATTCGGGTCCACACCGGCGGCCACGTGGGCGGTGGCCACCTCCACCAACAGGCGGGTTTTGCCGGTGCCGGGGCCGCCGCGTACCTGCACAACACCGCGCGCGCCCGGATCGAGCGCCGCGGCGACCTGCGCGGCCGGCGATTCCCAATCCTGTGGCATGCCGCCTATAACAGCACTGCCCTCCGACAAGTAGGGGCGCGGCTGGCACCATCGACGGGTGAATTCCGATCATCGACTGCATGTGCACCGCTACGGCCCGGACGGGCCGGTGGGGCTGCTGGCGGTCCACGGGCTGACCGGTCACGGGGCCCGCTGGCGCTACGTGGCCGAGCATCTGCCCGACGTCGCCATCGCCGCGCCGGACCTGATCGGCCACGGCCACTCGTCGTGGGCGGCCCCCTGGACCATCGAGTCCAACATCGCCGCGCTGGTCGCGCTGCTGGAGAGCACCGCAGATGGCCCGGTTCCGGTGGTCGCGCACTCGTTCGGCGGTGCGATAGCGCTGCACCTGGCCGCGACACGGCCCGACCTCGTCGACGCGCTGATTCTGCTCGACCCCGCTATCGGCCTGGACGGCGAGTGGATGGCCACGATCGCCGCCGCGATGCTGGCCTCCCCCGACTATCCCGACCCCGCCGAGGCGCGGGCCGAGAAGGAGAACGGCGCCTGGTCCGACGTGGATCCCGGCCTGCTCGACATCGAACTCGACGAGCACCTGATCTCGCTGCCCTCGGGCCGCTTCGGTTGGCGCATCAGTGTCCCCGCGGTGATGTCCTACTGGAGCGAGTTGGCCCGCCCGACCGTGCTGCCGCAGTCCACGCCGACCACCGTGGTGCGGGCCACCCGCACCTCGCCGCCGTATGTGCACTCCGCGCTCGTCGACGGTTTGCGGGACCGGCTGGGGGCAAAGTTCGAAGTGGTCGACTTCGACTGCAATCACATGGTCGACCAAGCCCGTCCCGCCGAGGCTGCCGCCGTGATCCGCACGCAGCTGGACCGCCGCTAGGAGCGCGGTTCGTGGCGGCCGTCACCGACGAACAGGTCGAGCGGGTACGCGCGCTGATTCTCAGCGTGCCCGCCGGCCGGGTCACCACCTATGGCGATGTCGCCTCCGCGGCAGGGCTTTCCAGCCCCCGCATCGTGGGCTGGATACTGCGGATCGACGGCACTGACCTGCCCTGGCACCGGGTGGTCCCGGCGTCGGGGCGACCGACGGCACACCTGCGCACCGAGCAGCTGGAACGTCTTCGGGCCGAAGGTGTCCTGGCGGTGGACGGGAAGGTGGATCTGCGCAGCCTGCGACACCGGTTCTGACGGCAGCACATTCACCGAGCGTGTACACAGTCCGAAAAACCGGCCGAAATCTCGGCCTGAGTTCACGTTCGGCGAACAAAAGAGGCGAACAAAAGCGAAGGACGAGCCGGGGGGTGAGAAACCTAGAGCGCCAGGCGAACCAACGCGGCCGTGCGGGCCAGCCCGGGGAAAGCCTCCTCGGTCGACCGCGGATGCAGCGCATGGACGGCAAGACGGAACATCAACGCGCGCAGCAACATCTGCGGCCACTCTGGCAGCGTCTCCCAGCGTTCGATCAGCCCGTCGTCGGCCTCGCCCCACGACAGGGCATCCACCACCACCACACCGGCAGCCCATGAGGCGGGCCGCCAGTAGGGCGTGATGTCGGTGATACCGGGCGCGGCGGCGCCGGAGAACAGCACGGTGCCGTAGAGGTCGCCGTGCACCAATTGGCTCGGGCTCTTGGTGGGCTTGCGCAAGGTGGCCAGCTGGTTGATCAGGTCGATCGATCGCTGGCCGTCCACCGATCCCGGGGCCAGCCGTGCGCCGGCCTGCAGCGAGGCGAACGGCCGTTCCTCCCAAGCCGCCCGGTCCGCGGCGATGAACACATCCACGTCGGCCCATGGCGCCACCGGTGCCTGGGTCAAGAATCGGGGGCGCTCCAGCTTGGAGGTGGCTTCGTGGAGCCGAACCGCCGCCGACACCACCTCGTCATGGCGCGGCTCGGGGCTGCCGGCTACGTAGGTGTCCGCGCGCCATCCCGACACCACGTAGCGTCCGTCGGTGGAGCGCACCGGGCGGGCCAGGCGGATGCCGTCGGCGAACAGGGTCTCGCGGACCTTCGCCGACCACGCGGCCCTGGCATGGTCGGCGACCATCGACAGGACCACTTCCCCGCACTTCCAGCCGTCTTCCCAGCCGGCACCAAGCGGGGTGGGCGGAACGTTGCGAATACCGAACGTCGCCAGCACATGTTCAGGCGGCGGCTCGATGGTCACGCGATAAGACTAACCGCGGTGATCGCAAGCACGGCGGAGCCGGGCGCGGCGGGTCACCGCCATTCACCCGGTGATCGTGGCGGATCACCGCCATTGGCCACGGTTCTGCCGCGCTGTTGCCCTAGTACATGACCATGTCGGGTTGCATCTGGTTGGCCCACGCCACAATTCCCCCCTGCAGGTGGACCGCATCGGCGAAGCCGGCCTTCTTCAGGGTTGCCAGGACCTGGGCCGAACGGACGCCGGTCTTGCAGTACAGCACCGACATTCGGTCCTGCGGCAGCTTCGCCAGACCCTCACCGGTGTTGATCGTCGACTGCGGGACCAACTGGGCGCCCTCGATGCGGTTGATCGCCCACTCCCCCGGCTCGCGCACATCGATCAGGGCCAGCGGTTGCCCGGAGTCCAGCAGCTCGCGCAGCTCGGCGGGAGTGATGGTGGACCCGGCAACCGCGGCGGCGGCCTCCTCAGGCACCACGCCGCAGAACTCGTCGTAGTCGACCAACTCGGTGATCGCCGGCGTGGCCGGGTCCTTACGGATCGCGATGGTGCGGTAGCTCATCTCCAGGGCGTCGTAGATCATCAGCCGCCCCAGCAGTGGTTGCCCGATACCGGTGATCAGCTTGATCGCCTCGGTGCCCATCACCGACCCGATAGAGGCGCACAACACCCCGAGCACCCCGCCCTCGGCACACGACGGCACCATGCCCGGCGGCGGCGGTTCGGGATACAGATCGCGGTAGTTGAGGCCGAGCCCGTTCGGCGCGTCCTCCCAGAACACCGACACCTGGCCCTCGAAGCGGTAAATGGAGCCCCAGATGTAGGGCTTGTGCGCCAGCACCGCCGCGTCGTTGACCAGGTAGCGGGTCGCGAAGTTGTCGGTGCCGTCCAGAATGAGGTCGTACTGCGCGAACAATTCGACGGCGTTGGACCGCTCCAGGCGCACCTGGTGCAGCTGCACGCGCACCAGCGGGTTGACCTCGGCGATCGAGTCGCGGGCGCTTTCGGCTTTGGTCCGGCCGATGTCGGAGACCCCGTGGATGACCTGACGCTGCAGGTTCGACTCTTCGACGACGTCGAAGTCGACGATCCCGATGGTGCCGACACCGGCGGCCGCCAGATACAGCAGCGTGGGCGCGCCCAGTCCGCCTGCACCGATCACCAGGACGCGAGCATTCTTGAGTCGCTTCTGCCCCTGCACGCCGACATCGGGAATGATCAAGTGGCGGCTGTAGCGCGCCACTTCATCCCTGGTCAGCTCGTCGGCCGGTTCCACCAGCGGCGGCAGTGATATCGGCACGGGGCAATCTCCTCAACGTCGCGTCCGCCAAGCCATCACAGCAGCTGGTGGGGGCAACGACAAACCGCGGGTGAAGCTTCCCGGTTCAGGCAATCGGAGAAGGCCAGGGGTTGAAGCGGCAGGTCTTGCCGTCCGGCTTGACCCACTCGGGGTCGAACTTCGAGGCGTCGTCGTTGGAGGTGCCGAATGTCTGCTGCATCATCACCGGCGCCAGCCCGTCCTGCTTGTCGCACGGTTCGTGGTGCTGATAACCGATGGCGTGTCCGACCTCGTGGTTGATCAGGTATTGCCGATAGGACCCGATGTCACCCTGGAACGGCACGGCACCGCGAACCCACCGGGCTTCGTTGATGAACACCCGCGGCTCCGACTTGGCCCCGTAGGACGGGTTGTAGCAGGACGCCTCCAGCGGGATCTCGTAGCCGCAGCCCTCCCGGACGGTGAGCGGCGACGTCAGCGAGATACGGAAGTCGGGGGTGATGGGACTGCTGGCGTCGATCCGCATGAAGCCGATCTGGGGGGTGTGCGTCCATCCCTTGGGATTGCGGAGGGTCTGGTCGACCATCCGGGCGAACGCCTCGTCGCCGCCGAAGGCCGTCGTGTCGATGCCGTTCTCCACCTCGATGGTGTAGGCGAACACCTTCTCGGTGCCCTGACCGAACGCCGGCTCGATGCCGGGTATGACGTGCCAGGACATGTCACCGGCTTCGGTGAACGGCCCGCCGTTCGGCAGCACTCCGGTCGGCAGGTTGACGTCGAACTCGGTGAGGCCGCGCGGCGGCGCGCCGATGATCGAGGTGCCCGCCGATCCGATCGTCGGCGGCCCCTGGATGGTGTCGTCGGGGACGGCGGTGCGCACTCCGGTGCCGGTCACGGCCTGATACACCACAACGACGGTCAGGGCCATGAGCACCGGCAGCGCATAGGCGCGCCATCCGTAGGTGGACACGAACCTGCCCAGCCAGGTCTGCTTACGCCACTGGCGGTGAACATCACGATCGGACCGCAGCCGCCCAGCACCGGCCGCGAGCGGGTCACGCTGGGCACGCAGTGGCTCGCGGAAGCGATCCCGCAGTACCGGGGTTCGACCGCCGCCGCTCCACCCCGGGTCGTAGGTCACCGTCCCAGAATGGCACAAGGTCTGCGAGCTGGGACTCTGCGGCACGCCCAGAGGTGTGCCGGGTGAAGTTCGAAATGGCGATCACAGCCGATTGTCGGATGTCGCTGGTGGTAGTGCCGGGTGCAGCGCGTAGTCTCGCTCTCACGCACCGGCCCTCGCGGACCCAGGTCCCAGGCGCCGGCCGAATCAGATTGAGGAGTCGATGAGCAAACCGATCGACACGGCAGAGCGGGACGGCGCCCAGCCGTCCGGCCGTCGCTCGAGCGGCGCCAAGGCGGCGACCGCCGGCGGCCGCCGGGGCAGCCGGCTCCCCCGCGACGAGCGCCGGGGTCAGCTGCTGATCGCCGCCAGTGATGTATTCGTCGACCGCGGCTACCACGCGGCCGGTATGGATGAGATCGCCGAGCGGGCCGGCGTCAGCAAACCGATCCTCTACCAGCACTTCGCGTCGAAGCTGGAGCTGTACCTCGCGGTCCTGGCCAGGCACGTGGAGAACCTGGTCTCCGGGGTCCGTCAGGCCCTGCGAACCACCACCGACAACCGCCAGCGGCTGCGTTCGGCGGTGCAGGCTTTCTTCGACTTCATCGAGCACGACAGCCAGGGCTATCGGCTGATCTTCGAGAACGACAACGTCGCCGAGCCGCAGGTCGCGGTCCAGGTGCGGGTGGCCACCGAGTCGTGCATCGATGCGATCTTCGACCTGGTCAGCCACGACTCCGGCCTGGATCCGCACCGCGCCCGGATGGTCGCGGTCGGACTGGTGGCGATCAGCGTTGACTGCGCGCGGTACTGGCTGGACAGTGACCGCCCGATCTCCAAGGACGACGCCGTCGATGGAACGGTGGCGTTCGCCTGGGGCGGTCTGTCACACGTGCCGCTTAACCGGTAGCGGCGTCGGCACCGATTCCGAAGCCGACCCGACGGCTGTCGGCGACACCGATCTCCACATAGGCGATCTTGGCGGCCTGCACCAGGAAGCGACGGCCCTTGTCGTCGGACAGGGCGAGCAATCCGGCGCCGTCTGCGCCGTTGCCCAACGCGGCTTCGACCAGCTTCTCGACCTCATCGGGCGTCTGCGTGCTCTTGATGACCAGTTCGCGCGCGCTGTCGGTGACCCCGATCTTGACCTCCACGCCTGCCCCTTTCGTTCGCGTTGGGCGTTGTTAAGCAGGCTAGTGGACGGGCACCCGGTTGGTGCGCACCGGCTGTTCGCCCTCGGCGATAGCCCGCGGTATGTCGGCTACGCGAGGCCCAGCTCGCGCATGCGTTCGTCGTGGGTGTGCTG
The DNA here is from genome assembly GCF_002101775.1 of Mycolicibacter nonchromogenicus. GTDB lineage: Bacteria > Actinomycetota > Actinomycetes > Mycobacteriales > Mycobacteriaceae > Mycobacterium > Mycobacterium nonchromogenicum. Next base: position 102,600 of record NZ_LQPI01000028.1, on the reverse strand, counting down.
CAGGCGGTCGAAGAATCCGGCCAGCTGCGCCAGCCCCGCTGCCCCCGACACCACCAGGTCGACGAGTTCGTCGCGCTCGGCCAACACGTACTGCGCCTGGGTGATCGCCTCACCGAGCAGGCGTCGCGACCACAACGCGAGCCGGCTGCGCTGTTTGGCGCTGGCCGTGACCGCGCTGCGCACCTCTTCGACGACGAACTGCGAATGCTTGGTCTCGGCGAGCACCGCACGCACCACATCGCCCACCTCGTCGGGCAGGCCGTCGGCGATCTGCAGGTAGAAGTCGGCGGCCATCGCGTCGCCGATGTAGGTCTTGACCAACGCCTCCAGCCACGTGCTGGGCATGGTCAGCCGATGGTAATTGTCAAGGGCGGTAGCGTATTTCGACATCGCCGAGACCACGTCCACACCGCGGCGCTCAAGAGCTTCACGAAGCAGTTCGAAGTGGCCCATCTCCGCGGCGGCCATCGCCGCCATCGAGATCCGGCCGCGCAGATCGGGCGCCATCCGGGCTTCGTCGGTGAGCCGGTAGAACGCGGCCACCTCGCCATAGGCCAGCACCGCGAAAAGCTCGTTGACACCGGGATGATCGGCGGACAGCCGCGGCGGGGAAGACTGCGCTTCCGCGTCGGCGGAGGGAACCGAATTCATCACCACACTGTATGCGTTCCGCGGCGGTGGCCCGATGCCCGGCCCGACCAGGTACTATGAGCATCAGGCAGTGCCTCTTCGGCGCTGCCGCGCAATGTGCGTACACGCGGTTGGCCCGCCTACTCGGCGAGTGCAGGGCCCCCGGCGGTGCCTCCCCGAATGGGCAAAGTATCGACCGTCGCAGTGTGTGCGCCCCGACCCGCACCGCGATCGACTGACATACCGCGCCGACTTCGAAAGGCATCTGCCCGCGCATGACCCCACTGATCTCCACCACCGTTCCCACCACTCCTCCGAGCTTCGCCGAACTGGGCGTTCGCGACGAAATCGTCCGCGCACTCGCCGAGAGCGGTATCGAGCACGCCTTCGCGATCCAGGAGCTGACGCTGCCGCTGGCCCTGGCCGGCGACGACCTGATCGGCCAGGCCCGCACCGGCATGGGCAAGACCTACGGCTTCGGCATTCCGCTGCTGCAGCGGGTCACCACCAGCCCGGACCGGCCGCTGACCGGCGCACCCCGAGCGTTGGTCGTGGTGCCCACCCGTGAGCTGTGCATCCAGGTCTCCGGCGACCTGGCCGACGCGGCCAAGTACCTGAGCGCCGGGGACCGTCCACTGTCGGTGCAGGCCATCTACGGCGGCCGGCCCTACGAACCGCAGATCGAGGCGCTGCAGGCCGGCGCCGACGTCGTGGTGGGCACCCCCGGCCGGTTGCTCGACCTGGCCCAGCAGGGACACCTGCAGCTGGGCGGCCTGTCGGTGCTGGTGCTCGACGAGGCCGACGAGATGCTGGACCTGGGCTTCTTGCCCGACATCGAGCGCATCCTGTCCCGCATCCCCGACGACCGGCAGTCGATGCTGTTCTCGGCCACCATGCCCGGCCCGATCATCACGCTGGCCCGCAGCTTCATGAATCAGCCGACCCACATCCGCGCCGAGGCGCCGCACTCCTCTGCGGTGCACGACGCCACCGAGCAGTTCGTCTACCGGGCCCACGCCCTGGACAAGGCGGAACTGGTGGCCCGGGTGCTGCAGGCCCGCGGCCGCGGCGCCACCATGATCTTCACCCGCACCAAGCGGACCGCCCAGAAGGTCGCCGATGACCTCAATGAGCGCGGATTCAAAGTGGGTGCGGTGCACGGCGACCTCAATCAGGTGGCCCGCGAGAAGGCGCTCAAGGCATTCCGCAACGGCGACATCGACGTGCTGGTGGCCACCGATGTGGCTGCCCGCGGCATCGACATCGACGACGTCACGCACGTCATCAACTACCAGTGCCCCGACGATGAGAAGACCTACGTGCACCGCATCGGCCGCACCGGACGCGCCGGCAAGACCGGCGTCGCCGTCACCCTGGTGGACTGGGATGAGCTGGCCCGCTGGTCACTGATCGACAAGGCCCTCAACCTGCGCTGCCCGGATCCCGCGGAGACCTACTCCAGCTCGCCGCACCTGTACACCGAGCTCAACATCCCCACCGACGCCGGCGGCTCCGTCGGCAAGGCGCGCCGGGCGCCGGCCAAGCGATCCGACGACGAGACCCGTGAGACGGCGGCAGACCGCCAGCGCGCGCCCCGCAACCCGAACCGGTCTCGCCGGCGCACCCGGGGCGGCGGTCAGGCGAATGCCGCCGACGGCGCCGCACCGAGCGCCGAGGCGGGCGCGACCGGCACGGCCACGACCACCGAGGCCACCGGGCCCAGTGCGCCGCGGCGTCGCCGCCGTCGTCGGCCGAACAAGACCGCGGCCGCTGCCGCGAACGGCAGCTGAGCTAGGCCGCCGAGATGGTGCGACCCGAGCGCCGCACCTCCGGTGATCTGGTCGCGGCGGCCCTGATCGCGATCGTGATCGTCGTCGCGGGCGTGGTCATCTGGTGGACCAGCGATGCCCGCGCCACGATCAGCCGGCCGGCATCGGACTCGGCGACCAATCCCCCGTCGGCGGCGATGGTGCCGGCGGCGTTGTCACAGCTGTGGACGGCGCCCAGCCCGGCCACCTGGGCGCCGGTACTGGTCTCCGGCACGGTGATCACCGGTGACGGTCCGCGGATGAGCGGGCGTGACCCGGCCACCGGTGAGGAGCGCTGGAGCTATACCCGCGACGTCGACCTGTGCGCGGTGACCTGGATCTATCGTTACGCCGTCGCGGTCTATCCCGATTCCCGCGGCTGCGGCCAGGTCAGCGCGGTCGTGGCCGCCGACGGCCTGCGCGGACCGGCCCGAACCAGCTATGCCGACCGAACCGTGCGCGTCACCTCCGAGGGCAGCTCAATACTGTCTGCCGGCCCCACCCGCCTGGAACTGTGGCGTTCGGATCTGGTCCGAGTGATGTCCTACGGGGAGATCGATGCCCGGGTGAAACCGTCGGCGCGCGGCCGCGGACAGGGCTGCACCCTGGTCTCAGCGGCGGCGGCCTCCTCGGCGGTCTCGGTGCTGGAGTCCTGCCCGGGCCGCTCCGACCTGCAACTGACCCTGTTGCGCGCGGGTAAGGAAGAAGACGAGCCGGAGATCCAGCAGATCGCCGAGCGCGGAGTGACCGCGGACTCCGGTGCGCGGGTGCTGGCGGTGACCGACTCCGACACCGGCGCCAACACCGCCGTCTACCTGCCGACCCCACAGCCCCGGATCGAAGTGGTCGACCAGACGGGCACCACGATCGCCAAAACTCTGCTGCCGGCCAAGCCCACCCCCGAAAGCGCCGCACTGCCGGTATCGCGGCCCACCGGGCTGATCTGCTGGTGGACCGGCGACTCCGTGATGGCCTTCGACTCCGGAACGCTGACCTATCGCTACACCATCCCGGGGTCGGGAGCGGCGGTTCCGTTGGGGCCCGCGGCGCGGATGGCCGATCGCCTCCTGATCCCGGTGACCGGCGGGGTCGGTGTTTTCGACCAGAGCACCGGGGCACCGGAACGCATCATCCCGGTCAGCCGCCCGCCCGGAGTGTCGTCGGTGTTTCCGGCGGTGTCGGGTCCCACCGTGCTGGAGCAGCGCGGTGACACCGTGGTCGCGCTGGGCTGAGCCGCTGGGCTGAGCCGCTGCGCGAGCAGCTGGGCGAGCGTGCGCAGTTGCCCGTCACCGACCGGCGTGTCGCCGGACAGACACGCACGCTCGCCGGGGTGGGGAACCTCGCCGGGGTGGGGAAGGTTAGACCTCGGGAGTGAAAGTGGGCAGCGGCCTGTCGTTCTTCCAATACTCCAGCAATGCCTCGGCCAGCTGCCGATAAGCCTGCGCGCCCTTGTTCTTACGGGCGGCGATCACCGATGCGCCCGATGCGCTGGCCTCGGCGAAACGCACCGTCCGCGGGATCGGCGGAGCCAGTACCGGCAGGTCATAGCGGTCGGCGATGTCGAGCAACACGTCGCGGCTGTGGGTGGTGCGCGAGTCGTACAGCGTCGGCAGCGCGCCCAGCAGCCGCAGCTGGGGGTTGGTGATCTGCTGGACGTCGGAGACGGTACGCAGGAATTGGCCGACCCCTCGATGCGCCAGCGTCTCGCACTGCAGCGGCACGATCACCTCACCGGCCGCCGTGAGCCCGTTGAGGGTGAGCACACCCAGCGACGGCGGGCAGTCGATGACCACCACATCGAACTCGTCTTCCAGCTTGGCCAGCGCCCGCTTCAGGACGTACTCACGGCCGGCCCGCATCAGCAGCATCGCCTCGGCGCCGGCCAGGTCGATGTTGGCCGGCAACAGGGTCATCCCCTCGTCGGTCGGCACCAATGCCGTATTGGGCTCCACGTCGCCGAGCAGCACCTCGTGCACCGACACCGGCAGTTTGTCGGGATCATGCCCCAGCGAGAAGGTCAGACAGCCCTGCGGGTCGAGGTCCACCAGCAACACCCGCTGACCCAGTTCGGCCATCGCCGCGCCCAGCGAAGCCACCGTCGTAGTCTTGGCCACGCCGCCTTTCTGATTGGCGACCGCCAAGATCCGCATCCCCGTCACACCGACATACTGGCACGGCTTGCTTCCCGGAGCACCAAACGTGGGCCGATGTCCGCCGTCGGGCAGAATCGACGGGCGTGGGGATCGAGGAGCACCGCCTTCTGCTGCTGCGCCACGGGGAAACCGAGTGGTCCCGCAGCGGTCGCCACACCGGGCGCACCGATCTGGAGTTGACCGAGACGGGCCGTCGCCAAGCCGTTGCCGCCCGAGCGACCCTGGCCACGCTGGCGCTGAACAATCCGCTGGTGATCTGCAGCCCGCGCCACCGCGCCCAGACGACCGCTGAGCTGGCCGGACTGCACGTCGATGAGATCTCCGACGACCTCGCTGAGTGGGACTACGGCCGCTATGAGGGACTGACCACCGCGCAGATCCGCGAATCCGAATCCGACTGGCTGATCTGGACACACGGCAGCGCCGGCGGCGAGACGGTGGCCCAGGTCAGCGACCGGGCCGACCGGATGGTGGCGTTGGCACTGCGGCAGCTCACCTCACGTGACGTGGTGTTTGTCGGACACGGGCACTTCTCCCGGGCGGTGATCACGCGGTGGCTGGAGCTGCCGTTGGCCGACGGAGCACGATTCGCGATGGCCGCGGCCGCGGTCGCCGTGTGTGGTTTCGAGCACGGTGTGCGCCAGCTCATCGCCCTCGGCCTGACCGGACCGGGAGCCTGAGGGTTGCCGACACCGCCGTTTGTGCTGTCCGGCCCCTCCGGGACACTGTCGGCCGACGCGTTGACAGCCCAGTTCGCCGACGTCGCCGCCGCCCAGGCCGCTCTATCCTGCGGCGAAGCACCAATTGTGGTGGGTGCATTGCCTTTCCGCCCGGATGCCGCTGCGGCATTGTTCGTCCCGCGCGAGGTGCGGCGCGATGAGACGCTGCCCCTGCCACGGCACGCGACACTTCCGGCGGTCCGCATCGTCGAACAGATTCCACCGCCCGACGAGCACCGAGCCCGCATCCGCCGGGCCCTGGACGAATTGACCGCACCGCACAGCGCCCTGCAGAAGGTGGTGCTGGCCCGCGGGCTGCGCCTGGCTGCCGATGCCCCATTGGATGCCGGCACCCTGCTGCACCGACTGGTCGCCGCCGACCCGAGCGGCTACGGCTACCTGGTCGACTTGAGCGCTGCCGGGGAGGCTTATGCCGGCACCGTCTTGGTGGGCGCCAGTCCTGAGCTGTTGGTCGCCCGTGAAGGCGATCGGGTCATCTGCCGGCCCTTCGCCGGTTCGGCGCCGCGCTCCCCCGACCCTGCCCTCGACACCGCCAACGGAACCGCGCTGGCCGCGTCCGGAAAGAATCGCCACGAGCATCAGTTGGTCGTCGACCAGCTGCGTACGGCCCTCGGGCGACTGTGCACCGAACTCGACGTGGCACCGGAGCCACAGCTCAGCAGCACCTCCGCGGTGTGGCACCTGAACACCCCGATCACCGGAAGACTGCGCGACACTTCCACCACCGCACTGGATTTGGCGCTGGCACTGCATCCAACGGCCGCGGTCGGCGGCGTTCCGACCGCCGCGGCGGTCGACCTCATCACTGAGCTGGAGGGCGACCGGGGCTTCTACGCCGGCGCGGTCGGCTGGTGCGACGCCGACGGCGACGGCCGATGGGTGGTGTCGATCCGCTGCGCCCAACTGTCCGCCGATCGTCGATCTGCGCTGGCCCACGCCGGGGGCGGGATCGTCGCCGAATCCGACCCGGACGAGGAACTGGACGAAACCGTGACGAAGTTCGGCACGATCCTGTCGGCTATGGGCGTCGTTCCGCCCAGCGCAGCGCCGCCGGACTGAACAACGCCGCCAGCACCGCCACCGCCGCCACGCCGACCACCACGCCGTAACCCCAGCGGTGCGAACCCACTCCCAAGTACCAGGCGACCGGCAGCAGCAGCAGATTGGCGAAGACCGCGATACCGCGCCCGAACCGCCGGCCCCGCAGCAGCGCCCACCCGGCCGCCAAGACTGCGGCACCGATGAAGGCGAAATATGCGGCCGTGCCGTAGCCGTTGGCGTCATGCTGATCCGCGCCGGCCAAGGCCCGCAGCACCAGCACCACCGCGACAACCAGTGCGGCCGCGCCCTGCACAGCAACGATCAGGCCCGCGCCCAGTACAGCGCGCGGCAAGTCAGCGACGGCTTTCACGCCGCCAGCGTAACCACCCGGTCCATCTCCTCGGGTGCCCATAGACTCGTATCTCGTGCGCGCCGTGCTGATCGTGAACCCCAATGCCACATCCACCACGGCGGCGGGGCGCGACCTGCTCGCCCACGCACTCAAGAGCCGCCTCGACCTGACCGTGGTGCACACCGACTATCCCGGCCATGCCGCCGAGATCAGCCAGGCCGCGGCCCGGGACGGCATCGACATGGTGATCGCGCACGGCGGCGACGGGACCGTGCACGGCGTGGTCAACGGCCTGCTCGGGGCGCCGGGTTCGCCGCCACCGGCGCATGTGCCCGCGGTAGCGGTGGTGCCCGGCGGATCGGCGAACGTTTTCGCGCGTTCGCTGGGCCTCGCGGCCGACCCGATCGTCGCCACCAATCAGCTCATCGAGTTGATCAACCAACCGGCGGGCTCCGCGTGGCGCCGGATCGGTCTCATCGACTGCGGCGAGCGGTGGTCGGTCCTCAACGCGGGCATGGGACTCGACGGCGAAGTGGTGGCCGCGGTGGAAGCCCAACGCGAGAAGGGGCACGCCGTCACCCCGCTGCGCTACATCCGGGCGGCCGTCCCCACGGTGCTGGCCGCCACCCGGCGTCCGCCGACGTTGACACTGCAGCTGGGCGACGATCAACCGATCGACGGGGTGCATTTCGTGTTCGTTTCGAACTGCGCCCCGTGGACCTACGCCGACGAGCGATGCGTGTGGACCAACCCCGAAACCACTTTCGAGGCGGGAATGGGCGTGTTCGCGACCACCAGCCTGAGAGTTCTACCCACGCTGAGGCTAGTTCGGCAGATGCTGTCGAAACGGCCGAAGCTGAGCGCCAAACAACTCATCCGCGACGACGACGTGGCCATGTTACGGGTGGATGCCGGCGACACACCGATCGCGACGCAGATCGATGGCGAATATCTCGGATTGCGTGCCACTATGACGTTCCGCGCTGTTCCCGACGCGCTGGACGTCGTCGCGCCTCCAGTACAGGAATCCCGCTGACCTGCGGAGATAGCGCTCAAATCGCTTGATGAGCGCACAGTTGAGCCCACTGTAGTACATGCATGATGTGAACACTGGCACCAGCCCCGCGCAATCGTGACCTTGGCCACGTGATAACGCGCCCTCTTGACATCTGTCCAGGCTGTGAAACGATCGAACCATCGGATGCAAGCCGTAACAATTTCTTGCGCCGCGTATACACAGCCGAAATGTAAAGCGCATCCCGCTGCGCCCAAAGTAAGGAGTTGGAGACCTATGGATTGGCGCCACAAGGCGGTCTGTCGCGACGAGGACCCGGAGCTGTTCTTCCCGGTGGGAAACAGCGGGCCGGCTCTCGCCCAGATTGCTTCCGCTAAGCAGGTCTGCACCCGTTGCTCGGTGGTCACCGAGTGCCTGACCTGGGCGCTGGAGACCGGCCAGGACGCCGGCGTATGGGGAGGCATGAGCGAGGACGAGCGTCGCGCGCTCAAGCGCCGCAACGCTCGGACCCGGGCGCGCAGCGGGGTCTGATCTCAGACAGACAACGACGCGGCCCCGACTTGGTCGGGGCCGCGTCGTTTTTGTGTCGGGGTCGACCGGTTCTGAACTGGGCCGCGAGTTGGAATCTCACGACACGACACGCCCACCTCACGTCGTCAGATTCCAACTGGGCGCACCCAACGCACCCAACGAAGCCCAGAAGCCCAGGAAGCTCACAACGCCTGACGGAGCCGGCGACCCCCGACCGGAATCCGCAGCACCATCTCGGTCCCCCCACCTGGCGCGTCTTGCGCGGTCAGCGAGCCGTTGAGCTCCGCTGAGACCAGCGTGTTGACGATCTGCAGGCCCAGCCGGTCGGAGGTTTCCAGCCGGAACCCGTCGGGAAGTCCGTGACCGTCATCGCGAACCACCACGTCGAGCCAGCGCGCCGAGCGTTCAGCCAGGATTGTCACCGCACGCCGATCCGCGTCTGGCCCGAAGGCATGCTCGATCGCGTTCTGCACCAGTTCGGTGATCACCATGATCAAGGCGGTGGCCCGGTCGGCGTCCAGCGGACCGATCGAACCGATCCGGGCGATATGGATCGGGATATCCACGCTGGCAACGTCATTCATCATCGGCAGGATGCGGTCGATCACCTTGTCGAGGTTCACCACTTCGTCGACCGACATCGACAGCGCTTCGTGGACCAAAGCGATCGACGACACCCGCCGCACTGACTCCAGCAGCGCCTCACGCCCTTCGGTACTGGCGGTACGGCGGGCCTGGAGCCGCAGCAGTGCCGCCACGGTCTGCAGGTTGTTCTTCACCCGGTGGTGGATTTCTCGAATGGTCGCGTCCTTGGAGAGCAGCGCGCGGTCGCGGCGCTTCACCTCGGTGACATCGCGCACCAGCACCGCGGCCCCGGCCGGCTGGCCGTGCACGATCAGCGGCAGGGTCCGCAGCAGCACCACCGCTCCGGCCGCGTCGACCTCGAACCGCATGCTCGATCCCCCGGAGAGTGACTCACGCACATGCTCGGCCAGCTCGTGCGCCTCGAACGGATCGGAGATCAGCGGTCGGGTGATGGCGACCAGGTCATGCCCCGCCAGCTCGGCGGCCAGGCCCATGCGGTGGTAAGCCGACACGGCATTCGGGCTGGCGTATCGGACCGTGCCGTCGACGGCCAGCCGGATGAAGCCGTCTCCCACTCGCGGACTCGAGCGTGACACCGCGATGTCGCCGACGTCGGGGAAGGTGCCCTCAGAGAGCATGTGCACCAGGTCTGCCGCGCAATCCAAGTAGGCCGCCTCCAGCCGGCTGGACTCACGGCCGCCCGTCAGCGCGGTCTGGTGGGTCAACACGGCCACAATCCGATCGCCGTGCCGTACCGGCACCGCTTCGATATTGCGTTGTCCGGCAGCGCCTTCCGAGCCTTCGCGCCAAATCGTGCCCGACTCGAACGCCGCGACCGCCAGCGGCATCTGCTCCGGAGCAGCAATGGTGCCGACGGCGTCGCTGAGCAGCACTGTGGGCGCGGTGTTGGGCCGGCATTGCGCCACGCACACCAGTGCTCCGTCGGCGTAGGGGTCGCGGCGCACCCACATCAGGTAATCGGCGAACGACAGGTCCGCCAGCAGTTGCCACTCCCCGACCACGGCATGCAGGTGGTCCACCGCACTGCCGGGCAAGACGGTGTGTTCGGCGAGCAGATCACCGAGGGTTGACATCGGCTAACCTGCGCCGGTCAAGCGATCAGCTGATCACGGCGATCAGATCGCCGGCCTGGATAACGTCACCGACTTGCACGGCGACCTTGGTGATGGTGCCGGCGACCTCGGCCAGCACCGGGATCTCCATCTTCATCGACTCCAGCAGCACCACGGTGTCGCCCTCGTTGACCTGGTCGCCCTCGTGGACCACCACTTCGAGCACGCTGGCCACGATCTCCGCGCGAACGTCCTCGGCCATCTTCACCTCGTTCATCACCAGTTCAACGATTGCGTACATCAAAAAGCTAGGCCCTATCGAACCACAACCCCCTCGGGCCGTCGGGCACGGCGTTCGGGTAAGCGAACTCCAAGATAAATAAGAGGACTTAGAGAGTTCGATCCGTGATCGTGTCGTGTTTCTGTTGTGACAATTGCATAGCACCGTTACTCGAGTGTTTTGAACGCGTGACGAAATCGCCGTGACGCGGCACAAGTTGAGATCGAACTTGAGGGAGTAGCGCGTTGTCTGTAAACCGTCTTGCCCAGCCCCGAGTGCGGCTGACCCTGATCTGCGCCGCGTCGATGGCGCTCGCCACGCTGGGATTCGGCGTCGCGTCCGCCAAAGCGGCGCCGACACTGGTCGATGACTCGCTGCCGATCCCGACCCCCCTCGACACCCCGCTGGGCGCCCCCAGTCCCCTCGGCGTGCCCAACGCACTGGGCGCCCCCAGCCCGCTCGGCGTGCCCAACGCGCTGGGTGCCCCCAGCCCGCTCGGCGTGCCCGGACCGGCCGTAGGAAGCTCTTCGGCGGGCGTGAACGCCGCGAACTCGTTCCTGCAGGTGCTCAACGGCATGCTCAACAAGGTGGTGCCCGGCGTCGGCTCGATCATGCCGACCGATGTCAGCTCGCTGACGCCGCCCGGAACTCCCATGTCCGCGGTGCCCGCACTGGAAAACCCGCCGGCCCCTCCGACCCCGCCCGCGCTCGTGCCGCAGACCCTGGCCGGCGCGCGGACCTTCTCGGTGCACTGAGCACGACCGCGGTGCGGTGATGCGACGGCGGGGCCGATTCCAGGCCCCGCCACGCGTCACACCCGGCGGTGTGAAAGACTGACCAGCCGGAATACCTGCTAGGAGGGCCAATCATGGCAAAACGTGGCCGCAAGAAGCGCGATCGCAAGCACAGCAAAGCCAACCACGGCAAGCGACCCAACGCTTAGAGCGTCGGTTCAGCCGCACCATAAGAGCTGACTGCAAGCCCGGCCTCAGGCCGGGCTTGCTGCCGTTAGCGGCTATGCCGGGCCATGTTGGCGACCCGACTCAGCCCTCGCGGTGGATGATCGTGGTCCGGCTGATCTCCAGCCGTACTCGTTCGTAGAGGCGCCGCGGAGCCTTGTCGCCACTGCACTTGCGAGCGATCAGCGTCTTGATCCGTTCCTCGACCCCGTAGTGGCGCAGACAGCCCGGGCATTGCTCCAGGTGCTGACGCAGCTTCTCCTTGGTCTCCGCCGTGCATTCGCCGTCGAGCAGCGTCCATACCTCGGCGATCACCTCCGAGCAGTTGGCGTCGGCTCCGCCGGCGTCCGGCGGGGTGTTGCAGTCCGGCGAGTGGTCGGTCACGACGACACCTCCTCTGAAGCCTGACCGTCGCGGATGAATCCACGGTCGCGGGCTACATCGGCCAGCAGACTGCGCAACTGTCGCCTGCCGCGGTGCAGGCGCGACATCACCGTGCCGATCGGCGTATCCATGATCTCGGCGATCTCCTTGTACGGGAATCCTTCGACGTCGGCGTAATACACCGCCATCCGGAACTCTTCGGGAAGCTGCTGCAGTGCCTCTTTGATCTCTGTGTCAGGCAGCGTCTCCAGCGCTTCCACCTCTGCCGAGCGCAGCCCCGTCGAAGTGTGCTCGGCGTTGGCAGCCAGTTGCCAGTCGGTGATCTCGTCGGTCGGATACTCCGCGGGGCTGCGCTGCTTCTTGCGGTAGCTGTTGATATAGCTGTTAGTCAGAATGCGGTACAGCCACGCCTTGAGATTGGTGCCGTCCCGAAACGAGCGGAACCCGGCGTAGGCCTTGACCATGGTCTCCTGCAACAGATCCTCCGCGTCGGCCGGATTGCGCGTCATGCGCAGCGCACCGCCGTAGAGCTGGTCGAGCAGGGGGATCGCGTCGCGTTCGAACCGAGCTGTCAGCTGCTCGTCGGTCTCATCCGAACGCACCGGAACGTTGCCATCTGTCGACGCTTCGGTTCCGATACCGGGCGCACTCTCGCCGTCAGCCATCTCGATCGCTGCTGTCCCTTCTGTCGCGGTGCCCACAACCAGCCCAGCCGATAGCTCGCGTTCCAGCAGACCGATCGCCGTTGACATAGGCGACTCCTTTCCGATCCTAGGGCCGTGACCGACGGCCGGGCGCAGCGACCACGCCAACCGCCTTACTCAACAGCGTCGGCCGCGGGGCTAATTCCCGGCCGTATCCTGGCGCGGTGAGTCGCGCGGCAACCCGAGCCATCGCCGCCCTGATCGCTGCGCAGGTGCCCTACGAGGTGCTGCGTTACCACCATCAGCCCGACCAGCGCGCTTTCGGGGCCGAAGCCGTCGAGCAGCTCGCAGCCCAGGGGCCCGACGGCGTACGACCCGAACAGATCTTCACGACGCTGGTGGTGGCAATTCCGCGCGGGCTGGCGGTCGCGGTGCTGCCGGTTCCGGCGAAGCTGTCGCTCAAGGCGGTCGCCGCCGCCTTCGGGGTGCCCAAGGCCGCGATGGCCGACCCGGCGGCGGCACAACGGGCGACCGGTTACGTCCTGGGCGGGATCTCGCCGCTCGGGCAGCGCAAGGCTCTGCCGACGGTGGTGGACACCTCAGCGCTGGGTTATGACCGGGTGCTGTGCAGCGCGGGGCAACGCGGCTGGGACGTGGCGGTGGCACCCGCGGATCTGATCCGCCTGACCAGTGCGATCACCGCCGACATACAGGCGTAGTGACCGCGGTTGCCACCGTCAGCCGTCCAGGAGTGGCCCGAGATCATTGCGCGCGCCACCGAGGACGTCGTCAACGCTTCCCGCGAAGGCCAATTCGGCATCGAGACCCGTGGCAGCCAGCACGCGGGCAACGATGTGTTGGTCGCTGACCAGACAAAGCCGGATGCCGCGGCGGCGGCAGCCGGCCGATTCCTCGACCAGCAACGGAAATGCGCAGATGGCCATGAACTCCAGTCCGCTGGTGTCGATGATCAATGGTCCGGGAGCTGTGACCACCGCCGCGGCTTCCCCCACCAGCCGCCGCCAGAGGGCGATGTTGGACGCATCAACGCTGCCACCTGCATGTACCAGCAGTGCTGAACCGCGACGCTCCACCAGGACGTGCAGCTCTTCTTCGACCGCGCCGCCCGGGGCGTCCCGCGCCTGGAGGCCGGCCGTGTGGGCCGGGGGCGCAGACGTGTTCGCCCGCTCGGATGCGGCGGCTTTTCGGCGCCCGGCGGTGCCACGGCTGAGTTTACGGCGCAAACCGGACAGCATGTGCTCGAAGCTACGCGCGTTTGTTTACGTTGTAAACCTAGGCCGCGGACGCCCCGAAGATGCCACCGCCCCGCGCGCCTTATTCGGCGCGCGGGGCGGTGTTCTCGCCTGCTAGTTCCTGAAGGCGTCCTTGACGTTCTCGCCGGCCTTCTTCAGGCTCGACTTGCCCTGGTCGACCTTGCCCTCGTTTTTGAGGTCGTTATCGCCGGTGACCTTGCCGGCGGCTTCCTTCGCCTTGCCCGCGACATCCTGTGCGGCGTTCCTGGCTTTGTCTGCCCAACCCATCGTGAGCCCCTCCCATGTGTGACAGCGTTGCAGTACACGCGATACCCACGGCATTTACGCCGTAAACATCAGGCGGGTTTGCTGTCTCACCGCCGTACGAGCAGCAGCTCGAGCCGGTCCAGCATGGACTCCAGCGCCTCCTCGAATTCGGCGGCGCTGCGATCCTGCGACAGCTTCGGCTGCAGGCGCAGCAGGTGCGGGTAGGCGGTCAGGTCGCGCACGCAGCGCTCGCCCCGGTCATCGAGGAGGGCCTCGTCGGGGTGCAGTTCGGCACCGCGTGCCGACACTTCCAGGAGTAGGTGACCGATGAGGAACGTGGTGTAGGAGCGGTAGGCCGCCACCGCGGCACCGTCATCGAATCCGTAGGAGATCAGCGTGTCCAGGAAACTCTCCATCCACCGCAGACTGCGCAGTGGAGGTCGAACCCAGGGCGCCTCCGGCGCCTGGGTGGCGACCAGCGGGAACACCTCGGGATGGTCGAGCGCGATCTGGCGTACCCCGTGGGCCAGCCGCACGAGGTAGTCCTGCCAGCCGTCTTCCTGGCGCCGGGCCGCGAGCTGGTCCGCGTACAGCCGGTCGATGATGTGGTCCACGACGCCGCTGAGCAGGTCACCACGCCCATGCACATAGCGGTAGAGCGCCATCGCCTCGACCCCGCAGGCCGCGCCCAGGGCGCGCATCGTCAATTTCGACAGCCCCTGGCGATCGATGAAGTCGATGGCCATCTCCAGGATGCCCTCACGGCTCAGCTGCGCCGACGGGCGGGAGCCGTCGAATCTGCCGAAGGTGTCGGGCGGCTCGGTCTCGGCGGGCAGCCGCTGAGCACCGAGGTCATCGGCATCCACGTGGACCCCCTCTCAGTGCACCGACCAGACGGCCAGCGGACCACGACAAGTCCCGCGCGTGGCAGCGATCCCCGCTGCCACGCGGCGGACCTGAGGCCGAATGTCCACCGGGGGTCAGTTTACGTCGTAAGCGCGACCCAGCCGCCGGAACAGTCCTACCGCCGAGACGAAATGATCCGCAGCACCCACGCTGCGCGGTCCCCACGGCCTAGGCTGACAGCCATGCCCAATTCAGGCCCTCTCTCCGGTAAAACCATGTTCATTTCGGGTGCCAGCCGTGGCATCGGGCTGGCGATCGCCAAGCGGGCCGCCCGAGACGGCGCCAACATCGCGCTGATCGCCAAGACCGCCGAACCCCACCCGAGGCTCGACGGCACGATCTACACCGCGGCCGCCGAAATCGAAGAGGCCGGCGGACAGGCGCTGCCGATCGTCGGTGACATCCGCGACGGAGATGCCGTGGCAGGGGCGGTGGCCGCCGCCGTCGAACGGTTCGGCGGGATCGACATCTGTGTGAACAACGCCTCGGCGATCAACCTCGGTTCGATACTCGAGGTGCCGCTCAAGCGCTTCGACCTGATGAACGGCATCGAGGTGCGCGGCACCTACGCGGTGTCGCAGGCCTGCATCCCGCACATGATCGGCCGCGACAATCCGCACATCCTGACGCTCTCGCCGCCGATCCGGTTGGAGCCTCAATGGCTCAAGCCCACCGCTTACATGATGGCCAAGTTCGGGATGACGCTGTGCGCGCTCGGCATGGCCGAGGAGCTGCGCGGGCACGGTATCGCCTCCAACACGCTGTGGCCGCGCACCATGATCGCGACCGCTGCGGTGCAGAACCTGCTCGGCGGGGATGAGGCGATGGCACGCTCTCGCACTCCCGAGATCTACGCCGACGCCGCATACGCCATCGTGACCAAGCCGGCCCGCGAGTACACCGGCAACTCCCTGCTGTGCGAGGACGTGCTGGTGGACTCCGGCGTCACCGATCTGTCGGTCTATGACTGCGTGCCCGGCAGCGACCTGGGCGTGGACTTGTGGGTCGACTCGGTCAACCCGCCCGGGTACGTGCAGCCCTGACCGGGCTGGGTCTCACCGACGAGGAATACGCGTTGGAGCAGCGCAGTCTGGTCGGTCGTCAGAGCAGGTAGGCCTGCTCGGGTTGCGGCTTGGCCGGTGCGATCAGCTCGGGTGAGTTGTTGCGCACGCTGTTGACCAGCGTCGAGACCTCACGCACCGCGATCCCGGTGACGTCCGGCGGGCGGGCCAGCAGCGTGGTGTCGACATCCGAGTCCGGGTTCAGCCAAGTGTCCCAATGGTTTTCGGGCAACAGCAACGGCATCCGGTCGTGAATCCCCGCCAGTTCCCCGACGGCCTCGGTGGTGATGATCGCGACGCTGAGCACCGCGTCGGACAGCCGGTTGGGGCGCCAGACCGACCACAGGCCGGCCGCATACAGCATGGCGCCGTCACCGTGGATGTAGAACGGCGTCTTGCGTGCGCCGCGTCGGGCCTGGCCGGACGGTGCCGGCTTCACCTCACCTGCGTCGAGCCGCACTGAACCACCCGGCTCTGCGCGCCATTCGTAGTAGCCGCTCATCGGCACCAGGCAGCGCCGCCGCTCTGCCGCCACACGGAACGCCGGTGAGGTGGTGACCTTGTCGGCGCGGGCATTGATCAACAACGGGCCACCGGACGCCGGTGCCCCGTCGGGACCGGCCTCGGTCCACGGCGGCACCAGTCCCCAGCGCATCAGCCGGAGCCGTCGCGTCGGCTGATCACCGTGTTCATGCGGCGGTCCCAGCTTCTCCTGTCCTTCGTCGAGGCTTGCTGAACCGCCGTCTTGATGCCCCTCGGGGTGCCTGCTGACCAAGGTCGCGATGCCGTCAGTGGGGGCCACGTTGTAATTCGGGCCGGTCGCGGCGTCGGCCGGTATCTCATTGATCGCATCGATCCGGGCAGCCAGCAACGCCGGATCAGTGGTTACCGCGAAACGCCCGCACATACCTTCATGGTGACAGCTAATCGAGGCGGGTGGCGGCGACCGCCCAGAACGGCATGTGCACCAGGTTGTCTTCGAGCAGCGGTTGCAGGTACGCGAATCGCTCGGCCAGCGCCCGTACCCCTGGCAGCAGGTCCTCGCGGCCCATCGCCTCCATGACCGCAATCATGTCGGTGAAGGCGCTGGGTTCGAACGTGCCTTGGTAAGTCGTGGTCCCGATGTGGTCGATGCGCCATCCGGCGGATTCGAGCAGCGGGCCGAAGCGCTCGGGTGACATTCCGTCCAATTGCCAGCCGTTGACGTTGTGGCGTCCGGCTTCGAACATGAACAGCCGTGCTTGGGGCTTGGTGGCCCGGTGCAGGTTGTGCGCGTATCGCAGCTGGGTTTCTTCATCGTCTTGGAACAGGTGGTAGAACGCGCTGTCGACCACCGTGTCGAAGCGGCCGTCGAACCCGATGAGCTCCACTGCGTCGGCCACCTGGAAATCCACGCTCACACCGGCTTGGGCCGCGTTACGTTGCGCGGCCGCGATGGCGGCTGGAGAAGAGTCCAGCCCGGTGGTCGAATAGCCATGGGCTGCATAGTGAATCGCGTGGTGCCCCGAACCGGTACCGGGGTCGAGAACTTTGCCGCGCAGCGCTCCGCAAGCCACCAGTTGTTCCACCACCGGCTGCGGACGGCCGATCTCCCACGGCTCGGGGGGGCTGGCCGGCGTCATGTTGCCGAGCTCGTCATCGGTGTCCATCACCGGTAACTGTGCGTGAGTCGGGTTAACGAAATCAGAACGCGTGATGTACGAACGGCGACAGCCGCCCCGGTGATGGCAAGATCGCCGCTGTGCGCCTCTCCGTCCTCGACCTCACGCCGGTCCGCGCCGACCAGACAACCCCGGACGCGCTGGCGGCGACGATGCGACTCGCGAGGATGGCCGACGACCTCGGCTACACCCGCTACTGGCTTGCCGAGCACCACAATCTCCCCTCGGTTGCCGCCACCAGTCCGGCCGTGCTGACCGCGATGATCGCCGCTGCCACGTCGCATATTCGCGTCGGTGCGGGCGGAGTCATGCTGCCCAATCATGCACCGCTGGCCGTGGCCGAGCAGTTCGCGCTGCTGGAGGCTGCCCACCCCGGCCGGATCGACCTGGGGATCGGGCGGGCACCCGGCGCCGACCCGATCGCGACCACGGTGTTGCGCGGCGGTCGCGACGACCGCACCACCGATCAGTTCCCCGATCACCTCGACGACGTGATCGCCCTGCTGGGCCCCGCCGGTGTGTCGCTGCAGCTGCCCGATCGCAGTTACCTGCTCAAGTCGACGCCCCACGCACTGACGCGACCGCGGGTCTTCGTGCTGGGCTCGTCGGTGGAATCGGCCGGCGTCGCCGCCGCCAAGGGACTGCCCTATGTGTTCGGTCACCATCTGTTCGGCGAGCAAACCGGCGAGGCACTGGAGTGTTACCGCTCACAGTTCGTGCCGAGCGAGTTCGCCGCCGGACCGGTCGCATTCCTGACGGTCAACGTCGTCGTTGCCGAAACACAGCAGGCAGCAACGGATTTGATCCTCCCCTACCTGCAGATGCATGCCCGCGCGGCAACCGGGCAACCGCAGCGGCCCGTGGAGTTGGTCGAAGACGCCCAAGAGACCACGCTGACCCCCCAGCAACACCAGGTCGCGCAACGCGAACTCGAGCGGGCCGTGGTCGGCACGCCGTCCGACGCGCTGGCGCAGTTGCAGGATCTGGCGAACAGGTTCGGCGTGGACGAGGTGATGCTCAACCCGGTCGCATCGGCCCGGCGGGGAACCGACCCCGCCACCGCTCCGGGACGGGAATCGACCCTGCGTTTGTTGGCCGACGCGGTGCGGGCAATGGTGAACAACAGGTGAAGGCAAACCAACGCCCCGGAGACGCCTGGTGAAAATTTCGGCTGCGTTTGCCAACTGTCAATGAACAGCTGCTGACAGTCTCCGAAAAGGCCCTTTCGAGGCTGCATTTCGGCAGTCAGATCGCATAACGTCGGCCCTGCGCTCAATGGCGTCGCGGTCGTCAATTTTGCGATCGCGGAGAGACTTCGACGAGGAGCATTCATGTCGTTCGTCACCACGCAGCCCGAGGCGCTGCTGGCTGCGGTCGCCAATCTGCGGACCATCGGGTCGGCGCTGGCCGCCCACAGTGCCGCAGTCGCCACGCCCACCACCGGTGTGGTCCCGGCTGCTGCGGACGAAGTTTCGGCGCTGACCGCTGCCCAGTTCGCCGCCCACGGCCAGACCTACCAGGCGGTGAGCGCCCAGGCGCTGGCCGTCCACGAGATGTTCGTCAACGCGCTGAGCAAGGGCGCCACCGAATACGCCGCTACCGAGGCTGCCAACGCAGCCGCAGCCGGTTAGGCCACCGCGATGGACTACTTGTCGACACCGCCGGAGATCACCTCCACGTTGATCTACTCCGGGCCGGGCTCGGAGCCGATGGTCGTGGCTTCCTCGGCGTGGAGCTCACTGGCCGCAGAACTGAAATCCATTGCAGCGCAGTATCGGTCCATCATCAGCCAGCTGACTTCAGAGGAATGGCTGGGCCCGGCCTCCACGGCCATGGTCACGGCGGTCACGCCGTATGTGAACTGGATGGAACTCACCGCAGCGCAGGCCGAGCAGGCCGCCGCCCAGGGCCGCGCCGCCGCAGCCGCCTACGAGATGGCACACGCCCAGACGGTGCCGCCGGTTGCGGTCACCGCGAACCGCGAACTCCTGCAGCAGCTGGTCGCCACCAACATCCTCGGACAGAACACCCCGTCGATCGCGGCAACTGAGGCCGAGCACAGCGAGATGTGGGCGCAGGACACGTTGGCGATGTACGGCTACCACGCCCAGTCCAGCGCGGCCACCCAGCTCAACGAGTTCACCTCACCGCCCAACCCGACCAACCCGGGCGGCGACGTCGGGACGGGCACCGCGGCGACCGGCACGGATCAGGCGGCACGGGCATCTACCGCCCTGCAGAACCTGTTCCGCCCGCTGTCGGCCGAAAGCACGGGCACCCCAGCTGATGACATCCTCAAGGACCCCAACTACCTGTTGGGCAAGGACCTCATTGACGAGTCCGTCAGCCAGGTGAGCATGCACTCGAACAACCTCTGTGCGGTCTGGCGTGGCCTCAGCGGTATCACCGGCCTGGAGAAGATGTTTGCCGACGCGGCGAAGGACGCCGCCAAGGGCGCCTCCGGCGCCGCCTCGGGTGCCGCCAGCGCCGCCTCGGGTGCCGCCTCGGGTGCCGCGAAGGCCGCCACCGGTGTCGCGGGCTCCCTGGGTGGCCTCTCGGTGCCGCCGGGCTGGGCCGTTCCCCCGGCACCGGTGACCGCGCTGGGTCCGGTGTCGGGCGGCACCTGGCAGCCGATCGGCGCCGCGGCCGGCAGCGGAATCCTCGGCAACACCCCGATGGCTCCCCCGATGGGGATGGCTGGAATGCCGGCGGGCGCTGCGGGTGCGGCCGGAGCGGGCTTCAAGGGGTTCGGCGGGCCGCGCTACGGAAGCCAGCTCACCGTCATGCCGCGCCGCCCATTCGGCGGATAGCGCCCGAGGGGACTGAGTGATCGACTACGGGGCACTGCCGCCGGAGGTCAATTCCGCACGGATGTACGCGGGAGCCGGCTCCGGCCCGCTGCTGGCAGCTGCGGGGGCCTGGGATGTGCTGGCCCAAGAGTTGAGTCTGACCGCGGCCGCGATCGACATGACCATCGCAGACCTGACCAGCGGCCCGTGGCGTGGGCCGTCAGCCACCGCCATGGCGGCGGCGGCACTGCCCTTCACCACCTGGTTCAAGACCACCGCCGGGCAGGCCGAGCTTGCGGCCTCCCAGGCCAAGGCCGCCGCGGCCGCCTTCGAAGCAGCGTTCGCCATGACGGTTCCGCCGCCCGTCGTGCTGGCCAACCGGGTCCAGCTGATGACGTTGATCGCCACCAACTTCTTCGGTCAGAACACCGCGGCGATCGCAGCCACCGAGGCGCAGTATGCGGAGATGTGGGCGCAGGATGCCACCGCGATGTACACCTACGCGGCCGGCTCTGCAGCGGCAACCCAGCTGTCGGAATTCACCTCTCCGCCGCAGACCACCAATCCGGCCGGGCCCGCGGGCGAGGCCGCCGCCGTCGCCCAGTCCGCTGGAAACTCTGCGGCGTCGCAGACATTGGCCCCGATGCAGTCGGCGGTGCAGGCGGGAATGGCGACGGCGACACCGCCGGTGACGGCCGGGGAGTCCGCAACCGCCGTACCGCCGATGACGGCATTGCTGCAGCAGTACGTCGGCACCTTGAAGTCGATCAACACTTGGAGCCAGTCCTACCTGCTGCCGACACGGTACGTCGAAGGCGTCGGACGGTTTTTCGCCGGCTGGCAACACGCCGGCGCCGGTCCCGCGGGCGTGCGGGACGTCATGGCCGACTTGGCGAAGGGAGCCGAAAGCGCCGCCAAGAACGTGGGAGAGGCCGCCGCCCGAACGTCCGGCTTCAGTTCCGCAACGCCGGCCGGCGCGTTGGGCCGGAGCATGCAGATCGGCGCCCTGTCCGTTCCGCAGAGTTGGCCCGTCGCGCCCAGTACGGCCAATCAGGCTGCGGCGACGCTGATCTCCAGCCGGATGGCTGCCGAGGAGGCCGGTGCGATGCCCCGAGCCGGAATGGCAGGAATGGGCGGGCTGGCAGCGTTGCCGGCGGCCGCCGCCAACGCCGGGCCGACCGGCTTCCGGTTCGTTCCCCGGTACGGCTACCGCCACCGGGTCATGAATCGGCCGCCCAGTGCCGGGTAGGCGCCGGGTAGCACCTCACGGCGAATCAGAGCAGCGCCCCGAGCACGGCGAGCGGGAGTATCCCCACGTCGAGCGCGATTGTGGTGCCGAGAGCATTCAGGAGATCGCCCTCGGCCAATAACGTGGTGAAGACGTCGTAGTTGACCTGCGGGAGGTTGAACAACAACGCGCTGCCCACATCCAGCAGCGGAATGCCGGTGTGCGGTGGGAAGTTGCCGAAAAGATCGTCCAGCGTGGGGAAGTAGGAGAAGAAGTCCGCGATCTCGGTGTCGGAGATCGCGTTGATGAATCCCTCCATCTCGGCGAAGAAGGCTGGCGGCGTGTCGCTCGGGTGCAGGATCTCGTCGAAGAAGTCGGAGACGCCCTGCTGCCAGGCGTTGCTCAGGGCCTGCGGCAGTTCCTGCATGAGCGTCGCCAGCGTGTCCGGATCCGGCAGGAAACCCAACCGAGTCGCCACATCGGCGGGTCCGTCACTCCAGCCGTGTTCGATGCTGCCGTAGCCCAGGTTCACCAGGATGCGCGTGACCGGTTCGAACAAGTCGTAGAGCGCCTGCCCCCCACTGCCGAAGAACAACAGTGGGTACAGCAGCGGCAACCCCTCGGTGGGAATCATGTAGTAGTTGGTCAGCGAATCCTCTGACACGTTGGGCAGCAGGATCGCGTTGGCGATCTGGTCCTCCGTCAGCCCCAGATAGGTGGTGTGCTGGAAGGCGATACCGAAGATCGCGTTGAGAACCGACAGGAAGTTGATCGGGTACTGCGGGAAGTCGGCGAAGCCATCGTATTCCCGGTTGTAGACCTCGGCCTGGTAGAGGTCGGACGGTCCTGCTCCACTGAACGTCAGCCCCAGACTCGGCAGGCTCACCGGCCCGATTTCGGGCAGATTGAAGCGCGAGAGCATGCCACCGTTGGGTGCACTGACGTCGCCGATCATCACGAAATGCACGTAGTCACTGGGCACGCCCGCGTCCGCGAGCTGGTATTGCACCATCGATTCGATGATGGCGCCCTGCGACCAGCCGAACACCACAGCGGGGTTCTCCGCGCTCAGTTCTCCGTTCTGGTATTGAGCCATGATCGCCTCGAAGAGGACCTGTTGGCCCTGCGCCACCGATTCATCCAGCGTTCCGCCGAACGGGCCCAAGAACGGGTAGAGCTGTTGGGGCGTGGTGAGCGCCTGCGTGGTGCCCTCGAAGCCGAGCGGTTCCAGATACAGCGACACAGCGGAGTCGATGTAGCTGGGGCCAGGGGTAGCCAGCCCGCTGCCACCGATGATGAACGCCGTGCCGTTCCCGAGGGATGAGGTCGCGGTAGGGGTGAAGGCGAGTGGGATTGCACCCCATCGTGCGACGGCGGCCGACGGCGCCTGTGGTGCAACGACCAGTCCGGCGCCGACGGCCAAGATCCCGAGGACGGAGCACCCGCGACGTGTCCTGTGCATGGTCTTGCGCTCCTTCATCGAGCCCACCCGGGACGGTGCAGCGATCGCCCGATCACGCGCAAGCCGTTGAACAACCTGGAATTAGGTGGAAACTAACACAGAATGAGCGCGTGAACGGGTGCGCGCTGCTGCCCAGGCGCGGATCAGGCCGGTGCGTCCGACCCGGTCAACTCGACCGACGGGTTGATCCCCGCGGGAACATCGCCGAATCGGCTGGCCACCACTGGAACCCAGATCTGGGCTCCGCGCTGGCCGCATTCGTTGCTCTCCACAGTGGCGACCATCTCCCCGTGCAGGACGCCCGGAATAGTCGGCTCCAGCGTGAGCACCTGCGTGGTGGCCTGCGTGTCCTGTCGGCCATCGACACCGATACACGGCGTGTGCACCGTCTGCGGCTGCGACCGCCAGGTTCCGCCGGTGAATTCAAGGGCCAATTCATTGCCGCCGGACGGCGCCTGCACCGTCTTCCGGTGATCCTCGGCGTCCAGCATCACCGCCGAGGCGGTGCACGCCGTGGCGTGACAGGACGACTTGATCGCCCACCAGGTACTCACGTTGGGCGGCTCGGGGTTGGGCACACCGTTGTACTTCTCCCCGGCCCGGTTGGCGTCGACCCGGTAGGTCCCGTCGAATGCGGGCGCCTTGGGCGGCGGCGCGACTGACGAGGCGGGTACACCGCCGGCGGAGACCGTCGCAGTGTCGGCAGGCTCCTGGGCCAGCAGGCGCGGGACCACGGCCGCCACCGATCCCAGCACCGCTAGGCCCAACGGCACCAGGACAGCGGGTCGGGCCCATTTCGACAGCCGGCTCGGCGGCGGCGCCGGCACGGCTCGCGCAACGCCGCGCACCACGGTGGTGGCGGAGTCGGACTCGTCATCGGAGTCCGGATCGGCAAGCTGCTCGGCCAGGGCGGCAACGAAGTCGGAGCAGTTCCGGAATCGCTCGGCCGGGTCTTTGGCCAGCGCCGCGGCGAGCACGTCGTCGAACCGCGCCAGCTCGGGGCGCCGCTCGCTGAGCAGCGGAGGCGGAGTGTTCAGGTGGTGGCTGATCACCGTCACCGGGTTCTCATGCTGATACGGCGGGGCTCCGGTCAGCATCTGGAAGGTGGTGGCCGCCAAGGAGTACTGGTCAGCGCACTCCAGATCTTCGGCGCCCATCAGTTGTTCGGGGGCGGCGTAGGCGATGGTCCCAATGGCGAGATTGCTGGCGGTCAGCCCGGTGGGGCCGCTCACCTGCCGGGCGATGCCGAAGTCGGCCAGCACGGCGGTCAGCACGTCATCGCCGTCTTCGGTGACCAGGATGTTGCTGGGCTTGACGTCGCGATGCACCACACCTTGCCCGTGCGCGTAGTCCAAGGCGTCGGCAATGCTCGCCACTATTGGGATGACGGTCTGCGCGGGCATGCCGGCCGGGAACTTGCGGGTGAGGAGCTCGCCGAGCGTCTCACCCTCGATGTAGTCCATCGACAACCACAGTCGGCCACGGAATTCGCCGCGGTCATGCACGCGCACGATGTTGGGGTGCACCAACACGGCGGCGGCTTCAGCCTCCCGCCGAAACCGCTCCTGGTAATCGTCGTCGGCACTCAATGACCCACGCAGCACCTTCAGCGCCTCGCATCGCGGCAGCCGGGGATGCTGCGCGAGGTAAACCTTGCCCATCCCGCCGGCGCCCAGCAGTTTCAAGATGGTGTACTCAGCAAAAATCGAGCCCGCCGCCAGAGCCATGCTGCCGACACTAATCACCCTGGGTAAACAGCGGGGTGACGCCAAGCAGCCAACCGGCGAAAACCGCGTCGGTCGCCACCTGAAACCCCGCGGTCGAGGCTCCCTGAAGGACCGATACCCGCTGGGGAGCCATGCGCTGGCAGGATGAAACCGTGACGACTTGGCCGGCACCCACACCCACCGCTCCCATCGATGCGACGGTGACCGTGCCCGGTTCGAAGTCGCAGACCAATCGGGCGTTGGTGCTGGCCGCGCTGGCCGCCGGCCTCGGCGGTGGTGTCTCCACCCTCTCCGGCGCCCTGCGCAGCCGCGATACCGACCTGATGCTCGATGCCCTGCGGGCCCTGGGACTGCGCGTCGAGGCGGTGGCCCACCATGTGACGGTCAGCGGCAAGATCGATCCCGAACCGAACGTCCGCCTGAACTGCGGTCTCGCCGGCACCGTGCTGCGGTTCGTGCCGCCGCTGGCCGCGCTGGGCACCGTCACCGTCACGTTCGACGGTGATGAGCAGGCTCGAGCCCGGCCGATCGCGCCCCTGCTGGCTGCGATGCGCAGCCTGGGGATTGCGGTCGAGGGCGACGGATTGCCGTTCGCGATCCACGGCTGCGGCACCGTCACAGGCGGCACGGTGGAGATCGACGCCTCCGCCTCCTCGCAGTTCGTCTCCGGTCTGCTGCTGGCCGCCGCTGCGTTCGACGAGGGCCTGACGGTGGTGCACACCGGGTCCACCCTGCCGTCCGCCCCGCACATCGCGATGACCGTCACCATGCTTCGCCAAGCGGGAATCGACGTCGACGACACCGTCGCGAACCGCTGGCAGGTCTCGCCGGGGACCGCGACGGCCCGCCACTGGGAGATCGAACCGGACCTGTCCAACGCCACCCCGTTTCTGGCCGCGGCGGTGGTCACCGGAGGCCGCGTGCGCATCGCCGACTGGCCGGCGGTGAGCGTACAGCCCAGCGACGCCATCATCGACATCTTCAGCGCAACCGGCGCCCAGGTGAGCCAGGCCGATGCTCAGCTGCAGATACAGGGCCCGGGCAGTTACGGCGGGTTTGACGTGGATCTGCGGGCCGTCGGCGAGCTCACCCCGACGGTGGCCGCACTGGCCACCCTGGCCGCGCCGGGATCGGGGTCGCGGCTGAGCGGTATCGCGCATCTGCGCGGGCACGAAACCGACCGGCTGGCAGCGCTGACGACCGAGATCAACCGGCTGGGCGGCGATGCCGTCGAGACCCCGGACGGCCTGCTGATCACCGCAACCGAACTGCACGGCGGAATCTGGCATTCCTACGCCGACCATCGGATGGCGACTGCCGGTGCCATCATCGGGCTCCGCGTCCCCGGAGTGGAGGTCGAGGACATCGAGACCACCGCCAAGACCCTGCCCGCATTTCCCCGGATGTGGGCCGACATGCTGGCCAATGCGGGAGCCGACGCTTGAAACCGGAGGACTACGACGAATCCGACGTCAAAGTCCGCTCCGGCCGCGGCTCGCGGCCGCGCACCAAAATCCGCCCCGGGCATGCCGACGCCCAGTCGGCGATGGTGGTCAGCGTCGACCGCGGCCGCTGGGGCTGTGTCTTAGACGGCCCAGACGGGCCCGCCGATGTTCAGGTCACCGCGATGCGCGCCCGCGAGTTGGGGCGCACCCCGATCGTGGTCGGCGACCGCGTCGATGTGGTCGGAGACCTGTCCGGCCGGCCCGACACCCTGGCCCGCATCGTCCGGCGCCAACCACGCCGAACCGTGTTGCGGCGCACCGCCGACGACACCGACCCCACCGAGCGGGTGGTGGTCGCCAACGCCGACCAGCTGCTGATCGTGGTCGCGCTGGCCGATCCCCCGCCGCGGACCGGTTTGGTGGACCGGGCCCTGATCGCCGCCTACGCCGGAGGGCTGACGCCGATTCTGTGCCTGACCAAGACGGATCTGGCGGATCCGGAGCCCTTCGCCGGCCAGTTCGCCGACCTCGACCTCACGGTGGTCACCGCGGGCCGCGACGACCCTCTCGACGCCGTCGCTCCCCTGCTGGAATCCAAGGTGACGGTGTTGCTGGGCCACTCCGGTGTCGGTAAATCCACCTTGGTGAATCGCCTTGTCCCGGAGGCTGACCGGGCCGTCGGCCGGGTCACCGACATCGGCCGGGGGCGGCATACGTCCACCCAGTCGGTGGCACTGCGGCTGGCGGGGTCCGGCTGGGTGATCGACACCCCGGGCATCCGCTCGTTCGGGCTGGCCCACATCGCGCCCGATGACGTGTTGCTGGCGTTCTCCGACCTGGCCGAGACCATTGAGGACTGTCCACGCGGCTGCGGTCACCTGGGACCGCCGGCCGACCCCGAATGCGCGTTGGACACTCTCACCGGGCCGGCACAGCGCCGGGTCGAAGCGGCGCGCCGACTGTTGGCCGTCCTGCGCGAGGGCTGACGCCGGTCCAACCACCGCGAGGCGTCAGTCGACCGTCGAGACGCTGCAAAGCAGCAGTCACGCGGTGAACGGCCGGTGGCCAAAGCGAACAGCGGGCGTCGACCAATTTGCGACTTAGGCCTGCCGAAGAACATTGACTCCCTGCTGGGTGAACACATCGTGTGTGCACTTCCTGAGCGATGGTTCGCTACCTACGCTGTCAATGTCCTTGAAGGTTCCTAGTAAGCGCCTGTATTTCGTTGCAGGAGAAGGAGTTAAGCGTGTCAACCGTTATTGCGCAGCCGGAGGCATTGGCTGCCGGCGCCCGCGAACTGCAGGCGATAACCTCGGCCATGGCAGCGGCGAACGCAGCGACGGCTGCCCCCACGACCCAAATCACCCCAGCAGGTGCTGACATGGTGTCGGTCATGACCGCCACCGCCTTCGCTGCGCACGCCGACCTCTACCAGCAGGTCAGTGCCCGGGCCACTGCCACGCGGCAGATGCTCGAAACGGTGTTGAGCATCAGCGCCGGTACCTACGACGCCACCGAAGCCGCCAACGCGGCTGCGGTTTCCGTGAGCTAGGACCGCGCCATGGACTTCGGCATGTTGCCGCCTGAGATCAACTCAGCCCTGATGTACTCCGGTGCCGGTTCGGCGCCCCTGTGGGCAGCCTCCCGCTCCTGGGAAACCCTCGGCGCCGAGATCTACACCACCGCAACCAGTTACACCGCCTTACTGACTGACCTGACCGCGGAATGGCAGGGCCCGGCTGCGGCGGCGATGGCGAAGTCGTTCGAGCCACACCTGGAGTGGCTCAACCGGGCGGCGGCGCAGGCCGAGCAGATCGCCGCGCAGGCGGGTGCTGCAGCCGCCGCCCACGATGCGGCGTTCGCCTCGACGGTTCCGCCGGCAGTGGTCGAGGCCAACCGCGAGACCCTGATGTCGTTGATGGCGACAAACATCTTGGGGCAGAACACCCCCGCGATCGCGGCTACCGAAGCCGCCTACGGCGAGATGTGGATGCAGGACGCCGTCACTATGTACAGCTATGCCGGACAGTCAGCGGCCGCGTCGCAGCTGACGCCGTTCACACCGCCGGGCGACACCGTCAACCCGACTGGACTGGCAGCGCAGGAGGCCGCCGTTGCCGCTGCCGTGGGGGCAGCGACAGCGACCGACGCCGATACGCTGGCGTCCCTGATTTCCTCGCTGCCTAATCAGCTGGGCGCCCTCGCAGGCCCAGGTGCCCAAAGCCTGGCCGAGGATCTGCTGAACCCGATCACCTGGAACGGATCGACGATCACCTTCAACGGCCTTTACGGCGACGTGATGCGGGGTTTGACCGGGTCAGCCACGCTGAGTGCGTCGAGCCCGTTCGACGCGTTCATCAGAATGGTGTCCCCTACCCGCCTGTTCACTACGGCCTTCAAAGACTTGGAAGGTCTGTCGAAGTCGCTTGCGCCGGCCACCAAGGCTGTCGAGAAGGTGGCCGAAGGCGCCGCCAAGGCAGCTGAAGGTGCCGCCAAGGGGCTGGGTGCCGGAATCGTCGGGACCGTCGGGCACGCCACGCAGGTCGGGTCGCTTTCGGTGCCGCAGGCCTGGGCAGCCGCCCTACCGGCGGCCGCGGCCCACTCCGCCCCGGTCCAGCTGGCCAGCTATGTCGGCTCTGCAGGAGCGGCTGCCGGCGAAGCCGGCCACAGCGCCCTCGGCGGAGTTCCGATGGCGGGCGCCGGCGGTGGCGGACGCGGCGGGTTCAACGCCTTTGGCGCCCCCCGCTACGGGTTTCGGCCGATGATGGTCGGCCGGCCACCCTCCGGCGGCTGACCGCTTTCCCCTCCTGTGCCGCGCCGTGATCGGAATCTGGCGCGGCATAGGCATTTCTGGGTCAAGCCACGTTTGGACTGCTCAGGAAGCCGCGATGCTCGTCCGGCCGTCGCTACCGCGGCTCCGCACCCGACTGCCGATCAGGCAGCCAGAGCGACCTTCCTGTCGCGACGCCAGCCCCGCACCGCGGCGATCGCGGTCTTGAGGCCGCGGCGACGACCTGTCACCGGGTCGATCCGGGTGAATTCCGGCCCCAGATCGGCGAACATCTTCTCGCTGCGGGTCTCCGGCGCATCATCTGCGGTGTCCCGCAGAAAGCGGTCCGGCAGTGACAGTTTGGCGATGGTGCGCCAGGTCTTGGCGTACTGCGCCAGGAACGGCCCGGAAGTGTAGGGCAGGTCGTACTTCTCGCACACCGCACGCACCCGCACCGCGATCTCGGGGTAGCGGTTGCTCGGCAGATCGGGGAACAGGTGGTGTTCGATCTGATGCGACAGGCTTCCGCTCATGAACCGCATCGGCTGGCCGGCATCGATGTTGGCGCTGCCGAGCAGCTGCCGCAGATACCACTGCCCCTGCGACTCGCCGACCATGTCGGTCTTGGTGAATTTCTCTGCACCGTCGGGGAAGTGGCCGCAGAAGATGATCGCGTTGGACCACAGGTTGCGGATCACGTTGGCGATCGCATTCGCCTTCACCGTCGAGGCGAACGTCGCGCCGGGCGACAGCGAGGTCAGGGCTGGAAACGCCACGTAGTCCTTGAACACCTGGCGGCCGGCCTTCTCGCCGAATTCACGCACTCGCACCAGGCTCGCCTGACGGCTGTCCCGGCCCTTGAAGATCTTTCCAAGCTCCAAGTGCTGCAACCCCACTCCCCACTCGAACCCAATCGCCAACATGGCGTTGATAAACAGGTTGAGAAGGTTGAAGCGCTTCCAGGGAGTGTCGCGAGTGACGCGCAGCACGCCATAACCCACGTCGTCGTCCATGCCCAGGATGTTGGTGAACTTGTGGTGGGCGAAATTGTGGGTGAAGCGCCAGTGCTTGGAAGCGCCGGCCATATCCCACTCCCAGCCGGTGGAGTGGATCTCTGGGTCGTTCATCCAGTCCCACTGCCCGTGCATGACGTTGTGGCTGATCTCCATATTCTCGACGATCTTGGCCACTCCCAAGGTGGCCGTGCCGGCCCAGCGCGCCCAGCGCCGGTTACCGGCCGCCAGCAGCAACCGGCCGGTCACCTCGAGCGCGCGCTGCGCGGCGATCGTGCGGTGGATATACCGGGCGTCGCGTTCCCCGCGGTCGGCTTCGATGTCCCGGCGGATGGCGTCCAGCTCTGCGGCGAGGTTCTCCACATCGGCGTCGCTGAGGTGCGCGAACACCTCGACGTCGGTTACCGCCATCAGACCGCCTTTCGTGAGCTTGTGTCGTGCATTCGCACGCTATACACCTACGCTATCGTAACCTACGACTCCGTAGGTTACCAGCGGGTAATCGTCAGACGTCGAGTTCGCAGTCGCCGGCAGCGGTGCTGACGCAGGTCTGCACCCGGGTGCCCGGCTCATGGTCGGCGCCGGTTCGCAGGTCACGGACGTGCCCACCCACCAGCGTCACCACGCACGACTGACAGATGCCCATCCGGCATCCGAACGGCATCGATACGCCGACGCTCTCGCCGGCCTCAAGCAGCGTCGTCGCCGCATCCGCCGTCACACTCTTGCCGCTGGCCGCGAAGCTGACCGTGCCCCCGCCCCCGGCAGACGCGGTGCGCGCCACCGCGAACCGCTCGACGTGCAGATGATCAGCGATACCGGCTGCGGCCCAAACCCGTTCGGCATCGCTGAGCATCGCCGTCGGCCCGCACGCCCAGGTCTGGCGCTCCCGCCAGTCGGGTACCTCGGCATCGAGAATCTCGGGTCCCTGCAGCTCCAGCCGGCCTTGGTCTCGCGTGGTGCGCAACAGCAACCGGTAGCCGGGGTGCTCACGCGCCAGCGCGGCCAGCTCATCGGCAAACAACGCCTCGGCCGCCGTAGGTGCCGAATGCAGGTGGACGACGTCGGCGATGGGGCCTCGGCGGGCCAGCGCGCGCAGCATCGCCATGACCGGCGTGATCCCGGATCCGGCGGTGACGAACAGCACCGACGCCGGCGCCGGGTCGGGCAAGACGAACTCCCCCTGCGGCGCGGCCAACCGCACCACGGTTCCAGGGGCCACACCGTCCACCAGGTGGCTGGACAGAAAGCCCTCCGGCATCGCTTTGACGGTGATGGAGATGGTGCGCGCCCCGGTCACCGGCGGCGACGTCAGCGAGTAGGACCGCCAACGCCAACGACCGTCGACCAGGAGGCCGATGCCGATGTACTGGCCGGGGCGATAGTCGAATTGAAAACCCCAGCCCGGCCGGATGATCAGCGTCGCCGAGTCCGCGGTCTCCCGTCGAACCTCAACCACCCGGCCGCGCAGTTCGCGTGCCGACCACAATGGGTTGGCCAGGCGCAGATAGTCGTCCGGCAGAAGCGGGGTGGTGATCTGTGTGGCGATGCGGCGCACCGCGTTCCAGACTGGGTGACGATCGGCCCCGGCGACGGTCGGCCGCTTGGTGTCGCTGAGGTGCGCGACGATCGCCGAGTGCTTCTTGCTCACGAAAACTTCCTGCTCACTACCGGGCGGTTAAAGAACCTACGGTACCGTAACCTAGCCCGGACGGCATCAGAGCAGGTCAAGCAGGAAAGGCAGCTCCTGGGTGGCGTACCAGGCCAGGTCGTGGTCCTGGGCGTCGCCGACGGTCAGTTCGGCGTCCTCATCGCCGAGGTCGGCGTCGTCGATCACCGCCAATGCCGCGCGTACGGCGGGTTCGGCCGCAGCGTTGTCCACATAGGCCGCGACCACGTCGGCCATCGCGACCGGACCCGCCACTCGGACCACAGCGGCGTCCAGGTCGGGGCGCACGGTGGCCTCCTGGACCTCGGCGACAAGCACGGCCCGGCGGGTGGGCAACTTCTCACCGGACGGATCTGCGTCCGCATCGGCAAGCAACCGCAACGAAGCCAGCGCCGCCTCCCCGAGCGCTACCTCGGCCAGTTCGTCGTCGTCGCCGTGGGCGTACGACTCCCGCAGCGCGGGGGTCACCGCGAACGCAGTCCCGCTTACCGGACGCAATGAGCCGTCGGCGACCAGTTGGGCCAGCATGGCCAGCGTCGCCGGGATATATACCCGCATGCGCCAGACCTTAGCGGCGATCGCGAGCGCGGCGAAGTCGCCCGCGTGCCGGGCAGGGTCACGCGTCGCCCAGCAGTGTCGCGGCGTAGTCCTCGACATAGCGGTAGTGACTGCGATCCGGCCGCTTGTAGAAGCCGGTGACGATGGGCTTCTTCGGCAAGTCCACCGGCTGGTGCTCCACCTCGCGATACGGAATGGATGACAGCAGGTGCGCCATCATGTTCAGCCGAGCGTGGGTCTTCACCTCGGACTCGACCACGTACCAGGGGCTCGCCGCGGTATCGGTGTGGGCCATCATCTCGTCGCGGGCCCGCGAGTAGTCCTCCCAGCGGTGCAGTGCCTCCAGATCCATCGGCGACAACTTCCACTGCCGCAGCGGATCGTTGCGTCGCTTCCGGAACCGGCGTAGCTGCTCGGTCTGCGACACCGAGAACCAGTACTTGCGCAACAGGATTCCGTCATCGATCAACAACTGCTCGAACACCGGGGCCTGCTTGAGGAACCGGGCATGCTCTTCGGGCGTGCAGAAACCCATCACCTTCTCCACCCCGGCCCGGTTGTACCAGGATCGGTCGAAGAGCGTGATCTCACCGCGCGCCGGCAGGTGCGCGACGTAGCGCTGGAAGTACCACTCCCCCCGCTCACGCTCGGTGGGAGCCGGCAGGGCCGCGATCCGCACCGTGCGCGGGCTGAGGTATTCGGTGATGCGCTTGATGACACCGCCCTTTCCAGCGGCGTCACGGCCCTCAAAGACCACCACGATCCGGGTCCCGGTTTCGCGGACCCACTGCTGAAGTTTGACGAATTCGCTTTGCAGACGCAGCAACTCTCGTTCGTACACGTCATCGGCGAGCCGCCGCGCCACGGCTTCGAATTCGTCGTCGCTCATTGTGCCGCCTCCAGTAGTTCGGCCAGCGCCTCATCCAGCAACGCCGAGACCATTCCGACGTCGCTCATCGCCTTGCGGTCGGCATTGACGCCGAAATAGAGCGTGCCGTTGTAGGACGTCACCCCGATCGTCAACGCCTTGTTCGGCAACAAGGGCGGCACACTGTAGGTCTCGAGCAGTTTCGCCCCGCAGATGTAGAGCTGCCGTTGAGCGCCCGGCGCATTGGTGATCAGCAGGTTGAACACCCGTCCGGAGAACCCCGCATAGGCGGCCGCGACCCGAAGGCCCATCGCATGCAGGGTCGGCGGGGCGAAACCCGCCACCGTCAAGATGGTGCGGGCATCCACCAGCCCGGTCGAGGTGGGATGCGATTCGGTGGCATAAGCGATCTGCGAAAGCCGGACTACGGGATTCGGTTCTCCGACAGGAAGATCCACCAGGAACGGTGTGACCGAACCGATCGCCTGACCGGCGGAGTCCACCTCGTGGTCGGGATACACCGACAACGGCGCCAGCGCCCGTACGGTGCGCGTCGATCCGACCGGTTCGCCGCGGGCCAGCAGCCAGTTGCGCATCGCCCCGGTGATCACCGCGAGCACTACGTCATTGATCGCACAGTCGTAGCGGGCCCGCACCGTGCGGTAATCCTCCAGTGAACCGCGGGCCACCGTGAACAAGCGGTTCTGCGAGACCTGGGTGTTCAGCGGGCTCTGCGGGGCGGCACCGCGTGTGATGGCCCGAACGACCTCGGACGCCTTGCGGCCTGCCCAGGTCAATGGGCTGCCGACCGTCGACCCCACCGCCTGCAGCTGGGTCCCCGGAGCCGCCACCCAATCACCGACCGCGCCGAGCACCAATTCGACGGCGCCGGGCTCGTCCCGGGGCACCCAGATGTCTTCATCAAACGCCGGTGGCCGCTGCGACCTGTCGACCAGCACGTGCCCCAGCGCCGGTGCCGCCATGCCATGAACCAGCGCTTGGTGCGACTTGATGTAGACGGCGATCCTATTGTCGGCCAGTCCCTCGATCAGATAGGTGGCCCACAGCGGCCGGGCTCGGTCCAGCGGCTGCTGACTCAACCGCGCGATCAGCTCATGGAGCTGGCGATCGCTGCCGGGCGACGGTACCGCGAGATGTCTTACGTGGTAGGTGATGTCGAACTCGCGGTCGTCCACCCACACCGGGCGGGCCAGGTTCATGGCGACTTCGCGGATCGTCTGCCGGTAGCGCGGGACCTGAGGCAGCCGCTGCTCGATGGTCTCCAGCAACTTGTCGTAGCCCAGGCCACCTCGCGGGTTACGCAGAATGAACAGCGACTGCACATACATCGGCGTCGTGGTGTTCTCCAGCCGGTAGAAAGAGGCTTCCGACGCCGACAGCCGGTTCACCATCCTGGCACCCGTCCTCCCTACTGGCCCAATCCGGCCGGCTACTGCACCAGCCCCGGATCCGAGAAAAACACTGCCGCCCACGGTAGCCCGCCGCTGGGCCGCGCCGCACGCGGATACGCCGGAGCCGCGATTGTGCGATGATCGCCGCACACGCCCTGCCACTCTCCAGCAGGCCCGCCGCCCGGACCGACATTGGAGAGTTGCCGTGCCCACCGATCCCGCTGCGCCTGCGCACCCGTCCGTCGCACCGATGCTCGACTACGAGCCGCCTGCTCGACCGGTCCTGCCGCCCCGGCCCGCACATCGGCCCGCGTCCCCTCCTCCGACCCGGCCTCGCCCCGGGCATCCCCCGAAGACCCGGCCCGACCGGCCGTCGCGCGCGGTGTTATCGCCACCGCTGCGGTCGGCCGCGGTGTTCGCGGACGCGGCGCTGCGCCGAGTCTTGGAGGTGGTGGACGGGCGTCGGCCGTCAGCGCATCTGCAACCGCTGCTGGCCGCCGGACTGGCGGACTCGGTGGCGTCGGCTCGCCGGGCGCCGGTCAGCCGAGTCGAGCCGGCCACCCTGCAGCGGGTACGCGTACAACCGGCAGGTTCAGGCGAACCGGCAAGCGCGGTGGAGGTTTTCGGCACCTACCGGCGCGGACCGCGCACGCATGCACTGGCCTGCCGTCTCGAGTCCCTGCCCGGCCCCGGAAGCAGCCCAAGCAGCACCGCCTGGCGGATCGTCGCCCTGCACATCGGCTAGCGCCGATCGCAAGCGCGGCGAAGCCACGCGCAGCGGGTCGGCGCCATCGGCCACCGCCGATCGCAAGCAGCCGGCTGAGCGCCGTCGGCGACCTCAGTTCTTGCGAGGCACCTTCGGCAACCGGGAACCCCGGCCTTCGCGGCGGGCCGCTTCGCGGCGCTCGCGGCGAGATGTTGCGCCGGCCGGCTGCAGGTCACCACCGGAGCGCCGGACCTGCGCGGAGCCGTCCTCAGCCGGACCCGAGTAGGTCAGCCCCGCCGTACCGTCGGCACCGTCGGCTCCGTTGGCGCCGTCGGCGCCGTCCGCCCCGTTGGCGCCGTCGATTCCCTTGGCGCGCAAACCGAACTCCGCCAACCCCTCCGGAGCGTCCACCGGTGCCACCGTCTGCTTCGGAATGGCCTCGACAGCGACGTTGAACAGGAAGCCGACCGACTCCTCCTTGAGCCCGTCGAGCATGCCGCGGAACATGTCGTAGCCTTCCCGCTGGTACTCGACCAGCGGGTCACGCTGCGCCATCGCCCGCAGTCCGATGCCCTCCTTGAGGTAGTCCATCTCGTAGAGGTGCTCGCGCCACTTGCGGTCGAGGACGCTCAGCAGAACCCCGCGTTCCAGCTCCCGCATGGCGCCGGGCCCGGCGATCTCGTCGACTTGGGCCTCACGTGCCGCGTACGCATTTTCAGCGTCGGCGATCAGCGCTGCGAGCAGCTCTTCGCGCGTCAGGTCGTCGGCCTCGCCGATGTCGTCGGCGTGCAGCAGCTCGTGGTAGTCGATCCCCACCGGGTACAGGGTCTTCAGCGCTGTCCACAGCTGCTCGAGGTCCCAGTCTTCGGCGTAACCCTCGGCGGTAGCACCATCGACGTAGGCGGTGATCACGTCGACGAGCATGTCGTGAGCCTGCTCGGCCAGGTTCTCCCCGTCGAGGATGCGGCGGCGCTCGGCGTAGATCACCTTGCGCTGCTGATTCATCACCTCGTCGTACTTCAGAACGTTCTTGCGGATCTCGAAGTTCTGCTGCTCGACCTGGCTCTGGGCGCTCTTGATGGCCCGGGTGACCATCTTGGCCTCGATCGGCACGTCGTCGGGCAGGTTCAGCCGGGTCAGCAGCGACTCCAGTGCCGCGCCGTTGAACCGTCGCATCAGCTCGTCGCCCAGTGACAGGTAGAACCGCGACTCGCCGGGGTCACCCTGGCGGCCGGACCGGCCGCGCAGCTGGTTGTCGATACGCCGTGACTCGTGCCGCTCGGTACCCAGCACGTACAGCCCGCCGGCCGCGATCACTTCCTCAGCCTCGGCGGCCGCTTCCGCCTTGATCTCGCTCAGCGCCGCATCCCAGGCGGCCTCGTACTCCTCGGGGGTCTCCACCGGGTCCAGGCCCTGACTGCGCAGCCGCTGGTCGGCCAGGAAGTCGACGTTGCCGCCGAGCACGATGTCGGTACCACGACCGGCCATGTTGGTGGCCACGGTGACGGCGCCTCGTCGGCCCGCCTCGGCGATGATGTGCGCCTCGCGCTCATGCTGCTTGGCGTTGAGGACGTTGTGCGGGACGCCCCGTTTGGTCAGCTGCTTGGACAGATACTCCGAGCGCTCCACGCTGGTGGTGCCGATCAACACCGGCTGGCCCTTTTCATAGCGCTCGGCGACGTCGTCGACGACCGCGAGGAACTTGGCCTCCTCGGTCTTGTAGATGAGGTCGATCTGATCCATCCGGGCCATGGGCTTGTTGGTCGGAATCGGCACCACACCCAGCTTGTAGATCTCGTGCAGCTCGGCGGCTTCGGTCTCGGCGGTACCGGTCATGCCGGCGAGCTTGTCGTAGAGCCGGAAGTAGTTCTGCAGGGTGATGGTGGCTAGAGTCTGGTTCTCGGCCTTGATCTCCACCCGTTCCTTGGCCTCGATCGCCTGGTGCATGCCCTCGTTGTAGCGACGGCCCACCAGCACGCGGCCGGTGAACTCGTCGACGATGAAGACCTCGCCGTTGCGAACGATGTAGTCCTTGTCGCGGGTGAACAGCTCCTTGGCCTTCAAGGCGTTGTTGAGGTAGCTGACCAGCGGGGAGTTGGCCGCCTCGTAGAGGTTCTCGATGCCGAGCTGGTCCTCGACGAACTCCACCCCGAGCTCGTGCACGCCGATGGTGCGCTTGCGCAGGTCCACTTCGTAGTGGACGTCCTTCTCCATCATCGGCACGATCCGGGCGAACTCGGTGTACCAATGGGAGCTGCCGTCGGCGGGACCGGAGATGATCAACGGGGTGCGGGCCTCGTCGATCAGGATGGAGTCGACCTCGTCGACGATGGCGAAGTTGTGGGAGCGCTGCACCAGTTGGTCGAGCGAATGCGCCATGTTGTCGCGCAGGTAGTCGAAGCCGAACTCGTTGTTAGTGCCGTAGGTGACGTCCGCGGAGTAGGCCAGACGCCGCTCATCGGGGGTCATCTGCGACAAGATCACCCCGACCTCCAGGCCCAGGAAGCGGTGCACGCGGCCCATCCACTCGCTGTCGCGTTTGGCCAGGTAGTCGTTGACGGTGACGACGTGCACGCCCTTGCCGGAGATCGCGTTGAGGTACGCCGGAAGTACGCAGGTCAGGGTCTTGCCCTCACCGGTCTTCATCTCGGCGACGTTGCCGTAGTGCAGCGCAGCGCCACCCATCAACTGCACGTGGAAGGGCCGTTGGGTCAGCACTCGCCACGCTGCCTCCCGGGCCACCGCGAATGCCTCGGGCAGCAGGTCGTCGAGGGATTCCCCGTCGGCGTGCCGCTTGCGGAACTCATCGGTCTTGGCCCGCAGCTCCGCGTCGGTGAGGGCTTCGACGTCCCCGGAGAGGGTGTCGATGTAGTCCGCGACCTTTCGGAGCCGTTTGACCATGCGGCCTTCACCAAAACGCAGCAACTTGGACAGCACGGCTATGTCCCCTACTCAGTCTTCGGCATTACGAGCGTCACCCATGGTAGGTGACACCGTTGCCGGGGGCGGCAATGCGCCGCCAACGCAGCACCTGAAGGCAGTGCTCAGACCAGACGAATCAAGCCGTAGTCATAGGCGTGCCGTCGGTAGACCACCGATGGCTGGTCGGTCTCCTTGTCGTGGAACAGGAAGAAGTCATGGCCGACGAGCTCCATCTCGTAGAGCGCGTCGTCCACCGACATGGGCGTCGCGGCGTGTTCTTTGGTGCGCACGATCTGGCCGGGCTCATGCTCATGGCTGTCGCTGTGCCCGGCCGCCTCGCGGTGATCCGGTTCGGCGGTGCCGTCCCGGTTGAAGGCGGTGGCGAGAAACTCCGGGTCCATGTTGCTGACCCCGGTGGCCTCCGCCACCGACAGCGGCGTCTTGTCGCCGTAAGAGACGTTGCGGCGGCCCTTGTCGCGGCGCAGCCGACTCTCCAGCCGGTCGAGCGCGGCCTCGAACGCGGCATAGAAACTGTCGGCTCGGGCCTCCCCGCGGACCACCGGGCCGCGGCCGTGCGCGGTGATGTCGATCCGCTGGCAGGATTTTCGCTGGCGTCGATTATTGGCGTGCTTGAGCTCGACATCGAACAGGCGAATCGAGCGGTCCAACCGCTCCAAGCGGGCCAGCTTCTGCGCGACGTAAACCCGGAAATGGTCAGGAATCTCGACGTTACGACCCTTGACCACGATCTCCGCGCCCGATTGATCGGGCCGCTCATCAACGTCGACCGACGTCGCGCTGGTTTCCACAAATTGATTTGCCATGCTCGACACTCTCCTAATCGTCTCGACCACGTTCCTCAAGGCCCCCCGCCCTTGATGACGACCGTAGCCATGCCGTCGGATACGTGCCACCTGTTTGGCTCACCCATTTGGCACCCGTCTCATACCGATGCGATCACGAGCGCGGCAGAAACCCGGATCCGGGCGTGACGCAGCACCCGAACCGACTCCGCCAGGGTGGCTCCGGTCGTCACGACATCGTCGACGATCAGGACGTCTCCTGCTGCGCCGAAGCCCGCCAGCCCGCCCCGGCGCAGCCGGACCCGGCCGGCGATGTTGCGTTCCCGGGCGGCGCTGCCCAGCCCCACCGAGTCGCGGGTCAGCGCCCGCATTCGCAGGGCCGGCGCGACCGTCACGCCGGCATGGCCTCCCGCGACCAACCCGGCGATCCGCGTGATCGGATCGCCCCCGCGCCGACGAGCCGCGCTGCGCCGGGTGGGGGCAGGGATGATCGTCAGGGGCAGCTCCACCATCTGCCAGCACACCAGCCGCTGCAAAGCCCCAGCCAACGCCGATGCCAGCGGAACGACCAGGTCACTGCGCCCGCGTTCCTTGACCGCGACGATGGCCTGCCGGCGCGCCCCGGCGTAACGGCCCAGTGCGAACACCGGAACCTGCGGGTCCAGCCGCGGGGCGATCACCCGCGGTTCGTCCGGCCCGACGGTCAGCTGCCCGGCGCAGACGGCGCACCACCGAGTCCCGGGCATACCGCAGCCGCCGCACTGCAGAGGAAGCACCGCGTCAAGCACACACCGATGCTGCCCCCGACGTGTGACAGGTCGGGCCGGTCCTAGTCGCCGGCCAGGTCGGCGGACAGATCAGCCACCACGACCCCTTCGGGTACCTGCACCTCCACGATCGGCTCCGCGCGGTCGTCGAATTCCAGCTTCAGCGCACGACAGATGGTGGCGTGCATGTCATACATGCAGGTGATGTAGGTGAGCTCCATGATCTCGGGGTCGGACAGGTTCTCCTTGAGCACCGCGAAGATCTCGTCGGCCACCCGCCCGCCGTCGTAAACCAGGGCATCGGTGTAGGCCAACACGGCGCGCTCGAGCCGGGAGAAGGCGTCGCTGACCTGCCAGGACGGCAACGCGGCGATCTTCTCCTCGGGCATGCCCAGCGAACGCATCTGTTTGCAGTGCTGGGAGTAGACGAACTGGCTGCCGCGCGCATAGCCGGCGCGGGCCTGGCCGAGCTCGCGAAGCAGCGGATCCAGCGAGGCCTGGCGATACAGGGCGAATCCGCGCACCGCATGCGAGAAGACCTGCGGCGCCTGAGCGAACACCGTCCACCAGTCCCCCGGTGTCCCGTGAATCGTGCGTTGGGCGTCGCGATTGTCCGGGTCCAGGGGGTCTACCCCCGCGCCGAACAG
Source organism: Mycolicibacter nonchromogenicus (assembly GCF_002101775.1). Classification (GTDB taxonomy): domain Bacteria; phylum Actinomycetota; class Actinomycetes; order Mycobacteriales; family Mycobacteriaceae; genus Mycobacterium; species Mycobacterium nonchromogenicum. Next base: position 62,471 of record NZ_LQPI01000028.1, on the reverse strand, counting down.
CCGGTCATAGAAGAACAAGATCTTCTCGTCGGTCACTTCGGCGCGCGGGATCTCGCGGAGTCGTGGCATGGCGGTGTCCTTTCCGGCCCGCACAGCGGACCGCTACTACGGTATGTCGTACCTCGGCGTCAAGGGGCATTTAGTCCACAGAGAAACTAACGCCCGACCCCAATTGCCTGAGGGCCCCAACTATTTCGAGAATTTTCGTCCTCAATACTGTTAGCGTCCGTCCATGAGCACCGATGCGACACAAACGGGGGCGCCGACCACCGGATCCGGCCGGGCCGGGGCGCTGGTCGGCAAGGGCTGGGCGCAGGGCGTGGCCCTGGTCATGATCTTCGGTTTCCTGGTGATGGGCATCCTCGCCTACCGCACGTACACCGCGTCAATGCCGATGCCGGACAAGGTGGTCAGCGAAACCGGCCAGGAGCTGTTCTCCGGCGCCGACATCACCCGCGGCCAACAGCTCTACCAGGCCCGCGGCCTCATGCAGTACGGCTCGGTGCTGGGGCACGGCGCCTATCTGGGTCCGGACTACACCGCCGAATATCTGCGCCTGGCCACCGAAGACGTGGCCGATCAGTTCAAGGCGCAGGGCGTGACGAACCCGCACGACGAGGTGGTCGCCGAATTCCGCACCAACCGCTACAACGCAGACACCAAGACGCTGGTGTTCACCGACAAACAGGCCCGGGCGTTCAACGACATCGAGCGCCATTACGCCGACTACTTCGGCGAGGCCTCCACCAAGTACGGCCTGCTGCCGCACATGATCACCGACCCCGGCGAAATTCGCGATCTGACCGCGTTCTTCGCCTGGACCGCGTGGGCGGCTGCCGCGGATCGGCCCGGCCACAACTACAGCTACACCAACAACTGGCCCTCCGAGCCCCGCGTCGACAACGGACCCACCGGATCAGTCGTGGTGTGGTCGGTGCTGTCGCTGATCATGCTGCTGGGCGGCATCGGCATCATGTTCACCGTCTACGGTCGCTGGAGCCAGAACATCGGCTGGCACGGCACGGAGATGACCAGGCTGCACTTCCGCCAGCCCGGCGAGGTGCCGCTGACCCGCTCGCAGCGCGCAGCCATCTGGATCTTCGCCGTGGTCGCGGTGCTGTTCTTGGCCCAAGTCCTGCTCGGCGGCGCCGTCGAGCACTACCGGGCGGATCTGTCGGAGTTCTACGGGATCGACCTTGCGAAGATCCTCCCCTACAACCTGGCCCGTACCTGGCATCTGCAGCTGTCGCTGTTCTGGACCGCGGCGGCGTTCTTGGCCGGCGGAATCTTCCTGGTGCCCTTCATCACCCGCCGAGAGCCCGGCAAGCAGTCAGTCCTGGTGTACGGGCTGCTCGGCGCACTGGCGGTGGTGGTCTTCGGCTCGCTGGCCTTCGAGGCGCTGTCGATCTTCGGGGTGATCAAGCCGGGCAGCCTGTTGTCGCAGCAGTGGGAGTTCCTGGACCTGCCGCGACTGTTCCAGTTGTTGCTGATCGTGGGCCTGTTCCTGTGGATCGTCATCATCTGGCGCGGCATGCGCGCGAAGCTGGCCACCACGTCGAAGATGAACCTGCCCTGGATGTTCTTCTTCACCGGGCTGGCCATCCCGACGTTCTACGCGGCCAGCCTGCTGGCCGGCAGCGAGACACATTTCTCGGTCGCCGACTTCTGGCGGTTCTGGATGGTGCACCTGTGGGTGGAGGACTTCCTGGAGCTGTTCACCACCGCGATGGTGGCCTACATCTTCGTCCAGCTCGGGGTGGTGCGCGAGCGGGTCGCGCTGCTGGTCATCTTCCTCGACATCATCTTGTACTCCGCCGGCGGCGTGATCGGCACCATGCACCACCTGTACTTCTCCGGCACCCCGGTGGAACACATGGCGCTGGGGGCGTTCTTCTCGGCCGCCGAGGTGATCCCGCTGACCTTCCTGACGGTGGAGGCCTGGGCGTTCCTGCAGCTGGGCGCCCGGCAGGAAGCCGGTGAGCAGAACAACTTCCCGGCCCGCTGGGCGGTGATGTTCCTGGTCGCCGTCGGGTTCTGGAACTTCCTGGGCGCCGGCATCTTCGGGTTCCTGATCAACCTGCCGGTGGTGTCCTACTACGAGATCGGCACCGCACTGACCGCCAACCACGCGCACGCCGCGATGTTCGGGGTCTACGGCATGCTCGCGGTCGGCCTGGCGATGTTCGCCTTCCGCTATGTGATCCCGGCAGACCAGTGGCCGAACAAGCTGGCCCGGATCTCGTTCTGGGGCATGAACATCGGCCTGGCTTGGATGGTGTTCGTCACCCTGTTGCCACTGGGGGTGCTGCAGTTGTTCCACTCGGTCAACGCGGGCTACTTCGAGGCACGCTCACTGGGCTACATCACCCAGCCCGGCAATGCCCTGCTGGAATGGCTGCGCCTGCCCGGTGACGCGATCCTGATCGGCGCCGGTGTGGTGCCGTTTGTCTGGATCGCCTGGATTGCGCTGCGCAACTTCCGCTCCGGCGAGACGGTGGACGAGTTGCCGGAGAACCCGCTCTACGTCGAGGTCGCAGCGGACTCTGCGGCCGCAGGCAAGGACTGAGCATGAGCGCGCCGGCGACATGGGTGTGGCTGGTTGCCGGCTACGCGCTGCTGTTGCTGGTCTTCGCCTGGGGCTTCGACCGGATGGCCCAGCGGACCTCCGAACGCGCCGCGCAGTGGCGCACCGGCAAGTTCGTCTACCACGACGACCACGACGCCTGGAAGTGCCCGCAGGATCAGTGGCTCTGGCCCACCTCGTTCGACCCGGACAATCGTGTGATGCGCTACCGGGCAACGCCATCGGTCTGCAACGCGTGTCCGGTGAAGCACACCTGTACCACGTCGCCGCACGGCCGGGAGATCGGCCGGGCGGTCGACCCGTGGCCGCACTCGGAGACCGGCCGTTTTCACCGCGGAATCGCCTGTGCGGTAGCGGGTTTTGGGATCGTCCTGCCGGCGGCCACGTTGTTCGTGAATCACTCGGCCGCCGACGTGTTGGTGTTGACCGCGGCGATCATCGTGGTGGCGGCAGGGGGCTATCCCCTGCTGCGCCACCTGTGGAACACCCCCAGTAACGCCCCCGATGACCGGCCGCACCGAACCGTCGCCGAAGATCAGGCGTTGAAGGTCGAGGCCGCGATCGACCGGTACTCCACCCGGTGGGGCGGCTTTTCCGACGACGCGTCGAGCAGGAGGCAGCAGCTCCGATGAGTGAGGCACTGATCACCGTGCTGGCGCTGGCCATCGTGGCGGTGGCCGTCCTGGCATATTTCGCACTGAATGTGGTGCGCGAGTACGAACGCGGCGTGGTGTTCCGGATGGGCCACGCCCGCCCGCTCTACCAGCCGGGACTGAAGTTCCTGATCCCGTTGGTGGACAAAATGATTCGCGTCGATCAGCGGGTGGTCACCCTGACCATTCCCCCGCAGGAGGTGATCACCCGCGACAACGTTCCGGCCCGGGTCAATGCGGTGGTGTTGTTCCAGGTCACCGACCCGCTCAAAGCCATCTTGGAGGTGGAGAACTACGCCGTGGCCACCTCCCAGATCGCCCAGACCACGCTGCGTTCCCTGCTGGGCAGAGCGGATCTGGACACCCTGCTGGCGCATCGCGACGATCTCAACGCCGACCTGCGCACGATCATCGACAAGCAGACCGAGCCGTGGGGCGTGCAGGTGCGGGTGGTCGAGATCAAGGACGTGGAGATCCCGGAGTCGATGCAACGCGCGATGGCCCGCGAAGCCGAGGCCGAGCGTGAACGCCGGGCGAAGGTGATCAACGCCCGCGGCGAGCTACAGGCCTCCGAGGAACTCAGCCAGGCGGCCGAGCGCCTTTCGCAGAATCCGGCCTCGCTGCAACTGCGTTACCTGCAAACCCTTTTGGAACTCGGGGCCGACCAGAACTCCACCGTGGTGTTCCCGCTGCCGGTGGACATCATCACCCCGTTCTTGGGCGGCGCGGCCGAGGCGCTGCGCGCCGCCAAGCGGCACACCTAGCGCAACAATCGGCTACCGAGCGACCATCCCGCCGTCGGCGTGGATGGTCTGGCCGGTGATGTAGCTGCCCGCGTCGGAGACGAGAAGCAATATCGGACCGACCATCTCGTCCGGTTCGGCAATGCGCTGTTGCAGGGTGGCACTGCGCAGTGCATCGATGAACTCCGGCGGGTTGTTGCGCACCATGTCGGTGTTGACCGGCCCTGGGGCTATCGCGTTGACCCGGATACCCGACGAGGCCAGCTCGGCCGCCATGGACCGGGTGAAGGACACCAGTGCGGCCTTGGCCGCCGAGTACATCGACGTCGCCGGTGAATAGACGAAGGCGCCCGCCGACACCACGTTGACCACCGCGGCGTGCCGGCTGCTGCGCAGATGCGGCAGCGCCGCCTGGACCAGGAAAACCGGCCCCTGCAGATTGACCGCGAACGACTTGTTCAGCGCATCCGGAGTGATCTGTCCCAGCGGCAGCGCGAGCGCGTTGGCCGCGTTGTTGATGACGATGTCGACTCCGCCGAACCGCTCGACGGTGGCGTCGACCAGCCGCTGGATCGCCTCGACGTCACCGAGGTGGGTGGGGACACCGATGGCCTGCGCACCGGCCTGGCGCAGTTGCTCCGCGGCGCGATCGCAGGCATCGCTCTTGCGGCTGGCCACCACCACGTTGGCGCCGGCAGCGGCCAGTCCGTGCGCGACCGACAATCCGATACCACGTGTTCCGCCGGTCACGATGGCGGTGCGTCCGGTCAGGTCGAACAATGCGTTGAGGGCAGGCCTGTCCACTGGGATCTCCTACGTCAGGGCCGAGACGCAAGAAGCCTAGAGCACGCCCGAAGCCTGATCCGGCGGCGGATCGGGGCTTTGTACCCTGTGAATCCGCCGGTGTCGCCACTACCGTGAGCAGTGGCTGAGCGGAGAGGACGCGATGTGGTCAGAGTCTTTCTGGTAGACGATCACGAGGTGGTCCGACGCGGCCTGATCGACCTGCTCGGCGCCGACCCCGAACTGGATGTCGTCGGTGAGGCCGGTTCGGTTGCCGAAGCACTGGCCCGCATTCCCGCGTTGTCTCCGGATGTGGCGGTCCTCGATGTCCGTCTGCCGGACGGCAACGGCATCGAACTGTGCCGCGATCTGCTGTCGCGGATGCCCGAGCTACGGTGTCTGATCCTGACATCCTTCACCTCCGATGAGGCCATGCTCGACGCCATCCTGGCCGGTGCCAGCGGCTACATCGTCAAGGACATCAAGGGCATGGAGCTGGCTCGCGCGGTCAAGGACGTCGGCGCGGGACGATCGCTGCTCGACAACCGCGCCGCCGCCGCCCTGATGGCCAAGCTGCGCGGCGCGGCCACCAAACCCGACCCGCTGTCGGGCCTGTCCGAACAGGAGCGGACGCTGTTGAGCCTGCTCGCCGAAGGCCTGACCAACAAGCAGATCGCCGACCGGATGTTCCTGGCGGAGAAGACTGTCAAGAACTACGTGTCACGGCTGCTGGCCAAGCTGGGCATGGAGCGTCGTACCCAGGCCGCGGTCTTCGCCACCAAACTCGAGCGCGCGCGGAATGACTGACCAAGCAGGCGACGTCCCGGACCCCCTGCGCGACAAACTTTCTCACCTGCAGCTGCGCGAACTGCTGGTCGGCGTGCAAGACCGGGTACAGCAGATCGTGGAGGGCCGCGACCGCCTCGACGGACTGCTGGCGGCGATGCTGGCAGTCACCTCCGGATTGGAACTCGATCAGACCCTGCGCACCATCGTGCAGACCGCCACCCATCTGGTCGAGGCCAAATACGGTGCCCTGGAGGTGCACGACCGCGACCGGCGAATGCTGCAGTTCGTCTACGAGGGCATCGACGAGGAAACGTTCGCCAAGATCGGTCGACTGCCCCAGCAGGTGGGGGTGGTCGGTCTGCTGATCGACGAACCCCAGACCCTGCGGCTGGACGACCTGTCCAAACATCCGGCGTCGATAGGTTTTCCGCCCCACCATCCCCCGATGCGGACGTTCCTCGGCGTACCGGTGGGCGTGCGCGGCGAGGTCGTGGGCAATCTGTACCTCACCGAGAAGGCCGACGGGCAGCCGTTCAGCGAGGACGACGAAGTCCTCGTTCAGGCACTGGCCGCCGCCGCCGGCATCGCGATCACCAACGCCCGGTTGTACGCCCAGGCCAAAGCACGACAGTCCTGGATCGAATCCACCCGCGACATCGCGACCGAACTCCTGTCCGGAACCGACCCCACGACGGTCTTCCGATTGATCGCCGAGGAGGCCAGCAAGCTCACCGGCGCCGAGTCAGCGCTGGTGGCCATCCCCGTCGACGAGGACGTCACCGAAGCCGAGGTCAGCGAGCTCTTGGTGGTCGAGACTGTGGGGCCGGCACTGGCCTGCCTGTCCGGGGAATCCCTTCCCGTGGTCGGATCGGCCGTCGGTGAAGCCTTCGCGAAGCGCGAACCGAGCCGGATCGACAGGCTGACGTTGCCCGGTGTCGATGCCTCCGGTCCGGCCCTGATCCTTCCGCTGCGCGCCTCCGACGCGGTGGCAGGAGTGGTGGTGGTGATCCGGCACACCACCACGTCCCCGTTCAGCTTGGAGCAACTCGGCATGATGGCGGCGTTCGCCGATCAGGCCGCGCTGGCCTGGCAGCTGGCCACCACCCAGCGCCGCATGCATGAACTCGACGTGGTCACCGACCGGGATCGCATCGCACGCGATCTGCATGACCATGTGATCCAGCGACTGTTCGCCGTCGGACTGTCTTTGCAGGGCACCATTCCGCGGAGCCGGGATGCCGCGGTGCAGCAGCGGCTCTCCGACGCGGTCGACGACCTACAGGCGATCATCGGCGAGATCCGCACCACCATCTTCGACCTGCACGGCGTCGCCTCCGCGGCGACACCGTTGCGGCAGCGATTGGACAACGCCGTGGCGCAGTTCTCCGGCTCGGGGCTGCACACCACCCTCCAGTTCGTCGGCCCGCTCTCCGTGGTGGAGCCGGGTCTGGCCGACCACGCCGAGGCGGTGGTGTCCGAGGCGGTCAGCAACGCGGTACGGCATTCGGGCGCCACGGCGCTGAGGGTGCAGATCAAGGTCGAAGACGACCTGAGCATCGAGGTGAGCGACAACGGCTGCGGGCTGCCCGAGGTGATCAACCGCAGTGGCCTGGCCAACCTGCGACAGCGCGCCGAGCAGGCCGGCGGGACCTTCAGCGTCGCCTCGGCTCCAGAGGGCGGAACGGTGCTGCGCTGGTCCGCTCCCCTGGTGTCGTAACGCCACCAGGGCGGATCAGGCGTAGAGCGCCAGGTCTCGTGCATCTCCCGGTTCGGCCTCACGCGTGTCGGCGATCAGCCATTGGACGGTGTCGTTGAGGAAGCGCCGCGGGGTCGCCGGCAGCGGATCGGCATTGATCGGGGCCCAGCCGACCCGCAGCAGCATCTGCGGATAGCCGCTGGTTCCGAAGACGTCGCGGCGTACCGCGTCTCGGGTTTCGGCGATCTCCAGCGGCTCGGTGACCGGGCAGCTGGCCAGCCCCAGTGCCGTCGCGGTCAGCAACACCACGCTGGTGGCCTCACCGGAGCGCAGCTGGGCCAGCCGATCGTCGCTCTCGGTTCCCAGCGCCAGCATCACCGCCCGGTCCTCGGCCGGGGCGGCACCCGGGGGCTGGGCCAGCGCCGGACCGGCGAAGAACCGGCCCGGGATCGGAGCGCCGGCGTCCGGCGGCGGAGCGTTGCGCGCCGGAACGCCGGCCACCGACCCGTAACGCCCGCTCCAGGTCGCCAACTCGGCAAGGTAGTCGTAGTTGGTGCAGTGCTCGAACACCGCGCGGGCCACCACCTCGTTGAGCCGGTCCAGGGCGTCGACCTTGCGCAGCATCACTCCGGCCCGGGCGGCACGCGCGCCCATCAAGGCGATGTCGGCGTCGGCCACCGGCCAGCCGCTGAAGAACCGGCGGTCGGTGCGTCGCCGCGGGATCGCCGCCGCCAGGGCGACATCGACCTGAGAAACGTCGGGTTGCGGGTCCCGCACACCCAGCTCGATCGTGGCCAGCAGGTTAGGGCGTGCCGGGTCCGGCAACCGATGGACCTTGACCTGTTGGCCCAGCGCGGCGAGGGCCACCACGCAGTGATGCAATGCCGCACCGCAACTCAAGATCATGCCCCGGCCGTCGGGGTCGATATTGCGCAGCTGCAGATCGGGATCGACATACAACTCCAGCCGGGGCGCCGGCAAAGCCGGGTCCACCCGCCAGCGCCACGGCTGGGAGTTGTGCACCGAGGGCGCTCGGGCCGCCAGCAGTAACGCGGTTCGGATGGTCTCCCGGACCGCCGCGGCGTCCGGGTGGCCCGCAGGCTGTTCATCCACGGTCCGGCCCCTTTCTTCCCTCGCGGTCCGGTGCCCAGTTCCCGCCGACCCCAGAACCTGCCCTCATCACGATCCTCCGCGTCCACCGGTCAGACCAGGGCACGAAGTCCCGCACCTGCGGTGCCGCGCCGGGACTTCTGGCCCTGCGTGCATAGGGGTCACTCGACTGGAGGCCGGCGTCAAGCCCCGCCACGGCAAGCGATTGTTCAGCCGGTGGGTGCCGGTTGCGCTGTAGTTCGTCCGCTCAGCCCGGCAGCACCGGCACCGCGCCGGCGACCATGAACGGTCCCACCGGCGACCAGCTCTGCTCCTCCTCGGCCGCCGCGGAAGACAGCGCGAGCACGCCACGGGGGTCGGCCACATAGACCGTGGATGGGTCGGCAACGATCGTCGACACCGGCAGCTGCAGATTGCCGTTGGGTGCATCGGAGTTGACCCCGTCGATGTTGACGTAGGACACCGGGTGCTTCGGATCGGATCGGCTCACCACAATGTCGTCGCCGGTGCGCCAGCTCAGCGACACCGCCGAGGAGCCGAGCCCAAAGCCCAACCGGCGCGGGTAATGCAGCACGAACTGACCACCCGGCATCTGCTCGACGCCGGCCAGGATCACCTGCCCGCCGATCACCATGGCGGCCCGGGTGCCGTCGCGGGACAGTTGCAGTTCGCTGATCGGCCCGGGGAACCGTGCGGAGACGGCTCCGGAGTCCACCGGGATCCGGGCCGGGCGGCCCGTTGCGACCTCCTGAATGGCCCGCAGCACGTTGTTGCCGTCGACCACCACCCACACGGCCTCGTCCAGCGACCAGCTGGGTCGCGACAGGGTGTGCCCCTCGGCCGCCTGTACCGCCTCGCCGCCGAGGTCACCGATCCACAAGGTGGCCTCCGGGTCGCCGGGATGGACCACCACCGAGGCCACCTGGCGACCATTGCGCGAGAGCGCACACGATTCCTGATCCGGCTCCCGGCCGAACGCGCCGGGAACTCGGTTGGCCTGCTGCCCGTCCAGCACCAGCAGCGATCCACCCACCAGCGCGTGGATCCCCGCACCGGCCCCGTCGGAGGCGCCCGGGTCGGTTGTGGCCACGTCCGAGGTGGTCCACCCGTCGGGGAACCTGTCGTCGAGCGCCGCGCCGTCGGCGTCAATCACATAGGGACCCTTGATGTCAGCCCGGGTCAACGTCCAGATGAGTTGGGCAGCAAGCAATTTCCTGGTGTTTGGGTCGGTGGCCGACAAACTGTCCAGGTCGATCTTCGCCCCGCCGTAGCCGCGACCCACCCCGCTCTTGCCGCCGTCGGCGCGGGTCACCGGACCGCGCAGTCGCACCGGCGGCGCCAACAGGTTGCGCACCCCGGCCATCTCAGGGCGGGGCCCGGCGATCAGCTTGGACACCAGTTCGGTCGCCAACTGATCGGAATCGGACACCGCCACATAGCGGGGGTCCGGAACCACCGTCTTACCGGTCGGGTCGACGAAGTAGAGCGTATGGCGCTTGTAGGTGGCCTGGAACTGCTGCCAATCCAGGAACACCCCATTGGGCAGCCGGTCGATACGCCAGCCGTCGGAGGTCTTGAGAAGTTCGATCGCCTCCGGGGCCGGCAGCGCACCCTCGGCGGTCTCGAACACCCCGATGTCCGACAGCGACCCCAGCATGTCGGCACGCATCGTGACCACAACCCGGTCGGCGCTGCGCGTCTCGACGAACACCACGTTGTCGATCAGCAGCGCGCTGCCGGCGTCATCCCAGGAGTCGGAGGCCTCCTGGGTGAGGAACTGTCGCGCCGCCCGGTGCCGGTTGGCCGGATCTGCGGTCGCCTTGAGGAATTCCCGCAGCAGCACATCGGGATCCATGCCCGGGGTGGGTTTGGGCAGCACCGACGGCGGCGGCGCCTCCACTGTGCCGATCGCCTGCGGCGCCGACGTGCTGGGCACCCCGGCACACCCCGCCAGCATGCCGATCACCATGGCTATGGCCAGCAGTCGCGCGGCGATCCTGTTGCGGCGCATCATCCGATCCTCTCGGCATGCTCGCGGGCCCGTTGACGGCTCTCCCGACGCTCGGCGGCACTCACCGGCTTCATCGGCAGCGGGCTGGTGGTGACCTTGTGCCCGCGCACCAGCGGCAGGGTGAGGCGGAAGCATGCGCCCCTGCCCGGTTCGCCCCAGGCCTCCAGCCGGCCCTGGTGCAGCCGGGCGTCCTCCACGCTGATGGCCAGGCCCAACCCGGTGCCACCCGAGCGCCGCACCCGAGACGGGTCGGCACGCCAGAACCGGCTGAACACCAGTTTCTCCTCACCCGGCCGCAGACCCACGCCGTGGTCACGCACCGTAACGGCCACCGTGTCTTCGTCGGCGGCCATCCGAATCACCACCGGCTTGCGCTCGGCGTGGTCGATGGCATTGGCGATCAGGTTGCGCAGGATGCGTTCCACCCGGCGCGGATCGACCTCGGCGATCACCGGAGCGCCGGGCATGTCGACCCTGAGCTGGACGCCGGCGTCGGCCGCCAGGTGCCCCACGTTCTCCAGGGCGCTTCTGACGGTTGAGCGCAGGTCCAGCGACTCCACCGACAGCTCGGCCACGCCGGCGTCGTGGCGGGAGATCTCCAGCAGGTCGTTGAGCAGCGACTCGAACCGGTCCAGCTCACTGACCAGCAGCTCGGTCGAGCGCCGCAGCGAGGGCTCGAGGTCTTCACTGTGGTCGTGGATCAGGTCGGCAGCCATCCGCACCGTCGTCAACGGAGTGCGCAGTTCGTGGCTGACGTCGGAGGTGAATCGCCGCTGCAGGTTGCCGAACTCCTCGAGCTGGGTGATCTGACGCGAGAGGCTTTCGGCCATGTCGTTGAACGACACCGCCAGCCGGGCCATGTCGTCTTCACCGCGCACCGGCATCCGTTCGGACAGATGGCCCTCGGCGAATCGCTCGGCGATCCGGGAAGCTGAGCGCACCGGCAGCACCACCTGCCGCGATACCAGCAGGGCGATCCCGGCCAGCAGCACCAGCAACACCAGACCGCCGGTGGCGATGGTGCCGCGGACCATGCTGATCGTGTTGCGTTCGGTGCCCAGCGGATAGATCAGGTACAGCTCCAGGTTGGTGATCCGCGACGTCGTCGGGGTGCCGATCACCAGCGCCGGCCCGGAAAAGCCTTCGACGTGCACGGTGGCGTACTGGTAACTGACCTGTCCGGCCTTGACGAATTCCCGCAGCGCAGCCGGAACCTGATCCACCGGCCCGGCGGCGGTCGCGGCACGCGGGCCCTCGCCGGGCACCACCAACACCGCGTCGAACGCACCCGCTGCACCGCTGCCGGCAGCCGGGTCGGTCTTGGACATCAGTGTGTTGCGCGCCAGCTGCAGACTCGACGTCAGCGAGCGGGCCTCCTCACCGCCGACGATGCCACCGGCGGTGACCCGGGCGCGCACGATCTGCTCGGTGGCCGCCCGGACCTTGACGTCCAGCACCCGATCGGTGATCTGGCTGGTCAACACGAAACCAAGCCCGAGGATCACCGCAGCGGACAAGCCCAGCGTCAGCACCACAACCCGCAGTTGCAGCGATCGGCGCCAGGCGGCCTGCACCGCGCGGCGCAGTGTGTTCACACCGAGCAGCAGTGGACCCGATCGCCGGGGGCGCCGTCTGGAGCTGAAGATCACGGGCGCTGCTCCCCGGCGGGGATCACGGAGGTCCGGCCTTGTAACCCACTCCTCGGACGGTCAGCACCACAGTCGGGTTCTCCGGGTCTTGCTCCACCTTGGCCCGCAGGCGCTGGACGTGCACGTTCACCAGCCGAGTGTCCGCCGGATGGCGATATCCCCAGACCTGTTCGAGAAGCACCTCACGAGTAAACACCTGGCGCGGTTTGCGTGCCAGCGCCACCAGCAGGTCGAACTCCAAGGGGGTCAGCGAGATCTGCTCACCGGCCCGGCTCACCTTGTGCGCCGGCACGTCGATGTCGATGTCGGCGATCGAGAGCATCTCGGCGGGCTCGTCGTCGTTGCGGCGCAGCCGGGCCCGCACCCGGGCCACCAGCTCCTTGGGCTTGAACGGCTTCATGATGTAGTCGTCGGCACCCGACTCCAGCCCGAGCACCACGTCAACGGTGTCGGTCTTGGCGGTGAGCATCACGATCGGCACACCGGAGTCCTTGCGCAGCACCCGACAGACATCGATGCCGTTCATGCCGGGCAGCATCAGGTCCAGCAGCACCAGGTCGGGCCGCAGCTCGTGCACGGCGGTGAGCGCCTGGGTGCCGTCACCGACAACCGCGGTGTCGAAACCCTCCCCACGCAGAACGATGGTGAGCATCTCGGCCAGCGACGCGTCGTCGTCGACGACAAGAATCCTTTGCCTCATGGCGTACATGGTGTCACCCGTTCGTGACAAAACGCCGCTACCACACGCGTGTTTCGCGGAGTTACCCTCGCATTTCAGTGGCCAGAGCCGCCGCATCGACCGTCGGCCCGACTACCTGCCAGCGTCCGGCGAACCCGGACCGGGCCAACCCGCGATATACCTCGCCGGTGCGCCGCTGCAGGCCGTCGTCGCGCTCGTAGCTGTCGCGGGTGCGTGCGGCGTCGCGCTCCTCCCGGTGCCGGGCCCGCTGCGCGGCGAGTTCGGTGGGCACGTCGAGCAGCACCTGCCAGTGCGGGGCGGGCAGCGCGAGCCGCTCGAACTCCAGCCGGCGCACCCAGTCCACCACCTCCCCGTCGGCGTCCTGGTGCAGGCGCGCGGCGCTGTAGGCGGCGCTGGAGGCGACGTACCGGTCCAGGATCACCACGTCGTTTTCCCGGCGCAGCGCGTCGATCTCGTCTTTGGCGCCGGCACGGTCCAGCGCGAACAGCATCGCCATCGCATACACCGAGCCGGCCAGATCGCCGTGCTGGCCGCGCAGCGCTTCGGCGGCCACATCCGCGGTCACCGAGACGCCGTAGCGCGGGAACGCCAGCGTGGCCACCGACAGGCCGGCCGCTTCGAAGGCCGTGCGCAACCCCTGGGACAGGGTGTTCTTGCCGGCGCCGTCAACGCCTTCGATCGCGATCAGCACGGCGGGAAGCCTAACCAGCTCCGTGCCGAGCAGACACAAAAGCCCCCAATTCCAGGCCGGAATGGGGGCTTCTGCGTCTGCTCGCGGGGAAAAAGGCTCAGTACCGGTAGTGGTCCGGCTTGTACGGGCCTTCGACGTCGACGCCGATGTACTCGGCCTGCTCCTTGGTCAGCTTGGTCAGCGTGCCGCCCAGGGCCTCGACGTGGATGCGGGCCACCTTCTCGTCCAGGTGCTTGGGCAGCCGGTAGACCTCGTTGTCGTACTCGTCGCCCTTGGTCCACAGTTCGATCTGAGCGATCACCTGGTTGGAGAAGCTGTTGCTCATCACGAACGAGGGGTGACCGGTGGCGTTGCCCAGGTTGAGCAGCCGGCCCTCGGACAGCACGATGATCGAGCGGCCGGTGTCGGGGAAGGTCCAGACGTCGACCTGCGGCTTGACGTTCTCCCGCACGGCGCCGGAGGTCTCCAACGCGGCCATGTCGATCTCGTTGTCGAAGTGGCCGATGTTGCCCAGGATGGCCTGGTTCTTCATCGCCTTCATGTGCTCGAGGGTGATGATGTCCTTGTTGCCGGTCGTGGTGATGACGATGTCGGCATCGGCGATGGCCTGCTCGACGGTCTGCACGTCGTAGCCCTCCATCAGGGCCTGCAGTGCGTTGATCGGGTCGATCTCGGTGACCGTCACCCGGGCGCCCTGGCCCTTGAGGGACTCCGCACTGCCCTTGCCGACGTCGCCGAAGCCGCAGACCAGCGCCTTCTTGCCGCCGATCAGGGCGTCGGTGCCACGGTTGATGCCGTCGATCAGCGAGTGCCGGCAGCCGTACTTGTTGTCGAACTTGGACTTGGTGACCGAGTCGTTGACGTTGATCGCCGGGAAGACCAGCTCACCGGCGGCGGCCAGCTGGTAGAGGCGCAGCACGCCGGTGGTGGTCTCTTCGGTGACGCCCTTGACCGACGCGGCGATCTTGGTCCACTTGGTCTTGTCGGTCTCGAAGCGGCTGCGCAGCGTGGCCAGGAAGACCTTCCACTCGTGGGAGTCGCCGTCCTCGGCGGGCGGAACCACGCCGGCCTTCTCGTACTGGGCGCCGCGCAGCACCATCATGGTGGCGTCGCCGCCGTCGTCGAGGATCATGTTGGTCGGCTCGCCCTCCCAGGTCAGGGCCTGCTCAGCGCACCACCAGTACTCCTCCAGCGACTCGCCCTTCCAGGCGAAGACCGGGGTGCCCTTGGGCTCCTCGACGGTGCCGTGCGGTCCGACGACGACCGCCGCCGCGGCGTGGTCCTGGGTGGAGAAGATGTTGCACGAGGCCCAGCGGACCTCGGCACCGAGATCGACCAGCGTCTCGATGAGCACCGCGGTCTGGATCGTCATGTGCAGCGAACCGGTGATGCGGGCGCCCTTGAGCGGGTTGACTCCGTGGTACTCGCGACGCAATGCCATCAGACCAGGCATTTCGTGCTCGGCCAGCCGGATCTCCTTGCGGCCGAAGTCGGCCAGCGACAGGTCGGCGACCTTGAAGTCGATGCCGTTGCGGCTGTCCGCGGTCAAACTCATCAGTTACGCCCCCGTTAGGTTCGGTGAATTGGCTCCGGTACAAGCTACCGGCGCAGGTGAAAGTCTGCTCGGCCGGGTCATTCGGTGTCGACCACGCCGTAGGTCTGGGCCGCCGGGGTGAACAGTCGAGCCAGGTCGGCGGCCACGTCGTGGTCGGCTTCCGGCGGCATGGAGACATAGCTCATGGCCAGCCGCACGACAGCCCGGGCCAGGATTCCGGCGTCCTCCTCGCTGACCCGGACCCAGCTGTGCATGAACGACGAGGTCAGCCGCTCTGAGCTGCGGGTGATGATCGGGCCGCTGTCGGTGGTGATGATCTGCAGCAGGTCCGGCTTGGCGACGCCGGTCAGCAGTGAGATCACCAGCGGGTCGGCGGCCGAGTCGGAGAAGAAGGACCGGAATCCCTCCAGGAATGCCGCGTGGATGTCGCCGACGTTGTTCGACATCGCTTTGTCCACGGCGTCCACCAGGCGGTCAGCCAGCCTGATCGCGTAGCCCTGCGCCAGTCCCTGGCGCGAGCCGAACTCGTTGTAGATGGTCTGCCTGCTGACCCCCGCCGCCTCGGCCACCGCGGCCAAGGTGATCGACGACCAGTCCCGCCGCGTCAACAGTTCCCGCATCGCATCGAGCACCGAGTCGCGCAGCAGCGCCCGGGATGCCTCGGCGTAGGGGATGCGTTTCACCACCGCGAGATTAGCTGGTGCCACGCCGCCATTCCCTCATCATCGCGTCAACGGTTCGAAATCCTGCTTTTCGCGGACCGCGCAGTCCGGACAGGGCCAGTCATCGGGTATCTGCTGCCACGGGGTGCCGGCCGGAAACCCCTCACGGGCAGCACCGATGGACTCGTCGTAGACGTAGTCGCAGCCCGGGCAGCGGTAGGCCGCCATCAGGCCGCCGCCGTTTCGGTCGCCCCATAGCGGGCCAGGATCTTCTCCCGGCGGCGCGGGGAGATGTTGACCCGGGTGATGTCACCGTCGTAGTGGGCCAGCACCCGGTGGTCCATCAGCCGGCGCCACAGCGGCGGGAAGTAGGTGAGCCCGATCAGCGACGCGTATCCGCTGGGCAGGTTCGGAGCCCCGTCCATGCTGCGCAGCGTCTGGTAGCGCCGGGTCGGGTTGGCGTGGTGGTCGCTGTGGCGCTGCAGGTGGTAGAGGAACAGGTTGGTCACCAAATGATCGGAGTTCCAGCTGTGTTCAGGCGTGCAGCGCTCGTAACGGCCGTTGGCACGGGTCTGGCGCAGCAGGCCGTAGTGCTCGATGTAGTTCACCGACTCCAGCAGTGAGAACCCGTAGACGGCCTGGATGACAGCGAACGGGAGCAGCGCCGCGCCGAACACCGCGATCAGCACGCCCCAGAGCACCACCGACATCAGCCAGGCGTTGAGCACGTCATTGGACAACCGCCAGGGGCCCTTATCCAACCGGCGCAACCGCGCGGCCTCCAGCTGCCAGGCCGAGCGCAGGCCACCGAATACGGTGCGTGGCAAGAACTCCCAGAAGGTCTCGCCGAACCGGCCCGATGCCGGGTCCTCGGGAGTGGCAACCCGCACGTGGTGACCGCGGTTGTGCTCGATGTAGAAATGCCCGTAGCAGACCTGAGCCAGCGTGATCTTGGACAGCCAGCGTTCGAGCCGATCCTTCTTGTGTCCCAACTCGTGCGCGGTGTTGATGCCGACCCCACCCAGGGTGCCCACCGACAGCGCCAGCCCGATCTTGGCGAACCAGCTGAGAGACCCCTCGACTCCCAGCCAGCTCAGATCGGTGGCCGTGAACAGGTAGGCCCCCAGGACGAGGCTGGCGTACTGGCACGGGATGTAGGCGTAGGTGCAGTAGCGGTAGTAGCGATCCTTCTCCAACTGCTCCATCACCTCGTCGGGCGGGTTCTGCCCGTCGGCGCCGAACCGCAGGTCGAGCGCCGGCAGCAGCACGTACACCAGGATCGGCCCGATCCAGAACGGCAGCTGCGCGGCCAGGTGCCAGCCGAAGCGGTTCATCGCCCAGACGAACGGCAGCATCGTGAACATCACCGTCGGGGCGATCAGGCCCATCAGCCAGAGGTATCGCTTCTTGTCCCGCCACACCTGCGCGGTCTCGGTGCTCATCCACGCCCTCCTTGCGAGTTCATCACCGTCGCGACTGGACATTACATCGCAATACGTCGGCCGTCTAGACATTTGATAGTGATTTGTCTAGTGGAGAGGGCGTCACAGGCCGGACCGTATAACTTTGGGGGCACAACTCACTCAGGGATGGGCACGACCGCGATGACGACTGCAGATTCGGGCGCAGGCGCGCGGTCGCGTACCGCCGTCCGGGTCCGCGACTATGCGGCCGGGTTGGCTTTCGCCCACCTGCTGACCAGCGCCGAGGCGATTGCGGTGGTGGTGTCCCTCAACGGCGAAACCCCACTCACCGACTCCACCCTGCTGTCGGTGCCGAACCTGGTGCTGGTGGCGGTACTGGTGACGCTGGGCACGCTGGCCGTCATCGCCGCCGGCAGCGCCAGCATCGCCGGGTCCGTGCGCTGGTACGCCGCCGGAGAGACACCCAACCCGAGCCAACGCCGCGCGGCCCTGCGCATCCTGCGCCGGCAGTCGGCGATCGTGCTGGGAACCTGGCTGATCGGCGGGGCCATCGGCATGGCCGCGCTGCGCTCCCACAACGTGGGCCTGACCGTGCTGCTCGGCGCCATCATCGTGTTCGGGAGCACCGCATCGCTGAGCACCAGCATGCTGTTCACCCAACGCACCTTCCGGCCCCTCGTGGCCGCCGCCTGGCAGGGTTCCGACGTCCGCGCGACCGCCCCCGGCGTCCTGGCCCGGCTGGTGACCATGTGGTTCATCACCTGCGCCATGCCATCAGCGGCCATCATCGCGCTCATCCTCTGCCGGCAGCAGGGCTGGTTCATCGACCCCGACTCGTCGGTGGAGGTTCCGGTGCTGGTGCTCTGCGTGGTGGCCGTGTTGCTCGGAGTACGCGCCATGATCCTGGTGTCGCGATCGATCTCCGACCCGGTGGGCGAAGTCGTCAACGCCATGGCCCGAGTCGAGCGCGGCGAGATGAACACATCGGTGGGCGTCTACGAGCAATCCGAGATCGGGCGGCTGCAGACCGGATTCAATCGCATGGTGGCCGGTTTGGCCGAACGGGACCGACTCCAGGACCTGTTCGGCCGCCACGTCGGCTCCGACGTCGCCCGACTGGCCGTCGAGCAGGATCTCGCGCTCTCCGGCTCTGTCCAAGAGGCGGCGATCCTGTTCATCGACCTGGTGGGCTCTACCGAGCTGGCGGCGACCCACCCGCCCGACGAAGTCGCCGGCGTGCTCAACGACTTCTTCCGCATCGTGGTGGACGCAGTCGACGCACAACGCGGTTCGATCAACAAGTTTCAGGGCGATGCGGCGCTGGCGGTGTTCGGCGCTCCCGTCCCGTCCCCGCACGCGGCCACGGCGGCACTGACCACTGCCCGCACCCTGATCTCCCGGCTTCGCCGGCTGCCGCTGGTGGACTTCGGGATCGGCGTCTCGGCGGGCCCGGTGTTCGCCGGCAACATCGGCAGCGAGAACCGCTACGAGTACACCGTGGTCGGCGACGCCGTCAACGAGGCCGCTCGGTTGGCCGACCGCGCCAAGGCCGTCACGCCCCGCGTGCTGTGTTCGGCGACCGCACTGGAACGCGCCGACAGCGATGAACGAGCCCACTGGGAGTACTACGGCTCGGCGACGTTGCGGGGCCGAACGCAGCTCACCGAAATGTCGATGCCGATCACCGAGCCCGCAACCTGGGGTGAACCGGCCGCTGAGCACATGCCAGACTCCGAACATGGTTTATGACATCGCCCGCCCGCAGATGGAGGGCAACATCGCCGTCGGCGAGGACCGTCAGCTCGGCTTCGCCGAATTCGGTGCTCCGCAGGGCCGGGCGATGTTCTGGTTGCACGGCACACCCGGCGCCCGCCGACAGATCCCCGTCGAAGCCCGGCTGTATGCCACCGAAGCCAACATCCGCCTGATCGGGGTGGACCGGCCCGGCATCGGTTCCTCCACCCCGTTCCAATACGAGACGGTGTCGGACTTCGCCGACGACCTGCGCACCGTTGCCGACACGCTCGGGATCGACAAGATGGCGATCATCGGGCTGTCCGGCGGCGGCCCGTACACCCTGGCGTGCGCAGCGGCCATGCCCACGCGGGTGGTTGCGGCCGGCGTGCTGGGCGGCGTAGCCCCCGCGGTGGGCCCCGAGGCCATCGACAGCAACCTGATGCGGTTGGCCCGGTGGGCCGAACCGGTGCTCGACCGCGCGGGACGGCCGATCAGCATGGCGGCGGCCGGACTCATCCGGATGATCCGGCCGGTGGCCTCGCCTGCACTCGAGATCTACGCGCGGCTCTCCCCCGAGGGCGACCGCGAGATGCTGTCTCGCCCGGAGTTCAAGGCCATGTTCCTCGATGACCTGCTCAACGGCTCCCGCAAGCAACTGGCCGCGCCGATCGCCGACGCCGTCCTGTTCGCGCGGCCCTGGGGTTTTCGGCTCACCGACGTGCACGTGCCGGTGCACTGGTGGCACGGCGACGCCGACCACATCGTCCCGTTCTCCCACGGCAAACATGCGGTCGGGCTGCTCCCCGACGCCCGGCTCTACCCGATTCCCGGCGAGAGCCATCTGGCCGGACTGGGACGCGCCGAAGAGATTCTGTGCACCTTGCTCCAGGAGTGGGACTCAGCGGTCGAGCCGACGCCGTGACCGCGCCGCAGTCGATCCGGGAGTTGTTCGACCAGCTCGGGCTGCACGAGGTCCCCTCGGCCGACGACACCCTGACCCTCGAGATGCCCGTCGACGAGCGGGTGGTCAACACCTCCGGCGGACTGCAGGGCGGATTGATCGCCACCATGGCCGACGTGGCGGCCGGACAGCTCGCCGCGCGCAGTACGCAGTTCGGCAACGGCATCGCCACGACGGATCTGTTCATCCGCTACCTGCGGCCGATCAAGGTCGGGCCGGCCCGGGCCGTCGCGTCCATCCTGCGCACCGGCCGGCGTTCGGTGGTGGCTCAGGTCGACATCTACCGAGGCGACGACGATCAGCTGGCCGCCACCGCGACGGTGAATTTCGCCGCCATCGAGGCACCTGGCTGAGCGCACAGCTGCGCGAACGGACCGCCGTGCCATGATCTGCGCATGTCGGTAGTGCTGGTGCACGGGAACCCGGAATCTGACGCCATCTGGGATCCACTGGTGGATGCCCTGGGCCGGGGAGACGTCGTGCGTCTCTCGCCACCGGGTTTCGGTGCCCCACTGCCGCAAGACTTTTCCGCAAGCTATGTGGCCTACCGCGACTGGCTCGAACGCGAAATCGAAGCGCTCGGCGGCCCGGACGAGCCGATCGACCTCGTCGGACACGACTGGGGCGGTGTCCACGTCGTCAATCTGGCGATGCATCGCCCGCAGCTCGTGCGCAGTTGGACCACCGACATCATCGGCGTGTTCGACCCGGACTACGTCTGGCCCGAGACGGCCCAGATCTGGCGGACCCCCGGCAAAGGCGAGCGGCTGGTCGAGAACATGCTCGGCGGGACCGTGGAGGACCGGGCCGCGCTGTGGGCTGCCACCCTGCCCGAAGACATCGCCCGGTCGATGGCGCAAGCGCAGGGCCCGGAGATGGGGCGGGCAACCCTGCTGCTGTACCGGTCGGTGGAAGGCCCCGGCTCGATGGCGAAGACCGGCGGCGGGCTGGGGCGCGCGCGTGCCCGTCCGGGCCTTTCCCTGCTGGCCACCGGGGATCCCTACGTGGGGTCGGAGGAGATCCGGCGACGGGCAGCACAGCAGGCGGGCGCTCACACCGAAGTGCTCGACGGGCTTGGCCACTGGTGGATGACCCAGGATCCGGCGCGCGGGGCGGCCGCTCTCACCACCTTCTGGGCATCGGTCGCCGAATCGCACTGATTCAGTTCGACGTGGTCAGCCGGTTCTCGATGAAATGCGGCAACCGAAATCGCCGCGGCGGATGGGCGACCGGTGTGTCCCGCGGCGCTCCGCCGTTCTGGGCTGCGGTGTAAGCCGCGGTATTGCCGGTGACGTGCAAGACCTGGCCCCGCCAGGTGATGTCCGCTTCCCGGTAGGCCCCCACCAGGGCCTGTTCCAGCAATGCGTCGGCGTCCTCGATCGACAACGCGGTCAATTCGACGAACTGCCCGTCGCGGGCATCGAGTTTGAGTGTGGTGGGGCCGGTTTCCACCAGGTCGCAGTTGGCCCGGATGCTCAGTTCGGCGTTGGACCGTGCCAGACCGGCCAGCGCATAGGCGGCCAGCAGGACACGGCAGGCCTCGTCGCCGGCCGGACCGCAGTCGAACCGCAGCTGCCGCAGGGCGGCGAAGCTGAGCACCTGGGTGCGGATGATCCGGCTGCAACTCACACCGGCCTCGGACACGGTGCGGGAATCCGCCGAGGCACCGTCGACGAGTACGCCGATGATCTCGCCGGACAGCACTCCTCGGAACCGGCTTTGACCGGTGCCCAGGGCGGCGTCGATCGCCCCGAAGATCAGACTCCCGGGGCTCAGTTCCAGCAGCGCGCGAGCGTTGTCCGGCGTGCTCTCGCGGGCCAGTCGGTAGGCGGGGTATGCGATCGCGGGTTTGCCGTCGATGGAGCCGGTCAGAAAGTGTCCGTCGAAAATGCGTTGCGGCAGTTCAAGATCGGTGAACACCAACCGCCCGCCCTCGTAGGAGACCTCCATCCGCGGCACCCGGCTCAACAGCGGGTGCTGGTCGCGGACGGCCTGCAGAATCGCGGATTCGACGCGGTGAACCTGGCTCTGGTTGTCGTCGACCAGAACCGTCGCAGTCGGCTTTCCATCGATCAGCCGAGTCTCGGCGACCGACGCGGAGCGCGCGGCTCGCTGAGCCGGTCTGATCGTGGCGTGAAGTCCCCCGGCCGGCGCCAGCTCGGTGGACACGCTCAACGTGCTGGCGCCACCGGCCTGGCTGGCCGCGGTGAGCTGCGCGAAGGAAAGTGTGGACAAGACGATCAACCTTTCTGGTCCACCGAGTCTGGCACAGGCGTCCGGTCCAGATCCGGTTCGAGATAGATGATCAGCGCCGCAGGCACAGCTGCGCGGATGTTGGCTTCGGCGGCGTCGATGGTGGCCGCCACACCGGCCAGGTCGAGCCGGGGCGTCACCGCGATCTTGGCCCCCACCAGCATCTCGTCCGGGCCCAGGTACTGGGTGCGGATGTGGATCAGGCGGGTGACGTTCTCGGTCGACTCCAGCGCAGTACGAATGGCCCGGTCCTCAGCGGCGGTGGCCCCCTCGCCGATCAGCAGGCTGTGCATCTCGACCATCAGGAAGACGGCGACCACACCCAGCAGCACACCGATTCCCAGGGTGCTCACGCTGTCCCACACCGGGTTTCCGGTCACCAGGACCAGGCCCACGCCGGCCAGCGCCAGCACCAGCCCGATCAGTGCGGCGGTGTCTTCCAACAGCACCACCGGCAGCTCGGGATTGCGCGAGGTACGCAGGAACCGCCACCAGCTGCACTTGCCCTTCAGCGGGCGCGACTCGGTGATCGCGGTTCGAAAACTGTAGGTTTCCAACGCGATCGCCACCACGAGGATCGCGATCGCCACCAGCGGCGAGGTCAGCTCCACCGGGTGGCGCAGCTTTTCGTAGCCCTCGTACAGCGCGAACATCGAGCCCAGGGTGAACAGCACCAGCGCCACGACGAACGACCAGAAGTAGCGGCTGCGGCCATGCCCGAAGGGGTGCAGCACGTCGGGCGCTCTGGCGGCAACCCGCTGTCCGAGCAGCAGCAGCGCCTGGTTGGAGGTGTCGGCCACCGAGTGCACCGCCTCGGCGAGCATGGCCGAGCTGCCGGTGATCAGGTAGCCGGTGAACTTGGCGACCGCGATACCGCCGTTGGCCGCCAGCGCCGCGATGATGGCTTTGGTACTACCGGAGGACGACACCTACAGGCCTATCGTCGCCCGGTACAGGGTGGCCGGTTCTTGGGCGAGCACCCGGATCGGCCCGTCGTCGCAGGGCACCCAGGCCGACTGCCCCCGCTGCAGGGTCAGCGTCGTGGACTTGGCGTGCACCGTGATCGAGCCTTCGGTGCACAGCAGAATCTGCGGACCGTCATGGCGCGCCGGCGCATCCAGTTCGTGGCCGAGGTGGGTGCCGTCGACGGTCAGGCGCGACACCGCGAATTCCTCGGCAGGGGTCTGGTAGACCACCTCGAGTCCGTCGGTGTAGGTGGCCGGTCGCAGCGCCTCCTCGGTGGTGGGGGTGAAATCCAGCACCCGCAACAACTCGGGGACATCGACGTGCTTGGGTGTCAGTCCACCACGCAACACGTTGTCGGAGTTGGCCATCACCTCCAGGCCCACGCCGTGCAGGTAGGTGTGCAGGTTGCCGGCCGACACGAAGATGGCCTCCCCCGGGGCCAGACTTACCCGATTGAGCAGCAGCGAGGCCAGGACTCCCGCGTCCCCGGGGTAGCGCTCCCCCAGTTCGAGCACGGTCTTGGCCTCGGCGGTGAACTCGCCGGCCTCGGAGCTCAGGTACTGGATGGCCCCCTCCAGTACGGCGGGCACCAGCACGTCCAGATCGGGCTGGGGGGCGGTGATCCACGTGGTGAACAGCGCCCGCAGCGCGTCGGCATCGGACGGCACATCGGATTGGCCGTTGCCGGGCTGGCCGCCGAGCAGCGCGATGAACGGGTCCAGGTCGGATACCGCCAGCGCCCTGAGCAGTTCGATGGTGCGCGCCACCGGCCGGAAGCCGGCCAGCGCCTCGAATGGCTGCAGCGCCACCAGCAGTTCCGGTTTGTGACTGGTGTCGCGGTAGTTGCGAATCGGCGAGTTCACCGGAACCCCGAGACGCTCCTCGCGCTCGTAACCCTCGATCGCCTGCATGGCACTGGGGTGGGCCTGCAGCGACAGCGGCTCGTCGGCGGCCAGCACCTTGACCAGAAACGGCAGCCGGTCACCGAAACGGGCCTGGGCCAGCTGGCCGAGCTGGCCCTCCGGCTCGTGGCTCAGGAGGTTGAGCAACGACACCTCGCCGGCGTCGGTCTCCAGGTACGCCGGATCCCCCGGGTGGGCACCCAGCCACAGCTCGGCTTCGGGATGCGCCGCCGGAACCGGCCGACCGGTGAACTCGGCGATCGCTGTCCGCGAGCCCCAGGCATAGGTCCGTATCGCACCGCGTAGTTGTTCCACTGTCCCGTCAACCCCGCAAAAGTCGCACGTAGGCGGCGGCCATCTCCAGCCGCACGGCCAACACCGCAAGCTGTTGTTCCGCCGGGCCGCTGGACGACTTGCTCCCCATCGCCGCAGCCGGACCCGCGGCTTCCTCCGAGGCATCCGGTGTCAGCGGCACGTCTGCGGCTGCGATCAGGTCGATGTCGTGCAGGCCGTTGATCCGGGCTGCCACCACAGTACGTTCGGCGGCCAGCGTCAGGGCCAGCACCCGCAGCCGGTCGGCGGCCGGGCCGTCGATCTGCTCGTCGTGGAAGATGTCGACGACGGGGCCGCCGGACCGTGCCCGCAGTGCGCTCACCGCGTCGGGCAGACCGGTCGCCGCCACCGGGGTCAGGCCGACGCGCAGCATCGCCACGCTGCCGTGCCGCGCCAGCGCCAGGGTCGCCGCGCAGTCACCGGCCAACACGATGTCGCGACCGAC
Organism: Mycolicibacter nonchromogenicus; assembly: GCF_002101775.1. Classification (GTDB taxonomy): domain Bacteria; phylum Actinomycetota; class Actinomycetes; order Mycobacteriales; family Mycobacteriaceae; genus Mycobacterium; species Mycobacterium nonchromogenicum. The sequence goes on along the minus strand of NZ_LQPI01000028.1, from coordinate 37,824 downwards.
GATACGGTCGGCCAGCAGCTTCGCCGGGTTGGTGAACAGCTCCCGCGCGGCGCTGTTACGCAGCGCCTCGGCGTCGAGCTCATCGGCCAACGCGCCCAGGTCGGTCGGTGCGCCCCCGCCGTCGCCCTCCAGGGCGTCCAGGATGGCCAGCCCGGCGGCCACGTAGCGCGGCAGGCCGAACTCCGCAGCGACGACGACACGCGGCTCCAAGACGGCGACCCGCCCTGCGGTGGCGTCACGCAGCGGACCCTCGTAAGGCGCGACCACCACCACCCGCGCGCCGCGACGTACCCCGGCCGCGGCCGCCGCGACCAGCGCCGGGTCGCCCGGATCGTCGCCGGCGACGATCAGCACGTCCAGCGATCCGATCCACGACGGGACCTCGGCAGCCTGCACCAGCGGTGCGCGCGCCGAATGGCCGCGGGTGGCGGCCAGCAGGCTACCGGCGGTGGCCGCGGTGCCCCGGGTGGACAGCCAGATGATCGTCCGCGGCGGGTAGTCACGGCTCTCGCTGCGGATGCCGTCCAGGGCACCCTCGTCGACCGCCGCCGCGGTGGCGCGCACCTGCGCGCCGGCCATCGACGCGGCCCACAGGGCGCCGTCGCGGTCAGCCGCCAGTACGGCCTCGGCGTCATCGAGGTCGACGGTGGAGAAGGATCCGGGGAACGCGCTCACGAACGCGGCTTCTCCGCGGCGGTGGCAGCTTGACTGTTTTCGGCGATCGTTGTGGAGACTTGGGCCACCACCGCGTCCACCGCGGCGGCGTCGGGCGCCTCTACGTTGAGCCGCAGCAGCGGCTCGGTGTTGGAGCTGCGCAGGTTGAACCAGGTGCTCGAGCCCAGGTCGACGGTCACGCCGTCGAGGTGGTCTACCGAGGCCTGGTCACCGAACGAAGAGACCACCGCATCCACGAGCACGGACACATCGACCCCGTCTGTCAGGGTGAAGTTGATCTCCCCGGACGCCGCGTAACGCTGGTAGTCCGCGGTCAGCTCCGACAGCGGTCGCTGCTGTTCGCCCAGCGCGGCCAGGACGTGCAAGGCGGCCAGCATGCCCGAGTCGGCGCCCCAGAAGTCCCGGAAGTAGTAGTGCGCCGAGTGCTCCCCGCCGAAGATGGCCCCCGTGTCGGCCATCAGCGCCTTGATGAACGAGTGCCCCACCCGAGACCGCAGCGGTGTGCCGCCGCGCTCGGCGACCAGTTCCGGCACCGCATGCGAGGTGATCAGGTTGTAGATCACCGTCGCCCCGGGCTCCCGGGCCAATTCACGCGCTGCCACCAGGCCGCTCACCGCCGACGGCGACACCGGGTCGCCGCGCTCGTCGATCACGAAGCACCGGTCGGCATCGCCGTCGAACGCCAGGCCGATGTCGGCGCCCTGCTCGCGCACGAACGCCTGCAGATCGACGAGGTTGGCCGGATCCAGCGGGTTGGCCTCGTGGTTGGGGAAGTTGCCGTCCAGTTCGAAATACAGCGGCAGCACCGTGATCGCACCGATCGATTCGAACACCGCCGGCGCGGTGTGGCCCGCCATGCCGTTGCCGGCGTCGACGGCCACGCGCAGCGGGCGCGTACCAGAGATATTGACCAGCGAATGCAGAAAGGCCGCGTAGTCGGCCAGCACGTCGCGGTCGGTGATGGTGCCGCGCGCTGTCTGGCCGTCACCGGCCGGGTCGACACCGGCGATCAGCTCGTCGCGGATCCGGCCCAGGCCGGTGTCGGCACCCACCGGCTTGGCGCCCGCCCGGCAGAGTTTGATGCCGTTGTAGGCGGCGGGGTTGTGGCTGGCGGTGAACATCGCACCCGGGCAGTCGAGTGCGCCGGAGGCGAAATAGAGCTGGTCCGTCGAGGCCAGCCCGATCCGGACCACGTCCAGGCCGCGGGCCACCACGCCCTCGGCGAAGGCCGCCGACAGCACCGGCGAACTGTCCCGCATGTCGTGGCCGATCACCACCTGTCGGGCGCCTTCTTCGGCCATCAGCCGGGCGAACGCCGACCCGACCTCGGTGACGAGGGATTCATCGATTTCCGAACCGACCAGGCCGCGTACGTCGTACGCCTTGATCACACGGTGGACAGCCGCAGCGGGCCGAGACATGGACAGGGCTCCTGACGCAGTGGACTCTCTTGACGCTCAAGACTAGCCCGGAACCCGCGATCAGTCCGAAGGGTCTGGCAACACACGCAGGTGGCCCCGGCGCCGGCCATTGGTCTTGCCGGGCGGACCGGGTGGTGCCAGCACACTTCCGCCGGGTCCGGCGCCAGGCGTCACCCGGGTCGAGGAGTCGGCCGGACTGTTCTGTGGGTACCAGCCGTTGGCCGGGGCCGCCCGCCCGGACTCGCGCTCACGAACCGCTTCGGCAAGCGCGATCAGGTCATCCTCTTCCGGAGACACCCAGGGGCCCGGGTGACGCACCAGCTCCCAACCGCGCGGGGCCGTGATCCGGCCCGCGTGGTTGAAGCACAGGTCCCAGGAGTGCGGCTCAGCGGCAGTCGCCAGGGGGCCGACCACGGCGGTGGAGTCCGAGTAGACGAACGTCAGCGTCGCCACCGCATAGTGCGGACACCCTGGCCGGCAGCAACGGCGGGGAACGTTCACGCCCGTGAGGCTATCGTGGCTCCGCGCCGCCGCACCGCCGGACACGCGCAACCGAACGACACCCTATGCACAACCGTTACCATCTTCTGCGTGATCGCCACGCGTCGGCATTGGCGCGGCCGTGAGGCCCGCGGGCCACTGTTGCCACCCACCGTGCCGGGCTGGCGTACCCGCGCGGAACGGTTCGACATGGCGGTGCTGGAGGCCTACGAGCCCATCGAGCAGCGGTGGAAGCAACGGTTGGCGGCGCTCGACGTGGCGGTCGATGAGATCCCGCGGATCGCCGCCAAGGATCCCGACAGCGTGCAGTGGCCCCCAGAGGTGGTCGCGGACGGGCCGATTCCACTGGCGCGGTTGATTCCGGCCGGGGTGGATGTGCGAGGGAATCCGACGCGCGCCCGAATCTTGCTGTTCCGCAAGCCGATCGAGCAACGCGCTAATGACAGCACAGAGCTCGGCGATCTATTGCACGAGATTCTGGTGGCTCAAGTCGCCACCTACTTGGATGTCGAGCCCACTGTCATCGACCCGACGATCGACGACTAGCACCAGGCGACAGCGGTGCGGCAGAGCCGGGCTCAGATGATGCCGCGCTTGAGGCGGCGGCGCTCACGTTCTGAGAGGCCACCCCAGATGCCGAAGCGCTCGTCGTGAGCCAACGCGTATTCGAGGCATTCACTGCGAACCGAGCAACGCTGGCAGATCTTCTTGGCCTCGCGAGTCGAACCGCCCTTCTCCGGGAAGAACGCCTCGGGGTCGGTCTGCGAGCACAGGGCCCGGTCCTGCCACTGCTCGTTGGTGGCCGTTTCGGGGTCGAACGGGTCGAATTCGTCGTAGTCCTCGGGCTCGGGAACCAGACTCAGATGTGGCCTACTGGGCATGACCTCCAGCCCGCTCGGCCCGGCCAATTCAGCCATTTCGACGCCGGCGTGCGGCGCTCCACCCATCACGCCCCAAAGGTGCTCATAGGACATGCTCAGCCTCCTCACCTGTAGCGCGATCCTGATATGTCGGCCGAATCCAAGATCTTTGACCATCTCGATTCGAACATGTGATCGAATCTCGGTCTGCGACACCGAAATCGGCTGGCCAACCGGGAAATGACACTAGTGTGATTAGACACGGCTTGATCAGCGGGGTCAAGCTGATTGACCAAATTCCTTACCATCTCGTGATCGTTTTCTCACGTGTCCGAGACCGGCGAGTCCCTGTCATCTACCCCACACCGGCCTGTCGGCGTGTCTTACCCACCTCCGATAAGGCCCGTGACGGCGGTCCGCCACACCGGCCGCAGCGGCGCCAAAGGTACTGTCGTGCGCTGTGAAGGTCACCGTTCTCGTCGGGGGGGTCGGCGGCGCCCGGTTCCTGCTCGGCGTCCAGAAACTACTGGGTCTGGGCCAATTCGCCGAATCCCCAGCTGACGACGGGGCCGACGCGCACCAGCTGACCGCGGTGGTCAATGTCGGCGACGACGCCTGGATGCACGGGGTGCGCATCTGCCCCGATCTGGACACCTGCATGTACACCCTGGGCGGCGGCGTGGATACCGAGCGCGGCTGGGGTCACCGCGACGAAACCTGGCACGCCATGGAGGAGTTGACCCGCTACGGGATGCAGCCGGACTGGTTCGGCCTCGGCGACCGCGATCTGGCCACCCACCTGGTCCGCACCCAGTCGCTGCGCGCCGGATACCCACTGACCGACGTGACTTCGGCACTGTGCCAACGCTGGCAGCCCGGAGCGCGGCTGTTGCCGGTCACCAACGACAGCTGCGAAACCCATGTCGTCATCACCGATCCGGCCGACGATGCTCAGCGCGCGATCCACTTCCAGGAGTGGTGGGTGCGCTACCGCGCGCAGGTCCCCACCCACGGGTTCGGCTTCGTGGGCGCGGAGAAGGCCACGGCCACACCCGAAGTCGTGGACGCCATCACCAGTGCCGACATCGTGCTGCTGGCGCCCTCGAACCCGGTGGTCAGCATCGGGGCCATACTGGCCGTTCCGGGGGTCCGTGCAGCGCTGCGCTCCACCCCGGCGCCCGTCGTCGGCTACTCCCCGATCATCTCGGGAAAGCCGTTGCGCGGCATGGCCGATGTCTGCCTGAGCGTGATCGGCCTGGAGTCCACCTCCCGGGCTGTCGGCGAGCACTACGGCGCCCGCAGCGGAACCGGGATCCTGGACTACTGGCTGGTGCACGACGGCGAGTCGGTCGACGCTCCCGACATCGCCGGTGTGACGGTGCGCGCCGCCCCGCTGCTGATGACCGATCCGGAGGCCACGGCTGAAATGGTCCGCACCGGACTGGATCTCGCAGGCGTGCGATGAGCGAGCACGGCAGCGCCGCCAAGGTCGAGATCTTGCCGGTGACCGGCCTGGGCGAATTCCGGCCCGGCGACGATCTCGCAGCCGCGCTCGCCCAAGCCGCCCCCTGGCTGGCCGACGGCGACATCGTGGTCGTCACCAGCAAGGTGGTGTCCAAGTGCGAGGGCCGCATCGTGCCGGCGCCCCACGACGCCGAGGCGCGTGACGCGTTGCGCCGCCAGCTGGTCGAGGCCGAGGCGGTACGCGTCCTGGCCCGCAAAGGCCGCACCTGGATCACCGAGAATCGCCTCGGCCTGGTGCAGGCCGCCGCCGGTGTGGACGGCTCCAACGTGGGATCCGACGAGCTCGCGCTGCTGCCGGTCGATCCCGACGGCAGCGCCGCGGCGTTGCGCGCCGGACTGAATGAGCGTCTGGGCGTCCAAGTGGCGGTGCTGATCACCGACACCATGGGCCGCGCCTGGCGCAACGGCCAGATCGACGTCGCGATCGGGGCTTCGGGCCTGTCGGTGCTCAACGGCTACGCCGGGTCCGTCGACCGACACGGCAACGAGTTGGTGGTCACCGAAGTGGCCGTCGCCGACGAACTGGCCGCGGCAGCCGACTTGGTCAAGGGCAAGCTCACCGACATTCCGGTGGCAGTGGTGCGCGGCGTCACCAGCCCCGACAACGGTTCCACCGCGGCCGCTCTGGTGCGTTCCGGCCCCGACGACCTGTTCTGGCTGGGCACTGCCGAGGCCATCGAGATCGGCCGCAGCCAGGCCCAGCTGTTGCGCCGCTCGGTGCGCAGCTTCGCCGACGAACCCGTTCCGGCTCAACTGATCACCGACGCCATTGCCGAGGCGCTGACCGCCCCGGCGCCACATCACACCCGCCCGGTCCGGTTCGTGTGGCTGCAGACCCCGAACGTGCGTACTGGACTGCTCGATGCCATGGCCCAGCAGTGGCGGTCCGATCTCACCGGCGACGGCCTGTCCCCCGAAGCAATTGAGGCTCGGGTCTCGCGTGGCCAGATTCTTTATGATGCACCGGAAGTCGTCATCCCGATGATGGTTCCCGATGGCGCCCACCACTACTCCGACGCCGCCCGCACCGCCGCTGAGCACACCATGTTCACAGTCGCCGTCGGCGCTGCCGTCCAGGGCCTGCTGGTGGCATTGGCGGTACGCGGTGTGGGCAGCTGCTGGATCGGGTCGACCATCTTCACCCCGGAGTTGGTCCGCACCGAACTGGATCTGCCGCCCGACTGGGAGCCTTTGGGCGCCATAGCGATCGGCTACCCCACCGAACCACCCGAGCCCCGCGAACCGGCCGACATCGGCGACCTGCTGGTGCGCCGGTGAGTCCGCACGAGTCCGCGGTCGCGGCACTGACCGATTGGGCCGCACCGGATTCCGCGCAGGACTCACTCCGGCATGCGGTACTGGCGTTTCTGGCGGCCCGTCCCGATGCGTGCCGACGTGAATGCGTTGCGGGCCATATCACCGCATCGACGCTGGTGCTCGACCACACCGGCGAGCACGCGTTGCTGACACTGCACCCACGGGTGGGCCGCTGGCTGCAGCTCGGCGGGCACTGTGAGGACACCGACGCCGGCATCACCGACGCCGCACTGCGCGAGGCCACCGAGGAATCCGGCATCACCGGCCTGCGACTGGATCCGGCACTGGCAGCGGTGCACGTGCATCCGGTGACCTGCTCGCTTGGCGTACCGACCCGCCACCTGGACCTGCAGTTCGTCGCACACGCGCCGGCGGATGCACAGATCGGGATCAGCGACGAGTCGCTGGCGCTGCGCTGGTGGCCGGTGAACGCGCTACCGCCCGACGCCGACGACGCCCTGGCATTTCTGGTGGCGCGGGCAGTCGGGGCCCCCGGTCACTGAGAATCGGGGACCCGGGTCCAGGGCTGGCAATTCTGCGACTCGAAGGCCTTGACCGTCACGGGGATGCTGGCATACATCGGACCGATGGACGTGTTCGCCTGGACCACGTGGTCCTTGGCCGCATCGGGAGTGCTGTAGGTGAACCACGAACACATCGATTCCCGCGTCGGCACGTTGTTGATCCAGACGCCGAAAGCCGACCCCGAGCCGCCGGTGTAGTAGAGCCCCGGTGCGATATCGGGTCCGACCTGAAAGACGCCGTCACCGGGAATCGGGTCAAGCGGATCCGCTGCGGCGGGCGAGGCCAAGGCGACCGCGACGGCGCATGTGATGACGGCTCTTGCGAACATGGCTATCACTATTCCCCGTTGACGCTGCGTCCACCAGGCAAAAGTGCGAGGAGCCTGCCTGGTCAGCAGAGGCAAGGCGGGCCGGCTCAACCGGCGGGGCTCACACGTCGCTGGAGTAGCGGATCCCACAGTCGGGAATCGACACCCCCGGCCAGACCCGGGCCCCGCGCAACAGTTCGCAGCGGGCCCCGATGTCGGCGCCGTCGCCGATCACCCCATCGCGGATCAGCGCCCGCGGCCCGATCCGCGCGCCGAACCCGATGATCGAGCGCTCGATCACGCTGCCGGCCTCGACTTTCACCCCGTCGAAGATCACCGCGCCGTCCAGGCGGGCACCCGGGCCGATCTCGGCGCCCCGGCCCACCACCGTTCCGCCTATCAGTACCGCGCCCGGTGCCACCGAGGCCCCGTCGTGCACCAGTGCCTCGCCGCGCCGGCCACCCAACGCCGGCGACGGCGCGATGCCGCGCACCAGGTCCGCCGAACCGCGCACGAAGTCCTCCGGCGTGCCCATGTCACGCCAATAGCTGGTGTCGACGTAACCGCAGACCTTCACCCCGTCGGCAAGCAGCGCGGGAAACACCTCGCGCTCCACCGAGACCGCCCGCCCGCGCGGAATGCGGTCAATGACCTCCCGGGACAGCACATAACAGCCGGCGTTGATCTGGTCGGTCGGCGGGTCCTCGGTTTTCTCCAGGAATGCGGTGACCCGCCCGTCGACGGTGGGCACGCAGCCGAAGGCACGCGGGTCGCCGACCCGGACCAGGTGCAGGGTCGCCTCGGCGCCCTGCTCGCGGTGGTAGTTGTGCAGGTCGGCCAGATCAGCCCCGGAGAGCACGTCACCGTTGAACACCATCACAGTGTCGTGGCGCAGCTTGGGCGCGACGTTGGCGATGCCACCGCCGGTCCCCAGCGGCTCTTCCTCGGTCACGTAGTCGATCTGCAGTCCCAGTGCGGAGCCGTCGCCGAATTCGTTGGCGAACACCTCCGGCTTATACGACGTGCTGAGGATGACGTGCTCGATGCCGGCCGCGGCGATCCGCGACAGCAGGTGGGTCAGGAAGGGCAGGCCCGCGGTCGGCAACATCGGCTTGGGCGCCGAGAGGGTCAGCGGCCGCAGCCGGGTCCCCTTGCCGCCGACGAGCACCACCGCGTCGACTCGGCTCAGTGTCACGGGTGTCCCTTCGTCAGTTTGCGGCGGGCGTTACGCACCGCCAGGTGTGAACGGACCGCGAGGGCGCCTCGCATGCTCCACCGCAGCGGGGCCCGCCACCAACCGGTGTGCCGGTCGGCCAGGTAGGTGTAGGTGCTGCGGTGGTGCGCGGCCAGGTTGCGCGCGGGGTCCTTGCCGGTGGCGTGGCCCTTCTGGTGCAACACCTCAGCCGAGGGCACGTAGACGTTGAGCCAGCCGGCCTTGGCCAGCCGGTCCCCGAGGTCGACGTCCTCCATATAGAGGAAGTAGCGCTCATCGAAGCCGCCGATCGCGTCGAAGGCGGCCCGCCGCACCAGCAGGCATGCTCCCGACAGCCAACCCACCGGCCGCTCACTGGGCTCGAGCCGTTCCTGCCGGTAGGCACGCGTCCAGGGGTTGTTGGGCCACACCGGGCCGACCACGGCATGCATCCCGCCGCGGATCAGGCTGGGCAGGTGGCGGGCCGAGGGATACACCGAGCCGTCCGGCTCCCGGATCAGCGGACCCAGCGTCGCTGCCCGCGGCCACCGGGCGGCCGCGTCCAGCAGAGCCTCGATACTGCCGGGGCCCCATTGCACATCCGGGTTGGCCACGATGAGGAATTCGCTGCGCTCGCCGCCCTCGGCGTCCAGCAGGGCCACCCCGGCATTGATCGCTCCGCCGTAGCCCAGGTTGGACCCGGTGTGCAGCAACTGCACGTTGGGGTAGCGCTGCGCGGCTTCCTCCGGGGCACCGTCGGTGGATCCGTTGTCGGCCAGCACCACCCGCACCGGACGATCGGTCGCCAGGGACAGCGATGCCAGGAAGCGGTCCAGATGCCATCCCGGCGAATAGGTCACCGTCACCACCGGCAGGGCCTCACTCACGGCGTAGAGGTTATCTGGCCAAGGCGGCGGACAGTGCATCGCTCCACCGGCGCAGTGGTGCCAGGCCGGCCCGTGCCGACTCGGCGCCCGACAATGCCGAGTAGGCGGGCCGCGCGGCGGGGCGCGGATGCGCTGCGCTGCTGACCGGGCGCACCCGGTCTGGATCGGCACCGACCGCGGCGAACACCGCGCGGGCCTGTTCGTAGCGGCTCGCGGCCCCGGCATTGGCGGCATGCAACACGCGGGCACGCGGCGGCGAGTCGGCCAGCGCCAGCAGCGCGTCGACCAGATCGCCGACATACGTCGGAGATCCGATCTGATCGTCGACCACCGCCACCTCGGCGTCGCCGGCCGCCCGCTCGCGCATCACCGCGACGAAGTCCGAGCCGCCGGCGGCGCCGGTGTAAACCCAGGCGGTGCGCACCACCAGGGCGTCCGGCGACGCTTCCAGCACCGCCTTCTCGCCGGCCAGCTTGGTGCTGCCGTACACCGACAGCGGCCGGGTGGCGTCTCCCGGCTCGTATGGGCGCGGCGCGGCGCCACCGAAGTCGCCGTCGAAGACGTAGTCGGTGGAGATGTGGATCAGCCGCGCGCCCGACCGCGCGCAGGCGGCGGCCAGGTGGCCCGGGCCGGTCGCGTTGACGGCGTGGGCGCGCTCGGCATCGGTCTCCGCGGCGTCGACTTGGGTGTAGGCGGCACCGTTGACCAGCACATCACCGGGGCGCAGGTCAATCGCGTCCACCGCGGCGGCGTCGGTGATGTCACACTGCGCCGACGACAAAGCCAACACGTCACGACCGGTCTCGGCGGCGCGTTTCGCCAGGAAACTCCCGACTTGGCCGCCGGCGCCGGTGATCACTATCCGCATGATCGTCGAGCTTATGCGGCGGTCCCAGCTTCACCTCTCCTCCGTCGAGGTTCGTGAACCGCCGGTCTTATGCGGCGGCCCCAGCTTCAGCTGGCACGCCGAACTCGGCTACCGGCGATACAGCAGTTACGCAAGTAATCTGAAGTGATGCCTGCGCAACGTGTGGTTCGTGTGATCGCCACGGTGGCCGCTGTCGCCATCGTCCTGGGCACCGGAGTGGCCTGGAGTCAAGTCCGGTCATTCGAGGACGGCATCTTCCACGTCTCGTCATTGGCGCTGGGCAACGGCGGATCCGACGGCGCGGTCGACATCCTGCTGGTCGGGATGGACAGCCGCACCGACGCCCACGGCAACCCGCTGACCCCCGAAGAGCTGGCCGCCTTGCGCGTCGGCGACGACGAGGCCACCAACACCGACACGATCATCCTGGTCCGGATCCCCAACAACGGGAAGTCGGCCACCGCGATCTCCATCCCCCGCGACTCCTACGTGGCGGCACCCGGTCTGGACAAGACCAAGATCAACGGCGTGTACGGGGCCACCCGGCTGGAAACCGCCGACGCGCTCGTCGCCGCCGGGATGGACCCGATCCAGGCGCAGGCACGCGGTACCGAGGCGGGCCGCGAGGCGCTGATCAAGACGGTGGCCGATCTGACCGGAGTCACCGTCGATCACTACGCCGAGATCGGACTGCTCGGATTCGCGCTGATCACCGATGCGCTCGGCGGCGTCGACGTCTGCCTCAAGGAACCGGTGTACGAAGAGCTCTCCGGCGCGGACTTCCCGGCGGGCTGGCAGCGGCTCGGCGGGGCCCAGGCGCTCAGCTTCGTGCGGCAGCGCCACGAACTGCCGCACGGCGACCTGGACCGGGTCCGGCGCCAGCAGGCGGTGATGGCATCGCTGGCACACCAGGTCATCTCCGGCAAGACGCTGTCCAGTCCGGGCACGCTGTCACGGTTACAGGCCGCGGTTCAGCGGTCGGTGGTGCTGTCAGACGGCTGGGACGTGATCGACTTCGTCACCAAGGCCCAAGATCTGGCCGCCGGCAAGGTGGCGTTCGCCACCATCCCGGTGCTCGAGGAGGCCGGGTGGAGCGACGACGGCATGCAGAGCGTGGTGCGCGTCGACCCCGAGCAGGTGGCCGACTGGGTGGCAGGTCTGCTGCACAACCAGGACGAGGGCAAGACCGAGCTGGTGGCCTACGACCCGGAACAGACCACCGCCAGCGTGCTCAACGACACCGACATCAACGGCTTGGCCGCCGCGGTTTCCGGAGTGCTCAGCGCGAAGGGATTCGGCACCGGATCGGTCGGCAACAACGAGTCCGGGCATGTGGCCACCAGTCAGGTGCAGGCAGCCTCGGCCGATGACCCCGGCGCACTGGCGGTGGCCAGGGACCTGGGCGGCCTGCCGGTGGTGTCCAACGACTCGGTCCCGACCGGCACCGTGCGCGTTGTGCTGGCCAACGACTACACCGGTCCTGGATCAGGCCTGGGCTCAGGCGGCGGCTACGCGCAGATGGCCGGCAATGCCGGCTACGGCGAGGACGAAGAACCCCAAATCCCGGTTGCGTCACCGATTCTGACCGCGGGTTCCGATGACCCCCAGTGCGTGAACTAACGTCGCTGAGGTGATCAACCTCAGCTCGGCGATCCTTGATCCGATCATGCGCGCCGACCCGGTGGGGCCGCGGATCACCTATTACGACGACGCTTCCGCCGAGCGCATCGAGCTGTCCGCGGCGACGCTGGCGAACTGGGCTGCCAAGACCGGCAACCTGCTGCGCGACGAGCTCGGCGCCGGGGCAGGCAGTCGGGTCGCGGTGTTGTTGCCCGCGCACTGGCAGACGGCGGCGGTGTTGTTCGGCGCCTGGTGGATCGGCGCCGAGGTGCTCATCGGAGCCGACGCGGCCGACGCCGATGATGCCGATATCGCGATGTGCACCGCCGACCGCATCGACGAGGCCGACGCGGCGGTGGCCGCCACCGGCGGCGAGGTGGTGGTGCTGTCCCTGGACCCGTTCGGCCGGCCGGCCGGCGACCTCCCGGTGGGTGTCACCGACTATGCGACCGCGGTGCGGGTGCACGGCGACCAGATCATCGCCGAACGCGCTCCGGGCCCAGCCCTGGCCGGATCGTCGGCCGATGACGTGTTGGCGTCCTGCGAGAAACGTGCGGCTGCCCTGGGCCTGACGTCGTCGGATCGGGTGTGGTCGACCGAGGGCTGGGACAACGCGACCGAACTGATCGACAACATGCTGACGGTGTTTGTCGTGGGCGGGTCGCTGGTACAGGTCGCCAACCCCGATCCTGCGCTGCAGGAGCGGCGATGGGCCGGCGAGAAGGTCACCCGGCGGTTGGACTGAGGCGTTTCACCGGCGGAAAGCGATTGACGTTCATGCCGGTATGTATTAATTTTGCCTAGGTTTCGTCATAGCTCTTGCTTATCTTGGTCCAAGAGTCCTTGAGGAGTCGCGGTGGCTCGATTGACGTTCTGTCCGGCTGGCAACACGACGAGGCTGCCATGACCCCGCACCGGCTTCCCTCGCCACGGCCTCTCGCAGCACTGACCGCCACCGTCCTCGGGCTGTCGACGGTGATCACCCCCGGAGCTGAAGTCGCGGCGAAGACGGTGCTGGCGGAGGTGAATCTGCTCGACACCGAGGCCTGGATCATGGGCGGCAGCGGCGCCCCGATTCCCTCCGCGGGCAGCATGGCGGCGCTGAGCCAGCGTTACGTCAATCCCGCGGCACCTTTTTTCGCCGGTCAGCCACAGTTCCCGGTGAGCGCCACCCACTCGCTGTTCACCCCCGAGGGCCTGTATCCCCTGACCGGCATCAAGGTCCTCGAGCTGGATCCATCAGTGGAGCAGGGCCTCAGCATCCTGGACCACACCATCAAGGACCAGATCGCGGCCGGCAACAACCTCGTCGTGGTGGGCGTCTCGCAGAGCGCCGTCATCTCCGCCCTGGAGATGCAAGATCTGCTGGACCTGCCCCTCGTCGACCAACCGACCGCGGACCAGCTGTCCTTCGTGCTGCTCGGGAACGAGAGCAACCCCAACGGCGGCCTCCTGTCGCGCTTCGGCGACCCGAGCCTGCCGCCGCTGAGCATTCCGAGCCTGGGCATCACCTTCTCCGGTGCGCAGCCGGCTGACACGCCGTGGGAGACGGCGATCTACACCGCGGAATACGACGGCTTCGCCGACTTCCCGCGCTATCCGATCAACCTGCTCGCAGATCTCAACGCGCTGCTGGGCATCGCCTTCGTGCACACCTCCTACGGCAAGCTGACTGCCGAGCAGTTGGCCGCCACCATCGAGCTGCCGGTCACCGACGACTACACCGGCAACACCCGCTACTTCATGATTCCGACCGAAAATCTGCCGTTGCTGACCCCGCTGCGAGCCATCCCGGTGCTGGGAGATCCGCTGGCCGACCTTCTGCAACCGGCCCTGCGGGTGCTGGTCAACCTGGGCTACGGCAGCATCGAATACGGCTGGGACCAAGGGCCTGCGAATGTGCCCACCCCGTTCGCACTGTTTCCGACCGACATCAACCCGATGGATGTGTTCACCGCGCTGGTCAACGGCGTCCAGCAGGGCGTCGATGACTTCCTCGACCACTTCGAGTCACTGTCGCTGCCGAGCATCTGGGAAGCGATCACCAACAGCACTGACGCATCGGATTCGTTGCCCAGCCTGCTCGACATCGCCAACACGTTCTCCGGCGTGCTCTCCTCGGTGTATTCCGGCCTGTTGCCCACCGCCGATGTCATCAACGCGCTGCTGACCACCCTGCCGGCCTACGACATCGCCTTGTTCACCCAGGAACTTCTGGCGGGCGATCTCATCGACGCCATCGGTCTGCCGATAGCGGCCACCGTCGGCCTGGGCAGCCTGGCCGGCATGGTCGAGATCGGCGCGCTACTGAACGCGATCGGCCCGCTTCTGGGCATCGGTGACCCGTCGGATCTGCTCCCGCTCTTCTGACTTCTCAATCCGTACACCACCACGATCCTCGGCTGCCGCGCCATTTACATGCTGATATGCGGATATGCTAATGTGTCCGGAAGCGGCAGCGACAGGAACAGGAGAGGCTCATGGCAGTGCAGGGATTGTTGGCCAAAGCGGCGTCGACGGTGTTCACCGGACTGGTGGGGGTGAGCGCCTACGAGGTGGCACGCCGAGCACTGGCGAAGGCCCCGCTGCATGAGGCGGCGGTGACGGCCACCGAGTGGAGTCTGCGCGGAACCCGGCGAGCCGAAGAGGTCGCCGAGTCAGCACGACTGAAGGTGGCCGACGTGGTCGCCGAGGCTCGCGAGCGCATCGGCGAAGAGGCCACCCCGCCTGCGGCCGCCGTCGCGCACGATCACGACCACTGAGCGACCCCGCCGAGGATGGGGAGCGCAGCGATGAGCAGCAGCGGCGCCATAGCGACGGTGTCCGCCGACGATGAGCTGACCGTCGTGTCCGACGCGGCCGGCCGGATGCGAGTGCAGGTCACCTGGGTCCGCGGCGACTCCCGGCGTGCGGTGGCCGCCGAAGAGGCCGCCGGTCGGGTCAACGGGGTACGGACGGTGCACGCCTATCCGCGGACCGGCTCCGTCGTGGTCTGGTACTCCCCCAAACGGACTGACACCACGGAGATCCTGGCGGCGATCGCTTCTGCGGCCGCGGTCGCCGCCGAGTTGATCCCTGCCCGTACGCCACGCTCGGCCGACGTCCGCAACACCGACGTGCTGCGCATGGTGATCGGCGGTGCGGCGCTGGCACTTCTGGGGATGCGACGCTACGTCTTTGCCCGGCCACCACTGCTGGGTCCCAGCGGCCAGCTCGTCGCGACCGGCGCCACCGTCTTCATGGGTTATCCCTTCCTGCGGGGTGCGTTGCGTTCCATCCGGTCCGGCCGGGCCGGCACCGACGCGCTGGTGACCGCCGCGACCGTGGCCAGCCTGGTGCTGCGCGAGAACGTGGTCGCGCTGACCGTGCTGTGGCTGCTCAACATCGGCGAGTACCTGCAGGATCTGACCCTGCGCCGCACCCGCCGCGCCATCTCGGATCTGCTACGCGGCAACCAGGACACCGCCTGGGTCCGGGTGAGCCAAGGCGGCCCGGAGAACCCCGAGTACACCGAGGTCCAGGTACCGATCGACACGCTGCAGATCGGCGACGAGGTGATCGTCCACGACCATGTGGCCATCCCGGTCGACGGCGAGATCGTCGATGGGGAAGCCATCGTGGACCAATCGGCGATCACCGGCGAAACCCTGCCGGTCAGCGTGATCACCGGGGCGCGGGTGCATGCCGGTTCGGTGGTGGTGCGCGGCCGGGTCGTGGTCCGGGCCACCGCGGTGGGGAACCAGACGGTGATCGGCCGCATCATCAGCCGTGTCGAAGAGGCGCAGCATGACCGCGCGCCGATCCAGACTGTGGGCGAGAACTTCTCCCGCCGCTTCGTGCCGGCCTCGTTCATCCTGTCGGCAGTCACCTTGGTGCTCACCGGCGATGTCCGTCGCGCGATGACCATGCTGCTGATCGCCTGCCCCTGCGCGGTGGGGCTGGCCACGCCGACCGCGATCAGCGCGGCGATCGGCAACGGCGCCCGGCGCGGCATCCTGATCAAGGGCGGATCGCATCTGGAACAGGCCGGCCGCGTGGACGCGATCGTGTTCGACAAGACCGGCACGCTGACCGTGGGCCGCCCGGTGGTCACCAATATCGTTGCCATCCACAAGGATTGGGAGCCCGAGCAGGTACTCGCCTATGCCGCCAGCTCGGAGCTGCATTCTCGGCACCCGTTGGCCGAAGCGGTGATCCGGTCCACCGAGGAGCGGCACATCAGCATCCCGCCGCACGAGGAGTGCGAGGTCCTGGTGGGGCTGGGCATCCGCACCTGGGCCGACGGCCGCACCCTGTTGCTGGGCAGCCCGAATCTGCTGCGCTCAGAGAAGGTCCGCATCTCCAAGAAGGCGGCCGACTGGGTCAACAAACTTCGCGCCCAGGCCGAGACCCCGCTGCTGCTGGCAGTCGACGGCACCCTAGTCGGGTTGATCAGTCTGCGCGACGAGGTGCGCCCGGAGTCACGCGAGGTGTTGGAGGCGTTGCGCGCCAAGGGTATTCGACGCATCGTCATGCTCACCGGCGACCATCCGGAGACGGCGGCAGCGGTGGCGAGCGAACTCGGCATCGACGAGTGGCGAGCCGAGGTGCTCCCGGAGGACAAGCTGCAGGTGGTCCGGGGACTGCAGGACGAGGGCTACGTGGTGGGCATGGTCGGTGACGGAGTCAACGACGCACCCGCCCTGGCTGCCGCGGACATCGGGATCGCGATGGGTCTGGCCGGCACCGACGTTGCGGTGGAGACCGCCGACGTGGCCCTGGCCAACGACGACCTGCGGCGCCTGCTCGACGTCAGGGATCTGGGCGGACGTGCCGTCGAGGTGATCCGGCAGAACTACGGCATGTCGATCGCGGTCAACGCACTCGGACTGCTGATCGGCGCCGGCGGTGCGTTGTCACCGGTGCTCGCCGCGATCCTGCACAACGCCTCGTCGGTGGCCGTCGTCGCCAACAGCTCGCGGTTGATTCGTTACCGGCTGGGCTCCGAGGCATTGGCGTCCGACCCCGCCGTGCCGTAATCTGTCGACGTCCCGACTGTTCCTGTCGAGCACCACCACCAGCTCCAGGGCAGTCGGGACTTCGCGTCGGCGGGCGTGTGTCAGCGGCCCTCAGCAGCCACAGCCCTCGCCGCGCCAGGACCGGAAACCCTGCCACACCGAAACGGTGGCCACGCCCAGACCGATCAGCGGGTCCAGCCACCAGCCGCCGGACCACTGCGTCGTCAGTGTCAGCCCGACCAGCACCGCGGCGGCCTGGATGGCGCACAGGTAGTTCTGCACTCCCTCGCCGACGGTCGCCGCCGAGCCGAGCCGGGTGCCCAGCCGTCGCTGGGCCCGACCCAGAACGGGCATCGCCAGCACGGCCGCGGCGGTGACCGCGATGCCGATGGCGCTGCCTTCGCTGTGATGGTCGCCGAGGAAATGACGTATTGATTCCGCGGCGATGTAGGGGGCGTTGATCCAGAACGAGATCGCCACGCCGATCTGAGCGCGCCGTTCGGCCGTCTCGGACAGCGTGCGGGCGCCGGTGAATCGCCAGATCACCACGGCCCCGGCCATTGCCTCGGGAATGGCGCCCAGCGCCCAGCCGGTCAGGGCGATCGACCCGGCCGCCAGGCCCTGCCACAGGCCCACCACGCCTTCGATGCCCACCAGCACCAGGCTTATCCAGGCAAGCCGCCGGGCCCAGGTCGCTGCACGGTGCCATCCCGCATCGCGGACGACGGGAACGCCATGGGCGTGGCCCGCGTGGTCGTGGTCGTGGGGCCCGATGGTTGTGACCGGGGCGCCGGCCACCGGATCGGCGGTACCCGCAGCGGGGCCCACGACGCTACTGTCCACGCAAAAATGCTACCTGGCTTTTCGGTGAGGCAGCGGTCACAGCACTGGCGCTCAGGCGACGCTCAGCTGTCGGCGTCCACCCTGACCACACGGTCGTTGCCGCGATCGGCGACATAGACATTGCCGCATTGGTCGACGGCGACGTCCAGCGGGCCGTTGAGTCCGGTGAACGGCAACACCACCGGGATCGCGGCACCGTCAGCCAATTTCACGACCTTGTTGCGACTGTGCTCGGTGACATAGACATCGCCGGTCTCGTCCACCGCGATCCCCGACGGCGCGACGATCCCGGTGAAGGGCAACACCACCTGTTCGCCCGAGGCGACCACCCACTTGAGCACCCGATTGTTGGCCGTGTCGGTCACGTAGACATTGCCGGCGGTGTCGACTGCCACCCCATTGGGATTGTTGAGGCCGACGAACGGCACGGTGGTCTGGACGTTGGTGGCGGTGTCCAGATGCAGCACCACGTCGTCGCCGCGGTCGGCGACATAGACGTTGCCGCCGTCGGAGTCCACCGCCACTCCGTCCGGATCGTCCAGGCCGACGAATGGCAGCACCACCTGAGCCTCGCCATCCGCCGCGACCTTGACCACCCGAGCATTGACATCGGAGAAATACACGTTGCCCGTGCCGTCGACCGCCACCCCGCGCGGCTGGTACTGATCACTGAAGGGCACCACCGTCGAGGAGTCGGAGTCGGCGGCCAGGCGCACAACCCGCCCCTGCATCCCCTCACTGGTGACATAGACGTTGCCGTCGCCGTCCAGCGCCACCCCGCCCGGAGAGAGCCGGTAGTCCAAGTCGGTGAACGGCAACACCTCCTGCGCGGGCGCCGCCACCGGGGTGGCCGACGAGGGCTCCGACACCACGTGCCCGATGCCGGCGGCGACGCCGACCGCGGCTGCCACCGCGGCCGCCACCAACACCGGCTTGCGGGGCAACCGCCGTCGGGAAGGCGTGGGCATGACCGGTGTCTCGGACTGCAGGTCGTTACGCAGCAGGGGCGACATCGGGAATGGCTCCGGGAGCGGGCCGCCCAGGCCGGCACCCATTCCGGGGCCCGTCGGTGCCCATGCGGGGCCGCTGAGCCCGGCGAACGCTGCGGCGTTACCGCGGGCCTCGGATCGGGGCTCGGGTTCCAGGCCGCCGGGCAGGTGCAGGGCGGGCTCGCCACGCCGCAGGATCCGGGATACCTGGTGGCGTTCGGGCTCGGTCAGCGCCTGGTAGGCGGCGGCGGCGAGTTCACCGGCGCTGCTGTAGCGCTCCTCGGGCTTGCGGGCCAACCCGCGGGCCAGCACCGCGTCGATGGCCGCCGGAACGCGCCCCGGGCGGAGTCTGCTCGGTTGCGGCGGCTCGGCGGTCCGGCGTTCTGCGATCGCCTCGTCGACGGTGGCGGCGGAGAACGGGCACACCCCGGTGAGCGCCTCGGCCAGCACAACGGCCAGGGAGTAGATGTCGGCGAGGTGCGTGACCTGCTCACCGGTCAGACGCTCGGGCGCCATGTAGGCCAGCGGGCCGACCGCGGGGTTGGCCGGCACGCCCGGTTCGGCGATGGCCGCAGCCACCCCGAAGTCCATCAGATAAGCGAGGTCGTCCTCGGTGATCAGGATGTTGCCGGGTCGGACGTCGCGGTGCACGACGTAGGCGTTGTGGGCCGCGTCCAGGGCCGCGGCGACCTGCCGCACGATGGCCACCGCCCGCGGCGGGCTCAGCGGACCTCCGTCGGCCAAGACGGTGGCCAGGTCGGTGCCGTCGATCAGGCCGGTCTCCACATAGAGCACCTCGTCGATCTCGCCGTAGGCGCGGATCGGCACCACATGGGGCTCGGTCAACTGTCCGGCGGCTTCGGCCTCGTCCTCCAGCCGACTGCGGAACGCCTCGTCGGCGGAGAGCGACGCGGCGATCAGCTTCAGGGCTACCGTCTCGTCGTTACGGGTGTCCTCGGCCCGGTAGACATCACCCACGACGCCGTGGCCGAGCAACCGCCCCAATTCATACGGGCCGAATCGCGATCCGCTCCGCGAACCCGGCGCGGGACTGTTCACCGACGACGCTCCCTTCGACACCGCGCACTGCGGCGAAAGATCGGCCACCAGACTAACCGGCGCCGGCGCCGGCGCCGGTCACGTGATGGCGTTGACCGTCTTGAGGAGCCTGGACGTGAGCGAGGACGGCAGCGGAATGAAACCGTACTGGTCCAGACCGTCCTGGCCTGGCCCGATCGCGGCCTGCAGGAAAGCCTTGACCGCCGTGCCGGTGGCGGCGTCGGGGTATTTCGAGCAGACCACCTCATAGGTCGCCGTCACGATCGGGTAGGCGCCACGTTCGGCGGGCCGGTAGAGGGAGACCGCATCCAGCACCAGGTCATTGTTCGGGTTCGCGTCGGACACGAACTTGGCCCCGGCGATCGTCTTGGCGACCGACTCGGCGGAGATCCCCACCGGCGCCGAGCCGGCCGCGCCGACGATCTGCGCCATGGGCAACCGCTTGCCGACCGCGAACGACCATTCGGTATAGGCGATCGATCCGTCGGTGGCCTGCAGCGCCGCCGCGGCAGCGTTGTTCCCACTGGCGCCTTCGCCGACACCGCCGTTGAACATGTCGCCGCCGCCGGCGAACCACCCGCCGTCGGAGGCGATGTCGAGGTACTTCTGGAAGCTGGCGGTGCTCGGGGCGCGGTCGCTGCGATACACCACGTGGATGGGCAGTGCGGGTAGCGCGACCCCGGGGTTGAGCGCCTTGACCGCGGGGTTGTCCCAGCTGCCGATGCTGCCGTTGAAGATCTTCGCCAGGGTGGCGCCGTCAAGGTTGAGGCTGGTCACCCCACTGATGTGATAGGTGACGGCTATCGGCCCGAACACCAGGGGCAGCTCCCAGGCCGGCGAGCCGCACCGCTCCGCAGCCCGTTCCGGCTGCGTCTTGGTGGGGTCCAGGACCACTTCGGAGCCGGCCAGGTCGATCTCGGCGGCGATGAAGTCCTCGGTGGCGGCGCCGGTGGCCTTGTAGGCCAGTGCCTGACCGGGGCATGCCCGGGAATAGGCGTAGGCGAATTGTTCGATCGCGGCGGCCTGGGCGGTCGAGCCGCCGGCGTGCAATTCCTGTTTGCCGCCGCAGTCCACACCCGCCACCGGGTCCCCGGCGGACACCAATTGCGCCGAGCCATCCCCACAGGCCGAAATCGTCAGTGCGCCAACGGTCAGCAGGGCGGGCAGCACCGTCAATCGGCCGCGTTTCACAGGACGAACACTACCGCGACCCGCCACGAGCTGGCCTGATACGACCGAATGCGACTGGGCCGGCACTCCCCTGGGTTCGGTCAGCACCGCCTCAAGACAAGTAGCCGTGCACCGGCCAGTGCGGCCAGCATGACCGCCACACACACCAGCCCGTCATCCTTGAGACCCCATTTGACCGCAATCAGCGTTGCCGCTGCGGCCGTCATGAGCAGGAGACCGGCGGCGGTGCCCCGGCCCGGCGCCGCGCAGATCGGTGCATCCCAACCGGGCAGCGCCGTGTTCTCCAGCGGTCGCAGCACCACGAACAACAACGCCATCACGGCGGCCATCAGGATCAACTGCGCGGCGCTGACAACCACGAAATGCGGCAGACCGGGGTAGCGGGCCCAGCCCAGCTGGTCGAAGACCAGGTGCACCGCCAGCAGGACCGGGATATGCCACAGGTACAGCGTCATGGCACCGGAGTTTCCGACCGCGGCCGCCCACCAGACACGGGGTCGCTGGGCCCACCGCGCAATCGGGGGCGCGGCCCAGATCGCCAGCGCGCTCATGGCGATCGCGTGCCCGGCCAGCAGCAGTGACGGCGGGTTGGTGTTGGACAACTGGTGGTCGCCGGTGCCGACCATGCTCACCTGGTAGGGCCCGAAGCGCACCAGCGCGACGTCGACCGCCACCATGAGCACCGCGATCGTCAGCGCCGTGCGCCCCGGCAGCAGTGCCCGCCGATAGGCCACACCGAACAGCGCTGGGATGAGCCAGACGACGAGGTTGAGATATCCGAGCGGCGCCAGCGCCGGGTGTTGCAGCCGTAGGGTGTCGACCACCGCGATCACGGCGTAGATCGCGACGACACCGGCAAAAAGTGTTCCGGCGGTGCCGATCCGGTACAGCACCGGCATCGCGGCCAGCACCAGCACGTAGGCACCGAGGAACCACAACAGTTGAATGCTCACCCCGGCCACCGGTTCGTAGACGTGCTGCGGCAGCAGCGGGTGCAGCACCGCCAGAGTCACAGCCCAGAACCCCAGGTAGTAGAAGACCGGCCGGAACAGTCGGGTGCAGCGCTTCATCAGCCAGCCGCCCCAGTCGCCGCCCGGCCGCCAGGTGGTCAGGCAGGCGGCGGCACCGGCGAAGAAGAACAGCGGCATGATCTGGAAGAGCCAGGTCAGCCACGCCAGCGCAGGTGCGGCCGTCAGGAGGTTGTCCCAGATCAGCACGCCGTCGCGGATGACGCTGGTGGCCATCACGGTGTGGCCGGCCACGACGCCCACTAGCGCGGTGATGCGCATGACGTCCACAGCGCGATCGCGTCCGGCCGGCGTGGCCGCGTCCAGTTCGGTGGGGTCGGGGAAACCCAGCAGGGTTGTCATCGTCGGTTACCGGTCGTCCTGCTGCGCCAGGCTGCGGGCGTAGCCGGTGCCCATCCCCAGCAGCAGCAGGCCCGCGACGATGAATGCCGCGACCCGGAACATCCCGTCGAGGGTGCCCAGGTCAAAGAGGAACAGCTTCGCGGTGGCGGCCGCTGTGAGCGCCAATCCGGCGGTGATCGCCCAGGTGCGGTTTCCGCGGTCGTCGAGGCGCAACGCGTAGCGCAGCAGGGCCGCTGCCATCACGATCCAGCAGAGCGTGGCGGCCATGTGGCCGGTCAGGAACCCGCCGCCGGTGCCTCCGATCGCGACGCCCGCGGTGACGGTGAACGCGGTCACGGCATAGCCGATCAGTGCCCCGCCGGCCACCGCCAGGATCGGCGTATTCGCGGGGTTCGTGTTGTCGGCGAGCGCGTAGGCGCGTGCCATCACCACCACCAGCGCGATCACCAGCAGGCTGGCGATCAGCGTGGACACCGTGTCTGCGCTCGACATCTTGGTCGCACTGATCAGGGTGTCCGGCGCGACGCAGTCGAGATAGGCGATGACCCCGACGAATCCGAATCCCGTTGCGACCCAACGCGCCTCCCCGCTGCGTCGGCCGGCGGCCGCGACGACGACGGCCATGGCCAGCAGTACCGGGGCCAGCAGCGAGCCGTGGAACGCCGTGGCCACCGCGATCAGGGCGGCGACTGCGGACAGTGCCGAGAAGACCTGCACGACCACCGGCGGCAGTGCCCGGTGAACGCCGATGACCGCCAGCACAACGAGCGACAACGTCGCCGCCAGCACCGTGGCCGGAACCTGGTCCACCGCGCCACCGGCCGCCAATACCGGAAGCGTTCCGGCGGCCGTCAGCAGCGCGATCGCAGCCGGCCTACTGGTGGTGGGCAGCACCACCAGCCCGCTGACGAGGGCCAGCACCGCGCCCACCGCGCAGGCAGCGGCGAGCAGCCCCCGGTTGTCTTCGCCGATGCCGACCAGCGCCAGCAACAGGGGCAGCGTCGCAGCCGCGGTGCGGGCCGCGAACATCGCGGTCCAGTCCTTGCCCAGCTGCATCGGCAGCGCCGCCGCCGACAGCGCCAGCAGGAACCCGATCAACAGCAGGTCGACGTCTCCGGTGAGGATCGGGGCCAGAGCGATCAGCGGGACCAGCACCAGCACCCCGAGGTGTTCGGAGTTCCAGCGCCGCGCCAGTGCCAGGCCGGCGCCGCCGGCCGTCGCGGCGATCACCAGCCCGGCCGCTGCCGGTATCCACTGGTAGTAGGCGGTGATCGCGATGATGTCCAGGTAGGCCGCGGCGATCCCGGTGGCGGCCACGGCGATGGCCCCGATCCGGCCACCCGGCCGACTGTGCAACCGGCATGCCGCGCCCACCAGCGCCGCCGAGAGCGCGAAGCCACCGGCCACCCGGATCTGTGGGGCCAGGATGCCGGCCTGGGCAGCCAGCACCAGCAGCAGCACCACACCGACCAGTGTCACCGCGACTCCCGCGACGGCCAGCACTTTGCCGATCCATCCCGAGTCACCCACCACACCAACAGGTTTCGGATCCAGGTCGGTGGGCGACGCGGGCCGAGCCGGCATGCTGGCCGGCGCCCACGGACCCATCGTCGGCGCTGCCGGGCCCATCGGGGCCGCGGGTTCTATCGGAGCCGTGGGGACGAATTGCGGCGCCGGGCTGTGCAGTTGCCGGTCCAGTTCGGCGAGTTCAGTCGAGACTCGGTAGAGCTGCCACGACAATGCGTGGCATTCCGCGGTAAGCCGGTGCAGTACGTCACGTGGTTCGGTCACGCAGGCAACGATGCCGCATTCCGGGCGAAAATCGGATGAGTAGGACTACTCGAATTCGCCGGTCAGCTGTCCAATCCGTGTTCGATGGCATACCGGGTCAGCTCCACCCGGTTGGCGACCTGCAGCTTGCGGAACGTCGCCTGGACATGGTTTTCCACGGTGCGATGACTCAGGCAGAGTCGCTCGGCAATCTGCTTGGCGGACAGGCCCTTGGCCACGTACCGCAGCACCTCGGTCTCCCGCTCGGTCAGTGCCGGGGTGGCCGGCCCGGCATCCGGACTGCGCTCCAGACGCCGGTATTCGCCCAGCACCAGCCCAGCCAGCCCCGGCGTGAACACTGCGCGACCTCCGGCGGTGGCGCGCACCGCATCCGTCAGCTCCTCACGGGAGGCGCTTTTCACCAGGTACCCGGTCGCGCCGGCTTTGACCGCCTGCAGCACGTCTTCGCGTTCGTCGGAGGCCGACAACACCAGCACCCGAGCGGTCGGGCAGACCTGGAGAACCGCGGTGGTGGCGGCCACTCCGTCACCGTCTGCGAGGCGCATGTCCATCAACACCACGTCGGGTTTCACGGCTGTGGCCCGGCGGCGCGCCGCGTCCACCCCATCGGCGGTGGCGACCACAGCGAAGCCGGCATCCGCCAGGTCGCGGGCGACTGCGTCGCGCCAGATCGGATGGTCGTCGACCACCATCACCGTCGGATGGTCAGTTCCCATTCGGTTCCCTCCCCGACCTCGGTGTGCAAGACGGCGCTGCCACCCAACGCCGCCAGCCGGCCGACTATCGACTTCGACACCCCGACATGGCCCTGGCCGGCCGCCTCCTCCAGCCGTCCGGCGACGATGCCCACACCGTCATCGCGCACGCTGACGGTCACCGTCTCCCCCAGGTCTTCGCAGAGCACGTAGGCCCGGGCGTGTTCACCGGCGTGTGCCCGGACATTGTCCAATGCGTTGCCGACGGCGGCGTCGAGTTCGTCGGCCGTGCACTGATCCAGCAGCACCGGAGTGCCGGGCAGGCTCAGTGACACCCGATCGTCCGCGCGACGGCTCAGCAGGGCCCGTAAGTCGACGCCGGTGACTTCGGTGTTTGCGGTGACGTCCGGAGAACTCAGCAACCGGCGCAGCGCACGTTCCTGCTCGCCGGCCAGTTCGGCCAATTCAGCCGCGGCGCCACCGATTTCACGCCCTCTTCGGGTGACCAACGCCAACACCTGGACGACACCGTCGTGGACGTGCCGCGACAGCCGTTCGCGTTCCTCGGTGGCGGCTGCCAGCCGTGTCGCCCGCTGCAGGTCGTCGTGGGCCCGTCGCGCCGTCTGCGCAGCCATGCCGACCGCCAAGCCCAGGGCGAGCTCGACGATGATGGTGGCGTTACGGCCGAAGTTCAGGCTCACGTAGCCTTTCACCACAGCACTGGCAGCGCTCACCACCGCCGCGGTCGCCATGCCGCCGGTCGAACCGAACTGCAGGGCAGCTGAAATGGTGGCGTTGCTGGCCCACAGCGTGGTGGGCCAGGTCTGGTTGTCGAGTTCCCACTGTCTTGAGGCGACCACCTCGGTGGAGAGCATCAGGGCCACCACCACGACGACCTCGGCGATCACCCACGCCGGGCGGCGGGCGAAGCCGCGCAGATAACCGACCGCGCACAGGCCGCTGAAGCCGATCAGCACCGCGAACAGCGCCCAGGCCAGCCCCGGCCGGCGCAGGTCGTCGTTGATCGCGAACTGAAATCCCAGCGCGTAGAGGCAACTGAGCAGCCGAAAAACCTGCGCGGCCCGCCACAGCGGGCTCACCGGATCGACGTCGCGAGCGAAGGTCACACGAATTGCCAGGCGGCCCGCGCGATCGCCAGCTCCTCATTGGTGGGAACCACCATGACGGTGGTGCGCGATCCCTCGGCCGAGATGATCCGGGCGCCCTTACCTGTGCGGTTGCGTTCGGGGTCCACGGCGATGCCCAGTCCGTCCAGTCCGGCCAGTGCATCCTCCCGCACGCTGGGCGCGTTCTCCCCCACCCCGGCCGTGAAGGCTATGGCGTCGACTCGGCCCAGCACCGCCAAGTAGGCGCCGACGTATTTGCGCAGTCGGTGACAGTAGACGTCGTAGGCCAGCGCGGCCGCCTCGCCCAATGCTCCACCGGCCTCGCGCCGCTCCAAGAGTTCCCGGAAGTCATTGACCCCGCTGAGCCCTTTGAGCCCGGAACGGCGGTTCAT
The DNA here is from genome assembly GCF_002101775.1 of Mycolicibacter nonchromogenicus. GTDB lineage: Bacteria > Actinomycetota > Actinomycetes > Mycobacteriales > Mycobacteriaceae > Mycobacterium > Mycobacterium nonchromogenicum. The sequence continues at coordinate 11,673 of NZ_LQPI01000028.1, read as the reverse complement.
CAGCTCGTCGAGCTCATCGACCCCCATCCCGGCAGCGCGGTTGAGGTGGAACAACACTCCGGCGTCGATGTCGCCGCTGCGAGTTCCCATCACCAGACCCTCCAAGGGGGTCAGCCCCATCGAGGTCTCGACGGCCACACCGCCCCGTATCGCCGACGCCGAGGCACCATTGCCGAGGTGCAGCACGATGACATTCAGCTCGGCGGGGTCGCGGTCGAGCAGGATGGCGACCTCACCGGAGACGTACTCGTGCGAGGTGCCGTGAAATCCGTAGCGGCGGATGTCGTATCGCATCGCGACGTCGTGGTCGATGGCATAGCTGGCGGCGGCTGCCGGCAACGAATGGAAAAATCCGGTGTCGAACACGGCAACGTGCGGGACATCGGGGAAATCGTTGCGCGCCACCTCGATCCCGATCACGTTGGCGGGATTGTGCAGCGGTGCGAGCTCGTCCAGCCGCTCCACCTCGGTGACCACCTCATCGGTGATCAGGGTGGGGCGGTGGAACAGCTTGCCCCCGTGCACCACCCGGTGCCCCACGGCGCGGACGGCGGCCAGGTCGATACCGGAGTCGACGAGCCGCTGGTGGATCAGCTTCAGTCCGGCGGCGTGGTCGGCCACCGGGCCGTCCGCCTCGCCGATCTGCTCCACCAGCCCGGACAGGACGGCGGTCCCGGCCACCGGGTCGACCAACTGGAACTTGATCGACGACGAGCCGGAGTTGAGCACCAGCACCAGACCGGCCGCAGTCACTGCGCCACCCCCTGCGCCTGGATCGCGGTGATGGCCACGGTGTAGACGATGTCGTCGACCAGGGCTCCGCGGGAAAGGTCGTTGACCGGTTTGGCCAACCCCTGCAGTACCGGACCGATCGCGAGTGCACCGGCGCTGCGTTGCACCGCCTTATAGGTGTTGTTACCGGTGTTGAGGTCCGGAAACACCAGCACGGTGGCCCGACCGGCCACCGGCGAGTCCGGCCGCTTGGCCGCAGCCACCCCCTCGTCGACCGCGGCGTCGTACTGGATCGGACCGTCGACCAGCAGATCGGGGCGACGCTCGTGCACCAATTGCGTTGCGGCCCGCACCTTGTCCACGCCGGCGCCCGAACCGGATTCGCCGGTCGAGTAGGACAGCAGCGCAACTCTGGGCTCGATGCCGAACGAGGCCGCCGTGGCCGCCGAAGAGATGGCGATGTCGGCGAGTTGTTCGACGGTCGGGTCGGGCACCACCGCACAGTCCCCGTAAGCCAGCACCCGGTCGGCCAGACACATCAGGAACACACTGGACACGGTGGACACCCCGGGCGCGGTTCGGATGATCTCGAACGCCGGTCTGATCGTATGGGCCGTCGTGTGCACGGCTCCCGACACCATTCCGTCGGCGATCCCCAGGTGCACCATCATGGTGCCGAAGTAGGAGATGTCGCGCATGATCTCGCGGCCACGGTCCTCGGTGACGCCCTTATGCGCGCGCAGGCGGGCGTACTCGGCGCCGAAGGTGTCCCGCAGATCGCTGCTCTCGGGGTCGATCACCCGCGCGGCATCCAGATCAACACCCAGTTCGGCACCACGCCGGCGCACCGCGTCCTCGACGCCGAGCAGAGTCAGATCGACGATCCCGCGCGACAGGAGCCGCCCGGCCGCCAGCAGGATCCGGTCATCGGTGGCCTCCGGCAGCACGATGTGGCGACGGGCGACTCGGGCCCGTTCCAGCAGCCGATACTCGAACATCTGCGGGGTGGTCACGGTCGACGTCGGCACCCGGATCCGCTCGGCCAGCTCAGCGCCGTCGATGTGTTCTGCGACCAGGGCGAGCGCGGTGTCGATCTTGCGCATTGAGTCGACAGTGATCCTTGAGCCGGTGTTGGACACCATTTCGGCGGTGTCGTAGGTGCGATGGCGGTTGGCGATCAACGGCAGCGTGGGCCGCAGTCCCTTGACCAATTTGTCGATGGCGGGGTGCGGCAGCAGACCCCCGTTGAGGATGATCCCCGCCAGAGACGGGAAACCCTGTGCCTCATGGGCATTCACCAACGCCAGCAGCACGTCGGAGCGGTCGGCCGGCACGATCACCACCTGGCCCTCGGACAGCCGATCGAGAATGTTCTCAGCGGTCATGCCGCCGACCATGACACTGAGCGCTTCACGGCGCAGCAGTTCCGGGTCGCCACTGTAGACGGTGCCTTCGAGCGCGGTGCACAGTTCGGCCATGGTCGGCGCCGACAGCAATGGCACCTCGGGAAGCGCGAACGTCGGAACGTCGGTGTCGGTCAACCGGGACGAGATCGCCTCGGTGACCTCGCTCAACCGGTCCGGATCGCAGCGGTTGGCGATCACCGCTGCCGGATGGGCTTGTGCCGCAGCCACTTCGGCTACGCACCGCTGCGTGATCTCAGCGACGTCCTGCGCGTCACGGTTGTGGCCGTTGATGGCCAGCACCAGGGGCGCCCCCAGGTTCACCGCGATCCGGGCGTTGAAGCTCAGCTCGCTCGGGTTGACGACGTCGGTGTAGTCGCTGCCGACTATCAGTACGGTGTCACACTGCCGGGCGACATTGTGGAATCGCGCGACGATCTCGCCCAGTGCCGCTTCCCGGTCGGCGAAGACCTGCTGGTAGGTCACGCCGCGGCAGGAACTGTGGTCGTCGATGGTGGCGGTCGCATGGGCCAGCAGCAGTTCGAGTTGCCCATCGGGCTCGTCCAGGGATCGCACGACCGGCCGGAAGACCCCGACCCGGGCCGATGAAGCGGCCAGTAGGTGCAGCAGTCCGAGCGCAAGCACGGACTTTCCGGAACCGCCCTCTGCAGCGGCGAGGTAGAGACTCGACGTGTCGGCGTTGCCTTCGGACATCGGATCAGGCCAAGGCGATCTGGTCGATCGCGGAGCTCAGTCGCGCCACCGTCCCCTCGATGTCGGTCAATTTGTCCAGCCCGAACAGCCCGATTCGGAAGGTGCTGAACGTCGACGGCTCATCGCACTGCAGCGGAACGCCCGCGGCGATCTGAAGCCCCTGGTCCAGAAACTTTCTGCCGGTGCGGATGTCGGGATCGGTGGTGTAGCTGACCACCACCCCGGGCGCTTCGAATCCCGGCGCGGCCACACTGGGGAAGCCGCGTTCGGCCAGCAGCGCACGTACCTTGCGCCCCAGCGCGAACTGTTGCTCGCGCACAGCCTCGAATCCGTGGTCGCGGGTCTCGGCCATGGCGTCGCGCAGGCCCCTGATCACGCCGGTGGGCATGGTCGCGTGGTAGGCGTAGCCGCCCTTCTCGTAGGCCACCATGATCTCGCGCCACTTCTTCAGGTCCAGCGCGAAACTGGTGCTCTGGGTTCGCTCCAGGGCCTCCAAGGCGCGGTTGGACAGGCAGACCATGGCACAGCCCGGCTCGGCACTCCAGCCCTTCTGCGGCGCGGTCACCACTACGTCCACCCCGAGGGCCGTCATGTCCGCCCAGACCGCGCCGGCGGCGATGCAGTCCAGGACGAACAGACCGCCCACCGCGGCCGTTGCCGTACCGATGCGCGCCAGATAGTCGTCGGGCAGCAGGATTCCACTGGCGGTCTCGACGTGCGGAACGCAGACCACCGCCGGCCGGATTCGTGCGATCGCCTCTTCGACTTCGTCGATGGGCGGGGGCGCGAAGGGCGCCTGGTCGCCGTCGCCGATCGGACGGGCCTTGAGCACGGTGACGCGGTCGGTGATTCGGCCGGCCTCAAGGATCTGACTCCAGCGGTAGCTGAAGAAACCGTTGCGCACCACCAGCACGTCGGCGTCGTTGGCGAACTGGCGCGCGACCGCCTCCATACCGCATGTTCCGTTGCCGGGGACCACGACGGCCGCCTCAGCGTGGTACACCTCGCGCAGCATCGACGAAACGTCGTTCATGACGTCCTGGAAGCGTGCGGACATGTGGTTGAGCGCCCGGTCGGTGTAGACGACGGAGTACTCCAGCAATCCGTCGGGGTCGACCTCGGGAAGAAGTCCTGGCATCAAGCCTCTCCTAGGTGGGACGGACAGCGCCGACTGTCAATCTTAGGGCTGTCGCATTCGTGCGTTCACCGATGCGCACGAACGGCTTCAGCCGATCTCGACATCGGCTATATTGCGGCCGCCGAGCCATAGGCCCAGCGCTTCGGCTGTGCCACGGACGACGGTGCCGCGGCCACGGGGCCGGCCGATCCCATTGGTGGGCTCGACGCGATACCGCAGCAGCGTCGGCTGCAGCTTCTGCACGGTCAGGCTCACGCCCTCGGCCAGAATCGCCGCCTCTTCGACCGGCGGGATCTCCCGGCTGAGTCCCAGCCCGCGCAGCACATCCTGGTGGTGCATCGCCAGGTCGCCCAGCAGCAACCCGGCCACCGCGCGATCGGGTACCTGCGCCCAACGCCGGGCGGCGGCGATCAATTCGGACCGGTCGCGACTGCGGCCCGCCGCGACTGCTTCGGCGTTGATCTTGTGCAGACGCCAGGGAGCACGCAGGTATCTGCCGATGTCGGAGGTACCGATCAGGTGTGCCAGCACGTCCCGGGGCGCCCACTGCGTGCACAGTGTGGTGCCGTGGTCGAACTGGACGTCGGTGAGTCCGTCGACCGTGTCGACGAACGCCTGCCGCGCCGCGCGGACGATCTCGATCCGGTTCGCCATCGACTCGGGTCAGCGCAGGAGGTGCCGGCTCATGACGACGCGCTGGATCTGGTTGGTGCCCTCATAGATCTGGGTGATCTTGGCGTCGCGCATCATCCGCTCCACCGGGAAGTCCGTGGTGTAACCCGCCCCACCGAACAACTGCACCGCATCAGTGGTGACCTCCATCGCCACATCCGATGCGAAACACTTCGACGCCGCGGAGATGAAGCCCAGCTCGGTCTCGCCGCGCTCGGCACGCGCGGCCGCCGAGTACACCATCAGCCGGGCAGCCTCCAGCTTCATCGCCATGTCGGCGATCATGAACTGCACACCCTGGAAGGTGCTGATGTTCTTGCCGAACTGCTTGCGATCCTTGGTGTAGGCGATCGCCGCATCCAGCGCACCCTGGGCGATGCCGACCGCCTGAGCACCGATCGTGGGACGGGTGTGGTCCAGGGTCCGCAGCGCGGTCTTGAATCCGGTACCGGGCTCGCCGATGATCCGATCGCCCGGGATACGGCAGTTCTCGAAGTACAACTCGGTGGTCGGTGAGCCCTTGATGCCGAGCTTGTGCTCCTTGGGCCCGATCGTGAAACCCTCATCGTCGATGTGCACCATGAACGCCGAGATCCCGTTGGCGCCCAGATCCGGATCCGTCACCGCCATCACCGTGTACCAACTGGACTTGCCGCCGTTGGTGATCCAGCACTTCGAACCGTTGAGAACCCAGTCATCACCGTCGGCCTTGGCGCGCGTTCGCATCGCCGCGGCGTCACTGCCGGCCTCGCGCTCGGACAGCGCGTAGGAGGCCATCACCTCGCCGGAGGCCAGACCGGGCAGCACCTTCTGCTTCAGCTCTTCCGAGCCCGACAAGATCAGGCCCATGGTGCCCAGCTTGTTCACCGCCGGAATCAGTGAGGACGAGGCACAGACGCGGGCGACCTCCTCGATCACAATGCAGGCCGCCACCGAGTCCGCGCCCTGCCCGCCGTACTCCTCGGGCACGTGTACCGCATTGAAACCGGAGGCGTTCAGCGCCGCGAGGGCCTCCTCGGGGAACCGGGCCTGCTCGTCGACGTCCTTGGCATGCGGAGCGATCTCCTTCTCCGCCAGCGCCCGAATCGCCGCCCGCAACTCATCGTGTTCCTCGGGCAACTTGAACAGATCGAATGAGGGATCCCCGGCCCACCCAGCCATCTCAGCCTCCTAAGCTACTCGCCGGTAACTTTACCTTGAAGCGCCGCGTCCTTAGCAAGCACGCTCTGGGCCAACTGGTCTTGAAATGCCGCCATGCGGGCCCGCAACGCGGCGTCGGATGAGCCCAAGATGCGCACCGCCAGCAAACCCGCGTTGCGTGCTCCACCGATAGAAACCGTGGCCACAGGCACTCCGGCGGGCATTTGGACGATCGACAGCAAAGAGTCCATGCCGTCCAGCCGGGCCAGTGGCACGGGCACCCCGATCACCGGCAGCGGTGTGGCCGAAGCCACCATCCCGGGCAGATGGGCGGCGCCGCCCGCTCCGGCGATGATCACCTCGATGCCGCGGCCGGCGGCGTCGCGGGCGTAGTCGAACATCCGCTGCGGGGTGCGGTGCGCCGAGACCACCCCGACCTCGAACGGGATCTCGAACTCGGCCAGCGCGAGCGCTGCTTCTTCCATCACCGACCAGTCGCTGTCGCTGCCCATGATGACGCCGACCCGGGGACCGGGCCTGTGCTCACTCATGCGGATCCCATCCATCGCTCCATTCCCCGTGCGACAACCAGTGTGCCGCTCTTTCGGCCCGCTCGCGCAGGTTCGCCGAGTCCGTTGCGTCCTTGGCCAAGAGGTTGATGTGGCCGATCTTGCGGCCCGGCCGTTCGTCCTTGCCGTAGAGGTGGACTCGGGCATCGGGATAGCGCGCGAACAGGTGGTGCAGCCGCTCGTCCATCGTCATTGCCGGCGTTTGCGGTGCGCCCAGCACATTGGCCATCACGGTCACCGGCGCCACCGGTGTGGTGGCACCGAGCGGATAGTCCAGCACCGCACGGAGATGCTGTTCGAACTGGCTGGTGGCCGCGCCATCCATGGTCCAGTGCCCCGAGTTGTGCGGGCGCATCGCCAGTTCGTTGACCAGCAACTGGCCGTCGGTGGTCTCGAAGAGCTCGACAGCCAATACCCCGACCACGCCCAGCTCATCGGCCAACCGCAGCGCCAATCGTTGCGCCGATGCCGCCGAGTCGGCCGTCAGATCGGGGGCCGGCGCGATTACCGTCACGCAGATTCCGTCTTCCTGCACGGTCTCGACCACCGGCCATGCCGCACCCTGCCCAAACGGTGACCGGGCCACCAGCGCCGACAGCTCCCGGCGCATCGCGACCCGCTCTTCGACCAGCACCGGCACCCCGGCAGCCAGATAGTCGGTGACGACTGCGCGGGCCTGCGCCACGTCGTCAACGATCGACACTCCGCGCCCGTCGTAGCCGCCCCGGGCGGCCTTCACCACCATCGGACCACCGGTCAGAGCGGCGAAGTCGTCGAGATCCTCGGGCGTCTCGATCGCGGCGAACCGTGGCACCGGCGCCCCCAGCGCCGACAGCTTGCGGCGCATCACCAGCTTGTCCTGCGCGTGCAGCAGTGCCGCCGGCGGCGGCGCGACGTTGACGCCCTCGGCAATCAGCTGATCCAGCAAGTCGCCCGGCACATGCTCGTGGTCGAAGGTGAGAACGGTGGCTCCAGCGGCGGCCCGGCGCAGGTCATCGAGGTCGGTGTGCGAGCCGATCACCACGTCCGGGGTGACCTGGGCGGCCGGCTCGTCGGGCGCCGCTGCCAGCACCCGCAGCCGCTGCCCTAACGCGATCGCAGCCTGATGGGTCATCCGCGCCAGCTGACCGCCGCCCACCATGGCGACCAGGGGGGTGCGGCCGCCCGCAGGCGGCGTAGTGGTTGGGGGGTTCGGCACGGGCAATATCGTGACACGCCGACGCACGGCGATCACAAATGCGGGGACTCCCCGCTTATAGGCGTTATCCAGTCATTGGGCGCAGAGGGTGCCGAGTCCGTACACTGGCAACTTGTGTCTTTTACCGACGCCACGATCGCACGCCTTCCGCGGGTGATCCGTCCGCTGGCCGAACGCCATCATGAGCTGATCAAGTTCGCCATCGTCGGCGCGACCACGTTCCTCATCGACTCCGCGCTGTTCTACACCCTCAAGCTGACCATCCTGTCGCCCAAGCCGGTCACGGCCAAGGTCATCTCCGGGATCGTCGCGGTGATCGCCTCCTACATCCTCAACCGCGAGTGGAGCTTCAAAGACCGGGGCGGGCGGGAACGCCACCACGAGGCACTGCTGTTCTTCGGGGTCAGCGGCGTCGGTGTGGTGTTGTCCATGGCCCCGCTGTGGTTCTCCAGCTACGTGCTCGGGCTGCGGGCGCCCATGGTGTCGTTGACCATCGAGAACCTCTCCGACTTCGTCTCGGCCTACATCATCGGGAACCTGCTGCAGATGGCATTCCGGTTCTGGGCGTTCCGCCGCTGGGTCTTCCCCGATGAGTTCGCCCGCCGCACCGATGCCGCGCTGGACGCGACCATCGAGACGGGCGCGCTCGCCGAGGCGATCGAAGACGCCCTGGAGGGCGGGGCGGACACCGGCGTGGTGACGCTGTTCCGGCGTCCGGCCCGTCATCAACCGCCGGCGGACGGCCTGTCGAAGACGTCCTGATCGGTGCCGCCGACGTATCTCCGGTCGGAGCCGTCGAAGACCTCCCGATACAGCAAGCTGTGCACGTGCTCCACGCGCGGGATGTCGTAGAACTCCAGCGGTTCCTGCGACGCCGACTCGATGATCAGCGTCCCGGTTCGCAAGATCCGGTCAATCAACCCGTGCACGAACTCCACGCTGTTGATGCGCGCCAGGGCGATGTCGATTCCGCTGCGGGTCAACAGCCCGTGCCGAAACATCACCCGCCGGTCGGTGATCACGAAGTGCGTGGTCAGCCAGCTCAGGAAGGGCCAGAGCGTCAGCCAGCCGAATACCACCAGCCAGATCGCCCAGATCACTGCGAAGACCACGTTCTTGGCGGTCGGATCCCAGGCCCGCGTGTTGACGAATCCGGCGGCGAACGCCGCGCCGGCGGTGATCAGCAACAGCGCCAGCACCGGCAGGATCAACCGTTTGACGTGCGGGTGCCGGTGCAGCACCACCTGCTCGTCATCGGCGAGCACGCTCTCCGGGTATCCCACAGCCAGTCCTAGCCGGTGGGCCGAAGTCGGGTGACGTCACCGGCCGACACGGTGACGGGGCCATCTTCGGTGTTGATGATCAGGCGGCCGGTGTCATCGATGGCCTCGGCCACTCCCTCCACCCGTCGGCCGCCGGGTATTTCGGCCCGTACCGGCGCCCCCAACGTGCAGCTGTGCCGCCGGTAGTCCGACGCCAGCGCATCGTCGCCTCCGCCCGCCGCCCGCCAGGCCGCGATCCGAGCTGCGAGGTGGCGAAGAACCTTCTCGGCCCAGACGTTTCGGTCCACCACCGAAGCGCCGAGCATGGCCAGCGAGACCGCCGCGGGATCCGGGGCCTCTTCGGGCGTCATGGAGACGTTGAGTCCGAGTCCCACCACGATCACCTGTTTCGGTGCGGCTACCTCGGCGAGGATGCCGGCCAGTTTGCCGTCGCCGGCGAGGATGTCGTTGGGCCACTTCAGGCCGACCGGCGGGCCCGAAAGCTCGGCGATGGCATCGGCAACCGCGACGCCGGTCGCCAAAGTCAGCCAACCCCAACCCTCGGTCGGCACGGTGTCCGCGGCGACACCCACGGAAAGCGAGAGTTGGCTTCGCGCCGGGGCGCTCCAGTGACGGCCGTGCCGACCGCGCCCGGCGGTCTGATGTTCGGCCAGCAGTACGGCGCCGTCGATGTCTTCTCCCGCTGCGGCGCGGGCCAACAGGTCGGCATTGGTGGAACCGGTCTCCTCGACGACGTCCAGGGTGCGCCACGGACCGTTCTGCCCGGTCAGCGCGTCCCGCAAACCGGTCACATCCAGCGGCGGCCGTGGCGGAAGACTCATTTCGCCAGCTTACTCATCGGAGTTGGCGGCCCGCGGGTTGAAACGCCCGACGCGCGGGTAATAGCACAGGTGGAGGAGGTGATCGAGATGGTCACCAGGGGGTTTACTAGACGAATCCACCGGCGCCACAGCGCCCAATCAGTCGCGGTGTCCCTGGCCAGCCGGTTCGTCGTGAAGAACCTGGTGCGCGCGTGGGCAATACGGCCGGACTTCGCGTGGCCACTCGGATCGGTGGATCGGCTTGCCGGCATGGTGCCGCGCCGGCCAGCGGGACACATCGAGCGTCTCCACCTGGGTTACTGTGTCGCCGAACGGGTTCAGGCCCCAGGCGTCTCGACGCAGCGGGCCATCCTGTACCTGCACGGCGGAGCCTTTCTGACCTGTGGGCTCAATACCCACCGCGCGCTGGTCACCCATCTGTCCCGCGCGGCCGATGCCAGCGTTCTCAATATCGACTACCGGATGTTGCCCGCGCACCGGATCGCCGACGCCGTCGAAGACGGCCTGAGCGGACTGCGCTGGCTGCTTGATCAGGGTTACGACCCGGAGCAGATCGTGATCGCCGGTGATTCCGCGGGCGGATACCTGGCCTTCATGACCGCCCTGGCGGCCGCGCAGTCGAACCTGATGAAACCTGCTGGCATTGCCACGGTTTCACCATTCACCGACGCCGACCCCACCGCAAAGCTTCAGCACCGCAACACCCGGCGTTGTGCGATGTTTCCGTGCGAGGCACTGATGGCCTTCACCCGATATCTGGCCCGTGCCGACGCCGCGTCGCCGATAGACGCCGACTTGTCGTCGCTGCCACCGGTTGCCATCCACGCCAGCACCGATGAACTGCTGCTGCCCGACGCCGAAACCATGGCGCAACGACTCGACATGGCCGGAGTCCGGTGCGATCTGCATCTGTGGGAGGGCCAGATCCACGACTTTCCACTGGCGGCCGACGTGCTACCCGAGGGCCGTCGCGCCATCCGCTACATCGGCGATTTCGTCAAAGAAGTCACCGCGGCCCCCCAGCCGGGCACCGCGGTTGCCTGACATCGGCGTTGGTCACTTCGGGCACTGTGTTCACTTGTGTCACTGTGGTTTTGGTTGTGGATAAGTTCTGCGACCTGTCGGGGGTCGCCGCTACCATTAGCACATGCGTTCGAATAGTCGAGAAGAGATCGTCGAAGTCTTCGACGCCCTCGCGGCCTATCTCGATCAGGCGCTGGATCTCGACTTCGACGCCCTGCCCCCCCCCGCGAATGCCTGGCCTTGCTGCAGCGCTGCGAGCAGCTACGCCGGCGCCTACCCGCCGTCGAGCACCCGATGATCAACCGGCTCGCCGCCACCGACCCGGTGGAATTGGGCGGCAAACCCCGCTGGGTGATCGCCGAGGAATTGCGGGTCAGCCGGGGTGAGGCCGGGCGCCGCATCAGCGAAGCCGCCGCCCTGGGACCGCGGCAGGCCATGACCGGTGAAGCACTGGAACCGGAGTTGCCGGCGGTGGCTAGGGCCCAGCGGGACGGGAAGATCGGGGCCGCGCACGTTGCGGTGATCCGCTCCTTCTTTCACTACCTGCCCAGCGATATCGATGCCGGCACCTTGACCCAGGCCGAACGCCACCTCACCGAGCTGGCCTCCCAGTACCGGCCCGAGCAACTGGCCAAACTCGCCCAACGGCTCGCCGATCACCTGCACCCCGACGGCAACTACACCGACGAAGACCGCGCCAAACGCCGCGGCGTCGTCCTCGGCCCCCAAGATCGTGACGGCATGAGCCCGATCAAGGGCTACCTGGCCCCCCAAGCCCGCGCCACCCTCGACGCCGTCCTGGCCCGCTGGGCCGCCCCCGGCATGTGCAACCCCAACGACGAGACCCCCTGCACCGGCGGCACCCCCACGCAAGCGGCCATCGACTCCGACACCCGCAGTGTTGCGCAACGCAACCACGACGCCCTGACCGCCATGGGCCGCGCCCTGCTCGCCTCTGGAGAACTGGGCCAACACAACGG
>NZ_LQPI01000027.1 GCF_002101775.1 Mycolicibacter nonchromogenicus | reverse complement strand
CCATTTGGAAACAATCCCAAAACATCAGTCAAAAACTGACATCAAAAAAACGCCACACCCCCAACACGGGGCGCCGAAGGCATGGCAAAAACAACAACAAACAAAAACCACCAAACACACTATTGAGTTCTCAAACAACAGGCCGCCTGGCTTCAGGCAACCCCGCCACTGTACTCGGTTTTCGGAGTTGAGTCAACTCCGAGATTTTCGGGGCTTCCGGAAGGACTTCCAGACTTTGCCGGTAGTCCCGCGGTCCGCGTCCCTCCGGCTCGTCCTATATTACACGTTCTATCTCAGCACCCAAATCGCCTAGATACTCCACGAACATCGGGTACCCGCGATCGATGTGATAGACGTCGTGGACCTCGGTCTCACCGTCTGCGACCAGGCCCGCAAGGACCAAGCCGGCTCCAGCCCGGATGTCGGAGGCCCATACCGGTGCGCTGGAGAGCTGCGGCAGACCGCGCACCACCGCATGGTGTCCGTCGGTCCGTGCGTCGGCACCCAGGCGGATCATCTCCTCGACAAACCGGAATCGGGCTTCGAATACGTTCTCGGTGATCATGGACGTGCCGTCGGCGATCGCCGCGAGCCCGATCGCCATCGGCTGCAGGTCAGTGGGGAACCCCGGAAACGGCAAGGTCGCGACATTGACGGCCTTGGGGCGCTCGTATTGCACCACCCGGAAGCCGTTGTCGGACTGGGTGATGGTCGCCCCCGCGTCGTGCAGCTTGTGCAGCACGAGCTGAAGGTGAGCCGGGTCCACACCGGTCACCGAGATGTCCCCGCGGGTCATCACCGCGGCAATCGCCCAGGTCGCGGCCACAATCCGGTCACCGATCACTTCGTGCTCGGTGGGATACAGCCGCGGTACCCCGGTGATCTTCAGCGTCGGGGAGCCGGCTCCTTCGATCTGGGCGCCCATCTGGTTGAGCATCGTGCACAGATCCGCGACATCGGGTTCACGTGCCGCGTTGTGGATGGTCGTCACACCCTCGGCCAGGACCGCCGCCATCAGGATGTTCTCGGTGGCGCCCACCGACGGGAATTCCAGCTGGATCTCGGCGCCGCGCAGCTTCTCGGCGTGCGCGACCACGCATCCGTGCTCGATATTGCAGGTGGCACCCAGCTGGCGCAGGCCGGCCTGGTGCATATCGAGCGGGCGCGAGCCGATCGCGTCGCCACCCGGTAGTGCGACTTTGGCCTTCAGGCACCGGCCCACCAGGGGGCCCAGCACACAGACCGAGGCCCGGAACTGGCGCACCGCGGCGAAGTCCGCGTCGTACTTGGGTTCGTCAGGTGAGGTGATGCGCACCGTGGTGCCTTCGAGCTCGACATTGGCGCCCAGCCCGCGCAGCACCTCGGCCATCAGCGGAACGTCCAAAATGTCCGGGCAGTTGGTAATGGTGCTGGTGCCCTCAGCCAACAAGGCCGCCGCCATCAGCTTCAGGACGCTGTTCTTAGCGCCACCGACGGCGACCTCACCGGACAGTCGGTTGCCCCCGGTAACCACAAAACGCTCTCCCACTCGCGTCAGTGTAATGACGACACGGGGCCTGTCCGACCAATCTGCACTCCTGCCGAAGCGAGGATCGCGGCGTCGTCTACCCCGGTACAGTTTGAGCCATGGCAGTGCACATCACTCGCGTTTACACCCGTACCGGCGACGACGGAACGACCGGGCTCAGCGACTTCTCTCGCGTACCCAAGACCGATCCGCGACTGGTGGCCTATGCCGATGTCGAAGAGGCCAACGCCGCGATCGGTGTCGCGATCGCGCTGGGCGAACCCGATGAGGCGGTGCGCGCCACACTGCTGCGCATCCAGAACGACCTGTTCGACGCGGGCGCGGATCTGGCGACGCCGGTCGCCGAGAATCCGAAGTACCCGCCGCTGCGGATCACCGCCGACTACGTCGATCGGGTGGAGGCGTGGTGTGATCACTACAACGAGCAGCTGGCGCCGCTCAACTCGTTCATCCTGCCGGGCGGCTCGCCGCTCTCGGCACTGCTCCACGTCGCCCGAACCGCGGTACGGCGGGCCGAGCGCTCGGCCTGGGCGGCACTCGATGCATATCCGGACGGGGTGTCGGTGCTGCCGGCGAAGTATCTGAATCGGTTGTCGGACTTGATGTTTGTCTTGTGTCGCGTGGCAAATGCCGATGGTGACGTGCTCTGGAAGCCCGGCGGCGAACGCACCGACAGTCCCGAAAAGTAGTCGGCGACAACGGCGGTCAGTAACTCTGACGCTTGGCCCGTGGTGACGGGCGTGCCTCCAGCCATGACAGGAAAGCGGTCCGCGCGCCGCGGTCCAGCGCTATCTCGAAGCCGGCCCGGCGGTCCTGGGTGGTATCACGCAGTTCGAGCACCACGATCTCGTCGGTCATGATGTCGAACTCATCGCCGCGTGGCGCGCGCCGTGCCACCACGTCCACGCCGCGACGGGACAGCCGGCGATCCGGCCACAGCCGCACGCTGGACAGTCGGTAAAAGGCCGCTTCCCCGCCTCGATAGCGGACCACACCGTGGCGCCAGCCATGGCCGCCCACCGCCGGCAGGTCGCGCATGATCGCGGCGGTGCCACCTTGGCGCAGCTTCCACAGCCGATAGCTCAGCGCAACGACAGCGCTCAGGAGAACGGCGACGAGCACGACCATAACGATCATGGGCGTGCTCATCGGTTCAAGCCTTATTAGTCGATCACACCCAGGGCGCGCAGCCTGGCCCGTCCCTGTGCGGCCGTCTTCGGGTCGCTGGACTGGGCCTCGTGCCGCGCGGTTGCTTCGTCGATCTCTGCTTCGAAGTCAACTGCCTCGGCCAGGATGCTGACACCCTGCTCGGTCACCGACAGGAAACCGCCGTGCACGGCGAGCCGCAGCTCACCCTCCTCGACACGATCCACCCGCACCACGGCGTCATCGACGAGCTCGGCAACCACCGGGATATGCCCCGGCAGGATGCCGATCTCACCGACGGTGGTCCGGGTGAAGATGAACGAGGCCTTGCCCGACCACACCTTGCGGTCGACCGCAACGATGTCGACGTCAAGCTCTGCCATTACCCACCACCTTTCGCCGCCAGAAGATTCCGGGTCACAGCTTGGCGCCCAGGCTCTCGGCCTTCTTGGCCAGGTCGTCGAGGCCACCGATCAGGAAGAACGCCTGCTCCGGCAGGTGGTCGAAGTCACCCTTGGTCAAGCGGTCAAACGCCTCGATGGTCTCCTTCAGCGGCACCGTCGAGCCCGGCTGGCCGGTGAACTGCTCGGCGGCCATCATGTTCTGGCTCAGGAACCGCTCGATACGGCGCGCCCGGCCGACCAGCTGCTTGTCCTCTTCGGACAGCTCGTCGATACCGAGGATGGCGATGATGTCCTGCAGGTCCTTGTAACGCTGCAGGATCCGGATGACCTCCTGGGCGACCCGGTAGTGGTCTTCACCGACGATGGCCGGGTCCAGGATGGTCGAGCTGGAGGCCAGCGGGTCCACCGCCGGGAAGATGCCCTTGGAGAACACCGCACGGGACAGCTCGGTGGTGGCGTCCAGGTGCGCGAACGTGGTCGCCGGCGCCGGGTCGGTGTAGTCGTCGGCGGGCACGTACACGGCCTGCATCGAGGTGATGGACCGGCCACGGGTCGAGGTGATCCGCTCCTGCAGCTCACCCATCTCGTCGGCCAGCGTGGGCTGGTAACCCACGGCCGACGGCATGCGGCCCAGCAGGGTCGAAACCTCGGAGCCGGCCTGGGTGAACCGGAAGATGTTGTCGATGAACAGCAGCACGTCCTGGCCCGCCTCGTCGCGGAACCACTCGGCCATCGTCAGGGCCGACAGGGCCACGCGCATACGGGTGCCCGGCGGCTCGTCCATCTGACCGAACACCAGGGCGGTGTCCTTGAGCACGTTGGCGTCCTCGAGCTCGACCCACAGGTCGTTGCCCTCACGGGTGCGCTCACCCACGCCGGCGAACACCGAGGTGCCACCGAAGTTGCGGGCGATACGGTTGATCATCTCCTGGATGAGCACGGTCTTGCCCACGCCGGCACCACCGAACAGGGCGATCTTGCCGCCACGCACGTACGGGGTGAGCAGGTCAACGACCTTCAGACCGGTCTCGAGCATCTCGGTGCGCGGTTCCAGCTCGTTGAAGGCCGGGGGCTTGCGGTGGATGCCCCAGTGCTCGAAGTCCTCGCCGTAGCCCGGCTTGTCCAGGCAGTGGCCCAGGGCGTTGAACACGTGGCCCTTGACCTCGTGACCGACCGGCACCGAGATGGCGGCGCCGGTGTCGGTGACCTCGGTGCCACGCACCAGGCCGTCGGTGGGCTGCATCGAGATGGTGCGGACCAGGTTGTCACCCAGGTGCTGGGCGACCTCGAGGGTCAGCGTCTTGGCCAGCTCCGAGAAGCCGATCTCAGCGTGCAGAGCGTTGAACAGCTCGGGCACCGCGCCCCGGGGGAACTCGACGTCGACGACGGGGCCGGTTACGCGCACCACGCGGCCGGCGGTTGTCTTGTCAGCGGTAACAGTCATTATCTTCTTCGCTTCCTTGGGGACTTACCGGGCGGCGTCGGCGAGGGCATTCGCACCGCCAACGATTTCGCTGATTTCCTGGGTGATCTGAGCCTGGCGCTCACGGTTGGCCTCAAGGGTCAACGCTTTGATCAAGTCGTCGGCGTTGTCGGTCGCCGACTTCATGGCGCGCTGGCGCGAAGCCAGCTCCGAGGCCGCCGAGTCGAGCAGCGCGGCAAACACGCGGGTGGTCAGATACCGCGGCAGCAGCGAGTCGAACAGCGTGGTGGCATCCGGCTCGAAGGAGTAGAGCGTCTTCGGACCGGTCTCTTCTCCCACGTACTCCACCAGCATCGGGGCGATCCGACGCGCCTCCGCCGACTGCGACAGCATCGAGCGGAAGTCGGTGGACACGATGTGCAACTCGTCGACACCCAGGACCCCGTCGGTGCCCGGGTAGTCGCCGTCGTCGTCGACGCCGGCCAGGAATGCCTCCACCAGAGTCGAGGCGATCGTGGCGGCGTTCTCGTACGTCGGCTGCTCGGAGAAACCGGTCCAGGAGTCGGTGACTGTCCAGTTCCGGAACGAGTAGTAGGCCAGCGCCTTGCGGCCCACGACGTAGAGAACCGGGTCCTTGCCCTCCGAGCGCAGCAGCGAGAACAGCTCCTCTGCCCGACGGAAGACGTTGGCGTTGTAGCCGCCACACAGACCACGGTCGGACGACACCACCAGGACACCCGCCCGCTTGGGTTCGCTGCGCTCAACCAGCAACGGGTGGTCCAGGGCCGCCTCGGCGGCCAGGGTGGTGAGCAACCGGGTGATCTCGACGGCGTACGGCCGTGCCGTTTCCAGCCGGTTCTGAGCCCGGCCGATACGCGAGGTGGCGATCAGCTCCTGGGCCTTGGTGATCTTCTTGATCGACCCGGCTGAGCGGATTCGCCCGCGTAGTTCGCGAAGTGTGGCAGCCATAGCGGCGTTACTTCTTCTTCGCCGGCGCGGGCTTGCGGACCTGCACCGCTTCCTTGCCGAGCTTGTCCTCGTCCAGCGCCTCGACGTGCTCGTCGGGAACCACTGAGCTGCCGTCCGAGGCGGCGAAGCCCTTCTTGAACTGGTTGATCACCTCAACCAGCTTCTCGCTGGCCTCGTCGGAGAGCTTCTTGGACTCGCGGATTCCGGCCAGAAGGTCGTTCTCCGAAGCCCGGATGTGGTCCAGCAGCTCGGACTCGAAGCGTGCCACGTCCTCGACCGGCACCGAGTCCAGGTGACCTTCGGTACCGAGGAAGATCGAGACCACCTGCTCCTCGACGGGCAGCGGGGCGTACTGGGGCTGCTTGAGCAGCTCCACCAGGCGTGCACCACGCTCCAGCTGAGCCTTGCTGGTGGCGTCCAGGTCGGAGGCGAAGGCGGCGAAGGCCTCCAACTCGCGGTACTGGGACAGGTCCAGACGCAACGAGCCGGCCACTTCCTTCATGGCCTTGATCTGGGCGGCGCCACCGACGCGGGACACCGACACACCGACGTTGATGGCCGGACGGACGCCCTGGTTGAACAGGTCGCTCTCCAGGAAGCACTGGCCGTCGGTGATCGAGATGACGTTGGTCGGGATGTAGGCCGAGATGTCGTTGGCCTTGGTCTCGATGATCGGCAGGCCGGTCAGCGAACCGCCACCCAGCTCGTCGGAGAGCTTCGCGCAGCGCTCCAGCAGACGGGAGTGCAGGTAGAAAACGTCACCCGGGTATGCCTCGCGGCCCGGCGGGCGACGCAGCAGCAGCGAGATGGCGCGGTAGGCCTCGGCCTGCTTGGTCAGGTCGTCGAACACGATCAGCACGTGCTTGCCCGCGTACATCCAGTGCTGGGCGATAGCCGAGCCGGTGTAGGGAGCCAACCACTTGAAACCGGCGGAGTCTGATGCCGGAGCGGCGACGATCGTGGTGTAGTCCATGGCGCCGCCCTCTTCCAGCGCACGACGCACGCTGGCGATGGTGGTGCCCTTCTGGCCGATCGCGACGTAGACACAGCGAACCTGCTGGTTCGGGTCGCCGGTCTCCCAGTTCTTGCGCTGGTTGAGGATCGTGTCCACACACAGCGCGGTCTTGCCGGTCTTGCGGTCGCCGATGATGAGCTGGCGCTGGCCGCGGCCGATCGGGGTCATGGCGTCGACGGCCTTGACGCCGGTCTGCAGCGGCTCGCTGACGCTCTGACGCTGAACCACCGAGGGGGCCTGCATCTCCAGCGGACGACGGGTCTCGGCTTCGATCTCGCCGCGGGCGTCGATGGGCTGGCCCAGCGGGTTGACGACGCGGCCGAGGAAGCCGTCACCGACGGGCACCGAGAGCACCTCACCGGTGCGCTTGACCTGCTGGCCCTGTTCAATGTGCTCGAATTCGCCCAGGATGACCGCACCGACGCTGTGCTCGTCGAGGTTCAGGGCCACACCCAGCACCCCGCCGGGGAACTCGAGGAGCTCCTGGGTCATCACCGAAGGCAGGCCCTCGACGTGTGCGATGCCGTCGCCGGCGTCGATGACGGTGCCGACCTCCTCGCGCGCGGTGTCGGCGCTGAAGGAGCTCACGTACTCCTCGATCGCCCCCTGAATGTCGTCAGAGGAGATTGTCAACTCTGCCATGGCTTTTCGTCTTCCTGCCTTCGAATGGGTTGTGGGCTCTGAGACCTGGTAGGTCTGGGTAGGTCTTGTCAGTCGGGCAATTGCGTCTTGGCTGCGGCGAGACGCGACGACAGCGCGCCGTCGATCACCTCGTCGCCGACCGAGATCGTCAGCCCGCCCAGCAGTGCCGGATCGATGCCGACCTGCACGCGGACCGGGTGGCTGTAGATCCGGCTCAGAATGCTGTTCAGCCGGGTGAGCTGGGCCTCGCTGAGCTCGGCCGCCGCACCGACGTGTGCCACCAGCTCGCCGCGCCGTGCCACTGCGATCTGCGCAAGCTCGGCGATCGCCTGATGTGCCGACTGGCCACGCAGCAGTCGTACGGTCTGCTCGAGCAGCGCCACCGTGATCGGGTTGGCACCACTGCCACCGCCCACGACATTGCGCAGCAACCCGACCCGAGCTGCGGCCGGGCTCTCGGTGTCACCGAGCAGGACGTCCAGGCGGGGCTGTGCTTCCAGCACGCGGGAGAACCGGAACAGCTGGTCCTCCACCTCGTCGACGGTGCCCGCGCTCTCCGCCGACAGCAGCAGCGCCTGCCGGGCGACATGCTCGATGGCGGTGACCAGGTCCTCGCCGTTCGACCACCGGGCGGACGCGGCGTCGGTCACCAGCGTCAGTGCGCCGGCACCGATCTTGTCGGCGAACAGTCGCTGCACCAGACGCACCTTGGGTGCGGCGTCATCGGTCGGCACGGTCAGATGCCGGGTGACCACGCTCTCGCGCTGGAGCAGCTCGGCGACCGCGGTCAGGTCGTCGGCCAGCGTGGCCAGGCCCTGCTGGTCCAGGCCACCGGCCGCCTCGCCGAACTTGTCCAGCACACCGGCCAGCGCCTGACGGCTGGCCGAACGCAGCCGGGCCAGGATGGGCGATTCGACCTCGACGGACTTCGGCGCCATGGCGTCGAGCTCGTCGAGGAACCGGTCCACAGTGGCGGCCTGCCGCTGCGGGTCGGCGACGTGCGCGCGAACCAGATCGCCCGCCCGCTGCACAGCTTCGGCGCCCAAACCGGATCGCAGCTCACGGATGAGTTGCGCCCGCAGGAGCCCCGCCTGCTGTCCGCCGGTGGCCTTAACCCGCTCGGCTTCGACACCGGCCTGGCTGCGCAGCTGCTCGGCGATCCGCTCGGCATCCGTGCGGGCTTCCGCGGTGACCCGCTCCGCTTCGGCGGCGGCGTTGGCCAGTGCCGTGGAGTGCGCCTGACCGGCCTCGGCCAGACGAGCGGCGGCTTCTGCCGCCTCCTCCAGCTGCCTGCGCACCGACTCCTGCTGGTCGGCCATCAGCTTGCGCACCGGTGGCACGACGAACTTGACCAGCAGCCACACGATGATCGCAAAGCCGACCAGCTGCCCGATGAAAATCGACATCTCTGTTGCTACCGCCCCGTACTCGCCGCGGAAAGTGCCTCGACCTCAACGCCGAGGATCCGGCTGGCCAAGGTGGCAGACAGCGTCTCCACCCGGGCCTGCAGCTGCTCACTCACCGCATCGCCTTCTTGCTTGAGCTTGTCGGTGGCGGCCTGCAATGTCGAGGCCACCTCCGCCTCGGCCGCCGACCGCTGCTCGTCGATCACCTTGCGCCCCTCGGCACGAGCTTCGTCGCGTGCCGTGCTGGCCTCAAGGCGCGCCGCCGCCATCTGCTTCTCGTAATCGGCTTCGGCGGCCGCGAACTGCTCGGCGGACTCCCGATTGTCGGCGAGCGTCTTGGTGACCATGTTCTCGCGCTCCCGCAGCACCTTCATGATCGGCGGCACCACGAAGGTACTGATCACGCCGAGCACGACCACGAAGATCGCGAGCACGACAAAGAAGGTGCCGTCGGGAATGAGGAAGCTCTTCTGCGGGCCTTCCTCAGCCGCCTCGCTCAACGCGAGGACAGCAACGCTCATGTCACCCATCTTGTGCGTTTACTGCTGTGCGGCGATCGGGGTGGCGAAGACGAACAACGCCATGAAGGCCAGGTTGATGAAGTAGGCCGCCTCGACCAGACCAACCGTGATGAAGAACGGGGTGAACAGGCGACCCTGCGCTTCGGGCTGACGGGCGATACCGGCGATCAGAGCGTTACCGGCGATACCGTCACCGATACCGGCGCCGATGGCACCGCCGCCCATGATGAGACCGCCGCCGATGAGGGCACCAAGTCCGATCAGATTGGGATCTGCCATTTCATTCCTCCTTGCTAGCTGGTAGTGCTCTACCAGGTCTGATGTGGTCGTGCAGGTATTACTAGTGGTGGTCTTCTTCGAGCTCCATGGCCTGGCTGAAGTACAGGATGGTCAGCAGCGCGAAGATGAACGCCTGGATCAGGCCGACGAACAGGTCGAAGGTCTTCCAGATCGCGTTCGGCGCGACCATGAAGTAGGGCCCGAGCAACGCGATCAGGCTGACCAGGATGCCGCCGGCGAAGATGTTGCCGAACAGACGCAGAGACAGCGAGACCGGCTTGGCGACCTCTTCGACCAGGTTGATCGGCGCCAGGACCGCGACGTGGCCCTTGAGCAGCCGCAGCGGGTGGCCGAGGAATCCGCGGCGCCAGAACCCGGCCAGGTGGTAGCCGCAGAACACGAAGAGTGCCAGCGCCAGCACGAAGTTGATGTCGCCGGCGGCCGAGGTGATCAGCTCATGGATGCCGTGCTCGTCGGCGTACTGCACCGGCAGCACCGACAGCCAGTTACAGACCAGGATGAAGACGAAGATCGTCACCGCCAGGGGCAGCACGAACGGGGCGATCTTCATCCCGATGGCACCCTCGATCTGGTTGCGCATCTGGATGGTGATCGCTTCGAAGAACAGCTGCACGCCGCTGGGCACGCCGGTCGAGGTGACCTTGGCGCGCAGGAAGAGCGCCAGGGCGATCACGATCACCGCTGCGATCGCGGTGGAGGTGATGGTGTCGATGTTGACCTCGCCGACCAGCGGCCAAACCGCGGTCTCGTGGTGGCCGACCTCGATGGCCCCCTCAGCCAGGATCGACTCAGTCATTTTTCGTCCCTTCAGCGCCGGACTCTGCCGCTTGCGCGCGGAGCTTTTTTACCACTGGCAGCATGGTGGTCAGCACCAGCACTACCTCGAACAAGGCCAATCCGAACAGCGCGCCGAGGCCCTCTGGACGGAACTGGTAAGCGATCGCCAGGCCGATCACGCTGATGACCAGCAGACGAGACGCCGAGTTCAGCGCCATCTTCTTCTTCAGCGGATGGTCGGAGGCGGTGATCTTCAGCGCAGACCGGCGGATCAGCAGTGCATTGCCCAGGCCGAGCGCCAGGCCCAGCCCGAAGAACACTCCGAAAAGCGGTCGGCCGAATTGAGCGGCTGCGGCAATCGCAGCAGCGGTCAGAGCCACACAGATCAGTGACAGCCGAATCGGCTGAAATACCACCGACGGCAACACCAACGGCGCATCTTGCGCTGGTGTCGTCACCGCTCACCCCAATCTGAATCTGCCGCGTCGTTGTCGTGCAGTCGCCCGCCGAGCGTATCGGATGCCCGAACGCGCCGTGGAACCACCTACAACACCATCCTAGACGGTCCTACTACCGCGTGTCGTAGGGGCTGTCTTCCGAGGCGCCTCCCCGGCGCAACAACGGGATGAGCGTAACGACAATCGCGATGAGCATGGCACCCAACATCACCGCACCGGTGTAGCGCGGGTCGAAGAAGATGGTGCCGGCGGCCCCGAACGCGACGATCGCCGTCCACAAGTAGATCAGCAGCACCACCCGGCGGTCGGAGTGGCCGATCTGCAGCAACCGGTGGTGCAGGTGCATCTTGTCCGGGCTAAACGGGCTGAGCCCGGCGCGAGTGCGACGGATGATCGCCAGCAGCACGTCCAGTGCCGGCACACACATCACCGCCGCCACCAACAGGAACGGTGACAGCAGCGCGAAGACGTCGCGCGCGCCGTAGGCGGTCTGCGAGATCGGCCCGGCCGCGGTGGTGGACGCCGCCGCCAGCATCAGCCCGATCAGCATCGAGCCGGAGTCGCCCATGAAAATCTTCGCGGGGCTGAAATTGTGGGGCAGGAAGCCCAGGCACGCCCCGGCGAGGACCACCGAGATCAACGCCGGCGGGTAGAACAGCACGTCGCCGCCGTGGTCCTGCAGCACACCGACGGAGAACATGCAGATGGCCAGCGCGGTGATCAGTCCCAGGCCGGCAGCCAGCCCGTCCAGGCCGTCGACGAAGTTCATCGCGTTGACGATCGAGACCGTCAGCGCCAGGGTGAGCAGGATCGACGACACTTGATCGAGCACCACGGTGCCGACACCGCCGATCGGAATGTAGAGCACACTCCAGGCCACGCCCATGGTGACCAGCACGCTGGCCGCGGTGATCTGGCCGGCGAATTTGGTCAGCGCGTCCAGGCCCCACTTGTCGTCCAGCAGACCGATTCCCATGATGACGCCGCCCGCCAGCACCACCGCCGGCATGCCGGTGGAATAGACGAAGCCGCGGGTCAGCGCCGGCAGCTGCGATGCCAGGAAGATTCCGGCGACGATTCCGACGTACATCGCCAGCCCGCCCATCCGCGGTGTGGGCTTGACGTGGACATCGCGTTCGCGCGGGTAGGCGACCGCGCCGATCCGGGTGGCCAGCCACCGCACGGGACCGGTGGTGAAGTAGGTGATGATCGCGGCGGTCAAGCCGACCAGCGCCAGCTCACGCAGGGGTACGCCGGCACCCCGGTCGGCCAGTGCCAGCAAGCTGGTGGTCACGCTGTCCCCGTCAGGGATTCCGGATCCAGCCCCAGCACCGCGCCGATCTGTTCGGCGGTGACCGGCCCCGGGCGGACGATCCGCGGCGCGGGGCCGGTGAGGTCCACGATCGTCGACGCCGCGCCCTGTTCGGCCCGGCCCGCGTCGAGGTAGACCTCGACGGACTCCCCCAGCTGA
This sequence comes from Mycolicibacter nonchromogenicus, assembly GCF_002101775.1. Lineage (GTDB taxonomy): Bacteria > Actinomycetota > Actinomycetes > Mycobacteriales > Mycobacteriaceae > Mycobacterium > Mycobacterium nonchromogenicum. Next base: position 26,264 of record NZ_LQPI01000027.1, on the reverse strand, counting down.
CTCTGCGCCTCGGCGGCCTCGACCGCCGGCGACCCACCGGAGACGTTGGCGCTGGACACCGCCATCGGGCCTACGGCCTTGAGAACCTCCAGGGCCACCGGATGCAGCGGCATGCGCACCATGACAGTGCCGCGGGCTTCGCCGAGGTCCCACTGCAATGACGGGGCCTGGGTGACGATCAGGCTGAGCGCACCCGGCCAGAACGCGCGGATCAGTTCCCGGGCGGATTCGGGCACTATCAGGGCCAGCCCGTCGATGGAGTTCCACGAGCCCACCAGCACGCCCACCGGCATGTCGCGGCCGCGTCGCTTGGCCGCCAGCAGCGCGGTCACGCCGGCGGCGTTGAAGGCATCGGCGCCGATCCCGTAAACCGTGTCCGTCGGCAGCACCACCAGGCGTCCACCGCGCACAGCGTCGATGGCCGCCGCGATTCCGGCCGCGCGGCGGTCGGCGTCGGAGCAGTCGAAAACCTCAGTCATTGTTGACCGTTCCTGGTCGCCGTCACGAATCGCAGCCGCCCCGTCAGATCGGGCCGGGACACCACATCGTCGAAAAATCCAGTATCCCGCACAGTGTCGACAGTCGTCGTCGGTGTGGTGTCGTCGTGTTCAACGGCGAACAGCCCACCCGGACGCAGCAGCCGCGCGGCGAGGTGAGCCAGTGGGGTGATCACCGACATTCCGTCCGGGCCGCCGAACAGCGCGTGCTCCGGATCATGCTGGGCCACTTCGGGATCTAGCGTCGCCCCCTCGGGGATGTAGGGCGGGTTGCTGACCATCAGGTCGACTTGGCCGTCGAGCTCTGCCAGCAGCCCGGGCGTGGTCACGTCGGCGTGGATCAGTTCCACGGAGGTACCCGCGCAGTTGCGTCGTGCGTAGTCCAATGCCGGCTCGGAGTCCTCCACCGCCAGAACCCGAGCCCCGGGAAGGCTTCGGGACAACGCGATCGCGAGCGCACCGGAACCGGTGCAGGCGTCGACGATCACCGGATCTGAGCCGAGGGGTTGGGCCGCAGCCTGTTTCAGAACCCAGTCGAGCAGGGCTTCGGTTTCCGGCCGCGGGATGAAGACCCCCGGGCCCACCTGCAGCAACACCGGGCCGAACGCCGCAGTGCCGATCAGGTGCTGCAGCGGGATCCGGGAGCTGCGTGCGGCGACCAATTCCCGGTAGCGGCCGAAGAATTCGTCGTCGGGGGGATCCAGCAGCGCCAGCCGGCCGCGATCGGTGCCCGCTGCATGCGCGGCGAGCTCTTCGGCGTCGTAGCGGGCGGAGTCAATCCCGGCATCAGCGAAAAGCGCTGCAGCGGAGTCGATGGCGTCCCGTATGCGGCTCACGCCGTCCCCTGTAACCGGGATTCCTTATCGGCGGCTGCCAGTGCGTCGAACATCGGATCGAGGTCCCCGTCGAGGACCTGGTCGAGGTTGTGCGCCTTGTAGCCGATGCGGTGGTCGGTGATCCGGTTTTCCGGGAAGTTGTAGGTGCGGATGCGTTCACTGCGGTCCACGGTGCGGATCTGGCTGGCCCGGTCGGCCGAGGCGTCCGCCTGGGCCTGCTCCTCGGCAAGCGCCTGCAGCCGGGCCGCCAAGACCTGCAATGCCCGGGCCTTGTTCTGCAGCTGCGAGCGCTCGTTCTGGCAGGTGACGACGATCCCGGTCGGCAGGTGGGTGATGCGCACCGCCGAGTCGGTGGTGTTGACGCCCTGGCCGCCCTTGCCGGAGGACCGGTAGACGTCGATGCGCAGATCCGACTCGTCGATGGCCACCTCGCCGACCTCTTCGGGTTCCGGGTAGACCAGCACGCCGGCCGCCGAGGTGTGGACGCGGCCCTGAGACTCGGTCACCGGCACGCGTTGCACACGGTGTACGCCGCCTTCGAACTTCATTCGCGACCACACACCGTCGGGACTGTCGCCCCTGCTGGCGATGGTCAGCGTGGCGTCCTTGTAGCCACCCAGGTCAGAGGTGGTCTCGTCGAGGATCGTCACCTTCCAGCCCTGGCGTTCCGCATAGCGGATGTACATCCGGGCCAAGTCGGCGGCGAACAGTGCCGACTCCTCGCCGCCTTCGCCGGACTTGACCTCAAGCACGATGTCATCGGCATCGTGTGGGTCGCGGGGCGCCAGCATGTCGGTGAGCGCGGTGTCCAGCTCGGCGACGCGCGCCTCCAGCTCCGGGACCTCCGCGGCGAACGACGCGTCGTCGGCGGCCAGTTCCCGGGCGGCCTCGAGGTCACCACGGGCCGACTCGAGCTTGCGGTGGGCGGCGATGATGGGCGCCAGCTGGGCGAAGCGCCGACCGGCCCGACGCGCCTCGGCCGGATCGTTGTGCAGTTCGGGATCAGACAGCTGCGTTTCCAGGGCGGCGTGCTCGGCCAGCAGGGCGTCGATCCCCTGAATGCTTTGGGTCATCTCACCTCCATCCCCGAACGCAAGCCGACGCCCGGACGTGCTGGCACGTTCCGGGCGTCGGTGAGGGAGCTACTTGTCGTCGGCTGCTGCAGCTGCAGCGCCACCGGCGTTGCGCTTGCCGTAGCGCTTCTCGAAGCGCGCCACACGACCGCCGCTGTCGAGGATCTTCTGCTTACCCGTGTAGAACGGGTGGCACTGCGAGCAGACCTCGACCACGATGTGGCCGCTCTCCTTGGTGCTGCGGGTGGTGAAGGTGTTGCCGCAACCGCAGACCACGGTGGTCTCGACGTAGGCCGGGTGAATGCCAGTCTTCATGATGTCCTCTTCAATCGTCGGCCGCCGGGTCGCCCGCCTTGGGGCGGACGTGAACCGGAACCTGAGGTTTTCGATTATGCCAGCTACGCTGCCACTCCCCCAAAACACCGGGAGCGGCTCCCGCATTCCTGCAGTCGCCGAGGGTGCTAAACCCCGCTGAGATTGCGGCTAGGGCTGTCATCGCGCGGCAATCACGACCCTGACCGCAATTTCAGTCGTTGGGCGGCGTGTCAGTCGTTGTCCATTCCCGGCGTGGTCTTGGACACCTGCACCAGGAATTCGTAGTTGTTCTTGGTCTTGCGCAGCTGACTCATCAACAGGTCGATGGCCTGGTGCGAATCCAGACCGGAGAGCAGTCGACGCAGCTTGTGCACAATGGCGAACTCGTCCGGCGAGAGCAGCAGCTCGTCCTTACGGGTGCCCGACGGGTTGACGTCCACGGCCGGGAACACCCGGCGCTCGGCGATCTTGCGGTCCAGCTTGAGCTCGGCGTTACCGGTGCCCTTGAACTCCTCGAAGATCACCGTGTCACCGGTGGAGCCCGTCTCCACCATCGCGGTGGCGATGATGGTCAGCGAACCGCCGTCTTCGATGTTGCGGGCCGCGCCCAGGAACCGCTTGGGCGGGTAGAGCGCGGTGGAGTCCACACCACCGGACAGGATGCGGCCCGACGCCGGGGAGGCGTTGTTGTAGGCACGACCGAGCCGGGTGATCGAGTCCAGCAGCACGACGACGTCTTTGCCCTGCTCGACCAGGCGCTTGGCCCGCTCGATGGCCAACTCGGCGGCCTGGGTGTGGTCTGACGGCGGCCGGTCGAAGGTCGAGGCGATGACCTCACCCTTGACCGAGCGCTGCATGTCGGTGACCTCTTCGGGACGCTCGTCGACCAGCACCACCATCAAATGGCACTCGGGGTTGTTGCGGGTGATCGCGTTGGCGATGTCCTGCATGATCGTGGTCTTGCCGGCCTTGGGCGGCGACACGATCAGGGCGCGCTGCCCCTTGCCGATCGGCATGATCAGGTCGATGACGCGGGTGGTCAGCTTCTCCGAAGAGGTCTCCAACCGCAGCCGCTGGTTCGGGTACAGCGGGGTGAGCTTGGAGAACTCGGGGCGATTGCGGGCATTTTCGACAGGGCCGCCGTTGACCGAGTCCAGCCGGACCAGCGGGTTGAACTTCTGCCGCTGGTTGGGCTGGTCACCATCGCGGGGCACCCGCACGGCGCCGGTCACCGCGTCGCCGCGGCGCAGCCCGTTCTTGCGGACCATGTTCATCGAGACGTAGACGTCGTTGGGTCCGGCCAGGTAGCCCGAGGTGCGCACGAACGCGTAGTTGTCGAGCACGTCGAGGATGCCGGCGACCGGCTGGACGACATCGTCCTCGCGCAGCTCGGCGTCGCCGCCGGCACCGCCACCTTCGCCGCCACGTTCGCCACGGCGACGCCGGTCGCGGAAGCGCCGGCCTCGCCGGCCGCCGCGTCCTTCGTCGTCGTCGCCACCGCCGCGGTTGGACTGGTCGCCGCCTTGGTCGTCGTTCTTGGACTGCGCGCCGCCGTCGTCCTTGGACTCGCCCTTGGCGCCGCCGTCGCGCTCGCGGCGGCCGCCGGACTGCTCAGCCTTGTCGGCCTTGTCGGCCTTGTCGTCGTTTCGGCCCTGCTTGCGCGACTCGCCCTGGGACTCAGCCTCGGCGGGCTTGTCCTGGTCTGCGGGCTTCTCGGCCTCGGCCTCGGCGGCGGGTGAGCCGGTCGCGCGGCTGGCGCCACGCCGCTCGCGGCGCCGCGGTGCCTCGGAGGCGGCCGCTTCGTCTGCCGGGGCGGCCTCGGCACCGTTGGCCGCGCCGTCGGCCGGCTGCTCGGAGGTGGGCTGCGCGCTGGACGCGTCGCCGCCGCTGTCCCCGTTTTCAGAGACTTCGCGGATCGCGGCGATCAGCTCGCTCTTGCGCATCCCGGAAGAGCCCTTGACGCCGACGCGGTTGGCCAGTGCCCGCAGTTCGGGCAGCACCATCGCCGACAGCGAACTGTCTAAGGCGGCGGTCGGCGCACCGTTGTCGGGCGCCGAGGCGGGAGCGGACTCGGAGGCAGGCGCCGAGGCGGGCTCCGGAGTGGACGGCGCGGCGTCACTGCCGCCGGCGGCTACGTCCTGGCTGGTCTCGGGAGTGCTCGGGGGGGTGGGCAACGATTCCTGGTCGGTGCTGCCTTCAGCCGTGAAGAGGTCCGTATCGGTCACGGATTTCCTTTCTTCCCTCGTCGGTTTTCTCACGCGAGGGGTTTGGTTGCATTCAGCGGACTCGCCGAGTGCGTGTCACCGTCGACTGTGTAACGGTGTAGCCCGTATTGGCGGCGTCGTAACGCAAGCCGTCGGATACGGGAAGAATTTGGTGGCATCCCGGTTGACATCGAGTCTGATTCAGGTGCTGATGCCGCGAATGCGGGACGGGACCGAGGATAACCCGCTTCTGTGCTAGACGCAACAGGTGCCTTTCGGCGCGTCTCAACCCGGTACCGCCGCGCCGGTGTTCCACCGGACCGCGTCGCCCACGGGCATCTTGGTGATGTCGAACACGCGCGCCTCTGGGGAGTCGAGCACCGCGGCGGGCAGTTGGGTCGCTGTCGTCAGTGCCAGCACCGCCGGTCCGGCGCCGGAAAGCACCGCCGCGATACCGTGCCGGCGCAGCAGCTGCAGGAACGCTGCCGACTCCGGCTGGGCGGCACCACGCTGCGGCTGGTGCAGCACATCCTCGGTGGCCGCCAGCAGCAGATCGGGCCGCTCGGTCAGCGCCACCACCAGCAGCGCGGCCCGGCTGACATTGAACCGGGCGTCGCGGTGGCTGACCTGCTCGGGCAACAGAGCCCGGGTTTCGGCGGTCGAGGAGCGCAGTTGCGGGATCGCCGAGAACAGATGGATGTCGGGGTGCAGCCGCAGCGACGCGGCCGCATAGGCCACCTGCTCTGCCCCACCTTCGCCGCTGCTCTCGGTCCACGAGACCACGGCGCCGCCCAGCACAGCGGCAGCGGCATTGTCGGGGTGACCCTCGAATTCTGAGGCCAGCTGGATCAGTTGCGACTCGGAGAAACCGGGCCGATCAAGTTGCGCGACAAGACCGTTCACCACAGCCAGTCCCCCAACCACCGCGGCCGCTGACGAGCCCAGGCCACGCTGATGCGGAATCGCGTTACGGCAGCGCACCACCATGCCGGGAGCCTCGACGCCGGCCTCACGCAAGCCGCGCAGAATGCCCTGCACCACAAGGTGATCCGAAGTGAGCGGAACCTGACCGGCGCCCTCCCCCTCGACCTGGACCACCAGTCCGGACTCGACCGTCTCGACGATCACCTCGTCGTAGAGGCCCAGCGCCAGACCCAAGCTGTCGAAGCCGGGCCCCAGGTTGGCGCTCGACGCCGCAACCGCGACGCTGGCCGTCAACCCGCTCGGCAACAACTGAACCACTAGGCCAGCCCCAATTCGGCGACCACGACGGCCGCGTCGACGGGAACCGCGGTCACCTCGGGCATGTCCTTGAGCGCGGTGTCGGGGTCCTTGAGCCCATTGCCGGTCACGGTGCACACGACGGTCGAACCGCGCGGCACCCAGCCGTCCTCCACCGACTTGAGCAACCCGGCGATGCTGGCCGCCGAGGCCGGCTCGACGAACACGCCCTCGGACTGTGCCACCAGGTGGTAGGCGGCCAGGATCTCGTCGTCGGTGGCGGCCAGGAACCGCCCGCCCGAATCCACCTGCGCCTCGACGGCCTGGGTCCACGACGCCGGCGAGCCGATGCGGATCGCGGTGGCGATGGTCTCCGGGTTCTTGACCGGTTCGCCCAGCACCAGCGGCGCCGCCCCGGCAGCCTGGGTGCCCAGCATCTTCGGCAGCTTGTCGGTCAGGCCGTCGGCGAAGTACTCGCGGTAGCCCTTCCAGTACGCGGTGATGTTTCCGGCGTTGCCGACCGGCAGCGAGTGGATGTCGGGCGCGGTGCCCAGTGCGTCGACGATCTCGAAGGCGGCGGTCTTCTGTCCTTCGATGCGCACCGGGTTCACCGAGTTCACCAACGAGATGGTCGGGAAGTCGGTGGCCATCTTGCGGGCCAGTTCCAGGCAGTCGTCGAAGTTGCCGTCGATCTGAATAATCTTGGCGCCGTGCATGACTGCCTGCGCGAGCTTGCCCATCGCGATCTTGCCCTGCGGAATCAGCACCGCACAGGTGATCCCGGCGCGCGCGGCGTAGGCCGCCGCCGATGCCGAGGTGTTGCCGGTCGAGGCGCACAGCACCGCCTTCTGACCGCGGGCGACCGCGTCGGTGACCGCCATCGTCATCCCGCGGTCCTTGAACGAACCGGTGGGGTTGAGACCCTCGACCTTCAGATGCACCGTACAGCCGGTCTGCTCGGAGATCCGCTTGGCGTGGATCAGCGGGGTGCCGCCCTCGTGCAGGGTGACGGCGGTCCAGTCGTCGCCGATGGGAAGCCGGTCACGGTAAGCACCGATCAAGCCGGGCCAAGGGCGGTGGATCGGTGTCCGGGTGGAGCTCACTGGTCTGTTCCTTCCAGTCGTAGCACGCTGGCGATCCGCTGGACTGCGTCCAGATCAGACAGCGCTGCAACGGTTTTCGACAATGCTGCGTCGGCAGCTCGGTGGGTGACCACCACGATCCGAGCTCCGATCAGTTGGCCCTCGTCGTCAGCCACACCCTCCTGGCGCACCTCGGCGATGCTGACGCCGTGGGCGGCGAACTCGGCTGCCACCGTGGACAACACACCCGGCTTGTCGGCGACGTCCATGCTCACGTAGTAGCGCGTCTGCACGTCCCCGATCGGAGCGACGGCCAGCTGGGCGTACTTGGACTCGCGAGGTCCGCGCCCGCCCTGCACCCGATTGCGGGCGGCCATCACCAGATCACCGGTGACCGCCGATGCGGTGGGCGCGCCACCGGCACCCTGGCCGTAGAACATCAGCCGGCCGGCCGCCTCGGCTTCGACCACCACCGCGTTGAATGCCCCGTTGACCGTGGCCAGCGGGTGAGTCAGCGGCACCAGCGCCGGGTACACCCGGGCCGAAACCCGCTGCTGCCCATCGCTGGTGGTGATGCGCTCACAGATCGCCAGCAGTTTGATGGTGCAGCCCAGCGCCCTCGCCGTGGTGAAGTCAGCCGGGCTGATGGCGGTGATGCCCTCGCGGTAGACGTCGTCGGCGGTCACCCGGGTGTGGAAGGCGATCGATGCCAGGATCGCGGCCTTGGCGGCGGCGTCGTAGCCCTCCACGTCGGCGGTCGGGTCGGCCTCGGCGTAGCCCAGCGCACTCGCATCGGCCAGCGCGGCCGTGTAGTCGGCGCCGGTGGAGTCCATTTCGGACAGGATGTAGTTGGTGGTGCCGTTGACGATGCCGGCCACCCGCAACACGGTGTCGCCGGCCAGCGACTGGGTCAGCGGCCGGATCACCGGGATGGCGCCGGCGACGCTGGCCTCGAAGTACAGGTCCACCCGCGCGTTCTCGGCGGCCTCGGCCAGCTCCCCGGTGGACCGCGACAGCAGCGCCTTGTTGGCCGTGACCACCGATTTGCCGTGCGCGATCGCCGACAGGATCGCCTTGCGGGCCGGCTCCACCGGACCCATCAATTCCACGACGATGTCGACATCGCTGCGCGACACCAGGCTGTCGATGTCGTCGGTGAGCAGCTCCACCGGCACGCCCCGGTCGGCCGCCACCCGGCGCACCCCGACCCCGCGCAGCACCAGCGGCGCGCCGATCCGGGCGGCCAGATCATCGGCACTGGACTCGAGAATGCGAACGACCTCGCTGCCGACGTTGCCCAAGCCGAGGACGGCCACCCCCACGGGGGCCCCGGACACCTGTGAACCGGACACTTTTACCCCACCTCCAGGCTGATCAGGTCTTCGACGGTCTCCCGGCGCAGCATAAGGCGGGCTTTCCCGTCACGTACCGCCACCACCGCCGGGCGGGTGAGCAGGTTGTACCGGCTCGACATCGAATAACAGTAGGCGCCGGTGGCGGCTACGGCGATCAGGTCGCCGGGCACCATGCCTTCGGGCACCCAGGTGTCGCGGACGATGATGTCGCCGGTTTCGCAGTGCTTGCCGACGATGCGCGCCTGCTCTGGCAGGGCGCCTGCTTCTCCGAGGCCCGGTAGGCCTCGCGAGACCAGCCGCACGTCGTAGTGCGCGTCGTACAGCGCGGGCCGAATGTTGTCGCTCATGCCGCCGTCCACGCTGACGTAGCGACGATGCCCGGTGGCGCTGACGGCCACATCCTTGATGGTGCCGACCTCATAGAGCGTGATGGTGCCCGGACCGGCGATGGCCCGACCGGGTTCGACCACCAGCTGCGGGGCGGGCAGGCCCACCGCTGCGGACTCGTCGCGCACGATCGCAGCCAGCTTGGCGGCCAGCTCGGACATCGGCGGCGGGTCGTCCTGCGGCAGGTACGAAATTCCCAGTCCCCCACCCAGATCGATAACGGAAAGCTGCGCGGTCTTGTCGACGCCGAATTCGGCGACCACGTCACGCAGCAGCCCTATGACCCGGTGGGCGGCCACCTCGAAGCCGGCCACGTCGAAGATCTGCGAGCCGATGTGGCTGTGCAGACCGATCAGGCGCAGGTGCTCGGCGGCGAACACCCGCCGGATGGCATCCATCGCCGCACCGCTGGCCAGCGACAATCCGAACTTCTGGTCTTCGTGGGCGGTCGAGATGAATTCGTGGGTGTGGGCCTCCACACCGACGGTGACGCGCACCAGCACGTCCTGCACCACACCGGCCTCGGCCGCGACGGCGTCGAGGCGGTCGATCTCGATCAGCGAGTCGATCACGATGTGACCGACGCCGGCACTGACCGCCGTCTGCAGCTCGGCGACCGACTTATTGTTGCCGTGGAAGGTGATTCGCTGCGCGGGAAATCCGGCGCGCAGAGCGACGGCCAGCTCTCCTCCGGTGGCGACGTCCAGGCACAGACCCTCCTGGTTGATCCAGCGCGCGATCTCACTGCACAGGAATGCCTTGGCGGCGTAGTGCACGTTGTCGCCGCCGCCGAACGCGGCGGCGATCTCGCGGCAGCGGCCCCGGAAGTCGTCCTCGTCGATGACGAACAGCGGGGTGCCGAATTCGGCGGCCAGGTCGGTGACCTTCACTCCGGCGATCCGCGTCACGCCGTCGTCGCCGCGAACGGTGTTGCGCGGCCAGACATTCGGTGCCAACTGCAACAGCTGCTGCGGGGTCTGCGGCCGCGGCGGCAGTCCGTCGGAATGGATCTCTTCGGCGTGGCGGGGGCCCGCCGGGTGCACGTTCACATCCGCTCCGGCGCGCTCACGCCGAGGATGCCCAGCCCGTTGGCGATCACCTGGCGGGTGGCCTGGCACAGCGCCAGCCGCGCCGCGTGCAGGTCTCCCGGCTCCTCATCGCCTTGGGGCAGCACCCGGCAGCTGTCGTAGAACCGGTGGTAGTCCCCGGCGAGGTCTTCCAGGTAGCGGCAGACCCGGTGCGGTTCCCGCAGTGCGGCAGCGGTTTCCAGCACCCGGGGGAACTCTCCGAGGTTGCGGATCAGCGCGCCTTCCTTGTCGTGGCTCAGCAGCCCGAGGTTGGAGGTGTCGGGGGCAAGACCGAGTTCGGCGGCGTTGCGGGCCAGCGCGCAGAGCCGGGCGTGCGCGTATTGCACGTAGTAGACCGGGTTTTCGTTGCTCGCCGAAGACCACAGCGCCAAGTCGATGTCGATGGGGGTGTCCACCGAGGATCGGATCAGGCTGTAGCGGGCAGCGTCCACGCCGATGGCCTCGACCAAGTCATCGAGGGTGATGACGGTGCCGGCGCGCTTGCTCATCTTGACCGGCTGGCCGTCGCGGACCAGATTGACCATCTGGCCGATCAGCACCTCCACTGCTGCCGGGTCGTCGCCGAAGGCGGCCGCGGCGGCCTTGAGCCGGGCGATGTAGCCGTGGTGGTCGGCGCCGAGCATGTAGATGCACAGGTTGAAGCCGCGCTCGCGCTTGTCCAGGTAGTAGGCCAAGTCGCCGGCGATGTAGGCGGGCTTGCCGTCGCTCTTGATGACGACCCGGTCCTTGTCGTCGCCGTAGGCGCTGGTGCGCAGCCAGGTGGCGCCGTCTTTTTCGTAGATGTTGTCGTTGGCGCGCAGCCGCTCGATGGCCTGCTCAACGCGGCCCGAGGTGTGCATCGAGTCTTCGTGGGTGAAGACGTCGAAGTCGGTGCCGAATTCATGCAGCGACTTCTTGATGTGGGTGAACATCAGGTCGACGCCGATCGCACGGAACGTCTCCTGCGCGTCGGGACTGTTCAGCGCATCGGGGGCCTTGGCCTGCACCGCCGCGGCGATATCGGTGATGTAGGCACCGGCGTAGCCGTCTTCGGGGGCGGGTTCGCCCTTGGCGGCGGCGATCAGCGAGTTGGCGAAGCGGTCGATCTGGGCGCCATGGTCGTTGAAGTAGTACTCGCGGGTGACTGCGGCACCCTGGGTGCTCAGGAGCCGACCCAGGGCGTCGCCGACCGCGGCCCAACGAGTGCCACCGATGTGGATGGGGCCGGTGGGGTTGGCCGAGACGAACTCCAGATTGACGTTGAGGCCCTCGAACTGGCGGGAGTGGCCGTAGTCGGCGCCCGCGGTGACGATGTTGGCCACCACTGCACCCTGCGCGGAAGCCTCGATGCGCAGGTTCACAAAGCCCGGTCCGGCGATCTCGGCCGCGGCGATCCCCTCGGCCTGCGCCAGTGCCTCGGCCAGCCAGCCGGCCAGCTCACGCGGGTTGACACCCACCTTCTTGCCCAGCTGCAGGGCCAGGTTGGTGGCGTAATCACCGTGTTCGGGGTTGCGCGGTCGCTCGACCGTCACCGTCGCGGGCAGCGCGGCGGTGTCCAGGTCGTGCTCGGCCAGCACCGCGGAAGCGGTGTTCTTGAGCAATTCGGCCAGATCGGCAGGGGTCACGAGGCCCCATCCTATGGTCTGACGTGGTCAGGCCCCGAATCCGTCCGGTTCTCGGGTCCGGCTATTGATGCGCTAGTCTGTCAAAGCCCACATGGCGCCGCATCACGCGAGCGCCCCCGTAGCTCAGGGGATAGAGCGTCTGCCTCCGGAGCAGAAGGCCGCAGGTTCGAATCCTGCCGGGGGCACCCTCTTTGACCTGCATAAACAGGCAATCAGACACGGCGCATGCTATCCCCGTGCTATCTCGAACGGCCGTCCCAACCGCCCGGTCATCCGACCGACGAAGGGAGTCACCATGTCCACCACCGTTCAGATCTTCGACAAAGCTGCCGAGCACCTACCCATCATCTGCCCGACCGACCAGATCGCCCAGACGCTGCTGGCCGGCCCTTGGTTCCCGGAGTCGCCCACCGAGGTCGTAAACGCCATCCACGAACTGCAGCGCCTCGTGGTGACCACCTTGGGCGCCGGAGGCAAAATCGCTGACCCTTGGGTCGAAGCCGAGAGGTTTCTGGGTGTCACTGTCATCCCGGTGGTGCCCAGTCCCGCTGTGTTCCGATTCTCGCTAAATGCGGCTGCGGAGCATGTGTGCCGCGCCCTTGAGGATGCTGGTGACGCGGGCGGGGCGATCCCCGACGAGGTCACCGCTCCGGTGCGGATCAGCCTGAGCGACGCGGTAGGCCACCTCCGAGAGGCTGAGCGGTTGCTCAACCACGCCCTCGAGGGGAGCTAGCCGAATCCGCAAGCATCCGGTGCGCGACTGGCCCCCTGCTCTGCGGGGGCCGTGATCGCGGTGGTTGACGTGCATTTCGGCGCGCCCGCGTCTATATCGTCCCGGTGCCTGCACCTCGTCACCTAACCCACAGGAACATCAAACCGTGGCCCCCAGCGAGCGCTGGGGGCCACGGTTCGGGCTAGCGCGACGAGACGCCCCGCAGCCGCTCCAACAGCCCGGAGATGAAGTTCACGCTGTTGTGGTGATCAGAACCGACTTGAACCTTGGTGCCGTCGCTGAAAGCCAACGTGATGGACGGCGTCGCGCGTGCCCGGAGCCCTGAGTCGGTAACTTCCGCCCCGAGTTTGATCGGCCCCAGGCTGGCGATGGCAGAAACGGCACCAGTGATTGGCGCATCATCATCGTTGCCTTCCACTGACAACCAGCCAACCGCCTCCCCAGCTATCCACAGTGCCTCGTAGCCTTCATCCTCCAGCGGAGCCCCCGCAAATACTTCAGCCTCGTCGGCGTACGCGCGCAGGAGCTGCATGAATGGCACGGGCGGGCGCCCGGAGAAGCTCTGGCCGAAAACGCGCTCGACAAATTGAGAGATAGGTTCATCCGACATGCCCTCGGATAATACCGGGCTATACGGACGAGATCACCGCGCCAAAGTGATCTCACTGATGTATGCCATATGTTCCGACCGGGGAAAATGGTGCACTCAGAAAAGGTCGTTTGAGCCAAACAGGGTGCCGACTGCTGACCAGATGGTCTGCAAGCTCCGCACGGCCTGTCCCATTGGGTCTTCCTGCTCGGAACCAGTCCCGATCGTCACGTCGAATGTCTTAGGCGTGGATTCGTCATAGTGCATTCTTATCGCAGTGAACTGATCCGAATACAACAAGCCGTCAATTTCAAACAAGGCCCGGTCGCCCAAATCAAAGTCATAATACAATTGGTACGGGCGCCGATTCCAAATAACGACCTTGAAAGACTGATACGGCCTGGTCTTCCAATGCCCTTGCCGCAGAGTCAAAGCCGACGAGATCGTGTATGCCGTGCCGCCACCCTCCTGGGTGAAGTACTCAAGGTAACCCATGTCGCCAGCGGCTACGTCGCGCAACGGGTCCGTATGCCGCATAAAGGCCAACAACATATTGTCTAATTGACCCTGATAAATCTCTTCCAGACCCGACCCCTGCGGTGCGGGACCAGCCATGCCGCCACCGCCAGGACCACCGCCGTACACGTGCGTGAGCTGGATGAAGCTGAGCCCGAACTTGATTCCGAAGGTCTGCAACTGGTTAACCCAGCCAGGCGACTTGCCGCCGGCCAAAATGCTCTTGGCTTTGCTCTTGAAAATCGCCCTCTCAGACGACTTGATCGGCGAGAAGTCCAGCGAGTCCCGGAACACAATGTCTGGCAACTTCGGCGCGATCCCGAGCGAGTCCCGGACGTAGGGCGGCACGTTCTTGCCGGTGCGCGGGTCGATCGCATCGGCATCCCGAAACTCATACAACAGCTCACTGATCAAGTCGTCTGCTGTGGCGGCGACAAGGTTCACCGCCCCGTCAACGGCAGTGCCGGTCAACCCGACAACCCCCGACTTGTCCTCCACCGCAAGCACAACACAGTTGCGGGACGGGCGGGCAGCCTCATCACCAATGAGCGCAGCAAGTTCAGGGTGCGGGGAGTCCTCATCCTCCGTCAACCACGTATAGGCCCGCACATGACAGCCGGCGTCCTTCAACAAGCCTTCGGTGGTGTCGTGGGCCGATGACCAGCGAGAAGCCAACACCGAGAACCGGCTGATGTCCGTCAACGGGTTGACGAACTGCATTTGGATCGGCCAGTTCAACGGCGACCACAAGCGGCCATCGGTAAGCGGTTTAATCCAAGCGCCGGGGTTGACGAAGTTGTCGATGATGCCCAGTGGCGGGTAGAAGATCCGCGCCAAGTTCACAAACCCCGTCGTCGCCACAATCGTGCGCGTATTACCCGGCAGCACCCACGCCTTCAGGGGCTGAAACTCCGGGGCGAACCACGGTGTGGCGGCGAAATAGATGTGCTTCCAGTGCTCCCGGTTCTCCGCGACATCGAAATGCAGCTCATGCAGGCCCGCCTCGGTGCGCACGTTGCGGACAGCAGTAACCTTTCCACCCCACCGGTAGCGCCAGTTCCGCTTGTTCGGATACGGGTCGATGGTGATGTTCAGATCGTCGTTCGCGCGGACATCAGTGCGTAAGAACTTGTTGATCCAATTCGACGCCGGGAGGACGATGCTGCCCGTCCCGGTGTCATGCAACTTCATCTCGACATCGAGAGACTTCTCACCAGCAATCCTGCCGATAAAATTCATGTCTTTATCCCAGAGACGGATCAACGGCTGGGCGTGGGACTCTGCATCCTTAACCCGGCGCTTCGCATCCATCCAGCGATAAGCCGTGATCGGATTCTTGACGGGATCAGGCACCCCGGTTTCGCCGGGAATCTCCATCCGTAGCATGATTTGCCGCCTTTGCTGTATTTGCTGGGTATTTGCTGGAGTTTGCTGGACTGAACCAACATCCGAACAATCGTTCGACTAAAGCTCCCGGTACAAACCGGATGTTCGAAAATCCCCAGAAAACCCGGGGAAACGTACAAAAAACATTTCGAGCGCCGCCCCGTTGGATCTTGCGGCCCCGGGGAGGGGGTGCTGCGGGGGGCTTTGCGGGTGTATTTATGCTGGTCAGAGCGTTGCTTAGGTGTGCGATGTGGTCGCGATCGGTTTGGCCTGTTCGGGCCGGCTGCTTGACTCTCAGCAAGTGTTCGAATGGCTGATCGTCCGGACGTTCGACCAGATAGTGCATAGCGTCCCTAGTTAGCTGGTGTCGTTTGCTGGGATTGGGGGCTGGGACCGCACCGCCCGCTTACGATGCGGTCCCAGCCGGTTGCGCTCACGCGGGGAGCGAAAGGAAGGGGCCGAAGAAACTCCCCCGCGCGCGCAGGTTCCTAACTGCCCAGGTCACCTTCGACGGTGAACTTGCCGAGGCGGTCAGGCCGGACGACGGTCCAGCCCACCGACCAGGTGGCCCGCATCTGAACCGCGTGGCTGGCGAATGCAGCGTGTTCGGATACCGCGACTTCGACGGGGCCGACAGCGGAGACGATCTGGCTGCGGTCGGCAACCAGGCCAGTACCGGCCGGCAGCCAACGGGAGCGCAACACAGGAAGGCTCAGCAGCAGGGGCCGTGCGTCAGTGACGCCAGCACCCAGCAGCGAGGCGTTGATCTCGTCGCCACCCTTCTTCAACTTTCTCAGACTCGCCCACGTCAGAGGGTCAACGATGATGGCCGACGGCTGGGCGCCGTTGTTCTCAAGTTCGGCGATCAGATCGACTAGCACGTCAAGGTTGTCAACGACTTCGCCGCCATCGATCACGCCATCGACATTCAGCAGACCGGTCGACGGATCGCTCAATGAGTCGCCTAGGAAGGCGTTGTCGGCCTTCTGCACGAGATCCCGTGCGACGGACTGGGAGACCTGAGTGGCGGTCTCGGTCTGCCTGTACTGCTGCGTCGAGAGGGTCACCAAGCGCGTGATTCGCTTGGCGTTGAGGACAACTTCGTCCAGGTCCGGCTCGTCGGACTCGATGGGCGTGCCTTCAGCGACGTAATCCGCAGACTCGGCATCTTTCACGAATGCGACGCGCACGGAAGGGGTGTCGCCCTCAATCGATCCGGCGACCGTAGTGGTCTGCAACAGCAGCGCGGACGGAACGGCGTCGGTCGGTGCGAAGAAGGTTGAATCTGGCCGCCACGGATAGTCGGCGGTCCCAGTGGTCAAAATGGTCATCTAAGTTCTCATTTCAGTCAGCGCAGGCTGCCGAAATGACAGGCGGCAGCCGCGAACGCGTTAAGTTCAATTCGGCTGCCGCCTGGGCAAGAGTCCGGCGCGCCACCTGGGCGCGCAGAACATATTCTAGCGGGTGTTGCGGTATTCGGGCGGCTTGAAAGCGTCGGCAAAACTGGGTTGTGTCCGCCCGCCCTCAATAAGTCCATTCGCGGTCACACTGGACGTGGACTCTGTAGCCGGCGCGCGCTTGGCCCAGTGCGGTCTGGAGTCCAGTACCGCTTTGATTGCCGCCGAAACCTTCTCGGCATCGACACCACCGTCGTCACCCAGGACATCAGCCAGCTCCGTAGTCGACCAGAAATCCGCCGGGTCTTGGAGACGTTGAGCGACAGTGCTTGTGACGATCGCGCGCTGCGCGTCGGCTAGGCGTGATGCGAGCTGGTCGCGTTCAGCCTCCGTATCGCGCAGCCGACGCCGGTACGCCGCCGCCTCTTTATTGGGGTTTGAGACTTCGGGTTCTACAGAACCCGAAGTCTCTCCCCCAACTTCGTGTTCTGTAGGACTTTCCAGGGTTGATCCTGAAAAGGACTCTGACGCTGTATCCGTGTCAACGGCTTCCGATGTGGTGTCGTTCTCAGTCATCCTGCTTCTTCTCCTGTTCCTGATCTTCGATGGCGGCGAGTTGAGCGACGCTGCGTCGCAACAGGTCCATTCCTGGCTGCGTGTCGGCTCGCATGCCTTGGGCCACTGAACATGCAGAGGCGAGCAGGGTGTGCCGGATTCGTCCTGCCTCCGCGGCCTCCAAAATCAGTGTGTCGATGCCAAGTTCGTCTTCTGAGGCAATCGCACAGGCCAAGGCTGTTGCGCGCCGGTAGTCGCCGGTGTTCGGCATCAGGTCGGCTTTGGGTGCTGGCGCAGTGAGCGCGATGATCTTCGCGAGCATCGCGCCCAACATGTCGCCCCAGGGGTGCCTGGTCACCAGGCTTAGCGAGGGATCGCCGCCACTGCAGGTCGCGGCGATCCAGATGTCAAGATCCCGCGCCGCCGCGGTTCGAAATGGCTCGCTCATGTTGTTTCTTCCTTTCAATAGTCAGTCAGTGGGTGTGCGTTTCGTTTTGGGGTTTTCGATCAATCTCGGGTCGAGAGCCGGCCTAGACGCCAGGCGGTGGCCGCTGCGGGTGAGCTTCGGTGATCCAATATCGCCACGGCAGTCATTCCCAGACCCTGCCCGCGTGATAGCACTCCAGGCACTGGCCAGTTTTGACAGATTCCTCGTTGACCAGCAGGCAACCGCAGCCGCATCGGCGTTCGCTGGCGTTAGCCAGTGCTGTCAGAACCCGCTCGGACATGCCAGGCGTTGAGTCGGTCGGTCCACCGGGCGGCGCATTGTCTGTTTCGCCTGTTACGAGCGTTACGGACTTCCCGTTTTGGCTGGCCCGCATAGGTTCCGGTGGCGTAACAGTTGCCATGGCGTTGGGACGTGTTACGCCGGAGCCCAATTCACCACCGTCATTTGCGCTCGTCACCGGGTGCGTAACACTCGTAACGGTCGTAACACTGGTATAGACACCAACACCCACCTTGCGGATGCGGTCAGCCCTGGCCAGCCGGTTGAGGTAGACCCGCGCCTGGTCGTTGTCGAGGCCGAGAGCCGCTGCCACATCAGCCGCAGTGGTGTGGCTGGCGGGCGCACGCCTGTTGACCACAGCGGCGACATCCATTGCACGCTCGCCGTAACGCTTGCTATCGCGTCGCTTCTGCGCCTCTTCAGCAGCATCGGACAACTCATCACCAGCCAGCGTCCACACTCCTGCATTGACGGTGAACGCGTACTCACCTTCGGGCGCGTCCCGACCCGTGACCTGCAAGGTGGCCTCAGTGCTGTTGCGCTGGCGCCGGAGTACGAGCACGTAGTCAGCCGACCCCGCTAGCCCGAGCGTGCCCGACAGATCATCAACGAAATCCTCGGAGGAGGCTTTACGGGTGTGGTGCACACCCAAAAGCGCACTGCCTGGGAACGCGTCGACAACATTCTTGAGCGTTACGCCCGCCTGATAGTCGGCGAGATATGCGTCATCGTGCCGGTTCCGCTGCTGGCGGGCGCGCCCCAGGGTGTCGAGGATGACGAGCCCCTGGGGGTGCTTCGTCAACCACGCCGTGATCGTCGGAATCAAGAGCCGCGGACCGATCTCGGTCAAGATATGCAGTCGATGCGGCGGGATTCCGTCGCCCCAGACCGCCCGGATACGGCCCTGGAGTCGGCGCGGTGAGTCTTCCAAGGCCAACAGAAGAACGTCACGCTGATCGACCGAAACCTTCCCGAACGCCTTGCCTCCGGCGGCGATTGCCAAAGCGACGCAGAGCGTCCACCAACTTTTTCCGAGCTTGGGCGGGCCAGCAACGATTCCAAATCCCTCGGTGATGAGACCATGCACGAACTGCACCAAGTCCGCGAACTCCTCGTGATGCAGCTCTGCTGCAGTCATCACTGCGGCCAGCAGCGAATCCGATCCATCTGCATCGACGCCGTTAACATTCACCGTCATCCGTTCACCACCACGCGTGAGCGGCACACGGGGCCTCGCTGCGCTGCAACACTTCTGGGCGCCCGCAGGGGGCGGCGACAGTCGAGGCATCGGCATTTGCGGGAATCCACAACCGCTTGACCAGCGTGGATGGTTTCAACTCGAAGACTCATCGGAGCCCCTCCAAGACAGCGGCAGGGAGGATGGCTCGAAAGCCGGCGGCAGTGAGGTGGGCGACTGTTCGCTGCCACGCTTCACGCTGATGCTCCGTGAGGGGCACCTCGTCGTATTGCCACGGGTCGGCGCGCCCAGAGTCCAGAATGCTTAGGCGACGGGACGCAGCGCGGCGGCGCTTCATCGCGGCGACACAGCAGGTAGACTCGGCATTAGTAGTGAGGCGTGAGGGCCGGCTTCCAGGGGTGGGGGCCGGCCTTTCGCATGGCGGGCCTCCGGTTGATGGGGCGGTCATCGGGCACCGCCGCCGATGGGCTGCTTCAGGGCTTCCAGATCATCGATGTAGACGCGGATGGATTTCGGGCCGACGCGGAACGCCGGCAGGCTGCCCTCGGCGATACGGCGCCGCACCGACTGCACTGATACGCCAAGGTATTGAGCAGCGCGTGGAAGATCGATTGCCGTCTTGTGCGCGGGAATGGTAGAGGGGGGCATTGGACGCTTCTCCAGACGTTAGCTAATGGCTAACGGCCTTTGGCGTCTGCGACTAGAAGATGATTCCAGTCCCCCGTTTCGGGGTGTCCATGCCGGCTCTGGGTGACCGTTTCGGTCTGCTCAGAACACTTGAGACGTTACCACCAGTGCGGGCAGTGCCGTCAAATATCAGACATCTTTCGGCGTGTCGGGCTTCGGCTTCGGCTTCGCCAACTCTGACAACGCCTCCGCGACTTCGTGATCGCGCCCCGTCACGATCCCCTGGTAGATCAGCGACGCCTTCACTGTGCTGTGCCCGAGGCGGCCCATGGTCTCGACGAGATTACCGACTCGGGCCGTCTGAGTACCTGCGAAGTGCCGCAGGTCATGAACCCGAACACCTTGTTTGCCAATAACTTTGAGCGCCTTCGCGAAGTACTCGCGGGAGAACACACGGTCGTTCATATGGCCGCCGGATGCCGCCGGGAACAGCAGGGACTCGGGCGACGAACCGACATTCGCAGCGAGGTGGTTCTTCACGTCGTCGCGGATGTGCGGAGGGATCACCACGGCCCTACCCTTGCCGGACTTCGGCGTGTCAACTCGATACTCCGTGTCTCGGCGGGTGACGGCGCGAGCGACTGTGAGCACTGTGCAGTCGGCGGTGACGTCCTTGCGCCTCAATTCGGATACCTCGCCCCAGCGGACACCGCACCAGGCCGACAGCAGCACAAGCGCACGGAGCCGTTCGGGTCGGATGGCATCGGCCAAGGCGGCGACCTCGGTCACGGTCAGGATGATGGGCTCACGCTTGCGTGCTGGATTCATCACACGCGGCAGCTGGCACGGGTTGCGCTCAATGAGGCCGTCAGTCACGGCGGTGTTGCAGATCGCGTTGAGCAGGCCATAAGCATGGCTGTTGCGGCGGGTGTATTCGGTGCCCAGGGACGAAAACCACGCCCGCACCGCGTCGGGTGTGAGGTTCTTCAGGGGAACCTTCCCGAGCTTCGGCTTGATGTGCAGGCGCAGCAGATCCTTGTACATCGAACGGGTACGAGGCTTGACGTTGCGGTGCTCGACCCAGTTGTCGGCGTACTCGCCCACGCTGACGGCCTTGAGCTTCTGGGCTTCGACGCGCTGCGCTGGGGGCGTCCACTCATCGCGTTCGATGAGGCGGCGTTCATTCGACAACCAGTGCTCGGCGTCCATCTTTGCCGAGAATGTCTTGGGCGCCCTGTGCCGGACCAGATCAGGGCCGACGTAGGACGCCTGAAACTTCCCGGATGGGAGCCGGCGAATCCAGCCCCAGCCGCGATGTCCCGCCTTGCCGACCATCGCCCGCCTTCCTTCGGCCCGTGCTATCCACGTGCTATCCGCATGATTACATACGGCACTTGCGAGTACGTATGAATAGAGCGTACAGTCCGGCATTACAGCAGGTAGAAGGTGGAAAGTGCTGGACACCCGCTGTCCGGGCAACAAGAAGGGACGGCTAATTCGAATCCTGCCGGGGGCACCACGGTTGACCTGCGCAAACGGTCTATCCCATACGTCACGTGCGGTTCGCGCGCTCTTATGAAAAAGCAGTCCCCCACGGTCCACCCGGCCTCTTGACCGAACCGAGGGAACCGCGCCATGACCACCAACGAAACCCTGTTAGTGGGCGGTGCCACGCTGTCGACCAGGGCGAATTCACGCCCAGTGACCGCTAAGCCCCCGATCGGTTCCCCAGCTTTGGTTGCCCCCCGATGTTTTATGCACGTGCGACGCATATTCATGCGCGCGCTGAATACTTGCGGGAGACGAATGGGATCGCCGCGGCTTTCGCGCCGTCCTTCATGACGTGGACCGATGCGTGTACCAGCTACCAGACAGCTACCCGACCGACGTCGGTCAGCCCAACAGAGCAGGCAGGGGAACGTGCATCAAACCGCATGCCGCACGGAGCAGTTCAGCCTCTGACGCGGTCACGGTACCGTCGTGCAGCACCGCCTCCACCATCGCTTCGACCAGTGCTTGCTTCGCCCTCGGATCCAAAGCATCGAGGGCGGCCCAGCCTTCGTCGAGGGTCTGCTGCCAGCTCAGCCTGCGCGGGTTCTCGGGCCTCGCGGTATCGCCGTAAAGTCGGAGCAGCGCGATGCCCAACGATTGTGCCGCCACGTTTTGGTCGGCACCGCCCGCGACCGCGAGAGTCGCCAGCAGGGTCGTCACCACCGGACGCACCCCGGTGAGCGAACCGCTGCCCACCTTGCTCCGGCGAGCCGGATCGTTGGTGTCGAGCACGTAATTCCAGACCAGGCGGGTTAGGCAGTACTCGAACATCGTCACCTTCTCGTCGGCGACGGCCAGCGCGTTCAGCACCGTGATGAGCGCGTCCTGTTCGGCACGGGAGTGGGTGGCGATCTGCGGCAAAGCCAGCGCGACGACCGGAAGCCGAAGTTCAGGCGGCAGCGCGCGCATCCGGTCGACGAGCGCGGCGGCTTCCCGCGCCTGCGTCGGCCCCAGAAGTTCATTCACCGAGGCAAGCTGGCGGGCGTGCAGACCCCCGCTCGACGGCTCGAGAAGCAACGCGATGACGGCGGCGGGGGCCGTAGTGGGCTGGCTGGCCAGCATGCGGACATCGTCGGGAATCCGCGCATGCAGAGCCGCGCCGTACTTCAGGTCGTCCGAACTGAAAGTGCCTGCGCGAGAGACGACTTGCTCAGGGCTGGTGCGCCAGGCGGTGTTGGGGTGTCGCTCTGGTGCGGCAGCCTGGCGGCCGTGCGCCGTACCAGCAGGGGCGAAACCCGCGGCGACGTCCTCGGCCAGGCCGTCGGGCGCCTGATGGGCGTACCGCTGCTGAAGTTCGGCGATCTCGCCGGGGTCGAAGCTTGGGTTGAGCGCCTTGATCCGGTCGGTCAGTGGCGGATGCGTCGCGAACAACGAGGTGAACGACCACCGCGTGCCCTCTCCGAACAGCATGTGGCTGACCTCGGCCGCGTTGCGGGAGTTGCGCAGCCGCGAACCGGTCGGGATACCGCCGATTTTCTTCAGTGCGCCTTCGAGGCCGTCGGTCTGGCGGGTGAACTGCACCGCCGACGCGTCAGCCAGCCACTCCCGCTGCCGTGCTACCGCAGCTTTGATCACATTGGCGAAGAACACGCCGACGTAGCCGAGCACCATTATCGCGAATGCGAACGCCACGAGGGGCAGCGCGCGCTTGCTGTCACTCCCGCGGCCGCCGAACTGCAGCAGGCGCAAGCCGATCATTCCGATCAGCAGAATTCCGCTGAGCAATCCGATGAGTCGAATGTTCAGCCGCATATCACCGTTGAGGATGTGGCTGAACTCGTGAGCGATGACACCCTGCAATTCGTCACGGTTGAGTTGCGCCAGGGCTCCACCTGTCACCGCGATGGCAGCGTCGGCAGGCGTGAAACCCGCTGCGAAGGCGTTGATTCCGGGTTCACCGGGCATGACGAACAGACGCGGCGCCGGCACGCCCGAGGCCAGCGACATCTCCTCGACGATGTTGACGTACCTACGCAACTGCGGGTCGGTCGTCGTCGGGTCCACCGGCACCGCGCCGACGGCCGCGGCGACAGCAGTACCCCCCTGGCGCAGCGAAATAGTCTTGAACAGCATTCCACCTGCGATGATCAACAGCGTGATCGTGGTGACGACGATGACGGTCGCAAGAATCGTTGACGAGTCGATCCCGCCGTAATCCGCTGTGAGATAGACCATGGCGGTCACCGCGGCAGCATCGACCGCCGCGACCAACGCCATCACCGCAGCCCCGAAGAGCAACACCAGCTTCAGCGTGTTTCCCTTGGCGGCCCGCTGGTGCTCGAAGAAGTTCATAGCCGCCGATCGGTCAGAACTGAACCTTCGGCGCGTCCCGCATCTCCGGGCGCTCCGGCGGGATCTCGAGCAGGGCGGCCGGAGCGAAGTTGAACATGGCGGCATAGACGTTGCCGGGGAACGTCTCACGCCGGTTGTTGTAGTTCATCACCGCGTCGTTGTAGGCCTGGCGGGCGAACGCGACCTTGTTCTCCGTGGAGGTCAGCTCCTCCGACAGTTGCATCATGGTCTGGTTCGCCTTGAGGTCGGGGTACTGCTCGACCACCACGTTGAGCCGGCTCAGCGCGCCATTGAGCGCCTGCTGTCCCTCCGCCAACTGCTGCATCGCCGCCGGGTCACCGGGATTGGCCTGAGCAGCGGCCAGGCCGTTCATCGCGGCGCCACGCGCATTGACGACGGCCTCCAGGGTCTGGCGCTCATGCGCCATGTACGCCTTGGCGGTTTCGATCAGGTTGGGAATCAGGTCGAAACGACGCCGCAACTGAACGTCGATCTGGGCGAAGGCGTTCTTGAACGCGTTGCGCGCCCGAACCAGCCCGTTGTAGCCCGCGATCACGAGGACCGTGAGGAGCAGGAATAGGGCTACGACGACGATGATTCCTGTGGTGAGCCCCATGAGGCATACCTCCAAAGAGTCGGCCTTGCCGCGGTTCGTGCGGTTTGCGGCGAAGCGTAACCGCTGAAACGCCAGCGCAGGTCCGTTCGGAGGCTTCCGCAGTTTCGCTCGCCGCGATTGCCAGAACAGCACGAATGTGAGTCTGCGCCAGCAGGGTCGAGCGGTCCTCGGCAGAACTTCGCTGCCGCGCCGAGACTCAGCCGCAAAGTCGTGCCATCCACCACCGCCGCGGGATAGGCTTCCTCGCAATAGCAAGTAGTTGATATTGCGCCGCGAGGGAAGACGATGACTGCTGTGCAGGACCACGAAACCGATTTCGCCCGGCCCTGGGCACCGCACCGCCTGCGCATCTATACCGGCACGGCCCTGTTCGTGCTGGGCATGTTCCTGCTGTTGACCATCGCGGTCAGCCTGCGCGTCATTCCGGCGAACTTCCGGGTGGATGTGATCGCCAACATGATCTTCGGGATCCCGGTCATGCTGCTGCCCTTCGTCATCCTGTGGGATGCGCCCGGTGAGCATCGGGGACGGCTGGACCGGGCTGCCGAGCTGACGCTGTTCTACATCCCGTTCACCGCGGCCAGCCAGATCGGCTACGAGCTGATGTTCCTGATCGGTCAACCTCTGGGCTGGTGGGCTCCCACCGACGATCCGGGCTGGAAGTGGCTGTGGTGGCAATACGGCTTGGCCGACACCCGCTATGTCAGCGGCAATCCGTGGGTGTTCGCCCTTGAGGTGGTCGGGGTCAGCACAGGCATCACCGTCTTCGTGGCGTGGACCAAACTGCTGCGCTCGACGCTGCCGCTGGAGTCCCGGATCCGCTGCCTATGGGTGGTTTTGGTCGGCATCTCAGTGTTGATGAGCAGTACCGCGGTCTACTTCCTCAGCGAGCTGGGCGCGGGCTTCGCCGACATCGGGCAGGGAAGTTGGGGCTTCTGGTTCAAGTTCATCGGGGAAAATGTGCCGTTCATCGTGTTGCCGCCTCTGGTGATTTATGCGACATACCTGCAGATCGACCACCTGACCCGTCGAGCCGGCGCTCGCTCCGCGCTCTAGCGGCGCCTGGTTGAAGCGGGCCTAGGTGCAGGCGGCGCCCTGAGACGGCCCCAGCACCGGCCACGAGACTCCTACGGAGTGCCGCCCACACCGCCCGGGCTGCCGCCGACACCGCCAATTGCTCCCGACGGCGCTCCACCCGGAGCGCCGGCCCCGCCTGGGTGCCCGGCATTCAAGGACGCACCGCCCGCACCGGAGGCCCCGCCGTAGCCACCGGGGTCGCCGTTGCCGCCGTCGCCGCCGACACCGCCCGTGCCGCCCGAGCCGCTGGCACTGTCGCCGCCTCTGCCACCCGAACCGCCGAGGCCGCCGGCTTCGTCTCCCTGAGTGGCAGCGCCTCCGTTGCCGCCCCGGCCCCCGTCTCCTCCGTCGGCAGTGCCGGTGCTGGTGCCGCCGGCGCCGCCCGCGCCACCGTTGCCGCCACCCCCGTAGCCGTGCCCGGTTCCTCCCTGTCCACCGTCGGCACCCTTGGCGGCAATCCCGCTCTGGCTACCACCTCCGGCGCCGCCGGCACCACCGGCGCCTCCGCGGAAGCTGCCGTCGGCGCCATCGCCGGCTGCTCCGGCGGCACCGCCGTTACCACTGACACTGTTTCCGCCGGCACCACCATGACCACCGGAGCCACCGTCAGTGGTACCGGTACTGCCGTCAGCACCCGCGCCGCCGGAACCTCCGTTGCCGCTGACGCTGTCGCCGCCGGATCCGCCGGAACCACCACTGCCATAGTGGCCGTCACTAACGTTGCTTCCCCCGGCGCCCGCAGCACCGCCGTTACCGCCAGCGCCGCCATCGGCAGTCCCACCACTGGTGCCACCGTTTCCGCCGGCACCGCCACTGCCGCCTGCGCGGCTGCCACCCCCACCTTCGCCCCCGTCGGCGCCATCGGCGACCTGCCCGCTCTGGCTGCTGCCTCCAGAACCTCCGGCACCGCCGTCGCCCCCGTAGTAGCCGCCGTCGCCACCGCTGCCGGCCGCGCCTGCAGCCCCGCCGTTGCCGCTGACACTGTTTCCGCCTGAACCGCCGGAGCCGCCGTTCCCGCCTTCACCACCGGGACCACCGTCCGCGCCGTCGGCGCCAGTCCCGCCGGCCCCGCCGTTGCCGCTGACGCTGCTGCCCCCGGCGCCGCCTGAGCCACCGGAACCGCCGCTGCCCCCAAAGGCGTCGGTAGCTGCACGCCCTGCACCGCCGTTTCCTCCGGCACCACCGTCTGCGACTCCCCCACTGTTGCCGCCTGCCCCTCCTGCGCCACCTGAGCCTCCGCGCCAGCCGCCCGCCCCGCCGGTACCGCCATCAGCGCCGGCGGCGGCGCTTCCACTCTGGCTGCTCCCGCCCGCGCCCCCGGCACCACCATTGCCGCCG
>NZ_LQPI01000026.1 GCF_002101775.1 Mycolicibacter nonchromogenicus | reverse complement strand
CGGAGGCCTTCACCTGTCTCAACGACAGGCCAAAATCAACTCAATCCGTTACAACGTCCCTGGACATCACAGTTAGCCGGGTGCGCTGAGGGTCATTCGCACAGACGCTCGCGGACACCGGCGTCGAGGGCGTAGCGCACCAGCGCAGCGGCCAGTTCGGCAGTGCGTCCCTGCGAGAGTGCCCCCAGTGTGTCTGCGTCGCTGGGCAACCCGAGGTTGCGCGCGGCGTCCAGCGCGCGGTCATCGAACGTGGAACGGGCCCAGGGCCAGACGTTTTGGACCTCGCGGAGAAAGATGCTCGCGCCGACCTCGCCGATTCCCTTGAAGGCCTGCAACGCTTCGGCCGCCGCCGGGATATCGCGCCCGCACCGTTCGGCCAGCAGCCGAAGATCTCCGCCGTAGTCCTTCTGCACGGCCTCGGCCAATTCGACCAGCATGGTGGCTGAGCTCTCGTCGTAGCGGCGGTAGTGGGCCCGGCCCATCGCATCGATCAGCGTCTGTCGCTCGGCTTCGAGGATTTTGTGCGGCGTGCGCAACCCGCATTTGAACAGTTCGCGGGCCGCCCGCGCTGCGATGCCGGCGTCGATGGGCTTGCTGGCCAGCATGCACAGCATCAGCAGTTGGAACAGCGGCATGGGTTGGTTACGCAGCCGTATGCCGGCCTCCTGTGCGTAGGTGGTACCAGCACGCCGGAGTAGCCGGCGCACTAGTTCCTTGTTGGCAGTCACACCAGCGCATATACCCGAAGGGGCCGTACCGAAAACCCGGTGCCGTCAGCCGCGGCCGCGACGGGCGCGGCACCAGGCGTTATAGCTGGGTGACGTGCTGCGGCGTCAATTCGGCCAGCTCGCTGACCCCGAGCAGGCGCATGGTGCGCCGGATCTGTTCGGCGAGGATGTCGATCACGCGGTGTACGCCGGCCTGCCCGCCGGCCATCAGGCCGTACAGGTAGGCCCGGCCGACCAGGGTGCAGCGCGCGCCCAGTGCGATCGCCGCGACGATGTCGGCGCCGGACATGATCCCGGTGTCCAGCAGGATCTCGGTGTCGGCTCCGACCTCGCGCGCCACTTCGGGCAGCAGCCGGAACGGTACCGGCGCTCGATCCAGCTGGCGGCCGCCGTGGTTGGACAACACGATGCCGTCCACACCGCGGTCGACCACGGCGCGGGCGTCGGCGACGGTCTGAATACCTTTGACGACGAAACGACCCGGCCATTGGGATTTGACCCACACCAGGTCGTCGAAGGTCAGGGTCGGGTCGAACATGGTGTCCATGTACTCCGCGACGGTGCCCGACCATCGGTCCAACGACGCAAAGGACAGCGGTTCGGTGGTGAGCAGGTCGAACCACCAGCCCGGATGCATCGCAGCGTCCGCGATGGTGCGCAGCGTCAGCGCCGGTGGAATCGACATGCCGTTGCGGGTGTCGCGTCGCCGCGCGCCGGCGACCGGACAGTCGACGGTGGCCAGCAGGGTGTCGTAGCCGGCGTCGGCGGCGCGGCGCATCAGGGCCATCGATCGGTCGCGGTCATGCCACATGTACAGCTGAAACCAGCGGCGGGCTCCGGGGGCGGCCGCGGCGACGTCCTCGATCGAGGCGGTGCCCAGGGTCGACAGCGAGAACGGGATGCCGGCGGCCTCGGCGGCGCGGGCGCCGGCCAGCTCTCCGGCGGTGTGCATCAGGCGGGTGAATCCGGTCGGTGCGATCGCGAACGGCAACGCCACCGGCGCGCCGAGCACCTCGCGGCTGGTGTCCACCGAGGAGACGTCGCGCAGGATGGCCGGGTGAAACTCGATGTCGCGGAAGGCCTGTCGGGCCCGTTCCAGCGAGATCTCGTCCTCGGCGGCGCCATCGGTGTAGTCGAACGCGGCTCGGGGGGTGCGTCGTTTGGCGAGCGCGCGTAGGTCTTCGACGGTCAGTGCGGCCTCGAGCCGGCGGGCGGTGCGGTTCAGCCGTGGCCTGCGCACACCGATCAGTGGTGCCAGATCACCGATCCGGGGAACCCGTCGCCTGATCTCCGACATCGCGGACTCCTTCCTGCTGCACGTCGAACTGTGCCACGGTTGATGGCATGGCCGGAACTTCCGACCCGTTCGGGCTACAGCGTTTCGTCGATGCGCAGGCCGGGGTGTATGACACCGTGGTCGCCGAACTGCGTGCCGGACGTAAGCGCAGCCATTGGATGTGGTTCGTCTTTCCCCAGCTCTCGGGGTTGGGAGCCAGCGCCATGGCCCAGCGTTACGGCATCGCGTCGCCCGCAGAGGCACGCGCCTATCTGGCTCACGCCGTGCTGGGGCCGCGACTGCAGGAGTGTGTGGGCCTGATCAACGCGGTGCGCGAGCGGTCCATCGAGGAGATCCTGGGCTGGCCCGACGACATCAAGCTGCGTTCCTCGATGACGTTGTTCGGGCGGGCCTGTGAGGGCGGTGGGCACACCGGTCGGTGTTGCTGTCCTGAGTTTCGTGCAGTGCTCGACCGCTACTACGACGGCCGGGAGGATCCGGTGACCCTGGAGCGATTGGCGTGGATCGCCCGGGAATGAGCGTCACCGAGCCTGAAACACCACACCGAACACTGTCGGCGCGCGCCGAATCGAACCCGGCGCGCGCCGACAGGATCTGGACCGCCTAGGAAGCGGTGGGGTCGGCGCCGGCGGCGAAGACCGCCTGCGCCACCCCGGCCACAATCGAGGCGACCTTGAGGGCTTCCAGCACCGCCTCGCGGCTGACGCCGGCCTCCCGGACAACCTTCTCGTGGGAGGCGACGCAGGCCTGGCAGCCGTTGATGGCCGAGACCGCGAAGCTCCACAGCTCGAAGTTCGCCTTGTCGACCCCCGGGTTGCCGATGATGTTCATCCGCAAGCCGGGCCGCAGGTCGTCGTAGCTGCCGTCCAGGAAGTGCCGGCCACGGTAGAACACGTTGTTCATACCCATGATCGACGCGGCGCCCAGGGCGGCCTGGTAGGCCTCCGCCGACAGGTTGTCGGCGGCCTCGGAGCCGATCTCGGCCAACACCGTGGCGTTGCGAGTGGCCGCGGCACTGGCCAGCAGGCTGCCCCAGAGCTGCTCGTCGTTCAGGACCGTGGTGCGGGCGATCGAGCCCAGGTTGAGCTTGAGGTCCTTGGCGTACTCCGGGATCGCGTTCTTGAGGTTTTCAATACTCATCGGCGCTGTTCCTCCTCATCCTGGCGCTCGGCATCGCCGCGAGCGCGATTCATGCGGCTGCGATTCAGAGAGACTCTTTGAGCAGCTCGCCGACGTTCAGGGTCGCCTCGCCCTTCTTCCAGTTGCAGGCGCACAGCTCGTCGGACTGCAGCGCGTCGAGCACCCGCAGCACCTCGTCGACGTTGCGGCCCACCGAGCCCGCCGTCACCGAGACGAACTGAATCTCGTTGTTGGGGTCGATGATGAAGGTGGCCCGGTCGGCGACGCCGTCGGAGTTGAGCACACCGGTGGCCGTCACCAGTTCGCGCTTGAGGTCCGACAGCATCGGGAACGGCAGGGTCTTGAGGTCCTCGTGCTGGGCGCGCCAGTTGTAGTGCACGAACTCGTTGTCGGTCGAGACGCCGAGAACCTGGGCGTCGCGGTCGGCGAACTCGTCGTTCAGCTTGCCGAACGCGGCGATCTCGGTCGGGCAGATGAAGGTGAAGTCCTTGGGCCAGAAGAACACCACGCGCCACTTGTCGGCGTGGTCTTTGTTGCTGATCGTGGTGAAGAAGTCGTCGGGTCCGCTCGCGTCGACCTTCGACAGGTCGCCCGGGATCAACGCGGTGAGCTCGTAGGACGGGAACTGCTCGCCGATAGTCAACAGTGTCATGACACTCCTTGGTAGGTGAGGTTTCTGCATTCGGGGCGCGTTCGACGCCCGTATGCACCATCGTGCCCCATCCTAATTAAAAATAAAAGATGATGCCAGGCGCTATAATTATCGGCATGACCGATGCAAGCTATCAGCCGACACTGGCCGGTCTGCGGGCATTCACCGCCGTGGCAGAGAAGCACCACTTCAGCCTGGCGGCGGCGGGGCTGGGCCTGAGTCAGTCGACGCTGTCGCAGGCCTTGTCGTCGTTGGAGGCCGGCTTGGGCGTCCAGCTCATCGAACGCTCCACCCGGCGGGTCTTCCTGACCGCCGAGGGGCAGCAGTTACTGCCCTACGCCCACGCCGTACTGGATGCGGCGGCGCAGTTCGCGGCGGCCGCCGCCGGGGTGGCCGACCCACTGCAGGGTGCCATGCGGCTCGGCCTGATCCCCACGGTGGCACCGTATGTGCTGCCCGCCGTGCTGGCCGGGTTGGCCGAGCAACTGCCGGATCTGCACCTTCGGGTGATCGAGGACCAGACCGAACGGCTGCTCACCGGCCTGCGTGAGGGTGCGGTGGACGCGGCCGTGATGGCCCTGCCCACCGAGGTGCCCGGCCTGACCGAGATACCGATCTACGACGAAGATTTCGTGTTGGCTCTGCCGCCCGGCCATGCGCTGGCCGGCAAGCGCCGCGTGCCCCCGACCGCGCTGGCGGACCTACCGCTACTGCTGCTCGATGAGGGCCACTGTCTGCGGGACCAGACGCTGGAGATCTGCCGCAACGCGGGCGTGCGGGCCGAGTTGGCCACCACCCGCGCCGCATCGCTGGCCACCGCGGTCCAGTGCGTCAACGGGGGGCTGGGCGTGACGCTGATCCCCCAGACCGCGGTGGCGGTCGAGGCCGAGCGCAATGGCCTGGCATTGGCCCACTTCGCGCCGCCCGAGCCCGGCCGTCGAATCGGACTGGTGTTTCGCACCTCCAGCGGCCGGGGGGAGTCCTATCGGCGGCTGGCGGACATCGTCGGCCAGGTCGTCGCGGCGGGTCATGAGGTCGAGCTGGTCTGACCGGCGTCGAGGTCGTGGCCGACGTTTAGGCTGCACGGGTGATCCTGACGATCGAAGACGAGAACCGTATTCGGACGCTGACGCTGAATCGCCCCGAGGCGCTCAACGCGTTCAACGAGGCGCTCTACGACGCCACCGCCGAGGCATTGCTCGCCGCGGCCGACGACCCCGAGGTCGCGGTGGTCCTGATCACCGGGGCGGGGCGGGCGTTCAGCGCCGGCACCGACCTGGCCGAGATGCAGGAGATGGTGACCAACCCGGATTTCGTGGCCGGTAAGCACGGTTTCCGCGGTCTCGTCAGCGCGCTGGGCCGCTTTCCGAAGCCGCTGATCTGCGCGGTCAACGGGCTCGGCCTGGGGATCGGAACGACGATTCTGGGCTTCGCCGACCTGGCGTTCATGTCGTCGACCGCCCGGCTGAAGTGCCCGTTCACCAGCCTGGGGGTGGCCCCGGAGGCGGCCTCGTCCTACCTGCTTCCCCGGTTGATGGGCCGGCAGAACGCGGCCTGGCTGCTGATGTCTTCGGAGTGGATCACCGCCGAAGAGGCGTTGCGGATGGGCCTGGTCTTCGCGGTCTGCGAGCCGGAGGAATTGCTGGGTGAGGCCCGCCGGCACGCGGAAGTCCTCGCGTCCCGGCCTATTCCGAGCCTGATGGCGGTCAAGAGCGCCATGGTCGAGCCCACTCGGGAGCAGACCCTGGCGGCGGTCGAGCGGGAGAACGCGTTCTTCGCCGAGCTCTTGGGCGGTCAGGCCAACGCCGACGCGCTGGCCGAATTCACCGGCCGGCGAGGCGGCGAATCAGTGTGATCCGACGGTGCTGATGTCCAGCGCGAGGCGCCGCAGCTCTCCATCGTCGGCAGCGGTGGGGGTGGCGGCCAGTGTGGCCTCGATGATGCCTCGGACGGTGCAGCGGCATCGGCCGCAGTCGCCCCCCGCACCGCAGATCGCGGCAACCTCTTTCGACGTCGAGGCCCCGGCGGCGACGGCATCGGACACCATCTGGTTGGTGGCTCCGACACACAGGCATACGTACATGCGATTCCCCTACCGACCGTCGCCCACGGGCGACATCAGATCAACAGTGGTGGCGAACTTCCCGACGAACGGCCGGGGATAACCACCGATTCCGATGCCGGACATCCACTCCGCAGCGGCGTCCGGGTGGTCGATCCATCGCTGTGCGCTTGCCGCACTGTCGATTTCCAGCAGCGTCATCACCTCGTGCCCGTCGTCGACTGCTTGATAAACCCATACTTTGCGCACTCCCGCGCCGGCGAACCGGTCCAACCCGGCGTGCACCTTGGCCATCAGGTCGGCGAGGTCAGCAACGGTGGCGACCGCGCCCACGACCACCTCCGAGCCGTCATGCTCGTCGTCGGACTGGGCCAGATTGATCTTCTCGGCGACCTCGCCGGCGAAGATCGCGGGCAGATCGTTGACCCCGCAGCGGTCGAACCATTCGAATACCGCGGGGGAGCGCAACAACTCCTTGACCGAGACCCGGTGCCGCAGGCCGATCGTGACCAGCACGCGATCCGGTTCGAACGGCGAGGTGTAGAGCACCGCATGGCGGGCGCCCAGATCGACCAGCGGGGAGTGGTCCTGCTGGATCAGCGACCAGGTCCGATCCAGGTCATTCACCCGGTAGTCCAGCGCCAGCACCAGCGAATGCGGATTGTCGCCTGGCGAGATGCCGCTGCCCGAATTGCCGACACGATTGCCGGGCGAAGCGAGTCTCATGTTAGTAGAGTCTAACCTAAGTAAAGCGCACCTTCCATGGGTCCGGCAGCATCAGGACGATCGGAATTCGCCGGATGACCCGCGGGGCGGTGCGGCGATTCGACGCGCCGAGACACGGGTAAACCCCCCACTGTGGGCGGTGACCTGCACTAGATTGAATTCGGGCGCGCACGGCGATGATTCAAGGATGATTCAAAGGCCCTTCCGTCGCGGCCGGCATGCGAGGTTCTTCACATCAGAGGAGAGATCATGCAAGGCGACCCCGAGGTTCTCAAACTGCTCAACGAGCAGCTGACCAGCGAGCTCACCGCGATCAATCAGTACTTTCTGCACGCCAAGATGCAGGAGAACTGGGGGTTCACCGAACTGGCCGCCCACACTCGCGAAGAGTCGATGGAGGAGATGCGCCACGCCGAGTCGGTCACCGACCGGATCCTGGTGCTCGGCGGCCTGCCGAACTATCAGCGCATCGGGTCGCTGCGCATCGGACAGACCCTGCGCGAACAGTTCGAGAGTGACCTCGCGCTGGAGATCGACGTGCTCAACCGGCTGCGACCGAGCATCGTGATGTGCCGCGAGAAGCAGGACAGCACCACCGCCAAGCTCCTCGAGACCATCCTGGTCGACGAGGAATCCCACATCGACCACCTGGAAACCCAGCTGGAACTGATGGACAAGCTCGGCGAGGCGCTGTACTCGGCGCAGTGCGTCTCCCGCCCGCCGTCGTGATCGGCGCGGCTGGGCTGCCGCCGTTGACCTAGGGTCCATCGCCGATCGGAAGGCGAGTATGACCACGCCAGTCGCCGACGAGGTGCGGCCCGCGCCGGTCAGTCCGCATCGCCGCAACCTGATCTTCGCCGCGATCGTGTTCGGCATGTTGATGGCCGCGCTCGACCAGACCATCGTGGCGACCGCCCTGCCCACGATCGTCTCGGACCTGGGCAACGCCGGACATCAGTCGTGGGTGGTCACCAGCTACCTGCTGACCTCGACGATCGCGACCATCCTGGCCGGCAAGCTCGGGGATCTGTTCGGCCGCAAGCGGGTGTTTCAGGCCGCCGTGCTGTGCTTCGTCGCCGGATCGGTGCTGTGCGGATTGGCGGCCTCGATGGGGATGCTGGTCAGCGCCCGGGCGCTGCAGGGCATCGGTGGGGGAGCCGTCACCGTCACCGCCGCGGCGCTGATCGGCGAAGTCATTCCGTTGCGCGAGCGGGGCCGCTATCAGGGCATGCTGGGCGCGGTCTTCGGGGTCACCACCGTGATCGGCCCACTGCTGGGCGGCTACGTCACCGACTACCTCACCTGGCGATGGGCGTTCTGGATCAACCTGCCGATCTCCGTCGTCGTGTTGGTCGTGGCCGGTGTCGCGATCCCGGCGCTGGCCGGCCGCGCCCGGCCCGCCATCGACTACGCCGGGATCGTGCTGATCGGATTGGGCGCCACCGGATTGACGCTGGCCACCAGCTGGGGCGGCAGCCGCTACGCCTGGGGTTCACCCGAGATCATCGGGCTGTTCGTGGGGTCGGTGGTGGCCCTGGCCCTGTTCGTCCGGGTGGAAAGCCGTGCCGCGGCGCCTATCCTGCCGACCCGGCTGTTAGCCGACCCGGTGTTCTCGGTGTGCTGTGTGCTGGCATTCGTCGTCGGCTTCGCGATGCTGGGCGCACTCACCTTCCTGCCCACCTTCATGCAGTACGTCGACGGAGTTTCGGCCATCACCTCGGGCCTGCGCACCCTGCCGATGGTGGTGGGCATGCTGCTGACCTCCACCGGCAGCGGCGCCCTGGTGGGCCGGACCGGCCGCTACAAGATCTTTCCGGTGACCGGCACCGCCCTGATGACGGTCGCGTTCGCGCTGATGTCGCAGATGGACGCCACCACCCCGGCGTGGCTGCAGTCGGTCTACCTGGCCATTCTGGGCGCCGGTATCGGGTTGTCGATGCAGGTCCTGGTACTGGTCGTGCAGAACACCTCGAGTTTCGCCGATCTGGGCGTCGCCACGTCCGGGGTCACCTTCTTCCGGACCATCGGCAGCTCGTTCGGCGCCGCGGTGTTCGGGTCGCTGTTCGCGAACTTCCTGAGCCACCGGTTGGGTCCGGCGCTGAGCAGCGCCGGATTGGCCGCCGGGGCGGCCGACTCACCCGAGGCGGTGCGCCGCCTGTCGCCGCAGCAGGCGGAGCCGATCGTGGCCGCCTACGCCGACTCACTCGGCCAGGTGTTCTTGTGCGCTGCGCCGGTCGCGTTGCTCGGATTCGTGCTGGCCCTGTTCCTGCGCGAGGTCCCCCTCAAGGAGCTGCGCGACAGCCCGGTCGATCTGGGCGACGGGTTCGGCATGCCCACCAACGCCTCGTCGGACGACCTGCTGGAGAACGCGATCGGGCGCCTGCTGCGCCACGAACCGGGGATGCGGCTGCGCTCCATCGCTATGCGGCCGGACTGCCAGCTCGACGTCGCCGGGCTCTGGACGGTGCTGCGAATCTATCGGTATACCCAGGTGTTTCGGACCGCCCGGCTCAGCGACATCGGCAAACGGCTGCGGGTGCCCTACGAGATTCTGGAGCCCACCGTCGATCGGCTGGTGGCTCAGGGCTTCGTGCTGCGCGACGGCGATCACCTCGGGCTCACCCGTGCCGGTCTTCGTCAGGTCGGGTTCGTGTCCTCGTTGGTGCAGGACTGGGTGGTCGACAAGCTGGCCCGCTCGCCCGGGTTCGAGGGCCGCCCGGACCGTGCGGAGGTCAGTGCCGCGCTGGAGCGGATCGCGCGTCGGGCTCTGATCGATCCCGACGACGCGGGGGAGTCGGCGGAGTTCGCCAGCACCGCTCACAGTTGACAGCAAAGACCCGCTGGGCAGAACGGCGGCGCTAGTATCGGCAACCATGAGCCGAATCGGGAACTTCCCCGCAGACGACGTCATGGGCTGGATGGTCACCTCGCCCGAACTGGCCGCCGGGATAGGCGGATTCAGCACCGCCGTCTACACCCGCGGTCGGCTGCCGATGCGCACCCGGGAGCTGGCCCGGATGGTGATCGCCTTGGACAACGAGTGCACGGTCTGTGCCAATACCCGTGACGCCGACGGCCCGGCAGCCGGGGTCAGCGAGGATCTCTACGAGCATGCCTGCCAGTGGCGCACCTGGGAGGGCTACAGCGACCAGGAGCGGATCGCCGCGGAGTTCGCCCACCGGTTCGCCACCGACCACACCGGACTGCGCGACGACGAGGACTTCTGGGCGCGCTGCAGCGAGCACTTCAGCGACGAGCTACTCGCGGATCTGGCGCTGTCCTGCGCGTTATGGCTGGGCATGGGCAGGTTGCTGCGCACCCTGGATATCGGCCAGGCCTGCTCGCTGACCCTCCCCAGCCGCGCTTGAGCGCCACGCTACGGTCACGCCGAGCCGGTTGGGCGCTGGCCACTGTCGCCGCGGCGGGAACCGTGGGCATCGCGGCCCGCCGGCGGATCGCCACCAGGCCCCGCAAGCAGAGTTCCTCGCCGCTGTATCCGGAGTGGACCCCGCGTCTCGCGGAGTACGGCGTGGGGGTGCGGCGCAACCTCGCCGTGGAGATGAGCGACGGCGTGGTGCTGCGGGCCGATGTGCATTTCCCGACCGTGCCCGAGACTGGGCAGCCGGCCCCCGGGCCGTTCCCGGTACTGCTGTCACTGACCCCCTACGGCAAACTGGCGCCGCCCCCGGCCGCGCAGATCGGCGGTGGTCCGACCCCGCGTCTGATCCGGCGGGGCTACATCGAGGTGATGGTCGACGTCCGCGGCACCGGGGCCTCGGGTGGATCGTTCGAAATGTTCGGGCCCGACCAGGCCCGAGACGGAGCCGAGGTGGTCACCTGGGCGTCCAAGCTGCCCAACTCCAATGGCCGGGTCGGCATGTTCGGCATCTCCTATCTGGCGATCAACCAGTTGTTCACCGCCGCAGCGGTCGGCCCGGACTCCCCGCTCAAGGCGATCTTCCCGGTGATGGCCGCCAACGACTTCTACCGGGACGTCGCCACCATGGGCGGGGCCACCCACATGCATGCCGTGCGCGGCTACGGGGCGGTGTACGCGCTGCTCAACGTTGTCAACCCGACCTTGGAATTCCTTGCCCGCGGCACCCACCCCCGTCCCCGGGCGGGCGGGCTCGCGGCGGTCCGCCAGCGCGGCAGGGATCAGCGCAAGTACTTCTGGCCGCTGATCTCCGAGGTGCGCGCGGGCGGTGAGGCCGCCTACGACGGCCCGGTGTGGGACCGCATGCGGGTCGACCCCCTGTTGCCCGCCATCGCGGCCAACAACGTCGCGGTGTTCCTGGTCGGCGGCTGGCACGACGCCTTTCAGCGTGGCGCGCCGCTGAACTATGCCGCGCTGCAGAATGCGTCCGTCGGCCGGCCGGCGAGCGCTCCGATGGAGCCCGGCCAGTCGGCGGTAGACCGGATCAGGCTGATGATGGGGCCCTGGTACCACGTGTCGGACTTCGACGGTCTGCGCATGCAGGACCTGCAACTGCGCTGGTTCGATCACTGGCTCAAAGACGATGAGTCCGCAGCAATCTCAGGATCCACGTTCACCTTCCAGGCGCTCGGCGACCGCCGGTGGTACCACACCCGGGAGTATCCGATCCCCGAGGCCGCACCCACCCGGTTCTACCTGTCGCACGCCGGTCGGTTGACCGTCGACGCCCAGGAGGAACAGAGCCTGGCCGCGTTGCCGTACCGCTCGCGGGGCCCGGCATCGGGGCGCAGTTTCGAACAGTGGTCCCTGGGGCTCAACAGCTACGTGACTTCGTCCGCCGGTGGCCGCACCCGTCACGACCAGGACAACAGCCGGCTGCACCGGGGAGCGCTGACCTACACCACCGAACCGTTCGACTCGCCCACCCTGCTGGCCGGGCCGATCACTCTGACGGTGCAGGCGACCGCTGACACCACCGAGACGTTGTGGGTGGCCCACCTCGACGACGTGGCACCCGAAGGGGTCTGCCGCCCGCTGACCATGGGAGCGCTGCTCGGCTCACACCGGGAATTGGATCCGGAGCGCACCTGGTATCTGCCGGACGGTACCGTGCTGCGCCCGCATCACATCAGCACCCGCGCGGCTGCGCGGCCGGTCGAACCGGGGCAGCTGACCCGTTACGACATCGAGGTCTTCCCGACCGCGGCGCTCATCGCCCCGGGGCATCAACTGCGACTGACCTTGACCACCTACGACTTTCCGCACCTGGTCCCCAACGTGCCCACTCGGCGCGCACTGGCCGGCGGCCTGTATCACCTGCACCAGGGCGGCCCCACGCCGTCGTTCCTCGTGCTGCCGCTGGCCGATCCGGAGGCCCTGGACTGATCGGCTAGGGCTGTTCGGCGACGTCGCGGATGCGCTCCAGGGTGCGCCGCATATCGTGAATGTTGTTGCGCTGCCGCAAAAAACCACCGAAGACCCAGTAGTACACGGTGGTGAGGAACGAATCGGCCAACCGGAACGACTCGGTGACATCGGTGCCGTCGGCAGTGGGGGTGAGCTCGTAGCGCCACCGGTTCACCGCACGATCACCGGCGAGCACCGCGAAGCCGAAAACCCGGTTCGGCTCGCACTCGGTGACTCGGCACGTGGTCCAATACACCGGCCCGATCCCGTTGCGCCGCACATGCCCGCGGAAGCGTGCGCCCACCGCCGGACCGTCGGCGCCGTCTAGCCATTCGGCCTCAAAGGTCTCCGGCGAGAACTGTCCGATGTTGCGAACATCAGCGACCAGATCCCAGATCCGTTCGGCCGGGGCCGCCATGTGAACTGTCGCCGAACCCTGCATGGTCGCCATCCAATCACGTCGGCGACGCCACGGTAACCCCTCTTCAGACAAAGCACTGGGCCCCACCCGGGATCGGGTGGGGCCCAGTGGTAAGCGTCCGGTGCAGGCTTAGCCGGCGCCGAGGTGGCTCTGCAGGTCGGGCTTCATGGCCTGCAGCTGCTGACCCCAGTACTCCCAGCTGTGGGTGCCGTAGTCCGGGAAGTTGAAGACCGCATTGTTGCCACCGGCCGCGAGGTACAGCTCCTGGAACCTCTTGTTCTGGCCGATCATGAAGTTGCCCTCCAGGAACGTGGCGGGCAGGTTGTCGCCGCCCAACTCGTTCGGACGACCGTTACCGCAGTAGACCCACAGGCGGGTGTTGTTGGCCACCAGCTTGTCGACGTTGACCGTCGGGTCGTTGCGCAGCCAGGCCGGGTCGTCGTCCGGGCCCCACATGTCTTCCTTCTTGTAGCCGCCCGCGTCGCCCATGGCCAGGCCGATCCAGCTCTTGCCGTCCGAAGGGTTGATGTAGCCCGACAGCGAACCGGCGTAGGTGAACTGGTTGGGGTGGTAGATCGCCAGCGTCATCGCCGACGCACCGGCCATCGACAGGCCGACCGCGGCGTTGCGGCTCTGGCTCACGCCGTATTCGGAGGCCAGGTAGGCCGGCAGTTCGCTGGTGAGGAAGGTCTCCCACTTGTAGGTGGAGCAGCCCGCCTTGCCGCAGGCCGGCTTGTACCAGTCGCTGTAGAAGCTGGACTGGCCGCCGACCGGCATGATCACCGAGATGCCCGAGTCCAGGTACCACTCGAACGCCGGGGTGTTGATGTCCCAGCCGTTGTAGTCGTCCTGGGCGCGCATGCCGTCGAGCAGGTACAGGCCCGGGCTGCCGGAGCCGCCGGACTGGAACTGCACCTTGATGTCGCGGCCCATACCCGCCGAAGGCACCTGCAGGTACTCGACCGGCAGACCCGGCCGGGAGAACGCCGATGCGGTCGCCTCGCCACCTGTCAGGCCGATCAGGCCCGGCAGCGCTGCGGCAGCTACCGCGCCGACCAAAAGTCGGCGTGCCCAGCGCAATCCCTTGCTCACGTCTGTCATTCCTGCCCCTTGTCGTCTCGCTGTGGATCGTTCAATCTCTCGACCGCGACGCCACGTGCGCCACCACTTTCGGCATCGGCCCTTACATGCAGCAACGGCCGCAGTTTGCCATAAAGCGGCCGCCTCGGGATCCGACTCGCATATAGCATACCCGATTTTCGCCCGGGACCCGGTTAGGACAAGCGCAATGACACGCGTAGGCTCGCCACCGGTAAGCCGACAAGACCACACAGTCCTTGAGCTGTCCTCGGTCCGTTGCGGTGCCCCGCCGCCCCCTTCACGGGCCGGCGAAGGCCCTGGACAGACGCGGTGATCGCAGATTGGGACGATTGGGGCACGCGAATTTGGACACCGTATTAGGGCTGGCGATCACGCCGTCGACAATCGGCTGGGTCATGGCCGACGTGGGGGGCTCGGGCTGCCCGACGGTCATAGGCGACGAGGTCGGTGTCGATGCCGGAGACGCCGGAACTGACGCGGTGGACCTGGCGGCGCAGGCGTCAGCGGTGGCCGACCGGGTACGCACCATGGTGGCGGCGCGCGGCGAGCGGCTGCACGGCGTGGCCGTGACCTGGAGCGATGAAGCGGCCGTCGGTGCCGCACTGCTGCTCGAGGCGCTGGCCGACGCCGGCTTCGACCACGTGGTTCCGGTGCGCTACAGCCAGGCCGCCCTGTCGCTGGCCGCCGGAATCGGGACGCCAGGAGCCCGAGCCGCGGTCTGCATCGTCGAAGCCGACGTGGCCACTGTGATCCTGGCCGACCAGCCCGATTCCACTGCACCATTGGTCAGCGCCACCCAGATCAGTGACGTCGACGCGGTGACCGGCTGGTTGGGCGACACCGTGGCAACCGGCGAAGCGCGCCCGGACGTGCTCGTCGTCGCCGGATCGGTGCGCGGCATGGATCGGCTCGGGCGCCGGGTGGAGTCCACGCTGAGCATTCCGGTGTTCGTCCAGGGCGGGGCGCTACAGGCGCTGGCGCGCGGGGCGGCCCAGGTCTTGGCCCCGGACGCCGAATTGACCTCGGCGCTGGTGCAGGCGCCCGCCGCCGCGGAGATCGGTGAGCTCGGTGGCCGCCGCGGGCGGTCACGCTCCTACGCCGGAGCCGTGCTGATGCTGGCGCTGGGTGCCGTGACGTTGGTGGCCTCGGTGGCAGCGGCGCTGAGCCTGCAGTTCGGCCCGAGCAGGGAGGAGGTGGAGCCGGATGCGCCACCACCGCAGCACGCAACGGTGGCGCGTGTCGCGGTGCCCGCCGCGCCACCCTCGCCGGCCGCCCCGGTTCTGCCGCCGCCGCCCGCTGAGCCCGCGCCCCCGATCGAGGCCCCGGGTGAGGAACCTGCCGGCCTCGATTCGGTGTGGGATGCACCGCCGGCGGTCCCAGAGCTGCCGTAGTCCGCGGACCGCTGACTCAGGCCCCGTCGGCCTCGATGGTCCCCGAGAACGACACCGTCACCTCGTCGGCGACCTGCATGGCGCCCATGAGCATCGAATAGCGGCGCACACCGAAGTCGCTGTGCAGCACCCGGCTGGCGCCGCTCACCTGCCAGGACCCGGGCGGGCCCTCGGTCACCGCAACCTCGACCACGTGCGGCTTGCGACGGCCGTGGATCTCCAGCTCGCCGCTGAGCCGGTAGCCGTCGTCGGTCACCTCGACATCGCTGGAGGCGAACCGGATCAGCCGGTGTTTCTTGCTGTCGAGGCATTTGAGCGCATTGCTGCGGATCAGCGTCTTCTCGGGCGGGGTCAGCGACGTCATGCCGCCCTCGCCCTGCAGCACCTGCAGCGAATCCACCTCGACCGCCAGCTCCACGTCGGTGGGCCGGTCGCCGGACCACGACACGGTTGCGTTCCATCGCTCCATCACGATGGTGAGCCGATGGCCCATCTTTGCCGCCCGCCCGGCCACATCGGTGCGGACCAGCAGCTGGCCGTGGGATGCGTCGAGCTGCCACTGCGTTCCGGTCACCCGCGGCACTCTAGCGGCCCGCGCGCGCCGGGTTTCGACCGATTCGCGCTGGCGTACGACTACCACCCGTTAGGCTCTGACGCGTCGCCGTTGGGTGGCCTGGATCGACAGACTGAGGGCGAAGAATGATTCGTGAACTAGCTGCAGCAGCTTTCATCGCGGGAGCCGCCGGTGCAGTCGCTATCAGCGCCGCACCGGATGCCGGCGCCTACCCGGGCGACGTTCCGGGCATGGTGGATGGCCAGCGCCAGGGCGACGCCTGCTTCAGCTGGGAACGCTTCATCTACGGTCACGGCCCCAACGGCCAGGCGCTGGCATGCCACTTCATCGCCAACCAGTGGCCGCCCAAGGACACCGGATTCTGGCAGATCTCCTACCCGCTCTACGGGGTGCAGGAGATCGGCTCGCCGTGCCCGAACCCGCAGTCGGCCGCGCAGTCGCCCGACGGTCTGCCGCTGCTGTGCCTGGGCGCGCGGGGCTGGCAGCCCGGCATCTACACCGGTGGTATCGGCCCCTACTTCCCGCCGGGGATCGCCCAGGTGGGCTGAGCGCACCCGGCGGGATCGCCGGTCAGCTTCTGCCCAGGCTGGTGCGCTAGCTTCGAGCCGAGGACAGCCGCTCACGGTTAGGGGCAGCGCACCATGCAACTGGGGATGATCGGTCTGGGCCGGATGGGCTCCAATCTCGTCCGGCGGCTGGTCGACGGCGGCCACGAATGCGTCGTCTACGACCACAACCCCGACGCGGTCAGCGCGTTGACCACCGAGGACCGCACCACCGGGGTGTCGTCGTTGGCCGAGCTCGCGCAGGCACTGTCCGCTCCTCGGGTGGTGTGGGTGATGGTGCCCGCCGGCACCATCACCACCGGTGTCATCGAAGAACTCGCCGGCACACTGGCGGCCGGCGACATCGTGATCGACGGCGGCAACTCCTACTATCGCGACGACATCGCGCACGCAAAAATACTGGCCGACAAGGGTATTCACCTACTCGACTGCGGCACCAGCGGTGGGGTGTGGGGGCGCGAACGGGGCTATTGCCTCATGGTCGGCGGGGATCGCGCCGCATTCGACCATGTCGAGCCGATCTTCGCGACCGTCGCCCCGGGCGTGGACGCGGCCCCGCGCACCCCGGGGCGTGAGGGGGAGATCTCGCAGGCCGAGAACGGATATCTGTACTGCGGTCCCTCGGGAGCCGGACACTTCGTGAAGATGGTGCACAACGGTATCGAGTACGGGATGATGGCCTCGATCGCCGAGGGGCTCAATATCCTGCACCACGCCAACATCGGCAAGCAGGAGCAGCAGGGTGATGCCGAGACTGCGCCGTTGAGCAATCCCGAGTTCTATCAGTACGACATCGACATCGCACAGGTCACCGAGGTCTGGCGGCGGGGCAGCGTGATCGGTTCCTGGCTGCTGGATCTGACCGCCGGTGCGCTGCAGAAGTCGCCGCAGTTGGAGGAATTCGCCGGTCGGGTCTCCGATTCCGGCGAGGGCCGGTGGACGGTTATCGCCGCCATCGACGAGGGAGTCCCCGCCCCGGTGCTCACCACCGCGCTGTATGCGC
This sequence comes from Mycolicibacter nonchromogenicus, assembly GCF_002101775.1. GTDB lineage: Bacteria > Actinomycetota > Actinomycetes > Mycobacteriales > Mycobacteriaceae > Mycobacterium > Mycobacterium nonchromogenicum. The sequence goes on along the minus strand of NZ_LQPI01000026.1, from coordinate 65,280 downwards.
GATTCGCCTCGCGCCAGCTGTTCGAGTTCGGCGCCAAGGTGCTGTCGGCCATGCGCAAGCAGTTCGGCGGGCACGACGAGAAAACCGGGTGAGCGGCTCCGCCGCAGCGCCGCGGGCTGTCCGCGCGATCCTGGCCGCTTTCTGACCTGACGTGCCAGGATGGGGAATGCCGCGGCAACGGCGGGAAACCCAGACAACTGGTGTTCCGGTGAGGGCCGGTAGCGACAGGACGACCGTGCGGGTGATCGCCCTGGGGGTGTTGCTGCTCGCGGCCGGCGCCACCACGCGCGGATACCTTCCCGGTGTCGCGTCCGAGCCGCAGCGCACGCGTACCGCAGGCGTCGTGGAACCGATAGTGCTGGCGGCGCTGCTCGTGGTCTCGGTGGCCATCATCGCGGTCGCTCTCGTGCACCGGGCCCGCCATCAGCGGACGCGGCCCGGCAGCACCGGTCAGTTGTCACTGACCGCCTCCGCCGCGCGAGGACCGGTCTGGCGCGCGATGCTGATAGTCGCCGCGGCGCTGACGTTGTGGCTGCTGACGATCCTGCTGCTGGCGAAGGTCGGTGGGGGGCTGCGCATCGGGCTCCCGACCGAGCTTCCCGGGATGGGTGACCCGCCGACGGACGCCTCGGGAACACCGGCCCCGCGGGGGGCGCCCGGCGGGCCGGCCGGCGGCACATCCGCCTACCTGCTCGCCGCGGTCACCCTGCTTGCGGCTCTGGTGGCCACCGCCGTGCTCGCCGCACGCATTCGGCGTCCGCAACCCACCTCGCCGCAGACCCTCGTGGTGACGGCTCCGGCCGGTGACGGCGAATCGAGCGCCGGGGAACACTTGGTGCGGGCAGCGGAGTTGGGCCTGGCCCGGATCGCTGATCGCAGTCGTGAGCCCCGGGCGGCGATCATCGCCTGCTACGCGGTGATGGAACGCCACCTCGGCGCCGTTCCCGACATCGCGCCCCGCGCCTTCGACACTCCCACCGAAGTGCTGGCGCGAGCCGTCGAACACCATGCGCTGCCCGCGGACCACGCGACCCGGCTGGTGGAGTTGTTCGCCGAGGCACGTTTCAGCGTCCACCTGATGACCGAGCACGATCGCGCCGCTGCGATCGACGCGTTGCGGCGAGTTCTTGACGAATTGCGGAGCCCGCGATGAAAATGCTTGCGCTGCAAGGGGTCCTTCTGATGGCTGCCGCTGATCTGGTGGTAGTGATAAGCCGCCAGCATCAGCTGCTGCTGGTCGCGACGGGCCTCGCGGTGGCGCTGCCGGTCTTCGGGATCCGCCGCCTGCTCACCACGGCCGGCGCCGAGCCGCCGGGCGACCCACCGGCCACTGATGAGCCCGGTGAGGCCCTGCGTCAGTGGCGCTCGGGCACCGAAGCCAGGATTCGCTGGTCGGAATCGACCAGGGCCGATTGGGATCGCCGCTGGCGGCCGATCCTGGCTCGGCGGTTCGAGGTCTCCACCGGGCAGGGCAGGGCGAAGGATCCCGCGGCGTTCGCCGCCACCGGTGCGCTGTTGTTCGGTGACGAGTTGTGGCCATGGGTCGATCCCGGCAATGTCGCGCCCACCGGAGACGCCGGAGCAGGCCCCGGACGCGCTGTGCTGGAAGAGATCCTGTGCCGCCTGGAGCAGCGATGAGCACCGGACTGTCCGGCACCGCCGCCACCACCGCACAGCGCTGTGCCGCGGTGCTCGACGAGATCGAACGGGCCGTGGTGGGCAAGCGGCCCGCGCTCACCCTGATTCTGACCACGGTGCTCGCCGGCGGGCATGTGCTCATCGAGGACCTGCCGGGCCTGGGCAAGACCCTGATAGCACGGTCGTTCGCGGCCGCGCTCGGGCTGGACTTCATCCGGGTGCAGTTCACCCCGGACCTGCTGCCCGCCGATCTGCTCGGCACCACCATCTACGACATGTCCTCGGGCCGTTTCGAATTCCGGCGCGGACCGATCTTCACCAACCTGCTGCTGGCCGACGAGATCAACCGGACACCGCCCAAGACCCAGGCGGCCCTGCTGGAGGCGATGGCCGAAGGCCAGGTCAGCATCGACGGCAACACCCATCAGTTGCCGTCGCCGTTCATCGTGCTGGCCACCGACAACCCGATCGAGTACGAGGGCACCTACCCGCTGCCGGAGGCACAACTGGATCGGTTCGCGATCAGGCTGCGCCTCGGTTATCTGTCGGAGCAGGGGGAGGCTGCCATGTTGCGTCGCCGACTGGACCGCGGCGCCGCGCTGCCGACGGTGCGCAAGGTGGTCGGCGCCGACGATCTGGTGGCGATGCGCGAAGCGGTGGAACAGGTCAGCGTGCACGACGACGTGCTGCGCTACGTGGTGTCGCTGGCCACCGGGACCCGGCGCCATCCGCAGGTGGCGGTGGGGGCCAGCCCGCGCTCAGAGCTCGACTTGGTCCAGCTCGCTCGGGCCCGCGCCCTGCTGCTGGGCCGCGACTACGTGATCCCCGAAGACGTCAAAGCCCTGGCCACATCCGCGATCGCACACCGGATCACGTTGCGGCCGGAGATGTGGGTGCGGCGCGTCCAGGGCGCCGATGTGGTGGAGGAGCTGCTGCGGCGACTGCCGGTGCCGCGAACCCCGGAGGCGACGCCGACGTGACTGGCGACCCGGTGGACGTCGACCTGCACTGGCGGGCATCACCATTCGCCAAGGCGCTGGCCACGGCCGCCTCGGTGGCGCTGGTGCTGGCGGTGGGCACCTCGCGCTGGCAGCTGATCGCCTTTGCCGCACCGTTGCTGGCGGTGTTGTGCTCGCTGGACAGTCAGCGACCCGTTGCGGGGGTGCGGGTGCAGGCGACGCCGGGGGAGCAGCGCTGCTTCGAGACCGAGTCGGTCGAACTCACCGTCGGTGCGGCATCGGATTCCGAAGTGACTCGCGTGGGTCTGGCGGTGTCGGCGCATCCGGCGCTCACACTCGACATCACCGATTCCACCGCCGGGGCCGGGTGCCGAAAGGCCGTGACCGCCACCGCCGAACGCTGGGGCCGGTATCCGATTCGGGCCACCGTGAGCGTCGAGAGTCGTGGCGGCCTGCTGGTCGGTACGGGGACCGTCGACGTCGCTGAGGTCACCGTGTTCCCGCCGGCGCCGCCGCAGTCCACGCCCATTCCGCACAGCGACCTGCTCGATCGGGTCGGCACCCACCTGACCCGGCATCCGGGCCGCGGGGTGGAGTACGCCGACATCCGCCCCTACGTTCCCGGCGATCCGTTGCGTTCGGTGAACTGGCCGGTCAGCGCCCGGCGCGGGAGCCTGCATGTGACCCAGCGGCTGACCGATCGCGGCGCCGACGTGGTGGTGCTGATCGACTCCTACCCCCAGCCCGCCGGCCCGGCGACCGAGGCAACGCAGCGCTCGGTCCTGGGCGCGGCGCAGGTGGTGCAGACCGCGTTGCGCAATGGCGATCGGGCCGGGATCGTCGTTCTGGGTGGTCGCCATCCGCGGTGGGTCGGCGCCGAGATCGGGCAGCGCCAGTTCTATCGGATCGTCGATGCGGTCCTCGGTGCCGGCGACGGGGTCGAGTCGACCACCGGAACGCTGGCACCGAGGGCCGCGGTTCCGGCCGGCGCCCTGGTCATCGCGTTCTCCACGCTGCTGGACACCGAATTCGCGCTGGCGCTGACCGATCTGCGCAAACGGGGGCACGTGGTGCTCGCGGTCGACGTGCTCGGCGGCTCACCGTTCGGCAACGACCTGGACCCGCTGGTGGCCCGGATCTGGGCGCTGCAGCGCAGCGCCATGTATCGCGACATGGCCACGATCGGCGTCGATGTCGCCTCCTGGCCGCACGGGCAGCCACTGGATCAGGCGATGCGCGTGGTGACGCAACGTCGCAGACCGGCGGCGGTGCGGTGATGGCGCCGTCGTCCGGAGTCGACCCGACCCTGTCGCGGGCGCTGTCGGGCCTGTGCGGTCTGGCGATGGCCGCGGTCGCCGGTGTGGGCACCTCGGGCGCGGCGGCGATCGTGGCGCTGCTGGCGGCCGCTGCGGTGCTGCTCGGGCTGCGGTGGCCGGTGGCGGCGACGCTCGCGGTGGTGCTGGTGGTCGTCGCGATCGGCCTGGCCGATCCACCCGCTGTGTCGGCGGCCGTGGCCGGCCTCGCCGCGGTGGGCTACCTCGCGCTGCGGAACGTCGGCTCGGTGACCCCGCCGACGGTGATCCTCGCCCTCGGGTTCACCGTCGCGGGGTTGGTCGCGACGGTGTTCCCGTGGCAGCTTCGGTGGTTACCGCTGTTGGCGCCGTTCGCGGTGTTCGGCCTCTATGCCGTTGCCGCACAACCATTTCTGCGCGCCCAGCGGTAGCCGATCAGACGCCCGACGCCTCGTTGAGGGCTTCCAGCGTGCTGGTGGCCTCCAGGTACTCCTGAATCCACCGCTCGATGACGGTCGCGGTCTTCTCCACCTTGGTGAACTGGCCGACAACCTGGCCGACCGGGTTGAAGGCGACGTCGACGCTCTCGTTCGGGTACTTGTTCGTAGCCCGCACGGCCATGCCGGAGACCATGTACTGCAGCGGCATGCCCAGCGGCTTCGGGTTCTCCGGAGCTTCCCAGGCCTCGGTCCAGTCGTTGCGCAGCATCCGGGCCGGCTTACCGGTGAAGGAGCGGCTGCGCACGGTGTCGCGGCTGCCGGCCTTGATGTAGGCCGCGTGCTGGGCCTCGGTGTTCGAGGACTCTTCGACCATCAGCCACTGCGAACCGGTCCAGGCGCCCTGCGCGCCCAGTGCCAGGGCCGCGGCGATCTGCTGGCCGCTGCCGATGCCGCCCGCCGCCAGCACCGGAAGCGGTGCGACCGCCTTGACGACCTCGGGCCACAGCACGATCGATCCCACGTCGCCGCAGTGTCCGCCGGCCTCGCCGCCCTGGGCGATGATGATGTCCACGCCGGCCGCGGCGTGCTTCTGCGCCTGCCGTGCGGAGCCGCACAGCGCGGCGACCTTGCGGCCCGACTCATGGATGTGCTTGATCATGTCCGCCGGGGGAGTCCCGAGCGCGTTGGCGATCAGGGTCACCTTCGGGTGCTGCAGCGCGACCTCGACCTGCGGGGTGGCGGTCGCCTCGGTCCAGCCGAGCAGCTGCAGGCTGTCCGCGTCAGCACCCTCGACGGGCACGCCGTGGTCGGCGAGGAGCTTCTTGCCGAAGTCGAGGTGCTCCTGGGGCACCAGCTTGCGCAGCGATTCGGCCAGTTCCTCGGCCGACTGCCCGGAGTCCATGCCCTCGTACTTGTTCGGGATGACGATGTCGACGCCGTACGGGTGGTCGCCGATGTTCTCGTCGATCCACTTCAGCTCGATCTCCAGCTGTTCCGGCGTGAAGCCCACCGCGCCCAGCACCCCGAAACCGCCGGCCTTACTCACGGCGACGACCACGTCGCGACAGTGCGTAAAAGCGAAGATCGGGAACTCGATGCCGAGTTCGTCGCAGAGGGGAGTGTGCATGACCTACTCCTTCGGAGGGCGGGGAATCCAAGTGAAACGTGTTCTAATTAACTACCAGATTCGGCATCCAGAGACCAGTCGGCCCCAGGTGGGCTGGTGAAACCTAACACTACCGGCAATCGTGCCCGGATCATCGGCTGGCTCAGCGGGTGGAAACTGCGCGCAGCACCGCCACCCCGAAGCCGGCCACGCGGCGCCAGGAGCGCTCGCCGGCGCGGCCCGGGTCGTCGATGCGCAGCACCGGCCACCCGTGCTCGGCGGCCAGCGCCGCCAGCCGGGGCCGGGGATTGACCGGCCGGGGCCGGCCCACCAGCGCCATCAGCGCGGCGTCCTCGTCCCCGTCGGCGTAGAAGAAGCTCTGGTCGAGATCCACCCCGTTCGCGGCGCAGAAGTCCTGCACGGTGGCCGCCTTCTGTGCGCCCCACACCACGGGCCGGACGATGTCACCGGTGAGGATGCCCCGGTCGTCCAGTTCGAACCGGTTGCACAGCACCTGCCCGATGTCCAGGAAACGGGCCACCGGCTCGGCGTGGATGGTCAGTGCCGAGGAGCTGAGCACCACGGTGTGGCCGCGCTGCTGATGCGCCCGCACGATGTCGTGCATGTGCGGGTAGATCCGGCCGGCGATGTGGTCGGCGAACAGCCGTGCGCCCACGTCGTTGAGCTCGCTGATGGACTCGCCGCGCAGGTAGCCCGCCGCCCGGGCCAGCAACCGTTCGAACTGCATCCGCCCCAGGTGATACCGCACGGCGGCCTCGACGACGCCGAACACCTCACCTGCGCGGGCCTGGCGGCGGCGAATCCGGTCGCCGGCGTGTGCGGTGGCGGTGAACCCGGAGACCAGCGTGCCGTCCAAGTCGAAGAACGCCCCGATTCGCGCGCCCGATTCGGTCCCCGCCACGTCGGCGATCGGATCGTTGGGCACGGCTGTCATCGCCGTCGATGTTACGTCGGCGACCGGCGCGTCGCGGTGCTCCCGCGCCGCGCCAGACCAGGATGTATCGGGGCAGCTGATAGCGTGTTTGGCCTATGGGAAAAGAGGGTCTGCTTCATGACCATTAAGACCACCGCGACCGACGCACGGGAATCGCTGTCGGAAAAGGCAGAGCAGCAGGGCTGGCAGCGGACACGGCGTGAGCGTGTCGACGTCTACGGGCGCGGGATTTACCAGGTTCACGCGATCTGGCGCGACAACACCACCATGAACGGCGGCGCTCGCTACGAGGACGCCATCCTGTTGGCCTACACCACCGAACCCGCGAAGCTTCAGAGCTGGTTGGCCCGCTGACGCGGGTGCGGTAACTGCTGCGGCTCCGGTTCGCAACGGTTGCATAAACGCCCCTCGTGTCACACAGGCATCAGTTTTCACAGGGCTAACTTCGGTCCCGACCTTGTAGTTTTTGGGATTGGGGAGAAGCCATGTCACGAATCCGTAAGTACCTGACCGTCGCGGCCGGTGCCGCTGCTGGTCTGTTCCTGGGCGCACTGGCGTCCAGTGCCGTCGCGAGCGCCGACGTGGCGCCCATCAACCCCGGGCTCGCCGGCGTCGTCGAGCAGATGGTCGCGTCCTCGACGAGCATCCCGCAGCAGTTGCTGCAGACCACCACGTCGGCGATCAGCGGCACCATGTTGGCTCCGCCCGCCGCACCGGGTCAGGCGCCGCTGGCCACCGCAACCCTCAACGTGCCGCCTGCGCTGAACACGGCGCCCCAGCAGCAGGCCTCGGCCACCGGCCTGCCCGGCTTGGGGAATCTTCCGGCCAGCCTGAGCTCGATGCTGCCGTTCCCGTTGCCGAACTTCGGTGGCGCACCCGTGGCTGCACCGGCGGCCGTCGCGCCCAGCGGATACCTGCCGACCGCCCCGGTTACGCCGATGGAGGTCATGCTGATTCCGGGCTTGCCCTGACACTGACTGCGTAGTCACTGCGTAATCTCGGACCGGTGAGCGCACGCGCAGGAATCGTCGTCACCGGTACCGAGGTACTCACCGGACGTGTGACCGACCGGAACGGACCATGGTTGGCCGATCGACTTCTGGAACTGGGAGTCGAGTTGGCGCACATCACGATCTGTGGCGACCGGCCCAGGGACATCGAGAGTCAGCTGCGGTTCCTGGCCGCCGAGGGTGTTGACCTGATCATCACCAGCGGCGGCCTGGGACCGACGGCTGACGACCTGACGGTCGAGACCGTCGCCAGGTTCTGCGGCCGGGACGTCGTGCTCGACGACAAGCTGGAAGCCCGGATCGCCGAGATCCTCAAACCGATGATGGCGCGCTACACCGGCCCGGGAGCGCCGGACTTCGCGACGGTCCGGGCGGCCAACCGCAAGCAGGCGATGGTTCCGGCCGGAGCGACCATCTTGGACCCGGTCGGCACCGCGCCCGGTGTCGTGGTGCCGGGGACACCGACGGTCGTGGTGCTGCCGGGGCCGCCTCGCGAGCTGCAGCCGATGTGGCACAAGGCAATAGCAACGGCTGCGGTCCAAGACGCGCTGGCCGGCCGGACGCACTACGAGCAGCAGATGGTCCGGATGTTCGGCCTGCCCGAATCCGGCCTGGCCGACACGCTGCGGCACGCGCAACAGACCATCGGTGACTTCCACCGGCTGGAGATCACCACCTGCCTGCGGCGCGGCGAACTGGAGATCGTCACGCGGTATGAACCCGACGCCGCAGCCGCCTACGAGCAGCTGCTGGAGTTGCTGCGTGAGCGCCACGCGCGGGCCATCTTCTCCGAGGACGGTTCGCAGATCGACGATCTGGTGGCGGCGTCGCTGGCCGGTCGCCAGATCGCGACCGCCGAATCCTGCACCGCGGGCCTGCTGGCAGGCCGGCTGGCCGACCCGCCGGGCGCCTCGAACTACTTGGCCGGTGGGGTGGTGTCCTACTCCAATGAGGCGAAGATCGAGTTGCTCGGCGTCGACCCGGCACTGATCGCCGAGCACGGCGCGGTGTCCGAGCCGGTGGCCGAGGCGATGGCGGCGGGAGCGTTGCGCCGCTTCGGCGCCGACACCGCGGTGGCGATCACCGGCATCGCCGGACCCGGTGGCGGAACGCCGGACAAGCCGGTGGGCACGGTCTGCTTCTGTGTGGCGCTGGGGGAGGGTCGGCTGACCACGCGGACCACCCGATTGCCGGGGGAGCGGGCCGACATCCGCGAGCGCTCGACGACGGTGGCCATGCATCTGCTGTACCGGGCGCTGTCAACCGGCTGATTCCTGCCCTCGCCGGTGGTATGAACACACCGAGGAGTTGCGGGTGTGAACACACAGTGGGCGTGGTCGGACGGTTCCGGGTACTGGCTGGGACGGCTGCTCCTGGAACGCGGGATCGCGGCCGTCTACGTCATCGCCTTCGTCGCCGCAGCGATGCAGTTCCGCGCGCTGATCGGCGAGAACGGTATGACGCCGGTGTCCCATTATGTGCGGCGCCGCCCGTTTCGACTGACGCCCAGCATCTTTCATCTGCACTACTCGGATCGCTTCTTCGCCTGCGTGTGCTGGCTGGGTGCGGGGTTGGCCGCGGCTCTGGTGGTGGGCGCCGGAGAGCTGGTGCCGCTGTGGACGGCCATGGCGATCTGGCTGCTGCTGTGGGCGCTGTATTTGTCGATCGTCAACGTCGGCCAGACCTGGTACGCGTTCGGCTGGGAATCGATTCTGCTGGAGGCCGGGCTGCTGGCCGTCTTTCTGGGCAACGACCGCATCGCACCGCCAGTACTGGTCATGTGGTTGTCGCGCTGGCTGCTCTTCCGCATCGAGTTCGGCGCGGGTCTGATCAAGTTGCGCGGCGATTCCTGCTGGCGGGACCTGACCTGCCTCTACTACCACCACGAGACCCAGCCGATGCCGGGGCCGCTGAGCTGGTTCTTCCACCACCTGCCCAAACCGTTGCACCGAATTGAGGCGGCGGGCAACCACATCGCCCAACTGGTGGTGCCGTTCGGGTTGTTCGCGCCGCAGCCCGTCGCCGGTGTGGCCGCCGGGATCATCATCATCACCCAGCTGTGGCTAGTCGCCTCCGGCAACTTCGCCTGGCTGAACTGGATCACGATTGTCCTGGCCGCCGGCGCTCTGGACCAGTCCTGGCTGATCGGAATGGGTTCGGGCCTGCAACCGCCTGACATGGCGCACGCTCCGACGTGGTTTACCGCCCTGGTGCTGGTGCTCACGGCGACGGTTGTGACACTGAGCTACTGGCCGGTGCGCAATATGGCGTCGCGCAATCAGCGCATGAATATCAGCTTCAATCCGCTTCATCTGGTCAACAGCTACGGCGCGTTCGGGACGGTCGGTCGCTCCCGTCGGGAGCTGGTGATCGAGGGAACGGCGGCGACGGAACTCACCGATCAGACGGTGTGGCGCGAGTATGAGTTCAAAGGCAAACCCGGCGCGGTGGATCGGCTCCCGCGTCAGTGGGCTCCCTATCATCTGCGGCTGGACTGGCTGATGTGGTTCGCCGCGCTCTCGCCGCGGTATGGATTGCCGTGGCGTGACGCCCTGCTGCAGCGGCTGCTGAACAACGAGCGCGACACGTTACGTCTGTTGCGCCACAACCCGTTTCCGGACCGCCCACCGCACTATGTGCGGATCCTGCTCTACGAGTACCGCTTCACCACACCGGCTGAGCGGCGACGCGACGGGGCCTGGTGGCACCGCAGCCTGGTGGGCGCCGAGCTGTCGCCGGTCTCAGCCGCCCAGTTGTCCGCGCCACCGGACCTCCGTTAGTCATCGCGCCAGGCCCAGTCCTCGGGTGGATCGCCCGGCGGAGCAGGCCGAATGTGACGGTCGATGAAGTTCTCGATGAAGTGATACGGATTGACGCGTGGTTGGCCGCGTTCGAGGGCCGGGGGAGGGATCCATTCGACCCGTCCGGTACCGCCGAGTGTGGTGCGCCAATTGTGTTGGCTGGCCATGCGATTGTCGGGGGCACACGCCAGGGCCAGGGTGTCGATGTCGGTGAGCCCGTCATCGGCCCAGTCCCGCTCCAGGTGATGGGCTTGAGTGAGATAACCCGAAACCGCACAGCCGGGACGAGTACAGCCACGGTCGCGGGCGTGCAGCACGATGCGTTGATCCGCCGATGCGATGCGTTTGCTGCGGCCCAGCCACAACGCCCGGCCACGACCGTCGAACAAGGCCAGGTAGTGGTAGGCGTGTTCAGCCATGCGCAGCAGGTCGGGCATCGGCAACAGGGTGCCGCCCGCGGTGAGCGCTTTGCCGGTGGCGGCGGCATCGCCGCCGGGCTCGCGTCCGGCCGCAGCCTCTAACTCCGCCAATGTCGTGGTGACGATGACGGTGGCCGGCAGCCCGTTGAGCTGGCCGAGACTCTTGGCGGCGAGCACGGCACGGCCGGCGGCCAGCAGCGCGTCGTGGTTGCGTTGCGCCGGGCTGCGATCGTCATGGCGGATCTGGTCTTCGCTGGCGGTGCCGTCCACGCACGGGCTTTCGTCGGCCGCGTTGCACATTCCGGGCGCCGCCAGCTTGGCCAGGATGGGCTCGAGGGTGGCACGCAGCTCCGGGGTGATGCGCCCACTCAACGAGCTCATCGCATCGAAGTCTTGGCGCCCCAGGCGCAGTCCACGCCGGGCCTGGCGTTCGCGATCGGAAAAATCGCCGTCCGGGTTCAGCACTGCGACCACGTGATCGGCCAACCGTTGGAAGGTCTCTGGCCCGTACTCGCCGGCCAGCACCGCGAGATGGCCTTCGGCGCGTTCACGATCGGGGGCGGGGACGGTACCGGGAATCGATGCGTGGGCTTTGCGGGCGATCGCCACGTGTTCAGGACCCACTCGTCCCTCGGCCTGGGCCGCCGACAGGGCCGGCAGCAGCGGCTCCAACGGCTCACCGGTCACCGAGGTGCGTGGACCCAATTCGGCTGCCTCAGAAAGCCTTCGCCGGGCGGCGGCGCTGCTGATCCGTAACCTTTCGGCCAGCGCTTTCGCCAAGGAACCGGCCCCCAACGCGCCGGGATCGCCTTCGGCGACCAGGCGGGCCAGGATCCGGTGCTCGACCACCGGCGCCCGCCACGCCAGCTGCTCACGCCGCGCCAGCACCGACAGCAGTTCCTCGACGCTCAGTGCGTCATACGAACACGCCTGCAGCTGCTCGGTGGCGGCCTCGATCGTCGCCAGACACCCCAGGATGGTGTCTCGATCGGCGACCGCACCTCTGCTCATATATCGAACACTAGTTCGATGCACCGACAAAAACGGGCCTCGGGGAGTGGCCTACTAAGAAGACAGTGAGGGAATCGCGGGCGGCACCTACTGGGTGACGACCCACAGGGTGCCGACGATCGGCACCAGTGTGGCCACCGCCAGCAGCGCCACATCAACCGCGCCCAGCCCGGGCGCCGAGGCACTTTCGGCGGCCATTCGCCGTTCCCGGGCAATCAGAAACAGCGGGAACGTGAAGCTGATCGCCGTGACGAACGCGCCGAAGACATAGGCCCAGACGAACCGCACATTGTGTTTGCGGGCCTCGGAGACCATCAGCACCGTCACCGGCACCGAGAGCATCAGGATGTCCGCGGTGATCGAGCGTGACGCCGCTGTCACCGCGGTGTCCGGCAGGAACTGGGAAAGGAAGGCGGATCCGTCGTAGGCCAGATTCTGACTCCAGGTGGCGACAAGCGCAGCGACGGCGCTGACGGCATACACTCCGCAACGGATCTTGGCAGCTGTGTTCATCCGGCCACCGTAGCGTCCACGGCCCGGATTTCGGCTCAGATCTCGAGCAGCACCGTCACCGGGCCGTCGTTGACCAACTCCACCTGCATATGCGCCCCGAACTGCCCGGTCGCCACCTGTGCGCCCAACTTTCGCAATGCCTCGGCGAACTCGGCGACCAGAGGTTCGGCGACCGGACCCGGCGCCGCGGCATTCCACGATGGCCGCCGCCCCTTGGCGGTGTCGGCGTAGAGCGTGAACTGGCTGACCACCAGAATCGGCGCACCCACATCCGCTGCCGATTTCTGATCGTCGAGAATGCGTAACTGCCAAAGCTTTTCGGCGAGTCGTTGGGCCTTGGCGGCATCGTCGCTGTGGGTCACGCCGACGAGTGCCAGCAGGCCCTGGCCGTCCGGTTCGATCGCGCCGACCGTCTGACCGTCGACCGTGACGCGGGCCGATGAGACACGCTGGAGAAGAACTCGCACGGCCACGATGCTAAGTAGGCTGGCCGTGTGCCTTCCGGGAGGGGTGAGTCACGTGTCGGTCTTGGTTGCGTTCTCGGTAACGCCGCTCGGCGTGGGGGAGGGAGTCGGCGAGATCGTCGCGGAGGCGGTCCGGGTCGTTCGGGAGTCGGGCCTGCCCAATCGCACCGATTCCATGTTCACCGTGATCGAAAGCGACAGCTGGGCCGAAGCGATGGGCGTGGTGCAACGGGCGGTGGAAGCGGTTGCCGCGCGTTCACCCCGGGTCAGCACCGTGATCAAGGCCGACTGGCGAGATGGCGCGGTCGACGCGATGAACACCAAGGTCGAATCGGTGGAACGGCACCTGGCGGCGCCGCCTAGTTGACCGGCACGTCCAGGATCGGGCGCCCCACGTCGGCGCCCGGCCCGTTGAAATGCCACCATTCCCCGGCGTAGTAGGCCAGGCCGCCGGCACTCATCGCGTCGCGCAGCGCGGCGCGCTCGGCCGTGGCGCGGGCGCTGATCCCCTCGGCGAATGCCATTGCCGTCGGCGAGAAGTCATCGAATCCGGTGCCCATCTCCGACAATCGCCCATAGGCGTCGGCGGTCGTCACGTCGACCGAGCGCCCGGTCTCGTGGCTGCGGGCCAACGAGCCCGGACGGGCCACCCAGTTCGGGTTCGGCACCACCTCGAACATGCGCACCTGCACGTTGTGGGGCCGGTAGCAGTCCCAGAACACCAATAGTCGGCCTCGGCTGCGCAGCGCGGCGGCCGCCGTCGCCAAACCCGGCGCCAGCGACTCGTGCACCAGACACCGAGCGTTCGACGGGTAGAGCTGTTCACCCACGAAGTTGTTCGCGGTGGCATAGCGCAGGTCGATGATGGCGTCCGGCACCACGGTCCGCACGTCGACGAACCCGGCGGCCCGCGCCTGCTCCGACAGCGGGGGCACCTCCGCTCCCGGGGCCGCGGACGCAGTGCCGGAGGCCCCGGCGAGCAGCAACGCAGCAACAATCACCCTCGGCAGACTCCGCATCTGCCCATTGTGGCCTGTCAGGCGGCAACCACAATCGTCAGTCGGCGGTCGTCGCGTTCCACCCGCATGCCGGCCCGCCGGGCGATGGCGGCCACCGCGGCGGCATCATCAGGTTCGGCCCTGGTGCTGGCCAGGGCCCGTGCCAGTCGCCCCTTGTGCGCTTTGTTGAAGTGACTCACCGAGATTCGTCGCCCGTCGGGGTGCTCGGCAACCACATCGACACGGACGGAACCCGGGATCCCGGCCAGTGCCGCATAGGACCCGGACCGCAGGTCGACGATCAGTTCGGCCGAGGCGATCTCGGCCAGCACCGGCTCCAGCACGGGGCGCCAGCGCTTGGCCAATCCCGGCTTTCCGGGCAGCTTGGCTGACGCCGAGAGGCGGTATGCCGGTATGGGATCCGTTGCCCGCAGCATGCCGAACAGGGCGGAGCCGACGGCCAATCGTGCGCCGGCCCGGGCGGCTGCGGCGCCGCGCAGCGAGTCGACGTCCAGCGCGTCATACAACACTCCGGTGTAGCGCTGAATTGCCGGAGTCGTGGCAGCGGTGCGCAATGCGGCGTTGCGCTCGATCTCAGCGTCTTGGGACGCCGACAAGCCCAGTGCGCTGCGGCTGACCTCTGGATCAGCGGCCAGCTCCACCAGCTCGTCGACCAGTTCCGCCCTCAGGCCCGTGAGTTGTGGGGAGCTCAGTGTCTCCAGGCGCAGCGGGGGCCCGTCGCCGCCGGTGCGTTTGGTCTCCGACGGGGGCAGCAGCACGATCACACGCAGACGTTAACCGAGCCGTCGCCGACACCAGCGCGGTGGCGAGCATGACCGCGCCCACGGTGTCGGTGACGTAGTGGTAGCCGCAGCCCACCAGACCGAGAATGCCCAGCAGGCTCAGCAGAATCGCCGCGGCCAGAGCCCAGATCCGGGCCAGTGCCGAGCCGGCCACCAGAACCATCATTCCCAGCACCGCGACCAACAGCGCGGTATGGCCGCTGGGGTATTCGAGGTAGGGCCCGTTACGCCGATCGAAGAGGTGCTTGAGCACCACGGTGACGGCGGTGACGGCGAACGGGCAGGCCAGGACCGCGGTCGCCAGCGCCCACTGCCTGCGCGATAAGGCCACCACCAGGCACACCACCGTCACCGCCAGCATCAGCCAGCCGCTGGTGAAGGTCAGTAGCCACCGGGGCTGCTCGCCGAGAACGGTGCCGGTCGCGTGGCTGAACCAGTCGTCGATCGGTGTCGAGCCGCGTCCCACCGCCCAACCGAGCGCCAGCGTCGCCAACACGCCGGCCAGCGGCCACCAACGCAGTACGGTGGCGAGTCCTCGACCTATCTCAGGCCGACTTCTGGAACAGCGGCAGCAGCAGTTGACGGCGCTGGTCGTTGCCGTCGGCACGAGCGTGCAGCGCCTGCTCCACCGACCGCGATGTCGGGAACATGGCGTCCTCGTCGAAGTCGCCCAGCAGTTCATGCACCGACGCGCTCTCGATGAGGGTCCACTCCACTCCCGCGGCACGGCAGTCGCCGTCCAGGACGCACAGCAACCAGATGCCGGCGGCGGCGAACGAGGTGACCCCGCTCAGGTCGAGCACCAGCGGCTCCTTGGCGAGCACGAAGCGCCGGGCGTGTTCACTGAGCTGGTCCACGTTGGTGGAGTCGATGCGCCCCCGGATCGCGATCACCGTCGCAAGGTGACGGTAGTGCGCCCGAATCTGTGCCCCGCCGCACTCGACGACCGGGTTGATCTGTGCTGTGCCCCGTGTGGTGGTCTCGATTGCCATTCCAGCCCCCGCCTTCCGCGTCGACCGCCGTCGGCAGCTGCGCCGACCTCGATGTTTCCGACGTTATGCGGCGAAGTTAAGGCCACATGGGCGACCGATTAACGCTTTGGTGAGATATCGAACGGCTCGGTCGCCCCGCTGAACGCGCTGATCCGCCCGTCTCGATCCCGGGCATCGCCGTCATAGCGGAGCCGGTATCGCCCCGCAGCGGTGTCTTCGGGAACGGCCCAGGTGACCGTGACGGTGGACCCGCGCCGGCCGACCCGTCGCCAGCGGAAGGTCGTCGACCAGTCCCCGTCGTCGGCCACGGTGCGCCACCGGCCATCCGTTTGGTGCTCCACCCGCACATAGGTGCCACCGCGATGCAGGTCATTGTTCGGGTACGCGCCGGCGAAAACCGCCGACACCGTGGCGCCCGGCTGGTACGCGGGCAGCGGGGCTTCCAAGACATCGCCGTACCGCCGGCCGGCGGCCAGCGCATCCGGCTTCGTCCGGTGCCGGGAACGCCGCAGACGGGACGGTTCAGCGGGACGCGTGCCCGGCGGCGCCGGCCGTTGGTCGCGCATCGCGGTGGCCAGCTCGGACACCACCTGCTGCAGGGCCGGCAGCTCCCAGCGCCCGAACAGGGTGCTGCCACCCTCGTAGCGCTGCTCGTCGTATTCCTCCGGCGTGGTCACGTAGTGCAGGTAGCCGTTGCTGTAGCCGGCCACCAACACGTCGCGCAGTTCGGCCCCGACGATCTGCGCCACCGTGCGGCGCAACCGCAGTCCCGCCACGATGGTCACTTCGGCGGGAATGCCGATCAGGTAGAGCTGCCCGATGCGCAGCAATTGCACCGGGCCGCCTTCGGGCATCAGCATCGACAGGGCCTTGTTCAGCCGGATGCCGGGACCCACCGCTCCCTTGGGCGCCTGCGCGTCACGCAGGCGGGGGGAGAGGCGGTACACCGTGTTGGCGATCAGGCTGTCGAAGAACCGGTTGCGGCCCTGCTTGAACACCGGGTACGCCGGACCGGCACCTTCGTCGGTGCCGGCCAGGCAGGAGGCGCCCGCGATCGCGGGGCCGGTGCGATGGGCCCGGCCGTCGCCGGTGAATTCGGGCCGCACCTCGAAATCGGTCAGGTCGACATAGGTGGCGCGGGCGTCGAGGCCCCCGGTGACCGCGGTGCCGTGCCCCAGGGTCAGTTCGGTGGCCGCCACGGCTTGGCGGGACCCGATGATCCGGGTGTTCTCGAATTCGTCGTCGGTGGGTCCGCTGCCGGGCCGCTGACCGATATTGGGCGACATGTCCCCGGAGTTGGTCTGAGCGAAGGCCGCGATGAAGTCCGGTGGCTCCGCGGCCAGGTAGTCGACGCCATGGTCCCGGCGCTCGCACAGGTAGGCGGCGTAACCCTTGTTGTCGCCACTGATCAAGGTGTTGCGGTTGGTCATGGACGTGCCGTGGGTGGCAAACCAGTTCACCGCCCCGACCAGCCGGCCTTCGCGTTCGATACGCAGCAGGGTGGTCTGCGGATCGATCTTGTCCGGGAAGTGAGCGCGCTCGGCCTCCGGGTTGCGGGCGAACGACGACGGCGAGCGGTTGCAGCTGGCATCGTGCAACCGGCCCACGGCCAGGCTCAGCTGGGCGGGAGCGAGGTCGGCGTGCGCTCGCTCGACGGCTTCGCAGATCCCGTCGACGATCGCGTTGAAGGTCTGAGGCCGGAACCCCTTGGTGTTGGAGTTGTAGAGCCGGTGGTCGGAGTAGCCGCCCGGGCCGCAATGGGTGTGCGTCGCCGTCAACATCACGTTGCCGAACGTGTACAGCTCGCCATAGGTCGCGGCCAGACGTGCGAGCACCTCGCGGTGCACGCTTTCCAGCAGCAGCGGAATCTCACAGACCACCAGCAGCAGCCGGGTTCCGGCGGCCGGATCGACGATGACGAATGCCCGCGCGCGCAGCCGGTTGTGCAGGCCGTCGGTCTGTTGCGAGGCCACGCCGTAGCCGAGCATTCCGCACTCGGCCGCCTCGCCGGTGATGTCGGCGATTCCGCGCCCAACCTGATAGTCCTCTGGCATCGCTACAGTATTCACAACGGCACTTCGGTTGGGTCGCCGACGTGCCCGGTCGATTACTTCACCCGGGACAGTCCCGCTGTTAGTCTGCGAGGGCTGCCGGCCACCGGGCTGCGGCTGCCGATCGCCGGGCCGTCTCGGTGGGCCCGCACCCGAGGCAGTCAGGACATGCGATGCCCACCGGCGAAAGAGTGTTGTGCGCAGCGGAGAGATCAAGGCACTGACCGGGCTTCGCATCATCGCCGCTGTCTGGGTGGTGCTGTTTCACTTCCGGCCCCTGCTGCAACTGGCGTCCCCGCAGCTCAGCGACACGCTTGCCCCGGTGCTCGACCGCGGCGCCCAGGGCGTCGACCTGTTCTTCATCCTCAGCGGCTTCGTGCTGACCTGGAACTACTTGGAGCGCATGGGGGAGACGTTCTCCGTGCGCGCCACCGTGCACTTCCTGTGGCTGCGCCTCGCCCGGGTCTGGCCGATCTACCTGGTGACCATGCACCTGGCGCTGCTGTGGGTGATCTTCACCCTGCACGTCGGCCACGTCCCGACCGAGGATCTCAGCCGGTTCACCGCGATCAGCTACGTGCGGCAGGTCCTGCTGGTGCAGTTGTGGTTCGAGCCGTTCTTCGACGGGACGAGCTGGGACGGGCCGGCCTGGTCGATCAGCGCCGAGTGGCTGGCGTACCTCTTATTCGGCGTGCTGGTGCTGGCGGTCTACCGGATGATGCGGGTCACCTCCGCGCGCGGGCTGGCGATACTGGCGATCATCGCCTCGCTCCCGCCGCTGCTGCTGTTGCTGGCGACGGGCGAGTTCTACAGCCCGTGGAGCTGGTTGCCGCGCATCGTCATGCAGTTCACCGCGGGCGCGCTGGCCTGCGCCGCGGTACGCAAGATCAGCCCGACCGACTCGGCCCGCCGCGCCGCCGGGTATTGCTCGGCGCTGATCATCGCCGCCATGGTCGCGATCCTGTATTACTTCGACAGCCATCCGATCTCCGGGCTCTACGACAGCGGCGGCCTGGTCGATGTGCTGTTCGTGCCGCTGGTGATGGCCCTGGCGATCGGCATCGGCAGCCTTCCCGCGCTGCTGTCCACGCGCGCGATGGTCTACGGCGGGCAGATCTCGTTCTGCCTGTACATGGTCCATGAATTGGTGCACACGTCGTGGAACTGGGCCGCCAAGCAGTTCGATATCGTGCTCGACGAGGGTGCGACCGAGGCCAAATGGATGGTGTGCGGCCTGCTGGTGGCGGCGACACTGTTGTCGATGCTGCTGTTCCACGCTGTGGAAGAACCCGGGCGGCACTGGATGCGCAGGATGATCGGTGCCCGGCCGGAATCCGCCCAGGTGACACCGGCCGAAGATCCCCTGGCGGTGGAACCGCCGGAGCCGGACAACCCGGATGACGAGAACGATTCGCACGACTCGGACGACGCCGTCCTCGCCGAAGCCAAGGTCGCGGTTCCGGCTAGTCTGCGCTGAAGCTGGGGAGGAAGTAGCCGTGAGTCGGGTGCTGACGTTCGCCGTGGCGATGGTGACCGGTGTCGTCGCGGTGGTCGCGGGAACCGGTTACCTCGCACGCGATCACGAGACGCCGCGCCACTACGAAACGGTGCCGCTGAGTGCCTCCCCGAATCGGATCGCGGTGATCGGTGACTCCTACACCTCCGGATACGAGGACACCGGCCGCGGTGCGGCGAACTGGACCGAGCGGGCATGGCAGAACCTGGCCGGCCGCGGGGTCTATGTCAGCGCCGACGTGGCGGCCGAGGGCGGTGCGGGGTACGGCGTGCCCGGCAACCACGGCTCCCTGTTCGGCGACCTGACCCGCCGCGTGGTGCAACCCGACGACGCCCTGGTGGTGTTCTTCGGCTCGCGCAACGACCAGGACGTCGACCCGGGGGAGTTGAGCCGGCTGATCGGCGACACCCTGGGCTTGGCCCGCCGTACCGCGCCGGGGGCGCGGATGCTGGTGATCGGGCCGCCGTGGCCCACCGCCGAGGTCCCGGGCAACGTGTGGCGGATCCGCGATCTGCTCGCCATCCAGGCACGCCTCGTCGATGCGGAGTTCGTCGACCCGCTCGCGGAGCGGTGGTTCGTCGGCATGCCCGACCTGATCGGCCCGGACGGGGTACACCCCACCGACGCCGGTCACGCCTACATGGCCGACAAAATCGCCCCGCTGATCGGTGCTGCGCTGCCCCGGCGCACTTAGCCCAAAACCGGACGGAACGCCACCGGCCTCAGCAGTATGGGCAGATGGACTCCATGCGCGTACTGATCACCGGTGGAACCGGATTCGTCGGGGGCTGGACCGCCAAAGCGATCGCCGATGCCGGGCACCGGCCGCGGTTCCTGGTCCGCAACCCGGCGGGCCTGCACAGCAGCGTGGCGCGCCTCGGCGTCGATGTGTCCGACTACGTCGTCGGTGACATCACCGACGCGGACTCGGTGCGCGAGGCGCTGCGCGGCTGCGACGCGGTCGTCCACGCTGCTGCGGTGGTGGCCACCGATCCGCGCCAGACGGAGCAGATGTTGTCCACGAACTCGGCCGGTGCCCACCACGTGCTCGGCGGGGCGGTTGAGTTGGGGCTGGACCCGATCATTCACGTCTCCAGCTTCACCGCGCTGTTTCACCCGGGACTGACGATGTTGCGCGCGGACCTGCCGGTGGCTGGGGGCACCGACGGCTACGGCCGGTCGAAAGCCCGCGAAGACCTCTACGCGCGCGGACTGCAGGACGCCGGCGCCCCGGTCAACATCACCTATCCGGGCATGGTGCTCGGGCCGCCGGTCGGAGACCGGTTGGGGGAGGCCGGCGAAGGTGTGCGGGCGGCGCTGCAGATGCACGTCATTCCCGGGCGTGGCAGTGCCTGGCTGGTGATCGACGTTCGTGACCTCGCGGCACTGCACCTGGCGCTGCTGGAGCCGGGCCGTGGGCCGCGCCGGTACATGGCCGGAGGCCGGCGGGTGCCGCCGGGCGAGTTG
This sequence comes from Mycolicibacter nonchromogenicus, assembly GCF_002101775.1. Classification (GTDB taxonomy): domain Bacteria; phylum Actinomycetota; class Actinomycetes; order Mycobacteriales; family Mycobacteriaceae; genus Mycobacterium; species Mycobacterium nonchromogenicum. The sequence goes on along the minus strand of NZ_LQPI01000026.1, from coordinate 44,846 downwards.
GCGAACCTGCTTCAGGAGTTGTCGGGTTCTCCCATGGTCGCCCTGCCGGTACCCGATGTCGCCCTGCGCTGGGCGGGCCGCTTCTTGGATCAAGTCGAGCGGGCGCTGCCGTTCTCGGTTCCGGTCACCGAGGCGGGCATGCAGTACTACACCCAGATGCCCGAATCCGATGACGCCCCTGCCGAACGCGATTTCGGCATCGTGTTCCGAACCCCCCGGGAAACACTGGCCGACACCATTGCGGGCATCCGCGGCTAGCCGCCTGCTCGGGAGCTCCGGGCTCGTCGGCTCTCGCCGCCTGTACACCGGGGAAGGCGACATAATGGCTGCGTGACTGATCCCGGTGCCGGCTCACGGCTGGTGGTGATCGTCGTCTTCGACGAGGTGACGATGCTCGATGTCGCCGGGGCAGCAGAAGTCTTCGTCGAAGCCAATCGGTTTGGCGCGGATTACGTGGTCAAGTTCGCCTCGGTGGACGGCCGCGATGTGACGACCTCGATCGGCGCCCGGCTGGGTGTCACCGACCGTCTTGCCGACATCGTTTCCGCCGACACCGTCCTGGTCGCCGGCGGCGACTATCTGCCCCGGCGCCCCATCGATCCAGCACTTGTCGACGCCGTCAGGTCGGTTGCCGGCCGAACCCGACGCTTGGCCTCCATCTGCACCGGGTCTTTCATCCTGGCCCAGGCCGGTGTGCTCAGCGGCCGTCGTGCCACCACCCACTGGCACGAGGCCAGGTTGCTGGCGCGGGCATTTCCCGACATCGCGGTCGAGCCGGACGCCATCTTCATCCGTGACGGCGATGTCTACACCTCGGCCGGCGTGTCAGCAGGTATCGACCTCGCATTGGCGTTGGTCGAATTGGATCACGGCGGCAAGCTGGTTCGCGAGGTGGCGCGATGGCTGGTGGTCTATCTGAAACGCGCAGGCGGACAGTCACAATTCTCCACGCTGGTCGAGGCGGATCCGCCCCCGGAGTCTGCGCTGCGCAAGGTCACCGACGCGATCGCGGCCGACCCGGCCGACGACCACAGCGTGAACGCTCTGGCCAGGCGCGCCGCGTTGAGCAGCCGGCAACTGACCCGGCTGTTTCAGTCCGAACTCGGGACCACCCCGGCCCGCTATGTCGAGACGGTGCGTATCGATGCCGCCCGCGCCGCGCTCGACGCCGGCCACAGCGTCACCGAATCCGCGCACCGAGCAGGTTTCGGCAGCGCGGAAACACTGCGCCGGGTGTTCACCGACCACTTGGGCGTGTCGCCGAAGGCCTACCGGGATCGGTTCCGCACGACGGTCCGCTGAGGCTGTTCGGCCGGTGGTATCGGGAATGCGCCACGGTCTTACACCGCCGGAAACCGTCTGCTCAGCTTCTCCAGGGTCAGCATTTCGCGGCCCGCTTCGTCGAGGTAGGGAATACCGATCCCATACTCTGCCCACCGGGCTGCGATTCGGGCCTCCAGTTCCGGAGCGAGCCGGTCGGTCGGTGGGAACCGGCGCTTGCCCCACGCGTCGCGGGGCTCGATCTCCCAGCTACGAGTGGCATCGACGAGCACCCGGGTCCATTCGCCCGCGCCGTACTTGTTGGCGTCGTTGCGTTCCGGCGGAGTCGACGGATCCAATGAGGACCCGAATCCCGGCCCGAAGAAGGCGATATCGCCCAGTCCGGCGTTGACTCGGTACGACATGGCCCAGTCCAGCGCTGCCGGGTCATGCACATCGATGTCCTCTTCGACGACCACGACATTCTTGTGGAACCACACCGCACCGCCGGTGCCCCACAACGCCGCGGCGATCTGTTGCGGATGGCCCCGGTAGCGCTTTTGGATCTGTACCAGGGTGTTCTGACCGTTGGTGACCTCCGTCATCCATAGGTCGGTGATGCCACCGATCCCGAGATCGTCGAGCGCGTTCCAGGTGATCGCCGATCGTGCGAAGTTGATGATGCTGTCCTCGTTCAGCATTCCGGGCCGGATGCCCTCGAGGGTGCCGCGTAACAGCGGATCATTGCGGTGGGTGATACGCGTGACCCGCAAGACGGGCGCGGGTGCGGCATCGCCGATGAATCCGGGGTACTCCGCGAACGGGCCCTCCATGACGAAGTTTGCGGGGTCGGGATCGATGTATCCTTCGACCACGATCTCGGCCGATGCCGGCACGTGCAGGGGAACCGACTCGCAGGCGACCAGATCCACCGGGCGACCGAGTAAGGCGCCCATCATGTCCCATTCGCAGACGCTCTTCGGGAACGGACTGCCGGCGCAGAACGGCAGCACGTCGTGCCAGCCGTAGACGACGGCAACCGGCATCGGCTCCGGTTTGTATTCGGCCATATGGCCACCCCAGCCCTGGCTCGGAACCAGGAGTTTGGCGATCTTGTCGCGGCCCACGATCATGCCCCGGTACAGGCCGATGTTGTCGCGGCCCGTGGCCTTGTCCTGGGTGACCACACCGCAGTAGGTGTCGATGTAGCGGCCGCCGTCTTCACCGTGCCACTTGGGCACCGGCAGCTCATGCAGGTTGATGTCGGCGCCTTCGACGATGTTCTCCCTGACCGGACCGGTCTCGACCACCCGCGGTGGAATGGGATTCTTGAACGCCTCGCGAAGGTGCGCGACGATCCGCGAATCGCTGGTGTCCTCGGGCAGCCCCAGCATGAGCCGGATCTGGCGTCGGCTCCCAAGCGCCGACGTCACGAGCTTGGTGCATCGGGTGCTGGTGTGGCCGACGATGTTCTCGAACAGCAATGCGGGCCCGCCCAGAGAAAGGTTGGCCCGGGTGATCGCGCCGATCTCCTCGTTCCAGTCGACGGGAACGGTGACACGGCGCAACTGGTCTGCAGCCTCCAGGGTGGCGAGCCAACTGCGCAGATCCGGTCCGGCGTTGTCTGGTTCGGCGCTGTTGGTGAGATCGGGAAGTCCTGTGGTGGATGTCATTTCGCTCGCCTCACGACCGTCAGCGGAGGTGTCGACTCGTCGGCTTGGCGGTTGGCCGCGTCACGATCCGGACCCGGGCGTTGATCATCTTTCCACCGGTCGATCATTGAGTGCTCGATTCCCAGTTGGTCGATGACGCGGCCCACCACGTAGTCGGTCACCTCGTCGATGGAGCTTGGCCGTCCGTAATAGGCGACGGTCGGCGGGAAGATCACCGCGCCGGCACGCGCCAGGTAGTGCATGTTCTCCAGGTGTATCTCACTCAGCGGCGCCTCCCGGGTGACCAGGATCAGCTTGCGTCGCTCTTTGAGCGTGACATCAGCGGCACGCGTGATCAGGTTGTCGCTGAAGCCGATTCGGATAGCGCTCAACGTCTTCATGCTGCACGGGCACACCACCATTCCATCGGTGCGAAACGACCCGCTGGAAATACTCGCTGCGAGATCCCTGGCGCTGTAGCTGTGGGTCGCCAGGGCGCGGACCTCGGCCACGGTGGCATCGGTCTCGATCTTGATCGTTGCCCGTGCCCACTCGCTGAGGATCAGGTGCGTCTCCATCCCCAACTCGCCCAGCGTTTCCAATAGTCGGATGCCCAAGGCGGCGCCGGTTGCTCCGGTCAGGGCGACTACTAATCGCATCGCTGTCCTCCTTCCAGTCGATCGCCGGGCTCCAGCGCGGCGCGGCGACACCCTGGCGAACTGCCGCCAGTGTGGTGCGGCTCTGAGGCTGCCGCGATAGCCAAATCTGCCGTGGTTCCCACAGATTCAGCCACGTGCTCCGAGCCGACGTTTGTCTGAATCTGTGGGATATGCGGCAGATCAGCCACCGCTGGTTTCCCTGCTCACCGCCGAGACTGGACGGCGAGAGGCGATAGGAGAGGAACCCCGATGCCACAGACCACCCCCACACGGCGAGTTTTGGTGACCGGTGCATCCAAGGGCATCGGGCGCGCAGTCGCAGACCGCCTGGCAGCCACCGGCTTTGAGCCGATCGGTATCGCCCGCAGCACCCCGCGCGACTTTCCGGGAGCGTTCTATTCGGTAGACCTGGCTGACCGCTCAGCCACCGCGCGCACCCTGGGTACGATCCTCGCCGACGGCAGGGTCGACGCGGTCGTGAACAACGCGGGCTTCGCGCACTTCGGCCGGATCGGCTCGGTGGACCTCGATCACCTGTCTGAGACCTACGACCTGAACGTGCGCACCGCGGTACAGGTGGTTCAGGCGGTGTTGCCCGGCATGATCGACCGCAGCTGGGGCCGCATCGTCAATGTCACCAGCCTGACCGCGCAGGGTACCCAGGAGCGAACGCCGTATGCGGCGGCCAAGGCGGCGCTGGAAGCCTGCACGCGGATCTGGGCGCGGGAACTCGCGCAGACCGGAATCACGGTGAACGCGGTGGCGCCCGGCCCCACGGAGACCGAGATGTACCGCAAACGCAGTCCCGTCGGGTCAGAGCGGGAAAGCGCACTGCTGCAGAACATTCCGATGCGCCGCGTCGGGAAGCCGGCCGAGATCGCCCATGCGATCTGCTTCCTGCTGGACGAAGACGCCGGATACATCACCGGGCAGACCATCGGAGTCGATGGCGGCGGAAGTCTCGCCGGATAAATACTCGGCTTGAGATGAAGGGAACCAGATCATGACCAGAGCTGTTGACACCATCGCCGGCGTCGTCATCCCCGACACCGCCCTGGTGCGCGAGACCACCGAATACATTCGTGATGCCGAAGACGACCTGTTGTTCCATCACTCCCGCCGGGTGTACCTGTTCGGGGTGCTGCAGGGCCGCCGGCGCGGTCTGACACCCGACTTGGAACTGCTGTATGTCGGGGCCATGTTTCACGACCTGGGCCTGACCCACCGTTACCGCGAGTCGCAGCTGCGCTTCGAGGTCGACGGCGCCAACGCCGCCCGCGCCTTCCTGCTGGAGCGCGGCATCGACGAAGCCGAGGCCCGCAAGGTGTGGCTGAGCATCGCGCTGCACACCACGCCGGGCATCCCCGAATTCCTGGAGCCGGAGATCGCCCTGGTCACCGCCGGTGTCGAAACCGATGTGCTCGGGTTCGGCCGTGACGACCTGACCGCGGACCTGCGTGACGCGGTGACCGCGGCGCACCCGCGGCCCGACTTCAAACGTCGCATCCTGCACGCCTTCAACGACGGCTTCAAACATCGCCCGGACAGCACATTCGGCACCGTGAACGCCGACGTGCTCGCACACTTCGACCCGTCGTTGCACCGTCAGGACTTCGTGGAGACGATTCTCGGCAACAGCTGGCCCGAGTAGCCGTGCTCAGCCCTCTTTCGTGATCAGCTTGCCCAGCGCCTCCCCGTCGGATGCCAGCAGCTCGTCGATGCGCGGCTGGTTGACGTCCGCGACGATGATCTCGCCGACCTCCTGAATGACGCTGGAGAAGATGCCGTTCTCCTTCATCTTCTCGGTCAGATACAGGTTGTCCTGGGTGGGCGTCACGTAGTGCACCGCCACGGCCTTGAACCGGTGGATCAACCACAGGTGACACAGCGTGATCAGCCGCTTCTGCCGGAGCTTCTCGGCGAAGGTGTTCTGGTCACGCACCGTCAAGATGCTGCGGCCGTGCCGGTCCTTGATCGGGTCGACGATGACGTTGGCGAGCTTCTCGTCACCCTCGCCGTAGATCCCCAGCTCCAGCACATCGGAGCCGGGACGGGTGGGCCGCAGCTGCGCACGCAGCTTCTCGCCGAGCTGATAGTGCTCGGCCCACAGCGCCAGCCAGTCCTCCAGCAGCTTCTTGGGCACCTCGGTCTGCACCAGATGTTGATGCTGGGTGGACCCGGCGCCCATCGCCTTGGTGGTGGCCGTGCGACCCGACGACGCCGCCAGCGCAGCATCGCTGCGCGGCCCGCCGACCAGGGTCTGCGGGGTGCGGTACGGCGACTCCACCAGCCGCATCTTGCGCTGCAGGCGAGCCAGCGCCAGCATGCCGTCCTGCAACAGGGTGGCGGCGAACTCCTCGGAGGCCACCCCGTCGACCTGGTGGCCGCCGTAGGTGATGAAGTTGAAGACGAACCCCATCTTGCCCAGCTCGGCGGGGAAGGCCCGCATCTCGTCATCGGTCATGCCGGTGGTGTCCCAGTTGAACGAGGGGGACAGGTTGTAGGCCAGCATCTGGTCCGGGTACTTGGCGTGGATCGCCTCGGCGAACTCCCGGGCGTCGGCGAGGTCGGCGGTCTTGGTCTCCATCCACAGCAGGTCCGCGAACGGCGCCGCCGCCAGGGACTTGGCGATCGCATACGGAATGCCGCCGCGCACCTGGAAATAGCCTTCGGGTGTCCTGGCCCGCTCACAGTCCCAGCCGGGATCGGCGTTGAGCTCAGCAGCCTTCTCCCGGGCGGTGTACAGCGGTGCTCGCGCGGCGAATTCCCGCCACTCGGCGGCGCTCATGTCCTTCGGCTCGCCTTCACGTTCGGCGAACTCGAGCATCTTGGCGACCGCGTCGCCGAACGTCATCAGCCCGGCGTCGTTCTGCCACGCTTCGACGAACTTCGATTCGACGTCATCGAAGATGCCGTCCACCGAGGTGCGCCCGTCGCTGCGCCAGCCTTCGGCGGTTTTGGTGATCAACGCGGTGATGCCGTTGCGTTCCAGCCAGGCATCCGCCGCGGCGTACTCGCCCTCGGGCAGGTCGTAGAGCAGGTGGCCGTTGATCTCGGTGATCCCGGAGTTGAAGAACTGCCGCGTCATGGCCAGGAAGCAGGCCTTGTAGGACGGGATCTTCAGATTGGTGGTGCCCAGAATGAACGGTTGGTCCCGTTCGTCGAAGCGGCTCTCGACCAGGTTGGCCGCCTCGGCGTCGGTGCGCGCGACGATGATGCCCGGCACGCCCATGAGGTCCAACTGGAACCGGGCGGTGTTGAGCCGCTTGATCTGCTCGTCGGAGGGCACCAGCACTTTGCCGCCCTGGTGGCCGCACTTCTTGGTGCCGGGACGCTGATCCTCGATATGGTAGCCGGGCACGCCGGCCTCCACAAAGCGCCGGATCAGGTTGCGCACGTGCGGATCACCGCCATGACCGGTGTCGGCGTCGGCGATGATGAACGGCCGGTAGTCCACGGCCGGAGTGGCGGCCCGCTGCTCCTCGGTCATCTTCAGGCGCAGGTAGTGCTGATTGCGGTCGGCGGTGAGCAGGGCGCGCACCAGTCCGGCCGCTTCGTCGGGAACCTGACTCAGCGGGTAGCTGGCCAGGTCAGGACCGGGGTCTTCGGTGATGGAGCCCTTCGCCGAGGTGGCCCAGCCCCCGAGGTAGATGCCTTCGATACCGATCCGCTTCATCACCACGGCCTGGCCGGGCGAGTACGGGCCGAAGGTGGTGATGCTCTTCTTGGCGGCGAACAGCTCACGCAGCCGCGCGTAGAACGCGGTCGCTGCTTCGCGGGCGACGATGTAGTCGGAGGGGATGGTGCCGCGTTGCTCGACGACCTGGCGGGCGCTGTAGAGACGGGTGATGCCTTCAAAACGGGGGCTGTCGAAGTACTCCTGCACCGCTGCGATGTCGGCGTCGATATCGCGCTCGACCGGTGTGCTTGCCGATGGGTTCGTCTCGATGGTCGTCATGGAAATTCGTTCCCTTTCACCGGGTTGATGCGGCGGTCGAAGCGTCGCCTGCTCCTCGTCTTTCCTTCCGTGAGTCTCGCTAAACCGCCGGGTCACATGTGACGGTCCCCACATTCTTACTCCTCGTATTGTGCCGCCGTCCGCGCGGCGATAGTTCGGTTTTGCCCACATCGTCAGCACTGCGCTGCGGATGCGCTGTGAACCTCGCGAAGGCATCGGATTCGTGGGCCGAAGTGGCTAAGCTCAAGGTTCATGACGTACCGGTCAGACCGGTGGGCACAACCCTGGGAGCAGACACCGCAGGTGCTCGGCCGCTGGGCGGCACGTCGAATGAGCCGGCGCTTCGCGGGGGTGGGCGTGCGCATTCCGCCCGGGCGGCTGCGTGAGATGGCGCTCGGTGCGCCGCTGGCATCCGAGGAATCCGTCGACTACGCGTTCGCCCTCGCCGCCACGGAGATCAAGCAGGAGCAGCGGCTGGCTCGGGCACGGCGCAACCGGCAACGCCTGATGAACGCGCTCGTCGTGGCCGGGGTGATGATCGCCTCGCTCAACCTGCTGATCTGCATGGGCTATCTCATCATCAGTCTGGCGCTGCGCGAACCGGCGATGTGATCCGCCAACTCCATTGTGGTGACGCCTCTTTCGCGTCCGATGCTGGCGACGCCACAGCGACGCAGGCTCTAGACTGCGGGGCATGACGCAGCCGCAGCGTTCGACGGCCCCCACCGGACTGGTGCAGATCGAGGAGTGCCTGGACTCCGACGGCGGCATCGTTCTGCCGCCGGGGGACACCCTGATCTCGCTGATCGACCGCAATATCGCCCACGTGGGGGATGCGGTGGCGTTCCGTTACCTCGACTTCGCCGGTCCGGTGGAGGGCCAGGCGCTGGAGCTGACGTGGACGCAGCTCGGCGAGCGTCTGCGTGCCATCGGCGCCCGGCTGCAACAACTCACCGTCCCCGGCGACCGGGTGGCGATCTTGGCGCCGCAGGGACTGGACTATGTCACCGGGTTCTATGCGGCCGTCAAATGCGGAGCCGTCGCGGTGCCGCTGTTCGCCCCCGAGTTGCCGGGGCACGCCGAGCGGCTCGACACCGCTTTGCGGGACTGCACGCCGACGGCGGTGCTGACCACGGCCGCGGCGCGCGAGGTGGTGGAGGAGTTTCTGGGCCGGCTGCCGCAGCCGGTGCGGCCGCGCGTCGCCGTGATGGACGAGATTCCGAACTCCGCCGGGGCGGGGTTCCTGCCCGTCGAGATCGACGTCGACGGGGTGTCACACCTGCAGTACACCTCGGGCACCACGCGGGCACCGGTGGGCGTGCAGGTGACCCACCGATCGGTGGGCACCAACCTGCTGCAGATGATCCTGGCCATCGACATGCTGGACCGAAACACGCACGGCCTCAGTTGGTTACCGCTCTACCACGACATGGGGCTGTCGATGATCGGATTTCCGGCGGTCTATGGGGGACACTCCACGCTGATCTCGCCGACGGCCTTCATCCGCCGGCCGCAGCGCTGGATACATGCCCTGTCGGACGCCTCGCGGAGAGGCCGGGTGGTCACTGCCGCACCGAATTTCGCCTACGAGCTGACCGCGGCACGGGGCCTGCCGGCGCCGGACGCCGACATCGACCTGTCGAACGTCGTGATGATCATCGGATCCGAACCGGTGGACATGACGGCGATCACCACCTTCACCGAGGCGTTCGCGCCATATGGGTTGCCGCCCAACGCCATCAAGCCGTCCTATGGGATTGCTGAGGCCACGCTGTTCGTGGCCTCCATCGCCCCGGATGCGCAGGCGAGCGCGCTGTATCTGGACCGCGATCAACTCGGTGCCGGCCGGGCGGTGCCGGTGGCCGACGATGCTGCGGGAGCGGTGCCGCACGTCTCCTGCGGGCAGGTCGCCCGCAGTCTGTCGGCGGTGATCGTCGACGCCGAGGCCGGCGCCGAGTTACCCGACGGCCACATCGGCGAGATCTGGCTGCATGGCGACAACGTCACCGCCGGCTACTGGGGCCGGCCGGAGGAGACCCGGCACGCGTTCGGCGCCCACCTGAGGTCACGGCTGGAGCGCGGCAGCCATGCCGGTTCGGCGCCGGTCGACTGCCGGTGGCTGCGCACCGGCGATCTGGGCTTCTACCTGGACGGGGAGCTCTACGTGACCGGCCGCAGGGTGGACCTGATCACGCTCGGGGGACGCGGTCACTACCCCCAGGACATCGAAGCCAGCGTTGCGGCGGCCTCACCGATGGTGCGTGGCGGCTACGTGGTCGCGTTCGCGGTCCCGACCGAGGCCGCCGACCAGCTGGTGATCGCCGCCGAGCGCGCGACCGGCGCCGGCCGCAAAGACCCCGCGCCGGCCATCGCGGCCATTCGCGACCGGGTGCAGCGGGTGCACGGGGTGAACGCCGCCGAGGTCCGATTCGTCCCGGCCGGCGCCATCCCCCGCACCACCAGTGGAAAGCTGGCCCGCACCGCCTGCCGCGAGCAGTATCTGGCGGGCACCCTCGGGGTGCACTGAGCGGCGTCCTACGGTGATCCCGCGGTCACCGGGGTCACATCGGCTCGGGTGAGAGCGGGACGGGGCGGCGCGCGCCGGATGTTCTGCGGCCACCAGAACCATCGTCCCAGCAGCGCCGCGATCGACGGCGTCAGGAACGACCGCACGATCAGGGTGTCGAACAGCAGGCCGAGGCCGATGGTGCTGCCGGCCTGACCGATCGAATACAGGTCACTGGCCGCCATCGACATCATGGTGAAGGCGAACACCAGGCCGGCGGCGGTCACCACCGAGCCGGTGCCGCCGATTGAGCGGATGATCCCGGTTTTGATCCCGGCGCCGATCTCCTCCTGGAACCGGGAGACCAGCAACAAGTTGTAGTCCGAGCCGACCGCCAGCAGGATGATCACCCCGAAGACCGGCGCGATCCAGTTCAGCTGCAGTCCAAGGATGTGCTGCCACACCACCACGGTCAGGCCGAACGCTGCGCTCAGCGAGAGCAACACCGTCCCGACGATCACCGCGGAGGCGACCAGCGCCCGGGTGATCAGCAGCATGACGATGAAGATCAGCGTTACTGCCGCGGCCCCGACGATCAGGATGTCGTAGGTCGAGCCGACTTGGATGTCCTTGTACACCGCCGCCGTTCCGGTCAGATAGAACTTGGCGCCGGTCAGCGGCGTTCCCTTCACCGCGTCGTGCGCGGCCGCCAGCATCGGTTCGACAATGGCGATGCCCTCCGGAGTGGCCGGGTCGGCGTCGTAGGTGACGATGAATCGTGCCGCCGTACCGTCCGGGGACAGGAAGAGCTTGAGGCCCTTCTGGAAATCTGCGTTGTCGAAGGCCTCGGGGGGCAGATAGAAGTAGTCGTCGGACTTGGAGGCGTCGAAGGCCCGGCCCATCTCGGTGGCCGTGTCGGTCATCCTCGACATCTGGGTCACCAGGCCGGAGAAGCTCGAATGCATCGTGAGCAGGCTGGCCTGCATCGATCTCGCCACCGCGATCATCGGGTCGAACTGCTCGACCAGCTGCGGCATCAGCGTGTTCACCTCGGTCAAGTCGGCCAGCAGTGGCCGCATTTCCTCGCTGAAGCTGTCCATGCCGTCGTAGGCGTCGAAGACCGACCGGATCGCATCACAGGCCGGGATGTTGAGGCAGTGCTGCTCCCAGTAGAAGTAGTTGCGAATCGGCCGCACGACATCGTCGAAATCGGCGATGTGGTCCCGAATCTCGTCGACGGTCGCGGTGACCGCGGTCATGTCGACGCTCATCTTGTCGGTGGTGCTGTTCAGCCGGGTGACCAGCTCGCGCAGCCGCACCATGGAGTCGACGGTGGCGCCCAGATCGTCGCTCATCCTCACCATGTCCGACAGTCGGTCGGTCATGAACTGCAGGTTCTCCTGAACCGGGACCGCCTGCATGCTGATCTGGAACGGTATCGAGGTGTGGTCGATCGGGCTGCCCAGCGGCCGGGTGATGCTCTGCACCCGCTCGACCCCGCGGGTGCGGAACATGTTCTTGGCGATCCGGTCCAAGATGATCATGTCGGCAGGATTGCGAAGGTCATGGTCGCTTTCGACCATCAGCACATCGGGGTTCATCCGGGCGGCGCTGAAGTGCCGTTCGGCGGCGTCGTAGCCGACGTTCGCGGGCAGGTTCGCCGGGATGTAATGGCGGTCGTTGAAGCTGATTTTCATGCCGGGAACCGCCATCATGCCCGCGAGGGTGACCAGTAGTGCCGCCACGAAAACCGCACCGGGCCAGCGGACATTGGCAGTTCCGATCCGCCGCCAACCGCGGCCCTCGGCCCGCTTGGGCTCCAGCAGGCCGTGTCGGGAGGCGATCGCGACGATAGCGGGGGCCACGGTGAGCGCACCGGCGATCACCACCAGCAGTCCCAGCGCCGACGGGATGCCCAGCGCCTTGAAATAGGACAGCCGGGCGAAATGCAGGCACAGCGACGCGCCCGCAATGGTCAGGCCCGAACCCAAGATCACGTGCCAGGTGCCGCGAAACATCGAGTACCAGGCGGTCTCGGGGTCTTCGCCGGCATTGCGGGCTTCGTGGTAGCGCCCGATCAGGAAGATCGCATAGTCGGTCCCGGCCGCAATAGCCAGCGACGACAGCATCGCCACCACGAAGGTCGAAAAGCCGAGCAGGCCATGGTGTCCCAGCAGTGCGACGAGTCCGCGTGCGCTGCCCATCTCGAAGCCCACCATCGCCAGCGCGAGCGCCACGGTGGCGGCGGAACGGTAGACGATGGCCAGCATGACGATGATGACCAGACCGGTCACGCCCATCATCTTGAGCATGCTCTTGTCGGCGGCCTCGTTCATGTCGGTGGTCAGTGCCGCCTGACCGGTGACGTAGGCCTTGACCCCGTCCGGCGGGGGCACCGACGCGACGATCTGGCGGACCGCGTCGACAGACTCGTTGCCCAAGGTGCTGCCCTGGTCGCCTGCGGTGTTGATCTGCGCATAGGCGGCTTTGCCGTCGGTGCTCTGCACCCCGGCGGCGGTGATCGGGTCGCCCCACAGGTCGGCGACGTGCTGGACGTGTTCGCGATCGGCAACCAGTTTGGCGATCACGGAGTCGTAGTAGCGGTGCGCCTCCGGGCCCAGCTCGCTCTCGCCCTCGAGCACCAGCATCGCCATGGCGTCGGAGTCGAACTCCTCGAAGGTGGCGCCGATGTGTTTGGCGGCGATCATCGACGGCGCGTCCGGTGGCGACATGGTCACCGCGTTCTCACGTGCCACCGATTCGATCGGTGGAACCAGCACGTTGAGCCCGACGGTCAGCAGCAGCCAGAAGATCACCAGCGGCCAGGCCAGCCGGCGAACCGCACGCATATACCCCGGACGAGAGGTGCCGTGGCCGCTCATGCGCCCTTGACCAGACAGAACACCTGAGCGTGGTGACCGGTGGCCAGCTGCTCGTCCTTGACGGCGCCGTTGACGGTGATGCGGCAACCGATCGCGTCGCCGTCGCCTTGAGCGATCACGTTGCCGATCACCGACGGGCTCGAGGTGATCATGGTGTGGGTCCAGGGCAGACCGTGAAACGTCGCCTGCTCGGGCTGGGCGTCGGTGCTGAGGTAGCTCACCGAACCGGCGGCGGAATCGTCCCCGAAAACCTCGTAGCGGACCTGCTTTTCGTTGATCGAGTGGATCACCTGGGACCCACTGCCGTCCCAGCGGAAGATCTCATCGGCGCCGAACGCGCCACGCAGGCTCACCACTGCCAGCGCTCCGGCGATCGCCGCTGACGCCACCACGACAGGCATCCAGGCTTGGCTGACAATCGCGCGCATGTTCATCACTGCTCGTTTCCCTCCGCTCGCTCCTGTCCCGTGGATACTATACCCCGTAGGGTATACGAAAATATTCGGGTAACCGCCGGGGGTATAGCGGAAGCGGTCAGTCGACGGCGTGCCGCGACTGGGCGGCGACGGCTTCGCCCAGCCAGCGACGCAGGAATCGGCGCAACTCGTCGGGGGAGCGATCCGGTTCGTTGGGCGCCACCACGAACGAGAGCATGATCCGCAGGGTGAACTCCACGAGTTCGCGCAGCGCCGCCTCGTCATAGCCGTGCTGGGCCCAGTCGACGTCGAACCGCTCGATCATCCGCATCCCGAAGGCCCGGGCCTCTTCGGAGGCCATCTCGCGGTTGTGCGCCGACGACGACGACAGCATGGCGCCCAGGTGGGGGGAGCGGGCCACCGCATCCAGGGTGTAGACCGCCCCTTCGGCCAGCGCATCGGCAGGATCGTGGATGCCGTGGACATGCTCGGTGAGCCGGTCGAGGAAGTCGTCGACCGAGGCGATGGCGACGGCGCGCATCAGCGCGTCGGCGGTGGGAAAGTAGCGATACACCGTCTGCCGGATCACCCCGAGTGATGTGGCGACGTCGGCCAGCGACACCGCCGAACCTGTCTGCGCCACCAGCTCGACGGCCGCGGCGATGATTCGCCGGCCGGCCTCCTCATCGGTGTGCGGCGGGTTGCCTCCCCAGCCGCGTCGACGGGCCATCAGTGACCTGGTTGACAAGCTTGGAGCATCGAACAATCATACGCGAAGACATCTAGATGTATGTTTCGAGCTGAGGTAGTGATGACCGACCTGATCGTGCGCAAACTGCGGTTCGCCTTCGCCGAGTACCCGGTGCCGTTCCTGTGGAACGAAGCCAACCCGGCGTTCTCGTCGATGGCCAACGCGGTCTCGCTGCTGGCGATCGGCTTCGAGAAGATGATCGGCGGCATGATCGCCGAGGCGATGCCGCTGATCACCGACCCCGCCGTCGCCGAAGAGGCCGATGCCTTTGTGCGTCAGGAGGGCCAGCACTCGATGGCCCACCGCGGCCACGCCAAAGCACTGGTCAGGGCCTACCCGGGGCTGAAGGAAACCGTCGACGAATGCAACGCGATGTTCGACAAGATGTCGGCCGAAAAATCACTGGACTACCGGCTGGCCTACACCGCTGACCTCGAAGCCACCTTCACCCCGGTCTTCAAGCTGATGCTCGACCACGACGACACGCTGTTCGCCCCGGGCGACGACCGGGTGGCGTCCCTGTTCTTGTGGCACTTCGTTGAGGAGGTCGAGCACCGCAGCTCCGCGCTGATCATCTACGACCACGTCATCAACGACCCGTGGTATCGGATGCGGATGGCGCCGTCGATCTTCAAGCACGTGATGAGCGTGATCAAGGTGGCGTGCGAGGGCTTCAATCGTCATATTCCCCTGGAGGACCGCAAGGTTGACGCGCTGTCGCTGTTCAGCACCTACCGCGCCAAGCAGGCCTGGCGGCGGCGCGTTCCGTTCGGCTGGCCCGCCGATCAGGGTCCGGTGCTGGATGCCTTCGCGCATCTGCCGAAGCGCGAAATGGCCACCGCGGTGGCCGGTATCGTCCGTAGCCAGCTGCCCAATCACAAGCCGGCTCACGAAAAGATCCCGGTGCTGGCCAACGAGTGGTTTGCCCGTTACGACGACGGCTACGACGTGACCAAGTGGTACACCGCAGAGGAGAAGACGGCCTGATGCCCGACCTGTGTACCCCGACATTCGAGCACCTCGCCGAGTCGCTGGGCTTCTCCTGCGGTGAGGCCGGGGGCTTGCTGGAATTCCGCAACCCCCTGCAGCTGGAGAATTGGACACTGCCGGTCTTGGAGATCACGGTGATCACCGGGGCGGTGCTGGCGCTGATCTATGCGATCAGCCGGTACCGCCGTGGGGATGCCACCAACCTGGCGCTGTGGTTCGGGGCGATCGCCTACCTGCTGATCATCGAGCCGCCGCTGTACTTTCCGGGCGCGTTCGGCATCGCCGACCACGTCGACACGATGTTCGCGCACAACGTCTTCACCGTCGACTTCCTATGGGGCCGGCTACCGCTCTACATCGTGGCGATCTATCCGATGATGGCCACGGTCTCCTTCGAGATCGTCCGGATCCTGGGCGTGTTCCGCCGTTACGGAACGATCGTCGGGGCCATCTGCGTGGGCTTCGTCCACCACGCGTTCTACGAGATCTTCGACCACCTCGGCCCGCAGCTGCGCTGGTGGGAGTGGTCGGTGGACAACCCGCTGAACCAACCGTTGTTCGCCTCGGTGCCGATGGGCAGTGTGGTGGTGTTCGCTGCGCTGTGGCCGGCGTCGCTGGCGTTCTGCGTCCAACTGCTGGTCGGTCGCCAGATCGAGCAGGGCCGGAGATTCACCGGCCCGCAGGTGGTGTGGCGAACGATCGTCATCGGCATCCTGGCGTCGCTCGGGACGGGCATCCTGCCGCTGCCGGCGACCCTGCTGGGTGCGGCCACCGACGGCCGGCTGATCGGGATCGGCTATGCCGTCGAACTTCTCGTCATCGTCGCGGTGGCCGTCCCGGTCTTGATCATCCAGTGGCGCCGGCTGCGAACAAATCCTGGTGTCGCCGGCCGCTACGACAACCGGCTGGTGCTCCGGTACGCCGCGGTGTATCTGTCGGTCATGACGGTGCTGTGGTTGACGGCCCTGCCCGCCTACCTGGGTGCGGCGGACGGGGTGACCGCCAACGGTGACCCGGTGGGATCCCTGTGGTACGCGGTGCTGTGCTTCGTGGTGGCCTACTTGAGCGTCGCGGCCGCGGCAACCGTCCCGCCGATCGTGGAGCCCCACGAGCAGCCCGAGCCGGTGGCCGCCGGGCGCTGAGCTCGGCGACTGCGGCCCGCCGTCGACGCCTTGCGGCGGGCTGGCAGACTGGTGCCATGGCGCAGATCACGTTACGTGGAAACCAGATCAACACCGTGGGCGAGTTGCCGGCTGTCGGCTCGCCGGCACCGGCGTTCAGTTTGACCGGAACCGACCTGAGCGCGGTGGACAGTGGACAGTTCGCCGGCAAGCCGGTCCTGCTGAACATCTTCCCGTCGGTCGACACCCCGGTCTGTGCGACCAGCGTGCGGACCTTCAACGAGCGGGCAGCCGCCGGCGGTGCCGTGCTGGCCGTCTCCAACGATCTGCCGTTCGCGCTGAAGCGGTTCTGCGGCGCCGAGGGCATCGAGAACGTCACCAGCGCCTCGGGCTTCCGGTCCAGTTTCGGTGCCGACTACGGGATCACCCTCGCCGATGGCCCGCTGGCCGGCCTGCTGGGCCGGGCCATCGTGGTGATCGGCGCGGACGGCAACGTCGTCTACACCGAGCTGGTGCCGGAGATCGGCCAGGAGCCGAACTACGACGCGGCGCTGGCGGCACTGAGCGGGGCCTAGTCCCCGTAAGCCCGGCGGTTCAGCGGCCCCGCCACTGCGGTGGCCGCTGTTCCCGCCAGGCCTGCAGTCCCTCCGCGACATCCTCGGTGGCCGCGGCGACCTTGCGCATCGTCTCGCCGAACCGCACGGCGTCGATCCAGCTCATGTCGGCGCTGCGCCACGCCACTTCCTTGGTGGCGCGCTGGGCCAGGGGAGCGGCCTTGGTGAGGGTCCGTGCCCAGTCTCGGGCCGTCTGGGCCAGGGCGTCGGGCTCGACGAGTTTCCACACCAGTCCGATCTCCAGGGCGCGCTGCGCACTGATCGGCTCCCCGGTCAGCAAAAGCTCCATCGCCGCGGCCCAGCCCACCCGTTGAGGCAGCCGGATCGCTCCGACGATGGTGGGCACCCCGAGCGTCACCTCGGGGAACCGGAACACCGCGTCGGTGCTGGCGATGACGAAGTCGCAGAACAACAATCCGGTCAGGCCGTAGCCCACACAGGGACCGTGCACCGCGGCGATGGTCGGCTTGAAGAGCTCCATGCCGGATTCGAACGAGTTGATGGTCGGCTTCTCCCAGAACGTGCCGGGAAATGTGCCGACCGCGCCCGCCGAGTCCTTGAGATCCGCGCCGGCGCAGAACACGTCCCCTTCGGCCATGAGGATCCCGACCCAGGCATCCTCCTCGGCGCGGAACCGGTCCCAGGCGGCGTTGAGGTCTTGGCGCATCGCCCCGTTGATGGCGTTGCGGGCCTCGGGCCGGTTCAAGGTGATGGTGGCGACGTGGTCTTCGCATTCATAGGTGACCAGGTTCATGGCTGCACCGTACCGTCGGAGGAGTGCGGTGGATCGTGGACGCGATGAACGTGATCGGTGCGCGTCCAGACGGCTGGTGGAAGGACCGCCATGCCGCGATGATCCGCCTGACCCGGCAGCTCGACGTCTGGGCATCGGCACAGGGGCTGGACGTCACCGTGGTCTTCGAGAAGCCGCCCTCGCCGCCCATCGGATCTGATGTCGTCACGATCGCGGCGGCTCCACGACCCGGGGCCAATTCCGCGGACGACGAGATCGTGCGACTGATCCGAACCGACGACCGACCGGACGACATCACCGTGGCGACATCCGACCTGGCCCTGGTGCAGCGAGTCACGTCGGCGGGCGCCGCCACCTACCCGGCGGCGCGGTTTCGCCGGCTCATCGAGGAGGCCGAAGCTGACAGAGGCCGCCTGGCCTGAGCAGCTGAACTCAGCGGGGACATCGTGAATCTGCGAAAGCCTGTGCACCGGCATGGCTCGGAGTAAGTTGCAGGCACGGTAGCTGTAGCACTGGCATCACACGGGGTTGGGACATGGCAGTCTTCGGATCGTCAGGTAGGAACCATCGGGATGCATCCGGGACCCCCTCGTGACCGATCAATCCGACTTCAGTGATCGGGAGCCGCCGGCGGCTGAAATAATTTGGGCGGCAAGGGTGATGTGCGCTGTGCTTGCCTTGGAGAAGGCCGACAAACCGGCCACCGAAACCCGGCTCAAGGAGATGGTCGGTGCCAGATTCGCAGCATCGTTCTTGCCTGGGGACCGGCTCTACGAGGGTGACCGGCCGTCGTGGGAGGGGCGGGTCGACGAGGCCACCAACGCGCTGGTGAAGCAGAAGCACCTGCGCCGGGTCAGGCGCGCCGGCGAAAGAGCTGTACACACCACCGTTGCCGGTCGTCAGCAGCACGACGATGCTTGCCAGATCGGTGTTCTGGTCGCCGCGGCCCCCGTGCCCACGGTCGATCAGACACCCCCTCCACCTGACCTGCTGCAACCCGGGGTTGTCACCGGACCGCTGCAACGCAAGCTTCGGCCGGCCGTGGAAAGCATCGCGAACCTCGATCTCTTCCCGGCGACGAAGTCGTTCAGGTCCTCGGTAAGGGGAATCGGAACTGGATCCGACTCCCTCGACGACGAGCAACCTGCGGGCCAAGCCGAACCGATCATGATCGAGCTGAATCTGCGCTACGGGATGGGCGCGGAACCAACTGTGGCCGGCGGTTTGGCCGGAGCGATCGCACGCGTCGAGGAGCTGTGGAAACTCGTCGGTGCACAGGGTGAGCCGACCGTGGTGGCAGATCAATATCTGGCCGGCGAACTGACGCCGGAGCAGATGCAGAACATCGCAACCGCAGACGCGGCTGCCGGTGACTGGCCGCACCGCGCCATCTTCCGGATCTGGCCCGACTTCGAAGTGCACCGCCAGATCGACGTCTCCACCACGACGGTCAAGGCGGTGCCCGCCCAACGTTCATTCGCCGCCTTCGGCGACGGCATCGTCTGGGCGGTGATCGACTCCGGCATCGACGGCACCCATCCGCACTTCCAGGGCGAACACACGCTCAACGATCCGTCGGTGATCGACCTGCATCGCGACTTCGTTTCCGGCAGTGACGATCCGGCGGCAGCGCTCGTCGACGACGACGGGCACGGAACACACGTGGCCGGCATCATCGCCGGCAGTCTGGCCCGATGGAAGCCCGACCGTGGAAAGCCTCGCGCGATCGCCGCCGAGAAGCGGCGGAACAATGGGGCTGTGGCGGGGGCCGACCCGATCCTCTCGCCGCGCTCGGTAGACCTTGAGCTACTCAAAGGCGTTGCACCGCATGCAAAATTGGTCAGCCTGAAGGTACTCGGTGGTCTTGGCGATCTCACTGCGCGCACCACGAGGGTTATCCGGGCGCTGGCCTATGTTCGCGAGGTGAACGGCGACACCGGCAAGCTGAGCAGAATCCACGGCGTGAATCTCAGCCTGGGTTACGACTTCCTGGCCGAATGGTTCGCCTGCGGACAGAGTCCGCTGTGCCTGGAGGTGAACCGACTGATGCGCACCGGCGTCGTCGTGGTGGTCGCGGCCGGCAACTCTGGTTCGGTCAAACTCAACGTCCAGAAATCTGACGTCAGCCAATTCAGCGCTGCGGTCACAATCAACGATCCGGGCAATGCAGACCTGGCCATCACCGTCGGCTCGACACACCGGGATTCACCACACACCAACGGAATTTCGTACTTCTCCTCGCGTGGGCCCACCGGGGACGGCCGTCGTAAGCCCGACCTGGTGGCACCGGGCGAGCTGATCACTTCGGCTGCGGCCGGCACGAACCTCGCCAACATCCAGCGCGCCAAATTCGAGGGGCTCGACGGTGCCGCGGTGTATATCCAGGACAGTGGGACCAGCATGGCTGCCCCGCACGTGTCCGGGGCCATTGCGGCCTTCCTCTCGGTGCAGCGCGAGTTCGTGGGGCGCCCCGACGAGGTCAAGCGAATCTTCACCTCGTCCGCGACGTCGCTCAACCGCGACCCGAACTTTCAGGGCGCCGGACTGGTCGACCTCATGCGCGCACTGCAGACATCGTGACTTCAGTGAAGGGGAAGCGCCATGACCGCAGCCACCACCGCACCCTGGGCGCTGACATTCGACGCCCAGGGAGACTCCCTCCCGGATGAAGAAGAGCGATTCCTGAAGCAACTCGAGGCCGCCGACGTCGCTGACCTGGTGATCTTCAGCCACGGCTGGAACAACGACGAGGCCACAGCCGCCTCGCTCTACCACCGATGGTTCGCCTTGCTCAATGAGCAACTCGGCCCAGGCCGCACCATCGGCTTCCTGGGAATCCGCTGGCCGTCGGCGATGTGGCGCGACGAACCCATCCCGGACTTCGACCCCACACCCGGCGGCGCGTCCGGTGGCGCCTCGTTGGATGAGACCGCCCCGTCCTTCGATGCCGACCCGACTCTGAGCCCGCAGCAGTTGCGAGACCTCATCGAACTGTTTCCCACGGGGGCTGCCGAGCTGAAGCAACTCACCGCAATGCTGGCAATCCCTCCGGACCAGGCGAAACGTGACGACATGTTGACGGTCATGCGGGCATTCAGCGACAAGGTACGCGCAGGGTTCGACGATGGCGAAGCCGAGACCGCCGACCCCGGCCGGCCCGGCATGCTCGACGACGATAAGCGCGCCGACGACATCTTCGAGAGCTTCGCCGACGCGCTGACCGAGGAAGGCGTCGACCTCAGCGGTGGCGGTGGGGGCGGCGGCGCCGGGCTTGGCAGCAAGCTTGCGAAGCTCTGGCACGGCGCTAAACAGGCGCTGCGTCAGCTCACCTACTGGCAGATGAAAAACCGAGCCGGGGTCATCGGGCAACAGGGACTCGGCCCACTGCTCACACGCATCAACTCCAAGTTCCCCAGTCTGCGAATTCATCTGGTGGGCCATAGTTTCGGCGCCCGGGTGGTGTCGTTTGCGCTCGCCGGCGGACCAACCACCACGCCCTCACCGGTCAAGTCGGTCACGCTACTTCAGGGCGCCTTCTCCCGGTTCGCCTTTCTGGATGAACTCCCGTTCTCCTCCCCGCACCCGAGTGGCGCCCTGGCCGGTCGGCTGTCCCGCGTAGACGGACCGCTGACCGTCTGCTACTCCAGCCATGACATGGCCCTGGGTGTGATGTACCCGCTGGCTTCGGCCGCTGCCGGCGACGACAGTGCCGGCATCGGCAGTGACCCGCTGGGCCGTTGGCGCGCAATCGGTTCGCTGGGCGCCTACCAGTCGCCGACCGAGCCCATCGGGGCGGTGACGACCAAGTATTCCTTCGTCAAGGGCGCCATCCTCAACGTGGATTCATCGGCGATTGTGACTAAGGGTCGTCCGCCGTCAGGCGCGCACAGCGACATTTTCTATCCGGAGTTGGCCTGGATCGTCGCGTCAGCGGCGGGGCTCGCCGACTAGCTTGGCTGAGCGGCCGCGCTGGCGCCCGCGCGGCGACCCGCGAACACGCAGTCGGCGATCGACAGGCCGCTCACATAGGAGTTGGAGGCGATGCCGATGGCGGTGCGGCCCGCGCTGTAGAGCCCCGGAATCGGATTGCCATCGGAATCGGTCACCGCACCGGTGTCCTCGCTGACCCGCACTCCGCCCAGGGTGAGCATCGGCGTGGGCAGTAAGACGTTGGGCCGCACCGAGATATCCAACAGGGTGAACGGGCCGTGATCGATACGCCGGCAGAAGTCGGCGGGCTTACCGGCCGGGTCGGGGGCCCCGGCATCGATCGCCTCGTTGTGCGCGGCGACGGTGGCCTGCAGACCTTCGGCATCGATACCGGCGGCCCGGGCCACTTCGGCGATCGTGGCACCGCGCACCGCGGCGCCGAACATCAGTGCGGCACCCTGGGCGCGTTGGAACCACAGCGTCTGAGTGAGCAGCTGGCGTCGGGCCTCGGCCATCAGGCGAGCATCGGCCAGGATCCAGCCCCGGCTGCCATGGTTTTTCACCATCGCCTGTCCGACCGCGGCGCCGTAGCGCGACTCGTCGATCACCCGCCGTCCGTCGGCGTCGACGATGATCGCGGAGATGAATGCGCTGGGGGGCGTGATGAACTTCCACACCGAGACGTTGTCCATCCGATCGGTCACCGCGCCGACACTCTGCGCCAGCGCGATGCCGCTGCCGTCATCGCCGCTGGTGCCCAGGGGCAGCCCACCGTTGAACTCCGGCGCATAACGCTTGCGCCACTGCGTGTTGGCGATGAAGCCGCCGGCGCAGATGATCACCCCGCGCCGCGCGATGATCTCGGTGGTCTGGCCGTAGCGCTGCTGCAGCTTCTCCAATCGCCGGTCCATCGCGGCGCGCAGCGGCGGGTAGTAGACACCGGGTTTGCAGGACAGCGACGCCAGGCGGGCGTAGCGGCGCTGGATACGGCGGGGTGCCTGGCCCATGGTGGTGGCCCGCACGCCGATCACCCGGCCCGACGAATCCTGCAGGAGCTCGGTGACGGTGGTGTGCGGGCGGAAGTCCACACCGAGCCTGCGGGCCGATTCGGCCAGTGGCGCATAGATCTGCTTGCCTGATGTGCCTTTGCCGTAGGCGCGGTGCCCGCGCTGCACCGGCGGGGTGTGGGCGCGGAATGCCCCGGCGTTCTCACTGCCCGAGTGGTACAGGTAGTAGCGATTGTTGGGAAACGACGTCTTGTAGGGGCACAGTCCGGCGTTGAACGGCACGCCGTGCGCCTGCAGCCAGTCGATCATCTCCGGACTGCCGTCGACGAATCGTTGCAGTGTTTCGGGCCGGACCGCGTCGCCGACCTCTAGGCGCAGGTAGTCCAGCATCTGCTCGGCGGTGTCGTGCACGCCGGCTTCTCGCTGAACCGATGTCCCCCCACCGGCGTAGATGATGCCCCCGGAGATCGCGGTGGCACCGCCGCCGTTGGCCCGGTCCACGGCGATGACCTCGGCGCCCAGTTCGCGGGCGGTGATCGCGGCAGAGGTACCGGCCGCGCCGTAGCCGACGATGACGACGTCGGTCGTCACGCTGGTGGTGGTCATGCGCTCTCCCTTGAGTACGTCAGCTTTGACGGCCATCAATCTAACAGTCGCTAGTACTGCACCTTGCGCAGATGACCAGCGGTGATTGGCGCAACGGTCAAGCAAAGCGAAACGTGTTCTAGGCAGCCCGTGGACGCTCCGATCGGCCGCGCTGCACGGTTCACGACGCCGCAGGGGCGAAGATGAACGGCATGGCTGTTCGGTTGTGGCGCGTGGTCGCCTCCCTGATTGTCACGATCGGCTGCGCGGTGACGGCGGCGCTCCCCGCCGGCGCGGCACCGGGAGTGGATCCGGCGGCGATAGCTGCCGACCTGGTCGCAGCCGATCAGGCCCTGCGCAATACGGCGTCGCCCGAGCAGGTGCTGGCCGCCGCAGCGCGCCGCCAGCAGGTCGCCTACCGCACCCTCGGCGCACACCCCGAGTGGGACGCGATCGCCCGCCCGCAGATCCCGGCGGCGCTGCTGGCCGTCTACGACCGCAACATCGACGCCCGCCGGCAACTGATGGCGCTCACCGACCCGAAGGACACCATGCCGCCCTGGCGGGTGGTCCCGCCGGTTCCGGCGAACGAGTTGCTGGCCAGCTACCGGGCAGCCGAGGCGGCCTCCGGAGTGCCGTGGAACTACCTGGCGGCCATCAACTTCGTCGAGACCGGCTTCGGCCGCATCAACGGGGTCAGCGATGACGCCGCCCAGGGGCCGATGCAGTTCCTGCCGTCGACATTCGCGGCCTACGGCAACGGCGGCGACATCCACTCGCCGCACGACTCCATCATGGCCGCCGGTCGCCTGTTGGCCGCCAACGGTTTTGCCACCAATCGCGACAAGGCGATCTGGGGTTACAACCACTCTGACCACTACGTGCGGGCGGTCAACGACTATGCCGCGGTCATGGGCGGCGACCCGGCCGGGTTCGCCAGCTACTACCGGTGGGACACCTATTACCGCACCACCGCCGGCGATCTGCTGCTGCCGATCGGCTATGTCTCGACTACTCGGATCCCGGTGGAGCAGTATCTGGCCGCGCACCCGCAGTGATCCCTCAGCGCTGTTGGGCCCGCCACTTGTCCAGCGCCCGTCGATCCCGCTTGGTCGGCCGTCCGGCGCCACGATCACGGGTGGCCACCGCCGTGGCCGAAGCCGGCGGGGGCGGCGGTGTCCGATCCAGATAGCAGGTCACCGCGTCGGCCGCGCCGACCCGCTTCTGAATGACCCGCAGCACCTCGACGATGCGGGTTCGATCACCCACCAGGGCACTGACCACGTCACCGGGGGAGACGGCTGTCGCCGGCTTGGCCGGCCGGTTGTTCACCCGCACGTGACCACCGCGGCACGCCGCAGCGGCATCCGGCCGGGTCTTGGTGATCCGCACCGCCCACAGCCACCGATCCACCCGGCTCGATTCCATGGCGGCCCCGGCTCAGCGTGAGGCGTTGAGGATCTTGATCACGAAGACGAGCGTGTCGCCCGGCAGGATGCCGGCTGCCGGCTGGCCCTCGGGGTAGCCGTCGGCGGGCACCATCGCGACGGCCACCGTCGACCCGATCTTCTGACCCGCAATGGCCTTCTGGAATCCCGGGACCACGCGGTCCAAACCGAAGTCGACCGGCCTGCCGCGTTCGTAGCTGCTGTCGAACACCGACCCGTCACGCCCATTGACGCCCATGTAGCAGACCGAGACCGTCGCATGGTCCCCGACGACACGGCCGTCCCCGGCGTGCAACGTGTGCACTTCGGTCTTGGCCACTGTGAACGGCCCGTTCACCACGACGCTCGGTGCGGCCGAGTCAGTGGAGCCGGTCACCGCGGCGCTGCCGGAGGCACCCTTGAGCGTCAAGTCGGCTGCGACGCCCTCGGTCGGTGGCGTGGCCGGGCAGGCGGTGACGGTGTCGCCGCGCGGTGGGATGAACAGGTCGGTGACCGAGGACGTCTTCGACGACGCGGCGGTGTCCGAACCGCCACAACCGGCCAGCGCCGCCGCCAACGCGGCGACACCGGCGGTGAGTACGACGAATCGAGGCATACGCGAATTCACGTTGGCCACGCTACAGCCCGGGCCGGGCCGGGTTATTCGGAGATCTTCACCACGAGCTTGCCGACGTTCTTTCCGTCGAACAGCATGTTGATCGCGGTCGGCAGCTGCTCGAAGCCCTCGACGACGGTCTCGAGCGGGGTGAGCTTGCCTGCGGCGATCAGTCCGCCGATCTCGGCGGCGGCTTCCCGGGCCTTCTGGAAGTGGTCGAGCACGATGAAGCCCTGCAGGTGGGCGCGCTGGATCAGCAGGTTGCCGAACGCGCGCGGCCCGGGCGGGGGATTGGTCGCGTTGTAACCGGAGATCAGACCGCAGAGCGCGATCCGCGCGCCGACATTGATCCGCGCAAACACCGCATCCATGATGTCGCCGCCGACATTTTCGAAGTCGACGTCGATGCCGTCGGGCGTCGCGGCGGCGAGCTGTTGGGCCCAGTCATCGGCGCGGTAGTCCACCGCTGCGTCGAAACCGAGTTGATCGGTGACCAGTGCGCATTTCTCCGGTCCGCCGGCGATTCCGACAACCCGTGCGCCGGCGGCCTTGGCCAGCTGACCGGCGACCGAACCGACCGCGCCGGCCGCCGCCGAGACGACGACGGTCTCACCCGGCTGCGGCTTGCCGATGTCACGGATCCCGACCCAGGCGGTGAGCCCGGTCATGCCGAGCGCACCCAGATACGTGCTGGGCGAGACCCCCTCGGCGACGTCGATGGCGAACAGCGGTTGGGTGTCGGAGATGACCAAGTACTCCTGCCAGCCGGTCAATCCCTGAACCGTCTGGCCGACCGGATAATTCGGGTTCTTCGATGCGACGACCACGCCCAGGCCGCCTGCGCGCATGACCTCGCCGATGCCGACCGGCGGCAGATACGACGGAGTCTCGTTGATCCACATCCGGTTGGTCGGGTCCAGTGAGATCCACTGGACCCGCACCAGCGCCTCACCGTCGCCGATCTCCGGCACGGGCTGCTCGCTGAGTTCGAAGGTGTCGGGGCCGATGCGGCCGGCTGGGCGTTCGCGAAGAAGGAAGCGGCGATTGCGATCAGTCATTGAGCGAACGCTACCGGATCTGCGCGATCCATGGCAATGATTGCCAAACCCATTGACGGACAACGCAAAACGAGCCGGATCAGCCCGAGGCGCCCAGGATCTTGATCGCGAAGATGAGGCTGTCGCCCGCCCGGATGCCGGCGCCGGGCTGGCCGTCGGGGTAGCCGTCGGCGGAGGTCACGGCCACCGCGACCGTCGATCCGACCGTCTGGCCGGCGATCGCCTTCTGGAAGCCTGGAATGACGCCGTCGAGCGGGAAGTCCACCGGGGCGCCGCGCTGGTAACTGCTGTCGAACACCGACCCGTCGCGTCCGTTGACGCCCAGGTAGCAGACGGACACCTCCGCCGTGTCCGGCACCACCGGGCCGCTGCCGGCCTGCAACGTGTGCACCTGGGTGGACGTCACGCTGAACGGCGCCGACACGTCGATCCGGGGCGCGGCCGTCTCGGTCGATCCGGTGACCGCAACGCTGCCGGTGGCCCCGGTCAGGGTCCACTCCGGTGCGCCGCCGGCCGGTGCGGCCGTAGGGCAGGTGTCGGCGGCGGCCGCCGTACCCGCCGCCGTAACGGGCAGGGCGATTGCCACGAGACTGGCCGCAGCAGCAATGAGGGAACGTATCCGGGTGGGTTTCACCTCCGCCACGCTACAGCCGGCACGTAGTCTCTGCTGATGCACGTTGACCTCATGACCCTGCCGCAACCACTGGCGAAGGCAGGTGAACTCGCCCGAAACACCCAGGCGGCGGGCTTCTCCGGCATGCTGTTCACCGAAGCCGGCCGCACCGCGTATCTCAACGCGGCCATC
The DNA here is from genome assembly GCF_002101775.1 of Mycolicibacter nonchromogenicus. Lineage (GTDB taxonomy): Bacteria > Actinomycetota > Actinomycetes > Mycobacteriales > Mycobacteriaceae > Mycobacterium > Mycobacterium nonchromogenicum. The sequence goes on along the minus strand of NZ_LQPI01000026.1, from coordinate 17,855 downwards.
GCATCCACGTCAGCTCCCGGCCTGGAACTGTCGACCGGTGTCGCGGTCGCCTTTCCCCGCAGCCCCTTCGTCACGGCGGCCACCGCATGGGAGCTGCAGGAGGCCACCGGCGGCAAGTTCCGGCTGGGGCTCGGCACCCAAGTGCGTACTCATGTGGTGCGGCGCTACGGCGTGGCATTCGAGCGTCCCGGGCCTCGCCTGCGCGACTACGTGCTGGCGGTCAAGGCGTGCTTCGCCGCCTTCCGTTCGGGCAAGCTGGATCATCACGGTGAGTTCTACGACCTGGATTTCATCACCCCGCAGTGGAGTCCAGGCCCCATCGATGTGCCCAACCCCAAGGTTGATGTGGCAGCGGTGAATCCGTGGATGCTGCGGATGGCCGGTGAGGTGGCTGACGGTGTGCATGTTCACCCGCTCGGCGAGCCCGGTTACCTGGCGCGTCACGTGGTGCCGAAGGTGACCGAGGGAGCTGAGAGGGCCGGCCGTTCTCCGTCGGAGATCGCTGTGATCGTGCCCGCGATGACGATCGTCGGAGACAGTGATGAAGAGCGGCACCAGGAGCGCGAATCCGTGCGGGCCAGCTTGAGCTTCTACGGGAGTACGCCGAACTACGCCTTCATCTGGGATGAGGCCGGATTCGAGGGCACCACCGCCCGTATCCGCGAGAGGCAGAAGGCCGGCGATTTCGCTGGAATGGCAGCGCAGATCACCGACGAGCACCTGGCCGCGTTCACCACCGAATCGACATGGGATGAGTTGGCCGACAAACTGATCGACAAGTACGCCGGCGTTGCGACTCGCCTGGTCCTGTATAACGCACTCAGTGCCCCGGAGCGTTTCGAGCGATACGGTGCAGTCGCCCAGCGGATTTCGACCCGGTCGGCCAACCCGTAGGCGATGAGCTAGGGTCTTGCGGCCTTCCAGGGCTGTTCGTTGCGCCGTTGCCGTTGACGTTCGTTGGCCTGGTCCTTGACCCAGTAGTCCTCGAACCGCTCTCCGGGATGCACGTTGGGGAGTCGATTCATCAGGTTGCTGAGTCTGCGCGGTGGTGTCGCCGGCTCCCACTGGGGAAGCACAGAACTGAGTGCGGCAAGGCTCTTCAGCACGACGAAGACCGTGAACAGTGCCCCGGGTGCGTCCGTCGCGGCGATCGCGGCGAATCCGAGCAGCAGCGTCATATGCACGACCATGATGCGACCCAGGCCGACGTTGGCAACGCACTCGAGATCTCGGAAAGACCACCGGCGCAGATTGACCAGATCGGTGAGGAACTCCATCGCCAGGAACGCCAAGACGCCCAGGCAGCCCCATCCGACACTGCGCCAGTCCAGATCGATCATCGCAAGCTCCGGCGCACGGTTGTGGATCAACAGCCCGAGGATGACCGCTAGGAAGACTCCGTGGGCTGCGCAGAACGCCAGGCTGATGAGGGCGAAGCCGCTCAAAAACGTCGAATTGGAGCTACCGCGGGTTCCCGGGCCCTGGTAGCGGAAGTGGCCGTACTTGGGGTTCAGGCGTTGGTGCAGGGCGATGCGGGCGATCACCAGCAGGCACATGGTGACGTTCTCGAACCAGTACACCACCACGGTCGTGGCGCCTGACCAATGCTGGCCGAACCAGCCGAACGCGGGGACAGCGATGACGCCGAGCACGGCGAACAGGTGCAGGGGCGACAGCGGCGAGCGGCGCCACGACTCCTGCACATCGGGCGCCGATTCAGGCGGGGTCACGCGTCCCATCCGACTCTGGCGAACCATTGCATGATCATGAACGTTCGGAGCTCATCTGCGGGTCGGGTTCACAAACTTTCGGCTCGCGATCGTGCGCCGTCCAGCACCGCTTCGATCTCGCCCCAGGTGCGGCGAATGATCTCGGCGACCGGCAGCAGATCGACGATCCGGGATGACACCTGGCCGGTGTTGGCGACGCTGGCCTCCATGTCGCCGTCGAAGTACAGCTCGGTGATCTTTCCCAGCAGCTGCGAATCCGGGTCGTGTGCAGCGACCCGGGCGGCCAGGCCGGTCCGCAGCACCCGCATGGTCGGATTACCGGGGATGTCGAGAAGTACTGTGCCGGAATCGTTTGCGGCCACAATCGCGTCTTTGAAGTTCGCGTGCACCGCGGATTCGTGACTGGCCAACATCCGGGTGCCCATCTGCACGCCCTCGGCGCCCAACACCAGTGACGCCGCAGCCGAGCGTGCATCGCAGATGCCACCGGCCGCGATGATCGGCAGGTCGACGTTCTCGGCGACCAGCGGCAGCAGCACCATGGTTGAGGCGCCCAGCAGTGACTTGAAACCGCCGCCTTCCACCCCTTCGACCACCAGCGCATCGACACCGGCGTCGGCGGCCTTGCGTGCGCCCTTGAGTGAGCCGACGACGTGGACCACTGTCATGCCGGCATCGTGCAGCTGTGTGGTGAACAGGGCCGGGTCGCCGGCGGAGGTGAAGACATGGCGTACGCCGGCGTGCGCCAGTGTGTCGACAATCGACGGGTCGTTCTTCCAGCCCTGAATCATGAGGTTGGCCGCCACCGGTTTGTCGGTGAGATCGCGCACCCGCTGCAGATCGGCACGCCCTTCGGGGGTCAGGGTCTCGATCACGCCGAGCCCACCGGCCTCGGACACCGCAGCAGCCAGTTCGGCGCGCGCGATGTAGGTCATCGGGGCCTGCACGACGGGGTAGGCAACCCCGAGCAGGGATTGGATGCGGTTGGCCACGGCCTATTCAAGCACCCGCGCAGGCCATGACGCGGGCGCCGTCGGTCTACTAGGAGGCCTCGGCCCGCGCGGTGGGCGCGCTGCCCTCCAGCAGGACTCGGGCGACGAGCTCGGGGTCGTCGGCCATCGGGACATGGCCGCACCCGGGCAGCCGGAGGTGGCGGGCCTGGGGGAGTCGCCGTTCGGCGATCCGCGCCTGGTAGGGCAGCAGAATCCGGTCACGTGCGGCCCAGGCGACGGTCACCGGGATGTCCGCGGGGATCTCCCGGTTGAAGACTTCGGCGGCCGGGAAGATCTTCTTCATGGCCGGGATGGCCCGTCGCATGCCGTTGAGGTCGGCCAGGAACTCCTCGGCCGGGATCCGCTCGGGGTGGGCTGACACGATTCCGCCCATCAGGCGCCGCCCCAGCGGTGAGCGGGCGAGTCTGGGCGCCACGGGCGCCAGCAGGCGGGCGCCGGTGGTCAGTACGCCGAAGACCGTGCGGATGTAGGCGAAGTCGAGGGCGTTGTGCCAGTAGGCCGCGGGGGACAGCACGGTGGCGCTCGCGACCAGATTGTCCGCGGCGGCCTCCAATGCGATCCGGCCGCCCAGCGAGTTACCGGCGATGTGCGGGCGCTCGATCCCCACGTGATCCAAGAGGCCGAGCAGTTCGTCACGCAGGGATCCCTGTACATCACCGTTGCGGACCACCAGGTCAGGAGATTCGCCGTGGCCGGGCAGATCGAACAGCACGACGGTGCGGTGATCGGTCAGGTGCTCGAGCACCGGATACCAGGCCTGCCTGCGGTGAGTGATGCCGTGGACCAGCGCCAAGGGCTCACCGGTTCCATGAATCTCGTACTTCAGCATGTCGGTGCTCCCTTGTCACGGACGGTGCCCTCGCTCCTGGGCAACGGTAACCCCTGCGGGCGGACCGCAGGCAAACTGATTGGCCGTGTAGGGGTAGCCCGTCGCGGTGGGCGCTAACCCTCCCGGCTGACGTCACGTGTCGGTTTCAGTTGGGCAAAGGTCCTGCAGGCCACCCGGCACGACGGGGTCGACACCGCCCGTTCGGTCTTAGTGTTGGTTGCTATGGCCGTATTCCGCAGTCACGTGAAACGCTGGTGCACAGCGTTTCACGTTGCCGTGGCCGCAGCCATGGTTGTGGTCCTCGGATTCGCCACCACCGCCGTGGCTCACGCGGCCGCCGCCACCGCGACGCTGTCGGTGACCTCGACATGGCAGACCGGCTTCATCGCTCGCTTCACGATCACCAACTGGAGCGCGTCGCCGATGACCGATTGGCGGCTTGAGTTCGACCTACCGGCGAATGAGTCCATCTCGCACGCCTGGAACAGCAACTTCGGCCGATCTGGCACGCACTATGTTCTGGCTCCGGCGAACTGGAATCGGATCATCGCGCCAGGAGGTACCGCCACCGGGGGTTTCCGGGGAGTGATATCCGGGATCTATTCACCGCCGGTGAACTGCATGCTCAACAGGCAGCTGCGCTGCATGTAGGGACGTGCGCTGCCGCAGTCGATCTAGTTGGTGGCCGGCGGTGCTTGGGGTTGGAAGGGTTGGTACCACCACCATTGGGCGCGTTCCCCGGTGGGTCCGGGGCAGGGAGCGACTTCCGGTGGTGGGCCCGTGGGTGGGCGGGCCAGCGAGCCCGAGTGCAGTGGTTTACCGCCGTTGTCGCTGACAGTGAGCTGGCCGGCCGGGCCGGTGATGGTGATGAGGCCCCGGTGGTGCAGGCGGTGGTGGTAGGGGCAGACCAGCACCAGGTTGTCCGGGTCGGTGGCGCCGCCGTCTTCCCAGTGCCGGATGTGGTGGGCGTGCAGGCCGCGGGTGGCTCCGCACCCGGGGACAGCGCAGGTCCGGTGTCGGTTCTCGAGCACACGGCGGAGCCGACGGCTGATCGTGCGGGTCGAGCGGCCGCAGCCGATCACCTCGCCGTCGCGCTCGAACCACACTTCGGCCGTCGCGTCACAGCTCAGGTACTGCCGTTCGGACTCTGGCAGCAGCGGCCCCAGATGTAGCGTGCCGATCTGCTGTTCGACATCGACGTGCACCACCACGGTGGTGCGTTGCCCGTGGGGCCGGCGATGCACCTCGGCGTCCCAGCCGGACTCGACCAGGCGCAGGAACGCATCGATCTGTGTCGGCATCGGCGGCTGCTGGTCGGGTTTGGTGTTGTTGTTCTCGCGGTCGTGTTTCCACTCGGCGATCAGGGCATCGCGATGCGACTGCAGCGCGGCGTCGAATGTCGCTGATTCGGTGTGGGGCAGGGCGATGCGCCAGATGTCGAGCTCGGCGTTGGAGGTCTTGGTGATCGCCGGCTGCGGTTCGGGCCGGGGCTCGGGTTCGGGTCGTGGTTCGAGTTTGACCGCGGTGCGCAGTTGGTTGACGGTGGCGACTCCGGCCAATTGGGCGTAGTGCTCATCGGAGCCGTCGGCTGCCCGTTCGGCGATCACGCCGACCTGATCGAGGGAGAAGCGGCCCTCCCGCATGCCTTCGGCGCAGCGGGGGAACGAGTCGAGTCGGTGCGCCACCGTTGCGATGGTGTGGGCGTTGCCCGGTGACACCCCGGTCTTCCAGGCCACCAGCGCGGCGATCGACCTTGCCCCGGTGGAACCCCACAGCTCGTCGCGTTCGATCTCCGCGGTGATCTCGACGATGCGCCCGTCGATCGCGTTGCGCTGGCCGGTCAACTCCGCCAACTCCTCGAACAGCACGTCAAGGCGGGCGTCACCACGCGCTGCGACGCTGGTCACCGGTGCCATCGAGGTCATAGCCACAGCATGGCAGGAGGGTCTGACAAGTTCGGGCGGCGAAAACCGCACCGGCGGCGGGAAGCCCGATCAGGAGGCGACGCTGCTCGCGGCGGCACCGGACTGCAGGGGAGCCAGACCGAGGTGATCGCGCAGCGTGGTGCCCTGATAGTCGCTGCGGAACACGCCCCGCTCCTGCAGCAGGGGCACGACCTCGTCGACGAATGGACCAAGACCGTCCGGAGTGATGTGCGGGACCAGGATGAATCCATCGCTGGCATCGGCTTGGACCAGTTCATTGATTCTGGCAGCGACGGTCTCCGGGGAGCCGATGAAGTTCTGCCTGCCGGTGACCTCGATGATCAGCTCACGGGTCGTCAGGTTCTGCGCCTGCGCCTTGGCGCGCCAATCGTTGGCGGTCGCGACCGGATCGCGAAACATCCGGACGCTGGCCCGGCCTCGGGCGACGACGTTTTCGCCCACCACCGGGTCGGTGGTGGGCAGTGGTCCGTCCGGGTCGTGATCGGACAGGTCTCGGTTCCACAGTTGTTCGAGGAACTTGATGGCCGTCTGCGGTGAGACCTGAGCCAACCGCACCTCCTGGGCGAGTTCCGCCGCCTCGGCGTCGGAGTCGCCGAGGATGAAGGTGGCTGCGGGCAGGATGAGTAACTCGTCGTGGCGGCGTCCGTACTTGGCGAGCCGTCCCTTGACGTCGGCGTAGAACGCCTGACCCGCTTCCAGCGTGCTGTGCCGGGAGAAGATCGCGTCGGCGTCGGCGGCTGCGAATTCGCGGCCCTCGTCGGAGTCGCCCGCCTGGAATATCACCGGCCTTCCCTGAGGGCTGCGGGGCACGTTGAACTGTCCGGCGATATCGAAGAATTCGTCACGGTGCGCGAACTCACCGGGCGCGGAGTTGGCCAGGAACACACCCGATTCCTTGTCGGCCACGATCTCGTCGCCGTGCCAGGAGTCGAAGAGCACCTGCGCGGCGCGCAGGAAGCTGCGGGCCCTGTCGTAGCGCTGGTGTTCGGGGAGGTAGCCGCCGCGGCGGAAGTTCTCCCCGGTGAACGCATCCCAGGAGGTGACCACATTCCACGCCGCCCGCCCATCGGACAGGTGGTCGAGGCTGGCGAATTGTCGTGCGACTTCGTAGGGTTCGTTGAAGGTCGAGTTGATGGTGCCCGCCAAGCCGAGATGTTCGGTGACCGCGGCCAGTGCTGCCAGCACGGTGAAGGTATCGGGTCTGCCCACGACGTCGAGGTCGTAGATCTGGTCGTTCTGCTCGCGCAGCCGCAGGCCCTCCGCGAGGAACAGGAAGTCGAATTTGCCGCGTTCGGCGGTCTGCGCGAACCTCACGAACGAGTCGAACTCGATGTGGCTGCCGGCTGCCGGGTCGCTCCACACGGTGGTGTTGTTGACGCCGGGGAAGTGCGCGGCGAGGTGAATCTGCTTGATGGGCTTGCTCATAGGAGATCCTGGTCAGACTGTCGCGTAGCGGTTGGCGGGGCGTTCGAAACCGAGCGTTTCGCGTAACGTCGGTGCTGAGTACTCGGTCCTGAACAGACCCCGTCGCTGAAGTTCGGGCACCAGAGCGCCGGTGATCTGGGTCAGATCGTGCGGCAGGACCGCCGGACGTAGCCGGAATCCGGCCAGACCCGCGGTGTGCCATTGGTGGAGCAGATCAGCCAGTTCAGCCGGTGTGCCGGTGAAGATCCGGGCATCACTGGCCCATTCGGCGCCCGCCCGTTCGTCGAGTCGGCGCCGTCGTTCCTGCGCCCGGCAGGTCGTATCGTCCAGGAACACCACGAGGTCGCCGAACAGAAGAACATCGTCAGCGCGCTGCACGGTTCGCCGCGCCGCAGCCACCTGCTGCGCGATCAAGGCGACATCGGTGACCTCGCGGGGGGTCACGAATCCGACATCGGCGGTGCGGGCGATCAGCCGGTAGTCGTCGGCGCCGTGGTCGAGCGCGGCGACGATCGGTTGGCCCTGCGGCGGCCGGGGAGTGATCGACGGTCCCTTGACCGAGAACCACCGGCCTTCGAAATCGATGTAGTGCAGCTTGTCCCGGTCGATGAAACGACCGGTGGTCACGTCGCGGATCTCGGCGTCGTCCTCCCAGCTGTCCCACAGACGGCGCAACACCTCGACGTAGTCGGCCGTCTCATCGAAGTGCGCGAGGATCTCTGATCGGAATCGCGGGTCGCGCAGCGATCGGGATGTCAATGGGGTGATCTCCCGACGGCCGAAGTGTGCGGCCGCGTCGGCTCGGCCCGCGATCTGCACCCGCACCCCGGCGCGGCCAGCACTGACGTAGTCGAGGGTGGCGATCGCCTTGGAGAGGTGAAACGGCTCGCTGTGGGTGGTCGTGATCGTGGGGACCAGCCCTAACCCGGCGGTCCGCGGGGCGACCCTGGCCGCAATGAGGACTGCGTCAAGACGGCCGCGGACCCGGTCGACACGTCGATCGGGAGCGAACCTGTCATCGGACTGCAGTGTGAAACCGTCTTCGATGGTGACGAAGTCCAGCAGCCCGCGCTGGGCTTCGGCGACGAGGGCGGCCCAATAGCGGGCTGTGAAGAGGTCTTCAGGCCTGGCGTCGGGCTCTCGCCATGCACTGGGATGCCAGCCGGCACCCTCGAGCGCGACGGCCAAATGAATCGATGTGGACGGTTCGGACATGAGGTTAGGCTTTCGTCGGTCGGCGGGGAGGAAAGAAGCCGAAGCGGCGACGTTGCCCTTGCGGTTAAGACCGTCGCCGCTTACGACAACAGCACCAGGTGCCAACGGCGGAACGCATAATCAGGTCCTCACGGTTGCGACACGGGCAGGTGTCCGGCCCGTGCCCACTGTAACCCAGTTGCGGCAGCGTCCATTCCCGCAAGACCGGAGCCGAAACTTCAAGCGTGGTGATTGTTCTCCCGCGGCACTTTCACTCAGTATGATCTGAAATAGGTTGTGCTGCATAGGACGTCCCCCGCACCGTCAGCGAGGCGATCGGAATCGGAGGCGATGTGCGCCGCCCGTTATCGTGAGCTATGACGCCGCTGACAGTGCTCGACCTGGTCCCGATCTCCTCGGGTTCCAGCGCGGCGCAGGCGGTCCGCAACAGCATCGATCTGGCCCGCCACGCCGAACGTCTGGGCTATGCCCGCTATTGGTTCGCCGAGCACCACCTCAATCCGGGAGTGGCGGGCACGTCTCCCGCGGTGATGCTCGCGGCGATCGCTCCCCACACCTCGACGATCCGGCTGGGCTCGGGCGCGCTGCAGATGGGGCACCGGACAGCGTTGTCGGCGGTCGAAGAATTCGGTCTTCTGGACGCGCTGTACCCCGGCCGCTTCGACCTGGGACTGGGGCGTTCCGGCGGCCGTCCGGCGCCAACAGGCGCCAGAACCGATTCGGTCGTGGATGGCTATGCGCCCAATGGATTACGTATTCCGGCTCAGTTCGACTATTCGGCGATGCTGAAATCGCCGCGGATCGCACTGCAGAAGGAGTTGCTCACGCAGCCGGGCGCCGAACCGCAGAATTACACCGAACAGGTCGGGGATGTTCTGGCGCTGATCGCCGATACCTACCGCGCCGCCAACGGTGAGAGCGCGCATGTGGTTCCGGGTGCCGGTGCGGACTTGCAGGTGTGGATCCTCGGCAGCAGCGGCGGCGAGAGCGCACTGGTCGCGGGGAAGAATGGCTTGCGGTTCGCCGCCAACTACCATGTGGCCCCCGCCGGAGTACTCGAGGCGGCCGAGGGGTACCGCGCCGCGTTCGCCCCGTCCGCCGACTTGAGCGAGCCGTATCTGAGCATTTCAGCAGATGTCGTGGTCGCCGATGACGAGTCGACCGCCCGCGAGCTGGCCGCCGGGTACGGGCTGTGGGTGCGCAGCATCCGCACCGCAGAGGGCGCGATACCTTTTCCGACCCCAGACGAGGCGCGCCGGCACGTCTGGACCGATGCCGACCGGGCACTGGTGGCCGACCGCCTCGAAACGCAGTTCGTCGGTACCGCGGTCCAGGTCGCGGATCAGCTTGAACAGTTGCGTGACGCGACCGGCGCCGACGAGCTGATCATCACGACCATCACGCACGATCACCGCGACCGTGTGCGGTCCTATCAGCTGCTCGCCGAAGAATGGGCTCGGCGATAGCGAGCGCCTCGCTGACCTTGGCCAGTCTGCCCTCGGAGGCGACCTGTGTGCCGCATTACCTGGCGTCGCGTTCCTGACTGATCGGCATGGCACAACCTCCACGGTGGGGAATTCTGCGCCGCAACGGGTCGTTGTGGCGATCGTCCGTATTCGCCAACTGATCAGCGCCACGGAGGAACTATGGCGTCAGAGCAATCAGATCGGGGAGAGATCCTCGTCATCGGAGCCGGTGAACTCGGCGGGGCCGTCGTGAACGCACTGACTCTTCGAGACGACGCGCCGCCGGTGACGGTGCTGCTGCGGCCATCGAACACCCCGCGGCATGCCCAACTGCGGGATGAGTTCGCTGCCCGCGGTGTCGGAATCGTCGAGGCCGACGTGGCGACGGCGCCTGCGGCTGAGCTCTCGAGGGTTCTCAGACGGTTCCACACGGTAGTGAGCTGCATCGGTTTCGCGGCGGGGCCGGGAACCCAACGCAAGATCACCGAAGCGGTACTGGCGGCGCGGGTTCCGCGATACCTCCCGTGGCAGTTCGGCGTCGACTACGACGCCATCGGACGTGGCAGTCCCCACGACCTGTTCGACGAACAGCTCGACGTGCGCGACATGCTGCGTGCCCAGAGCGCCACCGAATGGGTGATCGTGTCGACCGGCATGTTCACCAGCTTCCTCTTCGAGCCCGACTTCGGCGTCGTCGACCTCACCACCAATACCGTTAACGCGCTGGGCAGTTGGGACACCGAAGTCACCGTCACCACGCCTGAGGACATCGGCCTACTCACCGCGGAGATCATCCAGACCCGCCCACGTATCGCGAACCAGGTCGTCTACGTCGCCGGCGACACGATCACCTACCGCGAACTTGCCGAGATCGTCGGACGGACCAGGGGAGCCCCGGTCATCCACAATGAATGGACTGTCGAGCAGCTACTGGCCGACCTCCACCGAAACCCCGACGACGGGATGCGGAAGTACCGTGCGGTGTTCGCCCAGGGCAGAGGCGTCGCGTGGCCGAAGGCCGGTACGTTCAACGCCGTCCGCGGCATCCCCACCACGACCACCGAAGAGTGGGCGCGCGAACACCTCAGCACGAAAGGTTAAACCGGCATCGTTCGAATGGAACTCGCTAGCCACGGTGTCGACGTCACTGCGCTGCCCGTGGGATTCATGGACACCGGCATGACGGCCAACATCGAGGCACCTGAGGCGGATGGCCGGTCCCTCATGTGGTTGCCGCGGCCACAAGCACTTCCAGCGCGGCGATCCGCTCTTCGACGGTGCCCGCTACCTTGGCAAGCAGGGTACCTACGCCGGCGTCGCGGTAGGCCCGCACACGCTGGGTGATCCGTTCACGGTCGCCGATGATGTTGGTGAGTCCGCCGAGTTCCAGCGGGACCGCGGCGCGGGCGGCGGCCTTGTCGCCCTGCTGCCACAGGCGAGCCACCTCGTCGACCTGCTCGGCGAATCCGAGGCGGCTGAAGGCCTGGTTGTAGAAGTTCTCCTTGCCGGCGCCCATCGCTCCGATCGTGAACGCATAGCCGGCCGCATGCTCGCGAATCAGTTCATCGGTGCGGGCCTGATCCTCGGTGACCTCCAGCGCGACGGGGGCCACCAGGTCCAGCGCTGCCAGGTCGCGGCCTGAGCGTGCCGCTCCCTCCGCCAGTGGCTGGGTGAACACCTCGGACAGCTCCGGGATGAAGGCATTGCCCAGCCAGCCGTCGGCGAGTTCACCGGTGAGGCGCAGGTTTGCCGGCCCCATTGCGGCGACGTAGATGGGCAGCTCGGCAGGGAGCAGCGCCGGAACCAGTGCGGCGCCGCGACTGTCGGGGAGCGGCAGGCGATACTCCTTACCTTCGTACTGCAGCCGATCGCCCCTGGCGACCATCCTGACGATGTCGATGGTCTCCCGTGTTCGCTGCACCGGGTGCTCGAACTTCACGCCATACCAGCCCTCCATGACGCGGGGGCCCGAGACGCCGATCCCCAGAGTGAAGCGGCCGCCGGAGAGCTGCTGCAGACTCAGGGCCGATCCGGCCAGCATCGCCGGCGTGCGCGAGCCCAGCTGTACGACGAAGGTGCCCAGCCGGATCGAGGTGGTGCGGGCGGCCAGATACGACAGGCCGGTCAGGGCGTCGTAGCCCCATGTCTCCGGTGCCCACAAGGAGTCGACGCCGATGTGTTCTGCGGCCTGCGCGAACTCCACAGCGCTGGGCTCCTGCGGCTGGACCGCGACCCCGACTCGCATGCTTGCCCCTTTCCGTGGCAGTTGACCTAGAGTATGTTTCCAACCATAGTTTTGGGAAGGGGACGTCGATGCGCTACCGGGATACGCCGATCGTTCAGGAGTCCGCGGTGATCGCCGCTGACCCGCAGCGCGTCTGGGAGCTCGTCACCGATGTGACTCTGCCGGTGCGCTTCTCGCCCGAGCTGGCCGCCGTGGAGTGGATCGAGGGTGACACGGTGGCGGTAGGGAATCGGTTTCGTGGCCGCAACAGCCACGCTGCCCTCGGCGAGTGGAGCACCGAATCGGTGGTCGTGGAGGTCGAGGAGGGGCGCCGCTGGGTCTGGGACGTGTCCGGTGCCGAGGGCCAACCGACCGCGTCTTGGGGCTTCGAAGTCGAAGCCGTCCGCGACGGAACGCTGGTGCGTCAGTGGGGCCGGATGGGTCCGGGCCGTTCAGGTTTGAGCTTGGCCATCGACCGGATGCCCGAAAAGGAGGGTCGGATCATCGACAATCGGCTGGCCGAATGGCGCGTGGGGCTCAAGGCGAATCTGCGCGGGATCGCTGAGCTGTGCGGCAGCGATGATTCGGGCACGGCCGGCTAGATCCCTTCCGATGCCGCCGCGCGGAGAGACACGGCGCCGCATGTTGGATGCGGCGATCGTGGTGATGCGCGAACGCGGCGCAGCGGGGCTTTCCATCGACGAAGTGCTGGCCCGCAGCGGGTGCCCACGCGGATCGGTGTACCACCACTTTCCGGGTGGACGGGCCGAGCTGCAGCGCCAAACGCTCGAATACGCCGGGGACGCCTACGCCGGAATGATCGCGCGCGCGGCCGCCAAAGGGGGATCTGCGGCCGTGATCAGCCGGGTGATTGCGTTCTGGACCACGGTGCTGACCGAGAGCGATTTCCGGGCCGGTTGTCCCGTGGCGGCCGCGGCGGTGAATCCCGCTGTGGGGGAAGATGAGTTGGCCGGCCGCGCCGCCGAGATCTACCTGGTCTGGCGAGATGCCGTGGCGGCAGCCTACCTAGCCGAGGGCGCCACCGCTGAGCGCGCCGAAGTGTTGGCGAACACCGCTATGTCCACGTTGCATGGTGCGATCACCCTGTGCCGGATCACTCGTAGCCTGGGGCCGCTGGAATCCGTGGCGGGATCGCTTCGGGCGCTGGGTGCTTCTGGGGCGTAGTCTTCGTGACCGCCGTCTCGAGGCGGTTGAGTGGGCCGGCGTTCACCGCTGGCTCAGGGCAGAGCTGAACCGACGAACGACGATATCTGCCGTCTTGCTTCTTTGGATTCCGGAGTCGGCAAGAGAATGAAACCGTGAAATCCGCCTGCTACTTCGATGAGCCTGGCGTCTACACCGGCAGCGCGCATACGGGTCGAGACGGCGCGAGAGTCATCCAGTAAGCAGTCGTGGGTGCCGACGACGATCAGGGTGGGAGGAAAGTCCTCAAATGAGCCGTAGAGCGGGGACACGAGAGGCATCCTCAAGTCATAGTCACCGGCGTAGGCGACGGCGCTGCGCGAGAGACCCTCGTGGGACAGCAGATCTCGGTCTTCGTTCCGGATAAAGCTGTCGGAACTGTTGGTCAGGTCCGCCCACGGAAACATCGTCACCAGAGCCTTCGGCGCGTCACCGCCCCGGTCGAGCAATCGCCGTACCAGTGACATGGCCAGTCCACCTCCGGCAGACTCCCCGATAATGACCGTGGGCCGGTCACGGGCCACCTCCGAATACACCGCCCACACATCATCGAGTGCCGCGGGGAACGGATGCTCTGGCGCAAGTCGGTAATCGACACTCACCAGTTCCGCACCGCTGGACCGGGCCACCCCGCTGTGGGCACGGGCCACCAGAGAGCTACCGGCAACGAATGCCCCGCCGTGTACGTGGAAGATCAGCCCTGCGTTCGCCCGGGCGGGGCGGAACCATCGGACGGGCACGCCCGCCACCGTCGTGGTGCTCTCCTGGACGCCGCGCGCCCGTCGTTGGCGGGACTCCATCGAGTGGGTGATCTTGCGCGTTCTGTTCACGTCGTGCGCCCCGCCTGCGCGCGATGCCGCCCACAGGATGAGCGACTGCAGAGCGACCAGCCGTCGGCTGGGGCGATGCGACTTGGGCACAGGCCTTCTCCTTCGGTTCACCACGAGCATGGGTGTGTGCCACCGGCAGGCCGACCGTCAGCATCGCCGCCTCATCGGTGCTGGCCAGATGCACTTCGTGTATGCGGTGAGCCTACGGTTCGCCTCATGCCGGCCGGGCGGGGGAGAATCGCTGTTATGTCGGCTGTGCTCTGGATCATCGTTGCCGTGTTTGCCATCGGGACGATCGCCGGCGGGCTGCTGCGCATGCAGGCGTGGTTGCGCCGGCCGGTACCGCCGGAAGTGATCGAGGCCGCGCACCGCGACGACGCCGAGGACGATTGACGGTTGCTCAGGAGCTGCTGCGAAGACACCGCTGCATGCCGACTCATTCCAGTATCGCCCGTGCGGCGCGCTCTGCGATCAACATGACCGGCGCGTTGGTGTTTCCCGACGTGATGGTGGGCATCGCCGATGCGTCGACCACCCGAAGCCCGGCCACGCCATAGACGCGGCAGTCGGTGTCGAGCACCGTGGTGGCCGACGTGGGCCGGCCACGTCCGTCAAAGGTGCCCATAGCGCAGGTCCCCACCGGGTGAAAGATGGTGGTCCCCAGTTCGCGAGCTGCCGTCTGCAGGTCTTCGTCGCTCACCACCTGTGGGCCGGGCAACACCTCCTGCGGGCAGTGGCGGGCCAGGGCCGGCGCCGCCATGATCTGCCGGGTCATCCGCAGGCCGCGCACGGCAATGTCCCGATCCTGCTGTGTAGAAAGGTAATTGGCGAAGATCTTCGGGCTGCTCAGCGGATTCGAATCGGCCAGTCGCACGTGGCCGCGGGAGGTGGGACGCAGATTGCAGACCGAGGGAGTGATGGCTGAGTAGGGGTGCAGCGGTTCGCCGAACTTCGGCAGCGACAGGGGCTGCACATGCCATTCCAGATCAGGGCTGTCCAGCGAAGGATCGCTCTTGGCGAACGCCCCCAGGGTGGACGGCGGCATGGTCAGGGGACCTGATCGAAAAAGCAGGTACTGGGTTGCCATGCCCGCGCGGGTGATCCAATTGCGATACAGCGTGTTGAGCGTTCGCGCACCCCGGACGCGGTAGATCGTTCGAAGCTGAAGATGGTCCTGGAGGTTCTGGCCCACCCCGGGAAGATCGACGACCACCGGCACGTGATGCTGGGCGAGCAACCCGGCCGGGCCCAGACCCGAAAGCTGCATCAGGTGAGGCGAGCCAATGGCTCCAGCACTCAGGATCACCTCTTTGCGGGCTCGGACGTCGATGGTCTGGCCGTCTTTGAGCAGCCGCAGGCCGGTGGCTCGGTGGCGCGCCGTGGTCCAGGCGCCCTGACGCTGCGCCGGGAGAACCTGATCGTCGGTGTGTAGCCGCAGGGCCTGGGTGTGCGTATAGACGGTGAGATTGGGGCGGTGAGCGACCGGGTGCAGGAAGGCGTCGGCCATCGACCACCGCCGGCCCCGCCGTTGATTGACATGGAAATATGCGCTGCCGCAGTTGTCGCCCCGGTTGAACTCGTCGATCGGCGCGATGCCCAATTCGGCGGCGGCGGCCTGCCAGGTGTCCAGGATCTGCCAGCGCACCCGCGGCCGCTCGACTCGGATCTCACCGTCGGCGCCATGCCAGTCGTCGGCGCCGCCGAAGTAGTTCTCCAATTCCTTGAATATCTGCAGGGTCTGGCCCGGACGGTCTGGGCCACCCCAAAGCCAGCGCTGGTCACCGGTAGCCTGCGCCCACAGTTCGTAATCGCTTGCCTGCCCGCGCATGTGGATCATGGCGTTGATCGACGAGCAGCCGCCGATCACGCGCCCCCGTGCGTAGAGGATGCTGCGCCCGGCGAGGCCGGGATCGGCCTCCGTCGCAAAGCACCAGTCGGTTCGGGGGTTGGCGATGGTGTACAGGTAGCCCGCCGGTACCTTGATCCAGAACCAATCGTCCTTACCGCCGGCCTCGATCAAGAGCACTCGGTGTCGTGGGTTGGCGCTGAGTCGGTTGGCCAGCAGACAACCCGCGCTGCCGGCCCCCACGATGATGAAGTCGAATTCGGCCACAGGGCTTTCTTCCGGCACCATTCCTCCATTGCCGCGGGGATGCACGTCTCAGTGTGCGCGATGACGGTCCGAAGCGGGCGCTGATGCCGCGGCACTGTGTCGCCGGTCATTCGGCGCTCAGAAGTTCCACCTCATCGCCGACGTGTATGGGGCCGGAGGTCAGGATCCGGAAGGCCGTCCCACCGCGCCGATGCATCGCCCTGGCCGCGCCGGGGGCAATCCAGTCATCCAACAGCCGACACGGCGCGGGGATCCGCACCACCTCGAGTTCGACATCACCGATGCGGACTCTGTCCCCGGGGCGGGTGGGGATATCACCGCCGTCCACGGTCAGGTTCCGCCGTGTTGCGCCGGAGTCGATGGCATGGCCGAGGTCGGCCGCCGCGAGATCCAGCAGTTCACGCGATTGCACGGTGACGTGTCGGTGCCTGGCGCCGTGATACCTGTCGCCGATCAGACCCTTGCCGGCCTCGGCGTCGACCGCAGGAACTGACCGGTTCGGCACTTTCCGGCCGGGCGCGATGTGGATGGAGACTATCCGCATGGAGCGTCAGTCTAGGTCTCGGGGTACCCGGACGGTGAAAGCTGCTGGTATGCAATGTGTCAGGGGAGAGGCGTCGACCCCTGGTTACGCGATGCTGCTGAAAATCGCCCCGACCAGCCCGCCCAGGATGAGTATTCCCACTATCACCGAGGCGTAGATCGTGCGGCGTCGTCGGTGTTGGCGGGCGCTGTCGATCGCCACCGCGATGCTGACGAGCATCAACGCTGCATAGGCCGACAGTCCCACTGTCAGCGTCGCGGCTTCTGCGGCGCTGGCCAGAGTCGCTTCGTGCATGCGGTGAGCCTACGGGGCACACCGCTGACCCCAGTGCCGCGGCCCGGGGTGGCACGGGCGCGGTCCCGGCTCCGGCGGCGAGTCGGGTTCACGGTCGTGGACCGGTTGTCGGCCGAGATGATGCACCGCACCGGATTGAGCAAACTGCTCACACTCGCCAGGTGAGGGCGCCCGGTTCACATCCTGCATGCGTCTTCACTGATTCGCGCGCGGGGGAGCGCAGCACCCCGGGGCTTTCGAGGTTTACCCCAATGGCTCGGGCGTGAAGGTGACGTCGACATCGCCCACCGTCATCGTCACCTGGCCTTCCATCACCATGACCTGCGCCGAGACCCGTCGGTCGACAGTCTGAGCCAGTTGCTGCACCGGCGCATGCGGTACCTGTACCACGGACAGGTTCGGCAGCCCAGCCACTTTCGGTCCCACGGTGCGCCACCAGGTAGCCGTACTGGCGGCGAACGGGAACAGCACCACCTGGTCGGCTTGGCCGGCCGCCTTGCCCAAGGCGCGTTCATCTGGTTGGCCGACGCTGATCCATTCCAGAGTCCGGCCCGTGTAGTCGGAGAGCCGCAAGTCCGGTGCGCCAGGGGCAGACAGGCCCGCGCCGAACGCCAACTCGCCGTCGACGTCGCTGAGGCGGTGCGCGCGCAGCCCAAACGCCAACAACCGAACCAGCATCCGCTCATCAGTCTCACTGGGATGACGGGCCACGGTCAGCGTGTGATCGGCGTAGTAACCGTGGTCGATATCGGAGACGCCGAGTTCGACCTTGAATACCGTTGCAGAAAGGGCCACGCCCTAGTGTCCACCCAGCCGGGGGAGCTTGAGCAGCGAGGCCGCTTCTGGTGCTACCCCAGGTATCTGCGGCCAGAGAGGTGATCCGGGCGCAGCCGTCATCGGTGTCGGCAGAGCCGTTTCAAGGGGTCGGGAACCGGTGTTGGCTCTCCTAGACGGTATGGGTGACCGTCGGCGTTGAGCTGGGGGTTGCGGGCCGGGGCCCCACTCACCCATGTTCGTGGGTTA
>NZ_LQPI01000025.1 GCF_002101775.1 Mycolicibacter nonchromogenicus | reverse complement strand
GCCGTCGGTGGCCATCCACTGCGCGAGCACCCCGGCAGTGGCCGCGATCCGCGCCGGCGACTTCCCCGAAACCACCAACGTACTCACCGGCACCGCCGCAGCCGCCGCAACAACCGGCGCCTCCGGAGCCTGCTCCACAATCACATGCGCATTAGTGCCCGACACCCCAAACGACGACACCCCCGCCCGACGCGGACGCGACACCTCCGGCCACGCCATCGCCTCGGCAGCAATCTGAAACTTCGACGCACCCACACCGGCATTCGGAGTCAACTCCGAAAAATTCAAATGCCGCGGAATGAACCCCTGCTGCACCGACAACACCGTCTTGATGAACCCGGCAACACCCGAAGCAGACTCCAAATGCCCCACATTGGTCTTCACCGACCCCAACACCAACGGCGCCGCACCACCACGATCACCAAACACCGCCGCCAAGGCATCCAACTCAATCGGATCACCCAACGACGTCCCCGTGCCATGCGCCTCGACATAATCGATATCCGCCGCAGACAACCGCGCCGACGCCAACGCCGCACGCACCACCTTCTGCTGCGCCGGACCCGACGGCACCGTCTGACCCGACGACGGCCCATCCTGATTCACCGCCGAACCACGCACCACCGCCAAAATCCGGTCACCATCACGCTGCGCATCCGACAACCGCTTGAGCACCACCACCCCGGCACCCTCGCCCCGCACATACCCATCAGCCGCAGCATCAAAGGTTTTGCACTGCCCATCCGGGGCCAACATCCCCCACCGCGACGTCGCAATACTGTTCTGCGGGGCCAACATCAAATTCACCCCAGCAGCCAACGCCTGATCCGACTCCCGACGCCGCAAACTCGCACACGCCAAATGAATCGTCACCAACGACGACGAACACGCCGTATCCAACATCATCGCCGGACCATGCACACCCAAGAAATACGACAACCGCCCCGCCGCAAAATTCGGGCCATTACCAAAGGCCAGATAGGGATCGAAGTCGCGCGGTCGCATTCGCTCGGCGGCGAGGATCGCGTAGTCGTTGGTGGTCAGCCCGACGAATATGCCGGTCTGAGTTCCGCGGATCGCCTCTTTGGTGATCCCGGCATGCTCCAACGCCTCCCAGGCCACCTCCATCAACAACCGCTGCTGCGGATCCATCGCATCAGCCTCACGCGGCGAAATACCAAAAAACTCCGCGTCAAACTCCGCCGGCTGCCACGACGTCAAAAACCCACCCACCCGAGAACAAATCGTCCCCGGCACCGAATGATCCGACGAATACAACGCATCCGCATCCCAGCGATCCGCCGGAACCCGAACAATCCCCGAACCCTCATCACACAACAACCGCCACAACGCGGCCGGACCATCCACCCCACCAGGCAGACGACACCCCACACCCACCACCGCGATCGGCTCTAAATCCCCCGCCTCAGCAACCGCCAACCGCGCCGTCAAATCATCAATCTTGCGCAGCGCCTCAGCAACAATCGCCCGACGATCCGGCCCCCCGACCGGCGCAGCACTCTTCTCGCTCAACTCAACCTC
>NZ_LQPI01000024.1 GCF_002101775.1 Mycolicibacter nonchromogenicus | reverse complement strand
ACCTTCAATCACTCGGCTACGACACGCCGGCACCGCTGATCAGGTCCGACTCGTACACCACTCTGCTGGACGCAACCGCGAGGAAAGCCCGCTCAATGCCACTGCATTGATCGTCGACGTGAGTTCACCAAGCATGATCAAGGCAGCGATTCAACAGTCAGAAGTCGTTAAAAAGGTTTTCCGAACCCTGATGGACAACGGGATCAGCGAGTTGTATCCGGGTTTCGATGTGATGACTGTGGTCGGGGGTGGCATCGATCGCATGATCGAACTCAAATCCTCCACCGGAGATGCGCGAACTCAGGCAATGAGCTGGAACGAATGGAAGACGGCAGGGTCACTTCGTCATCGATTCTGGCTGTATCTGGTCGGAAACCTTCGTGCCGACGTCGACAACGCGCCGTTCGTTCGCGCGGTCCAAGATCCCTTCGGGACCCTCGCATCATCAACGCAGGATGACACAATCCGGAAGCGAACCGTCCTGCTCCGAGTTCACGAATTCGAGGCTGCAGACCAACTGACGCTGACGGTGCACACTGCAAGACCAGCGTCACAGCTTTGAGCCAACCGATCAGCGTTGTGAGATTGTTTGCTGGTCTTGACCGTCTGTCGGCCGCCTGCAAGGGCCAACACGGCTAACCCCGACCTTCACGATAGCCTCCGATAGTCGCCAAGAATCGCTGACGACCAGGGAGAAAGGCTCCACTATAGGTGGGTAACGGAGGCTAGCGATCAGGCGTTGTTGCCATCAACCAGCTTCCCAAGCTGAATACGCGGGTTCGATTCCCGTCATCGGCTCCACGACATCGAAGTTCAGCCCGTGATGCGAGCCATCTCGGCCCGCAACCCTTCCGCGCGGGGATCGGCCGCACCGAACCTTCTTGCGGAGTGCCCGGGCAAACATCTGAGCCTCGAGCAGGAACGGCTTCCGGACCCGTCACCGGGAGAAACTTTCGAATTTTGGATCGCGAGCCCCGGAATCGTTATTCACTACGCGATAGGAAACGCCGTGTGAACAGCCGGACCGGCAAGCCCTGGGGAGCGCGATATGGACAGCAGAATCAAGCGGACTCTGGCCGGAACCGTGATTTCGGGCGTCGGCGTGGTCGCTGCATTGTGGCTCACCGCATTAGGGCCGGGTGCTGCGCCTGCGCAGGCAGATGATGTCCGGTGTGATCCCGTCTGCCATGGCACCTGGTGCCCGGGCGACCCCATCACATTCCGTGTCCAAGAGTTGTCGCGCACCTGGGATCCGAACGTCTGCCACGAATACCACCGGGTCAGCGGGGAGCCGGGCTATGCCGAGGGACCGCTTCCTCCCGGCACGTTCGTCTGCCCGCCCTTCGCGTTCATGTGCCCCTAACCGACCAATGCTGCGACCGGACCTTTCACCTGGCCACCTGAGTCGCGCCCAGCGTCACTGGTCGTCAGGGAGCTCTTGGCCGCTCGCGTCGTCCTCGGACTGGTCACCACCGACCAGTTCGGAACCTGCGGCGCCACCGTCTGCCACCAGGGCCCGGCGGGCCTGCCACAGCAGCAGGCTCCCCACAAGGGCAACAGCAATCCCCGCCGCAGCAAGGTAAACACCGACGCCGAGCGCCGCGACGGTCACGGGAGCATCCTCGATCGGATTCCCGTCGAGACCAATGGGGTACAGCGTGCGATCGCTCTGGTCATTGACAGTGAAGAACAGCAGGATTCCGGCCAGCACGCTTAATCCGAGGGGCACGAAGATGCTGTCCGCCAGGCCCTGGGCGTAGCGATAGGCGGCGACGGCGATGACGACAGCCACGAAAATGAGCATCCAGCCGCCATGCTGAATGAGGGTGTTCTCCTGGATGCGCGCGAATCGTGACGACTCGTAGAGCGGGAGAAACGTAGCCACCGCCATGGCGAGGCAACCCAGCAGCGTCAGGCCGAGGGCCAAGGGGTTCTTCATTTGGACACCAACCTGTTCATGGCGGGATTGCCACGACGATGCTATCGCCGTTCATGGACACGACCTGTTCGCGCACAAGTCCCACGGGCGCAACACGAACCGACCGCTGGACGCCGGCGGCCTTGGTAGCGAGTCCTTGCTTCAGGCAAGGCTCACCACCGACCGCCGGCGCGGGCAGTGTCAAGCACCGCGCGACCATCCGCGCGAAAACGGCGAGCTGGGGATCAGCTCACTTGAGCCACGGCTGGATGGGCACGAAGGGCCGGTTGGCGTTGTGCCAGAAGTGCTCCAGAGCGGTCGCCGCGGTGTCGTGCGTGATCAGCCAGTGCTCGCCCTCAAGGGTCAACACGATGGGCTCGGGTGCGCTCGCTTCGTGGAAGCCGCCCTCTGAGGTGACGGTCGCACCGGCGGTGTTGTTGGGCGCGGGCGTGATGTCGCTGACCACGAAGTGGTAGGGCAGCAGTCCGGCCTCTTGGGTCTCCCGCAGCCGCTGGTCGATCGTCGCGGCCTCCTCGGGGCCGAAGCCGGGCGTGACGATGTTGCCCTTGTTCACGGCGGGGATGTTCGGGTCGGTCAGTTCGGCCATCA
This sequence comes from Mycolicibacter nonchromogenicus, assembly GCF_002101775.1. GTDB lineage: Bacteria > Actinomycetota > Actinomycetes > Mycobacteriales > Mycobacteriaceae > Mycobacterium > Mycobacterium nonchromogenicum. Next base: position 23,225 of record NZ_LQPI01000024.1, on the reverse strand, counting down.
GCCCGAGGACCTCGTCGGGGGTGGGCACCGGCCCGGGGTCACCGAAAGCCACAGGTGCCGTCACTGGCGCGGCCAGTGCAGTAGCCAGCAATACCGCTGTTATGCCAAGTTTCATGGCGGGAAGGCTATCCACGTTATGTGACAACGATGTTTTCAATTCTTAACTGCAAATGAACTCTGAAGGGTTCACACAGGTAAGCCTCAGCCCCGCGGGGGATCCCCGCGCTCCCGAGCTCCCAAACGGACCGGAGCAAACCCCTTGCACCGATCCGGATCCCGATCTAAACTAGACGTATAGTTCAGTTACGGAAGGGGCGAGGACATGAGCGTTTGGTTCATCACAGGAGCTTCCCGCGGTTTCGGGCTGCAGATCGCACGCGACCTGCTGGACCGCGGCCATCAGGTGGTCGCGACCGCACGTGACGCGGCCGCCGTCGCCGATGCACTCGGCGAGAACGACAACGTGCTGGCCGTGGCGCTCGACGTCACCGACGAGACCCAGGCCCGTCAGGCTGTGCAGGCGGCGGTGGACCGCTTCGGTCGCATCGACGTTCTAATCAACAACGCCGGCCGCGGACTGCTGGGCGCGGTCGAGGAGGCCACTGACGCTGAGGTTCGCGCCGTGTACGAGACCAACGTATTCGGACTGTTGACGGTCACGCGCGCGGTCGCGCCGGTGCTGCGGGCCCAGCGGTCCGGCGCCATCGTCAACATCTCCTCGGTGGGTGGGTTCGTCGGTTCACCGGGTTGGGGCGTGTACGCATCCACCAAGTTCGCCGTCGAGGCCCTGTCCGAGGCCCTGCACGCCGAACTGCAACCCCTGGGCATCCACGCGATGGTGGTGGAGCCCGGCTACTTCCGCACCGACTTCCTCGACTCGTCCAGCCTGCAGGTCCAACGGCACACCATCGACGACTACGCCGACGGACCGGCCGGCAAGATGCGCATCACCGCCGGCGAGCGCAACCACGACCAGCCCGGTGACCCTGTCAAAGCGGCGGCAGCCATCATCGATGTGGTCGAATCCGAGCGCCCACCGCTGCGCCTGCTGCTGGGCAACGACACCATCGCCGCGGTCGAGGGCAAGCTCGCCCACGTCCAAGCCGAGTTGGCCCAGTGGCGCGCGGTCTCGGCATCGACGGACTTCGACGATGTCGCCTGACACCGTGGACAGGCCAGGAGCTTCGGCATTCGTCCGGCCGACAGGGGCGCGAAGCGACCGTATTCATCAGGCCATCTTGGATGCGACCGCCCAGCTCCTCGACGAGGGCGGCTACGCCGCCACCACCGTCGACGCGATCGCGGCCCGGTCCGGTGCCAGCAAGGCCACCATCTACAAACACTGGCCGTCGCGAACTGCGGTCGCCGCCGAGGCGTTCGGCGCGATGATGGCCCAGGACCTGCCCCTGCCGGACACCGGAAGCACCGCCGGCGATCTCACCGAGCAGGTGGTGCGGGTCTCGGCGTTCTACGCGAGCGGCCGCGGTGACGTCTTCGCGCAGTTGCTCGCTGCCTGCGTCGAGGATCCGGCGGGCGCAACCTACTTTCGGGAGTACTTTCTCGACGGTCGTCGCGCCGCCATCACCGAACTGTGGCGACGGGGGGTCGCCCGGGGCGATGTTGACGCCGACATCGCTGTCGACGACATCATCGATCTGCTGTTCGGGCCGCTGATCTTTCGCCGCATGACCGGCCATTGCCCGCTCACCGAGGACCGCGCGCGGCGATTGGCCGAAGTCGCTCTGCGGGGTGCACTCACCCCAAACGGCCCCCACGCCGACTGATCCCGCCACAATCTCCGGTATGGGTCTGTTTCCGAAGCCACAAGCCACCCTGACCGACACCGAGGTGGCCGATGCCCTGGGCCGCGCGGTCGCGGTGATCGATCCGCTGCTCGACCTGCTGGCCGAAGCGGATCCGATCGGGTTACGCAAACGCACCCGCCGACTGCTCACTCCCCCTCGCGACCTGGGCCATCGCATCCGCCGATTTCAGCTGCGGCGGCGCCGCCGCGAGGCCGGTCGCGGTCCCAGCGCCACCGACCGCGCCCTCGACGCCGGCGCGCAGCTGATCAATGCCGTAGATCTGCCCGGCACCGCGGCCTGGGAGCGGATGAGTCGCGAACAGCGCGGGCACTGGTGGGTGCACCGGGTCGGCGCACTCAACACTTTGGTGGTCGCCTCCCCCGGGGCGTTCGGATGGCTGTCCCGGGTGGTTCCGGTGAGCGAGCTGGCCGGATTCGTCAACCACGCCATCGTGTTGTGCGCGCTGGCCCGCGAATACGGCGTCACGGACCGGCGCGAGCAGGTGCGGCTGCTCGCTGAGGTGTTGTGCGGCCGGCAGCTGCCCGAAAACGTCGAGGTACCACCACAGTCCGATCCCGAACCACTGCCTGAATCGCCGCCACCGGGGTGGAGGCCGCTGAAAGCGATCACCTCATCGACCCCGGTGGTGATCACCCGAACGGTCTGGCAGCTGGCCGGCATCCTGCGGGCGACCTTCGACGAGGTGAGCAAGCGCCCGCACCCCAAGAAGCTGTACCAGCACTTGGGCTCATTGCCCGGGTTGGGTTTGTTCGCCACCTATTTCGGTGAGCGTGGTGCACTTATTCGAGCGGCCGAGCAAGGCGTGGCTTGGCTCGATGCCCATGAAGACAACGCCGATCCCGCCGGGTCGCAACAGACGAGCCCGCTCTAGAAAACCCGGATCCAGTCGACGAGCATCTCCGCCGGATAACTACCGGGGCGAGGATCGCCGCCGCCGGAACCGGCCACTGCCAGGTTGAGCACCGAAAATACTTGGTAGCCGGGATTGTTGAACGGCCAGTCGGCGATCGAATGCGCCGGAACGGAAAAGTAGGGCGAAGCACCCTCGGTGTAATCACGCCAGAAGCGGATGCCTTCGGTGTCCCACCGGCACCGCCAGGTGTGCCAGGCACTGTCCATCGAAATCTGGTGCGTCGCCCATTCCGCACCGTTCGACCTCGTGTGGACGGTGGTGGCCGACGGCCAGTTGCCGTTGCCGTACCACTCGAAAACGTCGATCTCGCCGTCGTCGTCGTTGCCCATCCACCACGCGGGCCAGGCTCCGGCGGTCAGACAGTTGAGCTTGATGCGGGCTTCCCAGGTGTGCCCGATACCGCCCCTCCACCGGCTCTGGACTTTGCCGCTGTAGTAGGTGTCGCCATCTTTGGCGGCACGCAGCACCAGGTTCGACTTGCCGTCGACGAAGACGTTCTGCCGGTCGTCACGGTATTGGCCGACGTTCTCCGGACGCTCCCAAAACGTCGGGTCCTTCATCGATTCCCGCGCTCGGGCCACCGCCCATTTCGCCGGATCCGGCGCGGAGCCGGCCGGTCCGTCGAACTCGTCGCGAAAAAGGTAGGTCTGCGGCGGGGCCGCGGGCAGGGGATGCACCGGCCCCGGTTGGGCCCAGGCTTCCGGCAGGCGCATGGCGGCGGCAAGCATGCCGAATCCCGTCGTCAACATCAGGCTGCGTCGATTGATCTCGGCCACCTTGGCATGAAACCATTAGAGCGGCCGAGGCATCAATGGCAAAAAGCCCCGGGGTACGACGGGCGGAGCGCCCCTAGAACACCCGCACCCAGTCGATCAGCATGTCCGCCGGGTAGGTCCCCTCCCGGGCGTCGCCGCCGCCGGATCCGCCGAGGGCCAGGTTCAGGATCGGGAACACGGTGTAGCCGGGGTCGTTGAACGGCCACTCCCGGCCGGGTTCCTCGATGTTCTCGATGCCGACGGCCGGAACGGAGAAGTACGGCTCCTTGCCCTCGACGTAGTCCTGCCAGAAGTACATCCCGCTCTGGTTCCAGGTGACCCGCCAGGTGTGCCAGTTGTTGTCGACCGGGTAGGCGAAGGTCTCGAACGCCGTGCCGTAGGGGTTGGCGTGCACGGTGGTGCCCGACGGCCACTCGCCGTTGCCGTACCACTCCATCAGGTCGATCTCGCCCTCGCGGCCGGGGTCGTCGTTGGACAGCCACCAGGCGGGCCAGGCACCTGAGGTCTGGCAGTCCAGCTTGATCCGCGCTTCCCAGGTCGTGCCGATGCCGCCTCGCCAGTTGCCGTGCACCAAACCGCCGAAGTAGCTGGTGCCCTCCTGGGTGCCGCGGATCACCAGGTTGGATTTGCCGTCGAGGAAGACGTTCTTGCGGCTGTCGCGGTACTGGTGAAAGTACTCGGGGCGGTCCCAGCCGACCGGACGACGGATCGGCGTGCGGTGGTTGGAGATCGTCCACTTCGACGGATCGGGTGCCGAGCCGGCGGGCCCGTCGAACTCGTCATGCCACAGGAATCCGGCGGGCTTGGCCGCGGCGGTAGGCGCGGCGGGGTCGGTCGGAGCCGATGGCGGCTGCGCCGGGTCTCCCGGCGCTCCGGGGGCCGCGGGAACGGCCCTGGCCTGCGGGGAGGGTGCTGCGGCGACCAATGCGCCGGCACCCAGCATCATCATGACCTGACGGCGGTTCATCTCGGGCACGGTGGCAATCTAACCCACGTCGCACCGGTGACCAACCGGACAAGCCCGCCCGCGTGGCTTATGTCGCCTCGTCGCCGTCGCTGTCGTCGAGCACTCCCACGGCGATCCCGTAGGGCAGGAACCGCACCCGGCGTTTGGGGTCAGGATTGCGCTGGCTGGCACGCAGCGCGTCGATCTCGGTGGCGTAGACCTGCTCGACCCGCGCCGCCCCGTCGTCGCCGACGGTATAGATAGCCCAGACGCCGTCACCGGTTTCGCCGGTGGTTGCCGGTTCAGCCCGCGCGGCCCGGGCCAGATCAGCGAAGATCGCACCCCAGCCCGCCCGCTGCCCACCGGAGCCGAAGGTGCCGGAGAAGCGGTCGAAGGCCGCACGCAGTCCCTCCCCGGCCTCACGCATCATTCGGTCCAAATCCTCGGGGTCGAATCCGAACGCGCCGTTGTCGCCCATTGCGAGCCCCTTTCACGCTGGTGGCCACCCCCCAGTGTGCCTGCGCCGGACGGATCCGGCCACGGTCTCGGGAGACCGGCGGCAGGGTTTAGTTCTGCGGAACCGTGATCGGGATCGGAATCGGCACCAAGGGAATGCGCAGGTATTCGGTGGTCATCGGCACCGTGGTGGTGGTCGGCGGCACCGTGGTGCTGGGCGGTTCGCTGGTCGTCGGCGGGACCGTCGTGGTGGGCGGTGTCGTGGTCGTCGTCGGTGGAGCCGTCGTAGTCGTCGTGGTGCTGGTCGGCGGTGCGGTGGTCGTCGTGGTCGGCGGCGCCGACGTCGTGGTCGGCGGTGGCTCCGTCGTGGTCTGCGGGGGCGGCTCCGAGGTGGTGGCGACCGGCGGCGGGGCGGGGGTGCTGGGCTGCGGTGACGGCGCAAGGGGCGTCGGGGTCGGCGTCACCACGGCACTGGTCACGGGCGCAACCGGCGTCTCGTCGTCCTCGCTGCGGGTCAGGCTGTAGAGCGCCCCGGCAACGGCGATCAGCGCCACCACGCCGCCGACACCCAGTGCCGCCCGCGGCAGCAGCGACGGTGCTCGGCGGCCCTGGATCGGCGCGGCAGGCACCGCAACGGTCGGGCGGTGCCCGGTGCTCAGATCCTGGTCGTAGTAGAGCTCTTCGACGTAGGGCACCGGTTCGGCACCGGCGCTTTCGTCCTCCTGCGACCAGGCCAACGCATCCACAACAGCACCGGAAGGGGCAGACATCACGGTCGGCGCCATGTCCGTCGCGTCGACCGCTTCTGCTTCCCTGGTGGCCTCGTCGTCCTGCGGGTCGTACATAGCTGAATACCTTGGATCGACAACGGCTGGGAACGGCCTCACCATAGGCGGGGCCGAAGCGTTCAGGACCGCCGACACACCGGCGGTCGGCGGGCTATCAGCCGATTCACATCACGGTCAGTGGTAACGATTTTCGGGGGCGGAACACGAAATCCGCGCCGCTGCTGACCTTGGTGACCATCACTTCGGGCAGTTCTTTCGCCTCGGTGTCGGTCTCGGTCACCCGGGCTGTCCACTCGGTGGCAGATCCCTCGACCTCCACCCGCAGGTGCGGGTTGACGGCGGTCGCGATGGCCTGCAGCGGGTTGACGTCCTGCGGCGAACACAGGCTGATCCAGGCACCGTCGTCGTGCGCAGGCGAGGGGTGCACCGCGACGGCGTTGTCGCCGATGTCGGCGCGCACGTAGCCGATCGGGTTGAGCAGCGGGTGCAGTTCGAAGGTGCGCAGCGCGCCGGCGATGTCCCCGGGAAGCTGCAACGCGTTCTTGATGCGCTGGGCGCCCAACCCGGCCAGACCGGTGAGCTGGCGCCGGCCCACCGACGCGGCCAGTTCATCGGAGTCCGCCCGGGCTCGCACCGCGAGCGCGAAGGACAGGTAGAGCAGGTGCATCTGCAAGCACACCTCGTCGGCGATGCGGACCAGCGCCGAATGGGAGAACGCCGTGAAGTCCACGTCGGTCAGCAGCGGTCCGCTGTAGTCGGCCAGGCCCTCGTCGGTCGCGTCGATGTCATCGAGTTGCCATGTGGCGGCTTTGCTTTCGCTGACCACGGCCAACGCGGGAATCGGCTGGGCCGGCGGGTAGGACTCATCGATGATGACGGTCCACTGGCAGTGCGGTTGCCGGTCGGATGGAGTGCGAGGTGGCCGGTGCACCGGACGACACTGCGCGTGGACGTTGGTGGCCACCGCGGTGGCGTCGAAGGTCGGGTCCTCGATGGTGTGGCACATGCCGAAGACGTAGTCGTCGCCCATCGGCTCCACGTCGAGCAACGCGCCGCAGCTGGCCAACTCGAACTCGCCGTGCCAGCGGTCGTGGACGGTGAAGCGAAAGTCCATGAACTGCGGTGGCGAACCGATGTCGAACTGCAGGCCCTTGAAGATGGTGAACACATCGTTGCCGCTGTATCCCAATGCGCGCTGCATCCGCCGGGTGTAGATCGGGCTGGCGCCCGCCCACTCCTCGATGGCGATCTGCACCATTTCCTCGCGGCCGAACTCCGAGATGCACCAGGCCATTCCGGACCGGTCGATCATGTGCCCGATCAGCAGCAGTTCGGGCACGAGTACGGCCAATTCGTCGCGGGACAGCGACGCATACCTGGATTCGGTCACGGGTAAAAAATAGATAGCTCTATGTTATAAAGTCAACAATGTCCATTTCCGCTGGCTCCACTCGGCCGTCGGGCCCCACTCGGCGAACCAGCGCGCCCCGCAAACGCGGCGACGACACCCGCGCGCGGATCATCGACGAGACGGTGCGCTGCATCACCCAAGAGGGTTTCGGCGCCGCGACCGCCAAGCACGTCGCCGAGCGGGCCGGGGTGACGTGGGGTGTCATCCAGTACCACTTCGGGGATCGTGACGGCCTGCTGATGGCCGTGGTCGAGGACGGGGTGACCGAACTGCTGGCGAGCCTGTCCGCCGTAGACGTCAGCGAATTGGGGCTGCGGGAGCGCATCGAGACCGTCGTCGACACCGCATGGCGCTGCTACGCCAGCCCGACCTCACTGGCCGCGTTCGAGATCCTGCGGGCCACTCGGGGCCGCATGGGTGAGCGGTCCCACGAGCACCTGCTGCAGATGAACTCCGCGATCAACAGGTTGAGCCGTCTGGTCTCTGATGATCCTGCGGATTCAGGTGTGGCCGAAGTGATCTGGGCGGCACTGCGGGGAATCATATTGGCGCAGATGATCATGGGCGGCCCCATCGACTGGGACGCCGAGCGGCGGGTGCTGCTCGACATGGTCACCCACTACCTGCAACGCGATCGCGGTCAGCCGGCCGGGAGCTAGCCCGTCCGCCAGTGCGACGCCAGCGGCTGCCCTTCGCGCGGGCGTATGTGATACGCCCAGGACGCCGCCAGCCAGCCACTGCCATTGGTCAGCGTGGTGACCGGCTTACCGTCCTGATCGTCGTTCTTGCCGTTGGTCTTCTGAGTGCGGCGGCCGGTGTTGTCCGGTGTTGCGCCCTGGCCCGCGGTAGTTCCCATCATTGCTTCCTGGCATGCCATTCCCGGCGGCAGTCCGCCGGCAGCCGGCAACGGGGTTTCGACGGCGGCCAGCGTGAGGGCGACGGGTTTCAGTTCCGGCGCCGCGGTCGCCCAACTCGGCGGCACCGACAGCCCGCCGATCGGTGTCGCCCTGCCGATGCCCGGGCCGATCGCCGGCGTGGTGGCTGCCGACAGCACCCCGCGTGGCCCGATCCCTTCGAAGGTCAATGCGCCCTCGGCACCGCCGCGGACGTATACCAGCCGTCCCCAACCGGCACCGTTGCTCACCACGGTGTACAGGCTGGAGTCGAAGCTGAGCCCGCTGGAGGCGATGCTGCTGAAGGGCGTCAGCTGACCCAGTTCGGAGGTGAAGGTCTGCCACCACGTCGGCGGGTCCGCTGTGGCCGCAGGACTCACCATCTGCTGCAGCATCGCCTGGGTCACCGCCTGGCCGTTGGCCGCTGCCGCCTGCGACACCGCCGCGGACTGGGCGCCGGGCCCGGCCGGGTTGGTGGTCTGGGGCGGCTGCCCGAGTTCGGGTAGTTCACCGGCGGGTATTGCCGCAGCCGCGTAGCCGTACATAGCGACGGCGTCTTGGGCCCACATCTCGGCATACGCAGTCTCTGCCGCCGCAATTGCCGGGGTGTTCTGGCCGAAGAAATTGGTGGCGACCAAGGCCGCGAGCAGGGTCCGGTTGGCCGCAACCACCGTCGGCGGAACGGTGGCGGCGAAGGCGGATTCGTAGGCCGCGACAACCGCTTTGGCCTGTATGGCGGTCTGCTCGGCGTTGGCGGCTGCAGCGTGCAGCCAGGCCACGTAGGGAGCCGCCGCCGCGGCCATCGCCATTGACGTCGGGCCCGACCACGCGTCACCGATCAGACTCGCGACCACTCCGGAGTAGCCGACGGCGGCCGTCTGCACTTCGGCGGCCAGGGCATCCCAGGCGGCCGCTGCCGCGAGCATTGGTGCCGCCCCCGGGCCGGTGTACATCCGACCGGAATTGACCTCCGGGGGCAGCAGCGCGAAGTCCATGTCGGCGGGATCACCCTGCGGCCGGCGAACGGGGCACCACGGTCCTGCGGTGCGCGGCCGCACGTGATGTCGCGGCACCCAGACCCCGACCGGCCAAGGTGCCGAGCATGGTCTCCCCGAACGCCCCGCCCGGCATCCCGCCGGCCGGAACCGGCACCGCCGGTACAGCCGATGTCGGCAGCGGTGCGCCCGCCGAGGTCAGCGTGACCGGCATCGCCCAGCCATGGGGCACCGACAACCCCCCGATCCGCAGCGCGGTGCCGGCGCTCGCCGATGACCCCGTACTGCCCAGCCCCGCACCCAACCCGGCGCTGCCGAGTCCGGTCTTGCCCAGCCCCAGGCCGCCCAGGCCCAGACCGGCCGGCCCGATCTTGGGCGGATGGAGGATTTCGTCCAAGCCGCCGGGGTTTTCCGCCTGAAATGCGGCCAGGCCGATCCCGTTGTTGACGTTGCTGAGCATGTTCGCCGTACCCGACCAACCGGTCATCGTGGCGCTCAGGCCCTGGGTGGCCAAGCCGGTGAACGGCGAGATCTGACCGATGATCGAAATCAACGAACTGAAGATGTCGGTGGCCGCACCGTCGCCGGCCGTTGCGGCTCCGGCCTGGGCGACCGCGGCGGACTGCGCGGATTGCCCGGAAGCGTTGGTGGTCTGCGGCGGTTGACTGAACGCGGTCAGCGTGGACGCGGTCGCCGAGGAACTGGCGTAGCGGTACATCGCCGCCGCGTCCTGGGCCCACATCTCGGCATATTGACGCTCGACTTCACCGATCGCCGGCGAGTTCTGCCCGAAGAAGTTCGTGGCGACCAACTGCTGCAGCAGGACCCGGTTGGCGCCGATCACCGGTGGGGGCACCACCGCCGCCGCTGCCGCCGAGTAGGCCTCCGCCGCGGCGATGGCCTGCCGAGCCGTGGTGTCGGCCTGGGTGCCGGCGCCCCGCAGCCAGGTCGCGTACGGGGCCGCAGCGGCGGCCATCGCCGTCGCGGCGGGGCCGGTCCATGGGCCGGCCACCAGGCCTGAGATGACCGAGTCGTAGGACGCCGCGGCGGTCTGCAGTTCAGCGGCAAGGTTCTCCCACGCCGACGCCGCGGTCAGCAGCGATCCCGGGCCGGTATATATGCGTCCCGAATTGATCTCTGGAGGAAGTACACCGAAGTCCAGCATCACACCCCCTCGGCCTCAGCCGTCGGCTTCCGGGCGCATCAGCCGCCCGGCGACTAGCAAACGCCGAACCGATGAAGTGCAGGTTAATAAATGCGGTTCAACCGGCCTAATATCGGTGAATTGTGGAACTTCCAGCTACCTCGCAGCCAGCTGTCAGGCTTGGGGTATTCATCTGTCGTTCATGTCATGGCTGCGACGGATTAAATCGGGGCACGCATGCTTGGACACTGTGCAGCACGCTCGATGGATCGCAGCCGCGATCGGTGCTACGACGCTGATCAGCGCCGGCCCTTCGGCTCGCGCCGACACCGACCCCGACGCCGCCTTTATCAGCGCGATCGACCAGGCGGGAATCGAATACACCAATGCGGCCGACGCCGTCGCCGTCGGCCGGGAAGTCTGCGCCTACCTGGGCGCGGGACATCACTCCGATGCCGCCGCCCGCGCAGTGCGGATCTCCAACCGCAGCATTTCGGTGAAGAACGCCGCCCGGTTCGTGGCGTTCTCCCAAATGGCGTTCTGCCCCGACTCCATCAGCGATTAAGGGAGGAAGACCATGACCGTGCGTATGGCCCGCGCACTCGCGGTGAGTGCCTTCGCGGTTGCCGGTCTGCTGACACCGGCCACGCCGGCAGCCGCCGATCCCGGTGATACCAGCTTCCTCGGCGCCCTCGACAAGATGGGCATCTCCTACCCCGACGCCGCCGATGCAGTCGCCGGCGGACATTCGGTCTGCGACTATCTGTCGTCGGGACACTCGCCCAATCAGGCAGCCAAGGCCGTGAAGAACGCCAACCCCAGCCTCACCCTGACCCGGGCTTCCCAGTTCGTCAGCATCGCCCGGGCGTCCTACTGCGAGCAGGCCTGACGAACTACTGCGCGATCGCCATGACCGCGCCGGGCCGCAGCCACTGAATGATCTGCACCAGCTTGCCGTCGTCGATGGCCACACAACCCGCGGTGGGGCCGCCGTCGGTGGTGTGAAAGAAGAACCCGGCGCCGTCGCCGGGGGTACGAGCGGTGTTGACCCCCATCACCACCGCGTGTTTGTACTGCGGAATGTCCAGGTTCTCACTCTCATTGGTGTTGAACGCGCATTGCGCCTTCTTGCACACCTGCATGGTGTTGAACGTAGGACTGTGGTCGTCGCCGTCCCACCAGTGATCAGGACCGACCTGCACATACTGCAATCCCCCGCCCGGATTCGGTGCGGTGCCAAAGGCATACGGCAGGGTGAACACGCCCATCGGGGTGGCCGGATAACCGCTCTTCGCCTTCGGCGCCATACCGGCCGAGCCGACGAAGGCCGGAATACCGGCGGCCACCGGCTGCCAGCCGGTGGCGCTGCGCTGATAGACGTCCATCTTCGCGTTGGAACCGCCAACCCCGACAACCGAAATGACCTGGCTGGCGTTGCCCACCGAGCGGGCAAACCACGGAACCACGTCGGCCGTCGCCCCCGGGGCCGTGGTCAGCGCCGCAGCGACCGCGCACAGCGCAGCGCTGAACAAGCTCACAAGTCGGCGCATTCACTCATGATCTGTGCGGGTCCGGGGCGGGTCAATCACCGCTGACGGCGCGCCGGGAGTCAGGTGTTCACGCCCCCTGCCGGCGCGGCAGGTCTTCGACGGGCGCCTCATCCTTGAGCAGGCCGCGCGCCGACAGATACTCGCGGAAGTACTCGCGGTGCTGCGGACACGTCAGCCAGACCTTGCGGCGGTCCGGGTCATGCAGCTTCGGGTTGTTCCACAGCATTCCGTAGACCGCCTCAGCGTCACAGCCCTTGCGGGAACAGATGAGTGCATCGACCGGGTCGGCGTCACTGCGGATCATCGTGGCCATCCTCCGGCGCCCCAGCCGATGGGGTCAACCCCGGTGGCCGCCACGGTTGCAGAATCAGCGCCCACACCGTCAGATAAGCCCAGCCCAGCGCCCAGCCGGCCACCACATCGGAGGGATGGTGCACGTTGAGCGCCACCCGGGCCACACCGACCGCAACCACCACCAGGACACCGACGCTCACGACCGCCACCTTGGCATTGCCCCGCAGGGCAGGCAGCGCCAGCAGCAACAGCGCGCCGACACCGATCATCACCCCCAGCGCATGCCCGGACGGGAACGAGCTGGAGGTCGCCGCGACCATCGCCGTCACCGGCCGCGGCCTCCCCACCCAGCTCTTGGTCAGCAGCGTCAGCAGCCCGCTCGCCTCGGCCACCACCAACAGGAACAGCGCGACCCGCAACCGGTGGCGCAGCACCGCCACAACGGCCACCAGCATGCTCACCACCCGAAACGCCGCCGGGGCGAACACGGTGGAGATGGTGCCCCAGAACGGGACCCACATCGGATGTTTGACCGCGACGTCATAGCTCGCATCCAAGGCAGCGTTGTCGATATCGGTCAGCCAGGCCCAGCCCTGCCGGTAACCCACCAACATCAACACGTAAACCGCCACCGCGGCCGCCACCGAGATCAGCGCTGCGGTACGCGCGGCAGAAGGCGACATCAGCTCGTCCCGCAGGAGTTCCCGGTGCCGCGCAGGTCCGGCCAGGGCGGGCGGCGCAGTACCGCCAACGAGGCGATGACCGCGGAGAGCAACCCCGTGAGCACCCCGACCAGGGCGATCCGGTTCGCGTCGACCGCGGCCACCCACTTGGCCTGATCGCCGCGAATCACCATCACCCCGAGGGGGGTGGCGCTCACCGTGGATCCGTCTGGTCCTGAGGCGGTCACCCGCGCGGCGGTGATGACCGTCGCGCCGTCCGCGGTCTGATGGGGTTCGCCGTAGACGAGGTCTGCGGCAGCGTCAGCGGAAAAGCGATCCAACAATTGCGAACGTTTCATGGCGAGCGTCCCTTCGTGTGGCTCCTACCATGATCCCGTGGCTGATCCTTCGTTCACCGGGCAGGAGCGCCAAGCCGTGTACCGGGTGATCGCCGAGCGGCGCGACATGCGCCGATTCGTGCCCGGCAGCACAGTCGACCCGGCCGTCCTGGCGCGTCTGCTGGCGGCGGCCCACGCCGCGCCCAGTGTGGGCCTCATGCAGCCGTGGCGGTTCATCCGGATCTCCGACGACGCCCTGCGGCAGCAGATCCACGGCCTGGTCGATGAGGAGCGCCATCGCACCGCACAGGCACTGGGGCGTCGTGAGCAGGAGTTCCTGGCCTTGAAGGTGGAAGGCATCCGCGAGTGCGCCGAACTTCTGGTGGTGGCGTTGCGCGACGGCAGACAGGCGCACATCTTCGGTCGGCGCACGTTGCCGCAGATGGATCTGGCGTCGGTGTCGTGTGCCATTCAGAACCTATGGCTGGCAGCCCGCGCCGAGGGGCTGGGCATGGGCTGGGTCTCGCTGTTCGAGCCCGCGCCGCTGGCCCGGCTGCTGGGCATGCCCCCGGATGCCGAGCCCGTGGCGATCCTGTGCCTGGGCCCGGTCCCGGAGTTCCCGGACCGGCCGGCGCTGGAGATCGACGAGTGGGCATACCGCCAGCCCTTGGGGGAGTTCGTTTCCGAAAACAGCTGGGAAACACCATGACTGACGGCGACGAAGCCGTTGCCGTACGCCGGGTCTGGTCGGAGCTGGGCCTGCCGGGAATCATCGACGTCCATACCCATTTCATGCCGAAGTCGGTGCTGGACAAAGTCTGGCGGTACTTCGATGCGGCCGGTCCGATGCTGGGCCGGCCGTGGCCCATCAACTACCGCCTAGAGCAGTCCCATCGGGTCGATACGCTGCGCGCGTTCGGAGTGCGCCGGTTCACCTCGCTGGTGTATCCGCACAAGCCGGACATGGCGGCGTGGCTCAACCAGTGGGCGGCCCAATTCGCCCGTGACACACCGGATTGCCTACCCACGGCTACGTTCTATCCGGAACCCGGCGCCACCGATTACGTCCGAGGCGCCATTGACGCCGGGGCTCGAATCTTCAAGGCACACATCCAGGTCGGTGATTATGACCCGACCGACCCGCTGCTCGCCGACGTGTGGGGAGTGATCGAGGACTGCGGCATCCCGGTCGTCATCCACTGCGGCTCCGGACCGCAGCCCGGCCGCTTCACCGGGCCGGAGCCGGTTCGACGGCTGCTGCGCCGCCACCCTCGGCTGGTATTGGTCGTCGCGCACATGGGTATGCCGGAGTACGACGAGTTCATGGACATCTGCCTGGAATCGGAGGCAGTACATCTGGACACCACGATGGCGTTCACGGCATTCGTCAACGAGCTGATGCCGTTCCCGTCCGGCGAGGATCCGCGTCTGCGCGCGGCGGCGGACCGGATTCTGTTCGGCAGCGACTTCCCGAACATCCCGTACGGCTACCGCGAGGCGCTGGACGCGATCACCACGCTTCCCGGCATCGACGACGCCTGGCTGCGCGGGGTTCTGTACGACAATGCCGCGCGGCTGTTCGCCGTCGAGTTACCATCCCGATGACGTCGCACCGGGGTCCGCAGGGCCCGGGCGACTTTCACTGAGAAAGGCCGGCGACCGTGAGCACTGACGTCACCCCGCTTCACCCTCCTATCCCGGTCCCCGATATTCCGGGCGCTGATGCCGGGGACAAGGGCCTGCCGCACCGAAGCGAGTTGTCAGCGCGGGAGAAGGCGATCGTGGATGTGTCGGCCTTCGCCGATATCGGGTTGCGCACCGGGGTCGCCTCCGCGGTTGCCGCGGCAATGCTCCCGTCGGTGCTCAGCACCGCTGTGGGCCGCAAGCAGTCCCAGCAGGAGCGGGAGCAGCTGGCGTTCTACGCCGAACTGGCCTCTCACCATGACCCCGTCCGCTCCTTTCCCGCGCCCGCGGAGTCGCCCCGGATCTCGGCGCGGCGGGCGAATCCGATCGCGGAACGGATCGCCCGCGGCACGGTCGAAAACGTCTCGTTCCGCAGCGGTTTCGAAGCGGTCAATCCCGCGATGCGCGACTCGTGGAGCGCCCTGGGGAATAACAACACCGCGCGGTTTCAGCACTGGCGGCACGATGACGGGCCGCGGCCCACGCTGTGCGTCATCCACGGTTTCATGGGCTCGCCCTACCTGTTCAACGG
The DNA here is from genome assembly GCF_002101775.1 of Mycolicibacter nonchromogenicus. Taxonomy (GTDB): domain Bacteria; phylum Actinomycetota; class Actinomycetes; order Mycobacteriales; family Mycobacteriaceae; genus Mycobacterium; species Mycobacterium nonchromogenicum. Next base: position 8,018 of record NZ_LQPI01000024.1, on the reverse strand, counting down.
CCTCTTCTTCTCACTGCCGTGGTTTTTCCGCACCGGCTACGACGTGGCCCTGTTCACCTTGCCCTTCCACGGTCGCCGGGCTGAAAAGTATTCTCCCTTCAGCGGATACGGCTACTTCTCGCATGGCCTGTCGGGATTCGCCGAGGCGATGGCCCAAGCCGTACACGACTTCCGCTCGATGATCGACTATCTGGAGTCCACGGGTGTCGACCGCTTCGCGTTGACCGGTCTGTCGCTGGGCGGCTACACCAGCGCCCTGTTGGCCGCCGTCGAACCCCGACTGCAGGCGGTGATTCCGAATGTGCCGGTGGTTTCGGTCGAATCAGAGATCCGTGACTGGTTCCCGGCCAACCTGGTGCTGCACGCCGGGCGCCGGCTGGGTCAGGTAGCCGTTGATGATTTCGCCGCTGCGACGGCCTACCACTCGCCGCTGAACTACACGCCACTGGTGGCCAAGGAACGGCGACTGATCATCACCGGCCTGGGTGACCGGCTGGCGCCGCCGGAGCAGTCCGAAATGCTCTGGCACCACTGGGATCACTGCGAGCTGCACTGGTTTCCGGGAAACCATGTGCTGCACGTCAGCCAGCCGGACTACCTGCGCAGGATGACCGCGTTCCTGCGGCCATACATGTTCTGACCCTGAGCCGCTGCCACTACAGCGGCTACCGCGCGGCCGCGGTTGCCGCTGTCACGGTCCACCGCAGGCCGGCGAGATCGTCCCCAGAGATCGGGGAGTGCCCGTCCAACCGGATGCCGGACAGCGGGTGCAGGCCCAGCAGGGCATCGCGCTGGTTGCCCAGCTGCGGCACCAGACCCGCAATCGGAGCACCGCCGTCGGGGGCCGCGCCGGTTCGCAGCGCACAGGCGGCGGCCACAGTCTGGTGGCCGTCGCGTTCGGCGACTTCCAGCACCGTCCAGGTCTCTTTGGCGTTGACGGCCTGGATTCGGCCGATGGTGTCGGCCAGCGCCGCGTCGATCCCCACCTGGTAGGCGGCGATGTGGTCACCGGAGCCGTCGACCACCGATCGCCATGCTTCCCGGGCGCCGGCGTCGATCAGCGAGGGGATCTCGTCCTGGGCGACCACAGCGGTGTCCCAACCGATTTCGCGGAGATGATCAGCCAGGCGCCGCACGGCGACGTCAACGGTCCGCTGCAGCGGTATCGACTCCGAGCGGGCCTGCAACGCGGCCAGATTCGGTACGGCCGCGTATGTCAGGCCGATCCAGGTGTCGGCGGTCCCCTCGGCGGCACGGCTGGTGACGCGCACCGCGTCGGCCTTCAGGCCGTACCGGTTCAGGTAGCCGGCGATCAGCGACAGCGGCACCGAGTTGCCGGCCTCCGAGGCCGTGATCCGCAGCGCAGCCGTCACCCGCGGCCCGGCAGCATCCCGGCGGGCGGAGTGCGCGCCACCGCGCGAGCGCAGCATCGCCAACCGGCGGCCAACGATCGTGGTGAAGTGCAGGCCACGCCACCAGCCCAGCAGCAGGATCGTCACGATGACACCCACCCCGAGCGCCCAGCGCTGCGCGGTGGTCTCCCAGGGGTTCGCCATCAGCGCGGGCCCAACGGCCAACAGCACCAAGGCGATCCGGGCCGGCCCGGGCCGGGGGATGGTGGTTCCGAGCGAGCTCACAGCTGGTTTTCCTTTCGTCGGCGAGCGGCCGCCGCTGCGCCAGTGGCGACCGCGATGACCAACCCGGCCAGCAGCGCGGTTCCGGCGAAGGCCACGATCCGCGGCGCGGGGTCCGCGGGTTCCGGTGCCGGGGGCGGGGTGATCTTCTTGGCGGGTGAGGCAGCCGGGTCCGCGGCCGGCGGCAATTCCCACGTCAGCGCGGCCACGGGGTCGATGATTCCGGCGCCCACCAGGCCAGATGGGGCGCGCGCGGTGTTGTGGGCAGTGGCGGCGATCCGGTGCGCCACCTGCGTCGCGGTCAGGTCCGGGTAGCGGCCGCGGACCAGCGCGGCCACGCCGGCCACGTATCCGGCGGCGTAGCCGGTGCCGTTGAGCGGCACCAACCGACCTTGGTTGCCGGGCAGCGCGTTGGCCAGCCCGCCGTCGTCGCGGTTGCTCACCGACACGATGTCCTCGCCGGGGGCTGCCACTCCGACCCATGGTCCGGCCATGGTGAATCCGGACGGTCGGCCACTCGACGACAATGACCCCACCGACAACACGTAGGGGTGCCACCAGGACGGCACCGACAGAGACGTCACGCCCTCCCAGTTGCGCGGATCCTGCGGTCGGCTCAGATCGGTGAGCGGATTGGACTCGCACGCCTCCCCGCCGCCGCCGACCGATCCGGTCTGGCCGGCGTCACCGGCGGCCGCCACGATCAACGCGTCCTTCTCCACCGCCGCGTAGCGCAGGGCCGCGCCCAGCGCCGTCTGGTCGACGTTGCGGTCGGCGGACAGGCAGGTGGTGGTGCTGATGGTGATGACCCGTGCTCCGAGGTCGGCGGCGTGCACGATGGCCCGTGCCAGTGCGGTGATGTCGGTGATCACCCGGGTGGTCCGTGGGTCGTCTCCGCCCAGCCGCGGCGAGATGGCGGCCGAGGCGGTCCGCAGGGACAACAGCCGGGCGGCCGGGGCCACTCCGGAGAAGCCGTCATCACCCGGCTGCCCGGCCACGATCCCGGCCACCAGGGTGCCGTGCCCGTCGCAGTCGGTCAGCCCGTCGGTGGTCCCGATGTAGTCCCCGCCGGGTTCCACCGCGCCGAGGCGCGGGCCGGGCCGTATTCCGGTGCCGATGACGGCCACCGTCTGGCCTTCGCCACGGGAGAACTGCCAGGCGGTGGACAGGTCGAGCATCCGCTGTCCGGCCGGCGCGGCCGACAGGTTGCTGCCGGGCAGCAGACCCGAGCTGACGCATTCGCCGTGCTGTTCCATCGCCGCGACGGGACCAGGTGCTCCGCTGGGCGGCGGCACTGTCGGGTCGATCGTCGGCGGGGTGATCGCGAGGGCGGGCGCGCTGGTCAGCACGGCTGCCAGCACCGCGATCCCGGCGCCCCGGAGGCCGGCGCCCACCGATCGGCTCCGGCTGTGCTTGTCGGCAACGATCATCGAGACAGGACCCAGGCGAAGATGCCCACCAGGTAGGCCATGACCGGGATCAGGGTGGCGTCGACGCCGGAGGCCAGGAAGCCCACCAGGCGGCGCACCGGCAGTGAGTAGCTGTCCGGCGATGCCACCGACGGGCTCAGGGCGACCACGGCCCACACCGCCACCAAGACGACCAGCACCAGCACTGCGCCGAGGGCGGCCGCGTACCGGCCGGTGGCCGCGTAGCCGACCAGCAGGGCGATCGCCACCAGGTGCGGCTCGGCCAGCAGCCAGGCCTTGCACCACGCCGAGTCCCAGACCCGGGCCCGCAGCACCGAAGCCACCGCGATACCCGCGACCACGTACCACGCCCAACCGGAAAGCCCTTCGGGCGCAAAGGCGATGGCGACCGATCCGAGCACGGCGAGCAGCACCGAACCGGCGATGAAGCCGGTCTGGTGGGCGTCAGTGACGCGGACCCGGCGAGGCAGGTCCGCCAGCACGCTCTCCGGCAGCGCCGACGGGGTCGGGTCGCCCGGCGCCGGGATCACCGGCAACGGCAGCCGTCCCCACAGTGCCGAAATCTGCGGCGCGGCAACGGTCAGCAGCAACGAGGCGGTGATCAGGCCAGAGCCCACCGTGACGAACGGGAGTTCCCAGAAGGTCTTGACGGCAGCCGCCGCCAGCACCCCTGCGCCCACAACCACCGCGGCGGTGAAGAACGCGATCCCGCGCTCGCCACGACCGCCGGGCGGCAAGATCAGGTAGATCAGCGACCATGCACTGACCGCGGCGGCCCCCAGCACCACGTGTGCCGGGCTGAACTCCCCCGGCACCGCCAGGGTTCCCGCCACGGCGAGCGGTAGCAGTGCCGCGATCGACAGGGTCAGCGCCGCATCGGCCGACCGCGTGCGGGCCAGCAGCGCGACGAGCACGGTGAGCAGGGCGATGACCCCGGCCGCGACCAGCCCGACGGGTTCGCCGGTGAGTGCGCGGTGCGCGGCCGCGAGCCCGGTGGCCGCGACGATCAGTCCCGTCCCAGCGGCCAACGCCGCGGTTTGAATGTTCTTGGCACCCCAGGGCTTACGTCGAGACGCCGAGAAGATGACGGCAGCGTCGGCGATGTCCTCGACAATGCCGGGGGCAGCCGGGCCGACCGGCACCGGACGCAGAGCCAGCAGGTCGCCATCGACGACCCCGACGGTGTCCAGGCTGGCGTCCAGGCTGAACGGTGCACCGCCGACCGGCGCCAGGCTCAGTCGCGTCGTCGCGCCGGCGTCCGGTTCGGTGTCGTCGCCGGTGTCCGGGGCGACCAGGCGTTGCACCGCCGGCAGGATCTCGCGCAGCGGCAGCTCCGCGGGTACGGCGATCTCGGTCAGCCGACTGTCGGCCAGGACCGCGATGCGGACGATCGGCATGACGGCGCTGGTCAGCACCGGGGCTTCAGTCATTGGTTTTCCCTATTCTTCTTCTCTGCGAGGTCGTTCTTGTCGCTGCGTTCAGGACAGCTGGGTGGTGAAATCTCTGGACAGTCGCTGACCCGGGAACCAGGTGCCCTCGGGCAGGGTGGAGGTCAACTGTTCGATGGCGACGGCGGTCGCGAAGTCGGTTCCGGGCCGGAAGGTCGATACCCACTCGCCGTCGAAGGCCCGCGACGGGGTGACCAGGATACGTCCGGCGTCGGCGTCCACCAGGCTCATCCCGACTTCGCTGGTGGTATGCCGGCCGTCTCGCGCGCATCCCGCGACGACCTCGACGTAGTGACGTGGTCCGGTGAACACCGACTCCACGATCGGTCGTGCGGATGGGGGAATGCCCAGGTAGTCAAGTACTTCGGCGAGTGGCGCTCCGTTGCGCAGTCGCTCGTCGGCACGCGCGCCGACCCGGGCCGGCAGGGTGAACTCGTCGAAGCGGGCCGGCGGGCGCTGCCGCAGGCCTGCTCCGAGCACCGGGACCAGCAGTCGCGGGTCGTCGATGTCCATCACGGTGAACGTGACCAGTTGCGCGTTGCGCAGCGCCACCACCGTCCGGCCGGGCTTGCCGGTGTTCAGGTCGCGGCGCGCGACGACGCCGCGCAACATCTCGGGGGTCCCGCCGGCGGCTGCACCCACAAAGCGCAGGTCCAGCCACCGGTCCGGGAAGCACACCACCCGGATCCATTCGGCCACGGCTGGATTGACCGTGCCCTCCGGCGAGACAACTCCCATCCGGGTGAGCTCGTCACGCTGGCGCGCCATGAACGCGCCCCGCTCCCCGGCGTCGGTGTAGGGCATGGTGATCGCCAAGACCCACGGAAACGACCCGGCACCAACGGTTTCCGCTATGTACCAGGCTTGCTCGACGGTCAGCTCGACAGCGTTGGGCTCAGTTCCCATCGCTGCCTTCCTTCATCGAGCGGATCATTGGGGTCAGCCCCACTTGGCGGCTTCGGCGGTGTCGCGCGCGTTCATCATCAAGGTGTTGGTCTCATGAGTGGTGGCCATCGCGTGATAGGCCCGCACCAACTCCTCCATCGCCTGGTTCCACTGCGCCTGCCACGCCTGATACGTCATACCCGTATCGCCCTGCCACGCCGCCGACAACGCCGCCTGCTCACTGGCAATATCAGCACCCACGGCCTGCAACGTGCCCGCATACCCGTTCATCTCAGCCGCATGGGCCAACATCGCCGGGTAGTTGTACATAATCTGCGACATCAGACAAACCCTCCCTAAACCCCGGTGTACCCAGAAGCCGCAGCCGCATCAGCCGCCACATACGTCGAACCGGCATCCGCCAGATTCGCCTGCGCCATGTCCAGCAACGCATTCACCCGCGCCGCCATCGCCACAAACCGCGCATGCGACCCCTGAAACGCCGCAGCCGCCTCACCCACGTGAAACGCCTGCGCCGACATCGCCGCCTGCTCAGCCTGCGCCATCGTCGACCGCATCAACGCCGCCTTGGCACCAAACGCCGACTCCGACGCCACCAACTGCGGAATATGCGCATCCAACATACTCATCGCCGCACTCCTTTCCTGACTTCTACTTCGGTTCTGATTCCGACTCCCCAGCGGAGTCGGCAAGATCTTTCTCACCCCAGGTATCGGGCAACATCGGCATATTCGGGCCGCTGCCGAATCCGTCGCCGGCCAGGGTCGTCAGCCCGGATGCCCTGGCGCCGGCACGCTTTTCCACCGTTCCGGTGAATCCCAGGGGGCCGGTGCCGCGGTCCGATCCCGCCGCGGAGGCAACGTCCGCCGGAGACTCGGCGGCGGGCCCGGAGTTCATGTCCATGAACTCGTCGGCGTGGTCGTGCAGGACGGCCCGTCGGCGGCGGCGCGCTCGCGATCTTTCCCGTGCTGAGGCGCCGACTGCGGCCGCAGCAGCGGGCACCCGTGCGGACGGGGCTCGCGCCTTGGTGCGATCGATCAGGGTCGGCCCGAGGCCGGTGCCCGGGTCGGATCCTCCGACCAGGTAGCCGAACCCCATCGCTCCGGGTGCCGGTGCGGGAGGCGCCGCGGCTGAGGCGGGCGGAGCCGCCGGAACACTCGCCGCGCCGGGGGTGGCGATCCCGGGTCCAAAGCCCGCCATCGCGACGGTGGGCCGGTCCGGCGACGCGGCGGCCGCGCCCGGCGCCGGCGTGGCGACCGGGTCCATTGTCCAGTCGCCGCCGAAGAGGTCAGCCAGGTAGGCGAGCCCGACGCCGAGGACGATCGGCACCATGATCGTCGCGCCCAGCAGCGACCCCCAGGTACCGAAGCCGACCGGGATGAAGAACGCCTCGTAGGCGATGAAGAACAGCAGTGGGAACCAGGTCACCAGGGCACCCGGGGTGTTCAAGATCTCCTGGATCACACCTATCGGGTTGGCCAGGAGCTGGCCGAGCTGCTCGAACATCCTGGTGAAGAAATCCACGATGCCACCCGCGGGGGTCTCCTCGGCGGGTAAGGCCGTATCGGCCTTGACCACCGGGGGGGCTTCCACCGTGCGCGGCGCCGATGCCAGGGCCGCACCGGACACCGCCTGGTAGGTGCTCATGGTGGTGGCCGCCTGGATCCACATCCGGACATAGTCGGCTTCGTTGAGCGCAATGGGAATCGTGTTGATCCCAAAGAAATTGGTGGCGATCAGCACCCCGTGCGTCAGGTGATTGGCAGTCAATTCGGCCATTGTCGGCATTGTCGCCAGCGCACTGGCGTACGCCGTGGCAGCCACCTCGTGCTGCGCGGCCACCCCGGCGCTGTCCGCGCTGGCCTGAACCAGCCACGTCAGATACGGCGCGTGCGCGGCCACGTACTGCTCGGCGCTGGGCCCCTGCCATGCGCCGGCCTGCACTGCCCCGAGCAGCGCGGTGAGTTCGTCTGCCGCTGAGGCGTATTCGATGCTCAGCCCATTCCATGCCCCGGCAGCGCTCAGCAGCGGACCCGGTCCGGGCCCGCTGCTCAGCAATGCTGAATGCACCTCCGGCGGGGAGGCGATCCAGACCGGGGCGGAAATCATCAGCCTCGCGTGCCCGAGATGTACGTCGAGGCACCCGCCGCGTCACCGGCGGCGTAGTTGACACCGGACTCACCGACACCGATACCGGCGCGGCCCAACTCGACAGCACCCTGAGCAGCCACCGCGGCGTGCTCGCTGCCCTGCGCGCTGAAGCCGGCCGCGGTCTGCAGCGACACCGGATCCGCCGCCGGCGGAACCACCGCGGTGATCAGCGGTGCGGCGCTGGCCTGCGCTGCCGCCAGACGGGCGGTCAACGCCTCGACCGCTGCACTGGCGGCGGCGAGGCCTTCCGGAACCACATTGAGCGTCATGGCAATTCCCCTTCCGTGACTCGATACGCGTCAGCGCGTCAAGGTTTGGCTGAATGTTGGGTTGACGAGTTGTAGGTAGGTGGGTTCGTCGTTGTTGTTGAGTAGGATTGCTCGTCCGGCGGGTAGGCGTGCGAAGCGTTGCCCGCGGATTTTGCCGCTGTCGGCGGGGTTACCGGAGAG
>NZ_LQPI01000023.1 GCF_002101775.1 Mycolicibacter nonchromogenicus | reverse complement strand
GTGGTGTGCTGGCCGTGGGGGCGGCGTTGCACTTCGGTGTCCCAGCTGGTTTCGACCAGGCGCAGGAACGCATCGACTGTAGTAGGCAATGGTGGCGTGTGATCTGTTGTGCGGCTGGGGTCGTCGTGGTCGTGCTTCCACTGCGCCATCAGGGCGTCCAGGTGTGACTGCAGTGCGGCGTCGAACTTGGCGGCCTCGATGTGGTCGAGTGTGATTCGCCAGCAGCTGCCGTGCTCGCCGGTGACTTTGGTGATCGAGCGTTGCGGTTCGGGCCGGGGTTCGGGTTCGGGTCGTGGTTCGAGTTTGACCGCGGTGCGCAGTTGGTTGACGGTGGCGACTCCGGCCAGTTGGGCGTAGTGCTCATCGGAGCCGTCGGCTGCCCGTTCGGCGATCACGCCGACCTGATCGAGGGAGAAGCGGCCCTCGCGCATGCCTTGGGCGCAGCGGGGGAACGATTCGAGTCGGTGCGCCACCGTTGCGATGGTGTGGGCGTTGCCCGGTGACACCCCGGTCTTCCAGGCCACCAGCGCTGGGATGGATCGGGCGCCGGTGGAGCCCCACAGTTCGTCGCGTTCGATCTCGGCGATGATCTCGACGATGCGCCCATCGATCGCGTTGCGCTGACCGGTCAACTCCGCCAGCTCCTCGAACAGCACCTCCAGGCGAGCGTCACCACGCGCTGCGACGCTGCTCACCGGTGCCATCGAGGTCATACCCACAGCATGGCAGCAGGGTCCGACAAGTAATGCCGCCGAATCGGCGCACGCCTGAAAGGCGTTTCTGGGACGGGTGATTATCCGATGTCGTGACCGACCGGGGGATTGGTGAACCACAGGTTCTCCTCGCGCAGATGGGCACTGCGCCAGCCTTCACCGGTGCGCACCAACTCGTGGTGGTAATAGCCGCCGCAGTAGCTCAACTCCGTCATGCTGGGCAACTGCAGGGGGTTGTAGAACATGGCTCGCACGCGCGCGCTGTCGCCGGTGAATTCGAGCACCTCAACGTTGGTGATGTAGTGCATCGACATCGGGATTGCCTGGAAGCCGGTCTCCAGCCAGTCGGCTACCTCGTCACGCGGGCCGCAGATGGCGCCGGCAGACGAGTAGTCGATTACGGCGTCCGCGGTGAAAACCGACCGATACAGCGCCCAGTCCTTGGTGTCGACGGCACGGGCGTAGCGGTAGAGAAGTGCGGAGATCGCCCGGTGGTCTTCGGGGCCGACGTGATCCGTCATGGGTGACTGTTCATTCCGGGAGTTCTGATTGCGTTGGGATGTCGCGTAGTTGCGCAGAGCCTAGTTCGCCCGGGGAGTTAAATCAGTCGCTTGACTGAAGTCGCGTTAACGGGTTGAGTCGAACGGTCGCAGCGAAAGGGTGCAGATGGGCAACGAGTTGGCCGGCAAGGTGGCAGTCGTCACCGGAGGCGCATCGGGTATCGGCCGCGGGATCGCCGAGCGATTTCTCGACGAGGGGGCGCGCGTCGTGATCGCCGACGTGGATCGCGAACGGGGTGAGGCGCTGGCCGGACAACTGGGTGCGGAGGTGGTCTTTCGGGTCGCCGACGTCTCCGACCCGGACCAAGTGGGCGCACTGGTCGAGTTGGCCGTCGAGAGGTTCGGCGGACTGGACATCATGGTCAACAACGCCGGCGTCTCCGGAACCATGCACAACCGGTTCCTCGACGACGACCTGGCCGATTTCCATCGCATCATGGCGGTCAATGTGCTCGGCGTGATGGCCGGCACTCGCGACGCGGCCCGGCACATGTCCAAGACCGGTGGCGGGTCGATCCTCAACCTGACGTCGATCGGCGGCATCCAGGCCGGCGGCGGTGTGATGACCTACCGTGCGTCGAAAGCCGCGGTCATCCAGTTCACCAAGTCCGCGGCGATCGAGCTGGCCCACTACGACATCCGGGTCAATGCCATTGCGCCCGGCAATGTTCCGACGCCGTTCGTGGCGTCGTCCGCGGCCGCGAATCTGGACCCGGACGCCCTGGAACGCTACGAAGCGGCGATCCGCGAGACGATGCGCGCCGATCGGCCCCTGAAACGGGAGGGCACCGCGGCAGATGTCGCCGAAGCTGCGCTCTACCTCGCCGGTGAGCGCTCCCGGTATGTGACGGGCGTGGTGTTGCCGGTGGACGGCGGCACCGTTGCGGGCAAGGCGATCCGTCGCCGCAGCAAGCCTGCTGATGGCGCAAAATAGTTAAATCAATCGCTTGACTTAATCGATGAGGCGCGGTTGACTGGCGCCGTGACCACCGCTGATCGCGTCGCGCGGGCCGAGCGGGCCAACAGCACGCGGGAGGCCATCCTGACCGCGGCCGAACGGCTGTTTGCCGAACACGGAGTGTTCGCGGTCTCCAACCGGCAGGTCAGCGAAGCCGCGGGCCAGGGCAACAACGCCGCCGTCGGCTACCACTTCGGCACCAAGACCGACCTGGTGCGCGAGATCGAGCGCCGCCACCGGGTGCCTGTCGAGCGGCTGCGCGAGGAGATGGTGTCGGATGCGGCGGAGTCGACCGAACTGCGGCACTGGGTGTCGTGCCTGGTCCGCCCGCTCACCGACCACCTGTCCGCGTTGGGCAATCCGACCTGGTATGCGCGGTTTGCCGCGCAGGTGATGGCCGACCCGGCCTACCACCACATCGTTGTCAAGGACGCGCTGAGTTCGCCCTCGCTGGTGCAGGTCATCGACGGCATCAACGCCTGCCTTCCGGATCTTCCGTTCCGCGTCCACCAGGCCCGCAACGTGATGGCTCGAAATCTGTTGATGCACACCTGCGCCGAACACGAGCGAGCGCTGGCGTCCGGGGTGCCCGGATCTGCGAGCTGGACCGAGGCCGGATCCGATCTGATCGACGCAATCGTGGGGCTGTGGCTGGCTCCCGTCACCGGGGATCGGGGAGGCCTGAAATGAAAGTGACCGCCGACCAAGACATCTGCGCGTCGTCAGGTCAGTGCGTGGCATTCGCGCCCCGCGTGTTCGACCAGCGCGATGAGGACGGTGTCGTCGTGGTGCTCGACGAATCCCCGCCTGAGGACCTGGCCGACGCAGTGCGCCAGGCAGCCCGTATCTGTCCGTCCGGAGCCATCAAGATCGTCGAGGAGTGAGCGTGACCGAAGCGTCCACCATTGCCACCACCGCAACGCCGGAGTATCCGATGAGCCGGGATGGCCGGTGTCCCTTTGCTCCGCCGCCGGAGACCATGGCGCTGGCCGCGCAGCGGCCGCTGAGCCGGGTACGGATCTGGGACGGCAGCACGCCGTGGTTGATCACCGGATATGAGGCGGTGCGCACGCTGTTCTCCGATCCCCGCGTGAGCGTCGACGACCACCAGCCCGGCTTCCCGCACTGGAACGAGGGCATGCGCGCCAGCGTGGATCACCGGCCCAAGTCGGTCTTCACCACCGACGGCGCCGAGCACATACGGTTCCGCCGAATCCTGTCGCCGGCACTGACCATGAAGCGCGTCGAAGCGATGAAGCCGGTGACGCAACGGATCACCGACGAACACATCGACGCGATCTTGGCCGGCCCCCAACCGGCGGACCTGGTCGAGGGCTTCGCGCTGCCGATTCCCTCGCTGGTGATCAGCGAACTGCTCGGCGTGCCCTACGAGGATCACGAGTTCTTCCAGCAGCACGCCACCATGGGGGTGGACCGCTACGCCACCTCCGATGACCTGGCCGCAGGCGCCACCGAACTCTCCAAATACCTGGTCCGGCTGTTGGAGGCCAAGATTGCCGACCCGGCCGAAGACATGGTCTCCGATCTGGGAAAGCGCGTGAAAAACGGGGACCTTTCGGTACGGGAGGCCACCCAACTGGGCACCGGGATGCTCATCGCCGGGCATGAGACCACCGCGAACATGATCGGTCTGGGCATCGCGGCGCTGCTGCGGGAGCCGGACAAGGTCGCCGAGAAGACCGAGGTGTTCCGCGTCGGCGACGACGCCGCGGTCGCCAACGCCGTCGAAGAACTCCTGCGCTACCTGTCGATCATCCAGAACGGCCAGCGCCGGGTCGCCCTTGACGACATCGAGATCGCCGGCGAGACCATCCGCGCCGGCGAGGGCATCATCATCGACTTGGCGCCGGCCAACTGGGACGCGTCGGTCTTCCCCGAGCCGGACGTGCTCGACCTCGAGCGGCCGGCTCGTCAGCACATGGCGTTCGGATTCGGACCGCACCAATGCGTCGGTCAGCAGCTGGCACGCGCGGAGATGGTGATCGCGTTCCGCACGCTGTTCCAGCGGATCCCCACGCTGAAGCTGGCGGTCGACATCGACGAGATTCCGTTCAAGAACGACCGGCTCGCCTACGGCGTCTACGAACTCCCCGTCACCTGGTAACCGCCCGATTGGAAGTGGATTGACATGTCGAGCACATCAACTCAAGGCATCGCGTTCTACCCCCCCGGCGGCTACGGGGCGCCCAAGAACCGTCACGGCCAGGCCGGCGCGGATGTGGGTCTGCCGGCAGGCACGGAAGTGTTCTCCGCCGACAATCACATCTCGATCGCCGACGACATCTTCTACCAGCGCTTCCCCGACGACCTCAAGGACAAGGCGCCCCGGATCTGGTACGAGGACGGTGCCTACATGGTGGGCCGAAAGGGACAGTCGTTCCTGCCGGGCGACTTCTCGGCGGTGCTGATGCAGTACGACGATCTGGCCGGTGCGGCCAGCAGCAACATCGAGGCCCGAATCCAGGAGCTGGCGACCGACGGTGTCGACAAGGAGCTGGCGTTCCCCAACGCGGTGCTGGCACTGTTCCACTTTCCCGACAAGAACCTGCGGGAGCGGGTATTCCGCATCTACAACGAGTACATGGCCGAGCTGCAGGAGCGCTCGAACGGTCACTTCTACGGGGTGGGTCTGATCAACTGGTGGGACCCCGCCGGTGCCCGGCGCACACTCGACGAACTGAAATCCTTGGGACTCAAGACGTTCCTGCTGCCGTTGAACCCGGGCAAGGACGACGACGGCAACATCATCGACTTCGGTGCCCGGGTGATGGATCCGGTATGGGACGAGATAGAGCAGGCCGGACTGCCGATCACCCACCACATCGGTGAAACCCCGCCGAAGACGCCCTGTGAGGTCAACAGCGTCGTGGTGGGGATGATGGTCAACGTCGACTCGTTCCGCGAGCAGTTCGCCAAGTACATCTTCTCCGGCATCCTGGACCGTCACCCTTCCCTGCGGATCGGCTGGTTCGAGGGCGGGATCGCCTGGGTTCCGACCGCTTTGCAGGACGCCGAACACCTGCTGGCCTCCTACCAGCACATGTTCACCCACCAGCTGCAGCACGACATCCAGCACTACTGGGACACGCACATGAGCGCGTCGTTCATGGTCGACCCGCTGGGCCTGCGACTGATCGATCGGATCGGGGTGGACAAGGTGATGTGGTCATCGGACTACCCGCACAACGAGAGCACCTTCGGCTACTCGGAGAAGTCGCTGGCCAGCGTTGTCGCTGCCCTGGGACCGCAGGACGCGGCAAAAGTGGTGAGCGGCAACGTCAAGGCATTCCTGGGGGTTTGATGACGCCTTGACGGCCACGCCGTCTCGGCCACCAGTCGGTTAAAGGAGCAGATCGCGCATGTCAGACACGGACTCGGCTCGTCCCAGCGCTGAGGAGATCATCCGTTATCACAAGGACCCGGCCACCAAGATCGCCACCATCACCTTCGACCGGCCCGACTACCTCAACGCTCCGACGTCGTCGGCGCGGCTGCGCTACGCGGACCTGCTGCGTGGGGCCAGCGTCGACAACGACGTCAAAGTTGTGGTGATCCGCGGTGTGGGGGACAACCTGGGCAGCGGCGCGGACCTGCCCGAGTTCATGGAGGGTGTGGACGACCCCGAAAAGCGGTTGGCCGAACTGCGTTTGGAGGGCATGGACGTCACCTATCCGCCCCAGGGCACGTTCCGCAACGGCGCCACCATCAGTTCCTGGTACGCCAACGTGCAAGCCGGCAACCGTCCGCTGCAGGAGCTCAAGAAGATCAGCATCGTCGAAGCAAAGGGCTACTGCTACGGCTGGCACTTCTATCAGGCGGCCGACGCCGACCTGGTGATCTCCAGCGACGACGCACTGTTCGGCCACCCGTCGTTCCGCTACTACGGTTGGGGACCGCGGATGTGGACCTGGGTGCAGATGATGGGGCTGCGCAAGTTCTCCGAAATGGTGTTCACCGGAAGGCCTTTCACCGCCGCCGACATGGAGAAGTGCAACTTCCTCAATAAGGTGGTGCCACGCGATCAGCTCGAAGCCGAGGTCGACAAGTACGCGCTGGCCTGCGCGCGTAACCGCCCGGTCGACACCGTATTCATGCAGAAGATGTTCTTCGAGGTCTACAAGCAGCATCAGGGCGAGTACATGGGCAGTCTGCTGTCGGCGTTCTTCGAGTCGATGGGCTCCGGTGTGGCGCCCGATGCCGATGACCTGATGCTCGGCGAGGCCATCGAATCCGGTCTGTCCGGAGCGGTCAAGGACAACGACTCGAGGTTTCCTCCCGACTTTCGGCTGAGCAAGTCCAGCCGCGACAAGGAATCCTGAGGTCGTGGCACCCCTGCACGGCTACACCGTCGTCGACCTTTCCGACGGTATCGCCGGCGCCTACGCCACTAAGATGCTCGCCGACGGGGGAGCGACGGTGGTCAACGTCGAGCCGCCCGAGGGTGATTCGTTGCGGGGCTGGTCGGCCTCAGGAGCTGAGGTGGACCTCGAGGCCGGCGGGGCGCTGTTCAGCTTCCTGGGCTGTTCCAAACACAGTGTCGTCGTCGACTCGGACAGCGCCGACGACATCGAGTTCGTGCACCGGCTGCTGGCCTCCGCCGATGCAGTGGTGTGGTCACCCGACGGAGCTGTCGGTTGCCATCCGTCGTTGGTGCCCGCCGAGATCCACCGAAGTCACCCGCACCTGGTGGTCACCGCCATCACGCCCTTTGGGCTCGACGGGCCGTGGCGGGACCGTCCAGCCACCGAGTTCACCCTGCAGGCCTGGTCGGGGGGAGCGGTCGGACTCGGCCGTGGATCACAGGATCGCGCGCCGGTACACATCGGAGGACAGGTCGGGGACTGGCTCGCCGGGGCCTACGCGGCAGCGATCACGCTGGCGTCGCGGGTGCGCGCACTGCGCGATGGCCGCGGCGAACTGATCGATCTGTCCGCCCTGGAGTGCCAGATCCTGGGCCTCACTTACTATCCCGTCACCTACTTCCACGTGCTGGACCGCCCGTGGCGGTCTGAGCGCAGGCCGACGGTGCCCGGCATTGCCGAGGCGGCCGATGGACTGGTGGCGCTGGGCTGCGGCACCGCGCAGCAGTGGTTCGATCTGTGCGCGATGTCGGGTCACGACGAGTGGGTAGACGAGAACTCGCCGCTGTCGATCACCGAGCAGGCGAACCTGCACGCATCGGAGCTGTATGCGTGGGTGCGCAGCCACAAGGTCGATGATGTCCGCGACCTGGCGTCGGCGTTCCGGATCCCCAACTCGCCGGTGGGCAACGGGGAGAACGTCGCGACGTTTGACCAGTTCCGACACCGTCAGGTGTTCACCCGCAATCCACGAGACGGGTTCATCCAGCCGCTCCCGCCCTATCGGCTGAGCGGTGTGGCGCTGCCGGCGCCGTCGGCGGCGCCACGTCTGGGCGAACACAGCGAGTTCTATCGGCAGTCGGCGTCGGCACGCCCGGACGCCCCGGCTTCAGAACCGCTGGGAGACGGGCTGCCGCTCAGTGGTATTCGGGTGCTGGATATGACCACTTTCTGGGCGGGGCCGTCGTGCACGCACCTGCTGGCCATGCTCGGCGCCGAGGTGATCCATCTCGAGTCGACCCGGCACCCGGACGGCACTCGGCTGATCGCCGGGATACCCGTCACTGAGGAGTCGTGGTGGGAGAAGTCCCCGATCTTCTCGGCGCTCAACACCAACAAGCGGGGCCTGACGCTGGATTTCCAGACCGAGGCGGGCCGCGATGTGCTGCACCGGCTGATCTCGCACTGTGACGTCATCGTCGAGAACTTCACGCCCCGTGTCATCGAGAATCTGGGCCTGGATTTCGACTACGTGCAGACCCTGCGAAGTGACGTGATCATGTTGCGGATGCCGGGATTCGGTCTCGACGGCCCGTGGCGGGACAACCCGGCGTTCGCCTACGTCATCGAGGATGCCTCCGGGCTCAGCTGGCTGACCGGCTATCCCGATCGCAACCCCTACGAGCCCTACTCGATCGGTGATCCGAACGCAGGCGTGCATGCGCTGACGGGTCTGCTGCTGGCCCTGGAGCATCGGCGCCGTACCGGCGAGGGTGTGCTGGTGGAGGCGGCCATGATCGATGCCGCGCTCAACATCGCCGCCGAGCAGGTGATCGAATACTCCGCCAACGGGGCGCTGTTGCAACGTGACGGCAACCGCGGTCCCGCCGCCGCCCCCCAGAACTTCTATCGGACCGCCGGTGTCGACGAGTTCGGCAGAAACGACTGCTGGGTCGCGATCGCGGTAGCCACCGATGAACAGTGGGACAGCCTGCGCGCCGCACTGGGCGATCCGTCCTGGGCGGCCGATCCCGCCTTGTCGGATGCGGCCGGCCGGCGTGCCCGCCATGCCCTGATCGACGAACACCTGTCCGGCTGGTGTGCGTCGCGCAGCGCCGACGATGTCGTCGCCGCACTGTGGGGCGCGGGTGTTCCGGTCGCCAAAGTCATGCAGCCCCATCGCCAGACCGAGTTGACGCAGCTGGCCGCGCGCAGCTTCTTCGAGCAGGTCGACCACCCGATCAACGGTCCTGCGCCGCACAGCACACTGCCGGCCCGGATGTCAGCGGGCCCGCGGCGCATTCATACCAGCCCCGCACCGCTGCTGGGCCAACACAATCATGAGCTGCTCACTCAACTGGGTCTGACCCCGGCCGAGATTGCCGCTTTGGCTGCCGAGGGGATTATCGGCAGCGCTCTGGCTCGTTGACTCCGCGTCCTAATGGACGCAGAGCCAACGAGCTGACGTGGCTACTTCAGGCAGCTGCCCGCGTCGACCGGCAGCGTGACGCCGGTGATGTAGCGGGCCTCGTCGGAGGCTAAGAACAGCACCGCGTTGCTGATGTCGATCGCGTCCACCCAGGGCACCGGCAGGGTGTGGAACAACTGGCAGATCGGCGCCATGTCGTCGGGTCCCGGGTTCTCCAGGTCCGGACGGAACATCTTCCAGGTGCCCTCGTTCATGATCATGCCGGTGCTGACGTGGGTGGGGTGCACGGTGTTGACCCGAATGTTCTGGTGGCCCAATTCGACGGCGAATGAGCGCATGATGCCCACGACGCCGTGCTTGGCGGCGACGTAGTTACCGCAGTGCGGGTAGGCCTTCAGCCCGCCGACCGAGCTGGTCAGGATGATCGATCCGCCCTTGCCGCCGGCGATCAGGTGCGGGACACCCGCTTTGACCGTTTTCCAGACACCCGACAGGTTGATGTCGATCATCTCCTGCCAGTCGTGCTCGCTGCACTGGTCCAAAGTGTCGCCGCCGTTGCCGATCCCGGCGTTGGCCACGATGATGTCCAGGCCGCCCAGCTCCTCCACGCCGGCGTCCACTGCGGCTTTGAGCCCGTCGAAGTCGCGCACATCGACTTCGGCGGTGAAGATCCGCCGGCCGCGCGCCTTGACCAGATCAACGGTCTCAGCCAATTCCTCCGGGGTGGCCGGCGGAATGGGTGAGTTCTGCACGATCGGCTTGCAGACGTCGATCGCGATGATGTCGGCGCCCTCCTCGGCCAGCCGCACCGCGTGGCTGCGGCCCTGACCGTGGGCGGCGCCGGTGATGAATGCGACCTTGCCCTCAACACGTCCAGCCATGGATACCCTCAATTCGTAACTAGTAGAAGTGGATTCATCCGACCGTGGCGGGCATGGACTCCCACCCGCGGACCGTCGAAGTCGGTGACAGCGTTGCGTTGGTGAGATCTACCTCCCAGTCGGGGAAGCGTTTGAGGATCTCCTCCAGCGCGATTCGACCCTCCAGACGGGCCAGAGCGGCACCCAGGCAATAGTGCGCGCCCACACTGAAAGTCAGGTGCTGGCGGGCCTCGCGGTGGATGTCGAAAACGTCCCCGTCGGGAGCGAAGCGGCGGTGGTCGCGGTTGGCCGCACCGACCAGCATGATCATCGCGCTGCCTTCGGGCACGGTCTGGCCGTAGTACTCCACGTCGCGGGTGACGTAGCGCGCCACGTGGGGTGCCGGCGGCTCGAAGCGCAACAGCTCTTCGATGGCCTGCGGGATGAGCGCCGGGTTGGCCACCAGGTCGCGGCGCTGGTCGGGATGTTCGGACAGCACCTTGCCGGTCCAGCCGATCAACCGGGTGGTGGTCTCGTTTCCGGCCCCGGCCACCAGCATCACGTACATCAGCAGCTCGTCGCGCGACAGTCGCCGGGTGACGCCGGATTCGTCGGTGAACTCGACGTTGAGCAGCTCGGTCATGATGTCGTCGGACGGGTGCTTGACGCGCCAGTCGAGATATTCGGCGAAGATAGAGCCGTCGTCGAAGCCCTCGGACGCAATCGACATCGGCCTGCCCGCTTCGGTGCGCAGGTTGTCATTCGAGCGGTCCCGGATGATCTCCTGATCGGCCTCGGGAATGCCCACCAGCATCCCGATGACCCGCATGGGCATCTGCGCACCCAGGTCGGCCACGAAGTCGAGGTGTCCGCTGCCGATCAGCGGATCGAGGCATTGAGCGCAGTACTCACGGATCTTGGATTCGAGTTCGGCGATCTTGCGCGGGGTGAACATCCGGGCCAGCAACTTGCGGTGGATGTCGTGGATCGGCGGATCCTCGAACAGAATCAGTCCGGGCGGGATCGGGGTGTTGGCCTTGATCAGCTCCAGGATCGCCCCGCGCGCCGAGCTGAATGTCTCATGATCGACCAAGCCCTTGTTGACGTCGTCGAAGCGACTGAGCGCGTAGAAGTCGTGCTCGGGGTTGTAGTACAGCGGCGCCTCTTCGCGAAGCCGCCGAAACATCGGGTACGGATCGTTGTTGAGCTCGACGTCATACGGGTCGTAGCGGGCTTCGTCGGTGGTGGTCACCGTCATGTTGTGTGTCCCTTCGGCGGAGCTTCGTCTAGAGGCTGGCGGTGAGCGGAGCTGCCACCGGGGTGAATTCGAGGTGCAGTTCGGTCAATCCGCGCAGGATGAAGGTCGGTTCGAAGGTGAATCGGCGTTCGCCGGCGGGGCCGTGCTGGGCCTCGTTGAGCCGGATGTCGGTCATCCGGTCCAGGATTCGTTCCAGCGAGATGCGGCTCTCGGCGCGTGCCAGCGGTGAGCCCGGACAGGTGTGGCTGCCCCGAGCGAACGCCAGGTGCTCGCGGACATTGGGCCGGTCGATCCGCAGCTCGTGCGGGTTCTCGAACTTGCGGGGATCGCGGTTGACCGCGCCCGGGAACATCACCACGACGGTGCCGGCCTTCAGTTCGACGCCGCCGAGGGTGGTGGTCTTGCGTACCAGTCGGGGGTCGGTCTTCACCGGGCTTTCCAACCGCAGCGTCTCTTCCAGGAAGTTGGGGATCTTGCTGCGGTCGGCGCGCAGTGTCTCGACCAGGGCCGGGTCTTCGGCCATGAACCGCAGCGCGGCGCTGAGCAACTTGGTGGTGGTCTCCTGCCCGGCGCCGAACAGGAACGTGGCGCTCTTGACCACGTCGGCGATCTCGGGAACCGAACCGTCTTCGTAGGTGGCGGTGGCCAGGTCGGTCAGCACGTCGCCGCGCGGCTTCTCCCGCCGGTCGCGCAGGTAGCGGCTGAACTTGTCGTCCAGCCATGCCAGCGGGTCGTGGGCCAGCTCTTCGTGGTCCAACGATCCGATGCGGGCCCCCGGCTGCGGCGCGCCCAGTACCTCTTGGAAGACCGGCCGGTCCTCGTCGGGCACACCGAGCAGATCGGCGACCACCAGCAGGGCGAAGGGCCGCGCATATTCGGTGAGGAACTCGCAACTGCCGCTGTCGATGAAGTAGTCGAGCTGGCGGTCGGCCAGCTTCCACATGAAGTCCTGGTTTTCCTTGAGCCGCTTAGGGGTGAGCAGCCTGCTCAGCAGCGACCGGGCCTTGGTGTGCATGGGCGGGTCCATGGTGACCATGTGCTCGGTCATCGGCATCAGGTGGCGGTGCGCCTCGATCTGCTCGCTGATGTCGTCGCCCTCGGGGGTGAACGGCAGCGGCGGGAAAGGTCCGCCGACCGCAACCAGGTTGGAGTAGGTCTCGGAGTCGCGGTAGATCTCGTTGGCCTCTTCGTGACCGGTCACCGCGACCACGTCGTACACGCCCAGCGGAGTGACCGGGTTCTTAGCCCGCAGGTAGTCGAAGTACGGGTGGGGATCGGGCACCAGGGACTGATCGGTGAAGAAATCGATCGTCGCGAAGTCAGTCAACGTGGACCTCTCTGCAGAATGGCGTGACAGCTGCTGAGCACCTGCTTAGCATGGGCGGGGTTGGGGGTCAAGGGTCGCGGCGCCACTACGATGGCCGCCGAGGGTGTAAAGGTGACGACAACGATGCGGAGCGAACCGGATGGCCGAATCGGCTAAGGGGCAGCGCAGAATTGGGGCCCCGGACGCCAAGAACCGGACCTTGTTGCTCGATGCTGCCGAAGAGCTCCTGCTGACTGCCGGCGCCGGTGCGGTGAGCTCGCGTCGCGTCGCTGAGCGAGCGGGTCTCAAGCATCAGCTCGTGCACTACTACTTCCGCACCATGGACGATCTCTTCCTGGCGATGTTCCGCCGGCGCGGAGATCAGGGATTGGCTGAGCAGGCGGCAGCGCTGGCGTCGCCGCAGCCGCTCTGGGCGCTGTGGCGATTCAACACCGACCCGGCGTGGACAGCGGTGACCATGCAGTTCATCACCGTGGCCAACGAGCGCGAGGCCTTGCGGACCGAGATCGCCGCGTACGCCGAACGGTTGCGCGCCGAACAGGTCGCCGCGGTGTCCGGGCTGTTTGCCCGGTACGGCGTGGACCAATCCGAGTTTCCGCCGATGGTGCTGATGGTGCTCATGACCAGCGCGTCGCGGATGTTGACCATCGAGCAGGAGGCGCTCGGCATGACCCTGGGCCACGCCGAGACCGTCGAGTTCGCCGAGCGCTGGCTGCAGCGGCTCGAGGGCGACCCGCCGCCGAACACGCCGCTGTCCGGCGTCGCGTTGGCCTCGCGGTCCGTCGAGCACTAGCGCTGCTTCCTGCCCTGTTGGAGGCGATCCGCGGCTTCCCAGTGCGCGTCGGCGACCCACAAGCGCGCGAACGCCGCGACCGCCTCGTCCGCCGATGCACCACCGAGCACCCGTTTGATCTCGCCCGCTGAGGGGTTGGCCAGCGACCGGGCCAAGCTGCGCCAATCGGCGTCGAAGGACTCCCGGGGAACCACCCGATTGATCAGACCGATCCGCTCGGCCGCCGGAGCGTCCAGCATGGTCCCGGTGCCGGCCAGTAGCAGCGCCTGACTGTGGCCGACCAGTTTGGCGAGCCGCTCGGCGCCACCCCAGGCCGGCATGATCGCCAGGGACACCTGATTGAACCCGATCTTGATGTCGGCGGCCGCGATCCGGATGTCGGCTGCGACCGCCACCTCAGCGCCACCGCCGAGGGCGTGGCCGTTCAACGCGGCGATCACCGGTGCGGGGAACGCGGCGATCCGATCGCACAGCGTGCGCATCCGCCAGGCCATGGCCGATGCTTCGGCCTCGGTGCGCAGTGCCGCGAGCTGCTTGAGATCGCCCCCGGACACGAAGGCGCGGTCGCCGCCGCCGGTGATCACCAGCGCCTGCGCCCCGGCGACTTTGTCCAGCGCCCGGTCGAGTTGCTCCATGGTCTCGGGAGCGATGGCGTTGCGGGCGTGCGGCCGGTCGATGGTGATGATGGCCAGGCCGTCATCCAGTTGCACATCCAGCTCGTCCGGACGGTCGCGACCCATGGCTCTCCGCTCAAGATATTGGCATTCTCAAAATCGGAGAATAGCATCGCGGGCACGATGCGAAAGATTCCTGCCGACCTGGCTCGGCGCTACGAAGAGCAGGGATGGTGGACCCGCGAAACCCTCGGTGACCTGCTCGCCACCGGTCTGGCCGCGAGTGCCCAGACCGGGTTTGAGGTGCATTCGGCGGTGCGGCCGTGGCGAGGAACTTTTGGCGAGGTAGAGCTGGTCGCCCGGCGGTTGGCGGCCGGACTGCGCGCCCGCGGCATCGGCCCCGGAGACGTGGTGGCCCTGCAGCTGCCCAACTGGATGGAGGCCGCCGCGGCCTTCTGGGCGGCGGCGTTTCTGGGTGCGGTGGTGGTGCCGATCGTGCATTTCTACGGTCCGCGGGAACTGAGCTTCATCCTGTCTGCCAGCCGGCCACGGGTGTTCATCACCGCGCAGCGATTCGGGCGGATGAGTTTCCGGCCCGAGCTGTGCGCCGACATCCCGATCGTCGGGGTGGTGGGCGGGAACGAGGCGAGCGTGGTGGGCGGGAACGAGGCGAGCGTGGTGGGTCAGGACTTCGCGGACCTGCTCGCCGATGAACCGCTGGCGGGCACGCTGCACGCCGACCCGGGGGCACCCGCGTTGATCGCGTTCACCTCTGGGACCACCCGTGAACCCAAGGGCGTGATTCACAGTCATCAGAGCCTGTGCTGCGAAACCCGCCAGCTGCTCGCCAACTACCCCAAGGACCGCGGCCGGCAGCTCACCGCCACCCCGGTCGGGCATTTCATCGGGATGGTCGGGGCGTTTCTCATCCCGGTGCTGGAGGGGGCACCGATCGACCTCGCCGATGTGTGGGATCCCGCCAAGGTGCTGGCGCTGATGGCCGAGCAGGGGGTGTCGATCGGCGGCGGTCCGCCGTATTTCGTCACCAGCCTGCTCGACCACCCGGACTTCACCGATGCCCACCTGCGTCATATCCGCCATGTCGGCCTGGGCGGGTCGACGGTGCCCGCCGCGGTCACCCGACGACTCGCCGATCTGGGCATCTTCGTTTTCCGCTCCTACGGCAGCACCGAACATCCATCGATCACCGGTTCAGGCCCGAGTGCTCCCGAGGACAAGAGGCTGTTCACCGACGGCGATGCCCGGCCCGGCGTGGAGGTGCGACTGGCCCCCGACGGTGAAATCCTGAGCCGCGGGCCGGACCTCTGCCTGGGTTACACCGACGATGCGCTGACTGAGGCGGCGTTCGACGCCGACGGCTGGTACCACACCGGGGACATCGGGGTGCTCGACGCCGAGGGTTATCTGACCATCACCGATCGCAAGGCCGATGTGATCATTCGTGGTGGGGAGAACATCAGTGCGGTAGAGGTCGAGGACGTTCTGCTGGGGATGCCGGCGGTGGCCGAAGCGGTTGTGGTCGCGCGGCCGGACGCCCGCCTGGGGGAGCGGGCGGTCGCGGTGCTGCGCGTCAAGCCGGGGTGCGTGCTGCCGACGATGTCGCAGGTGCAGGAGCACTTCGAGCGGATGGGCGTCGCGCGGCAGAAGTGGCCCGAGGAATTACGGGAGGTCGAGGACTTTCCGCGCACCGCCAGCGGCAAGGTGCAGAAGTACCTGGTCCGCAAGGAGCTCGTCGAGGGTGTTGCAACGACACAGCCGTGAGAATATGATTCTCTTGAACCGAAAAGGAGCATTTCATGGGCCAACTGTCACATCGCGTGGAGGTTCCGTTCCCGCTGTTTGATGCGGACAACCACCTTTACGAGCCGCCCGAAGCGCTGACCAAGTACCTGCCCAAGGAGTACAAGGACGTCGTCCAGTACGTCGAGGTCAACGGGCGCACCAAGATCGCCATCCGGGGCCAGATCAGCAACTACATCCCCAACCCCACCTTCTCGGTAGTCGCCAAGCCTGGGGCCTGGGAGGAGTACTTCAAGTACGGCAACCCCGAAGGCAAGAGCAAGCGCGAACTCTTCGGCGAACCGATGAAGTCCATCCCCGCGTTCTTCGAGCCCGCCCCACGGCTGGAGCTGATGAACGAGCTGGGCATCGATCGCTCGCTGATGTTCCCGACCCTGGCCAGCCTGATCGAGGAGCGGCTGCGCGACGACCCGGTCACCATCCACGTGATCATCCACGCGCTGAACCAGTGGCTGGACGAGGTCTGGGGCTTCAACTACCAGAACCGCATCTTCACCACGCCGGTCATCACGCTCCCGATCGTGGAGAAGGCCATCGAAGAGCTGGAATGGGTGGTCAAGCGCGGCGCTCGGGCCATCCTGATCCGGCCGGCTCCGGTGCCCGGATTCCGCGGCCCGCGTTCGTTCGCGTTGCCCGAATTCGACCCGTTCTGGGAGAAGTGCGTCGAATACGACGTCTTCATCGGAATGCACTCATCAGACAGCGGCTACTCCCGATACACCTCCGAGTGGGACGGCCAGGTGGAAGAGATGCTGCCGTTCCAGACCAACGCCATGGGCATCCTCAACGAGTGGCGTCCGATTCAGGATGCGGTGGCATCGTGGGTGATTCACGGTGCGCTGTTCCGCCACCCGAAGCTGAAGGTCGGCATCGTGGAAGCCGGCTCCAAGTGGATGTTCCCGCTGCTGGACTCCATGGCCGAGGTTTACCGGAAGGCCCCCGAGGCGTTCCTGGGCAACCCGATGGAGGAGATCAAGAATCGGATCTACGTCAGCCCGTTCTACGAGGAGGGCATCGACGACCTGATCAACCTGGTCGGTGTGGACCAGGTGCTCTACGGGTCGGACTGGCCGCACCCGGAGGGCCTGGCCGAACCGACCCACTACATCACCGCGTTGACGCATCTGCCTATCGAGGACCAGGCCAAGATCATGGGCGGCAACCTCGGTCGGCTCGTCACCCTCTAGGGGTGCCACGCTGGGAGACCATTCCCGAGATGGTCCTGAGTGTCGGCGATCGCTTCGGAGATGCCGAAGCGATCGTCGACGGCTCGGTCCGGCTGAGTTTCGCTGAGCTGGCCGACCGGGTTCGTTGCGCGGCTGGGGCATTCGCAGCTGCGGGCGTCGCCAAGGGGGAGCGGGTGGCGATCTGGGCGCCGAACTCGGCGGAATGGATCATCGCCGCCTTCGGCCTGCTGACCGCCGGCGGGGTCTTGGTTCCGGTCAACACCCGGTTCAAGGCGAGTGAGGCCGAGGACATCATCCGTCGCAGTGGCGCCAAGCTCGTGCTGGTCGAGAAGGGCTTTCTCGGACTGGATTTCAGTACCCCGCCCGAAGTTCCGGTGATCGACCTGAGATCGGACTTCCTGAGCAGCGGTTCGCCGCTGCAGCGCAGCGTCGCCGCCGGCGACATCGCCGACATCATCTTCACCTCAGGCACAACCGGCCGGCCCAAAGGCGTGATGATGACCCATCAGCAGAACCTGCGCCTCTACACCGAATGGTGCGACCTCGCCGACCTGCGCAAAGGCGACCGGTATCTGATGGTCAATCCCTATTTCCACACGTTCGGCTACAAGGCCGGCTGCATCGCGGCGTGCATCCGGGGGGCCACGATGGTCCCGGTGCGGGTGTTCGATGTCAATGCCGTGTTGGAACTCATTGAAGCCGAACGCATCACGATGCTTCCGGGACCGCCGACGCTGTATCAGTCGTTGCTGGACGCGCGGGGGACTCACGACCTGTCGTCGCTGCGTGCCGCGGTCACCGGTGCGGCGGACATTCCCGTGGACCTGATCCGGCGGATTCGCAACGAGCTGCCGTTCCGATCCATCATGACCGGCTACGGGCTCACCGAAGCCGGTACCGTGACCGCCTCGCGGCGTGGCGACACGTTCGAGGACATCGCCACCACGGCGGGGCAGGCCTGCGAAGACATCGAGGTGCGTATTGCCGGCGACGCCGAAGCCGGCGAGGTTCTGGTGCGCGGCTACAACGTGATGGTCGGATACCTCGACGACCCGGTCGGTACTGCCGAGGCCATCGACGCAGAGGGCTGGTTGCACACCGGCGATATCGGCACGCTGGATGCCGCCGGGCGGTTGCGCATCGTCGGGCGCAAGAAGGACATGTTCATCGTCGGAGGGTTCAACGCCTATCCCGCCGAGATCGAGGGCTTCTTGCTGGAGCATCCGGGAGTCTCGCAGGTCGCGGTGATCGGCGTCCCAGACGCACGGATGGGACAGGTGGGCAAGGCCTTTGTGGTGCGCAGTGCCGCGGCTGACCAGCTCGGTGAGGCAGAGCTGATCGCCTGGAGCCGCGAACGGATGGCCGGGTTCAAGGTTCCCCGCTCGGTGTGCTTCGTCGACGCACTGCCGCTGAACGCCACCGGCAAGGTGGACAAGGCAGCGCTGGAGGCAAAGGCTCTCGAGCCCGGGCCCTGATCGCGACGGCTGTGCAGGAATCCTCGTCGCTGACTTGAGTCATCTACTGTGCGCGGATGCCGGGAGGCGATACTGTCGTGTCGCAGAGTCGGTGGACTTAAGGGATCAAGGCATGGCAGTGGCGGACAGGCCGGCGAAGGTGACGGCGCGCGAGGCGCGGCGCCTGCAGACGCGCGAGCGGTTGCTGGGTGCGGCGACCGCCGAATTCAAGCGGACCGGAATGGCGCAGGCCGACGTGGGTGCCATCGTGGCCGCCGCCGGGGTCGCGCACGGCACATTCTTCTTTCATTTCCCCACCAAGGAGCATGTGCTGCTGGAGTTGGAGCGCCGCGAGGAAGAACGAATCACCAAACAGTTCGAGAAGTTTCTGGTTGAGCAACAAGGACTCTCCGAGATCCTGGCCGAGTCGGCGCGGCTGATCATCGACCTGGAGCGGCGCCTGGGCGATCCGCTGTTCACCGAATTCCTGGCGCTGCACTTCTCGCCGACCCGGCCACCCGCCGAGAACGGCGAGCATCACCCGCTGATTGTGCTGATCGCCGAGCGTATCGACGTGGCCCGCGAGCGCGGCGAGATCGACCACGATGTGGTCGCGATGAACAGCGCAGTGTTTTTCCTGCTCGGTCTCTATGCCCTGCTCATCACCACCCACGATTGGCCGAACCGCCCGGAGTTGGTTGACGACTACGTGACCAGGACCTTGCGGGGCTTGGGCGCGGCGCGCTGAGGCTGCTGACCGTCATTGACTTAAGTCAGTGATATCCCTACCGTCGTAGGCGTTCCTCAACGGCGAGAGGGCCACTATTGCCTACCGCACCGCAGCAGCTCGAAGGGTTCGGGCTCGATGAGCACCTGGAGCTGTCCCAGGCCGCCCAGCGCCGAGCGGACCGGTGGCTGATCTGTGGTGGCATGCTCATCGGTACGGCGGCATGCGGTGTCTTCGGTCTCCCGCTCTTTCTGCGGGGAATCTGGTTGCAGCGCAAGGCCCAGCGCGACGGACTGACTGTGCGGCCGATGTTGGTGACGCTGCTGGGCTATCTGGTCATCATCGACGCCGCCATCAATGCCGTGGGCTGGGCGCTGGACACGGCGGCCAACCACACCCTGCTGGCGCGGGTGCTGCTCAACGGCTGGGGTGCGATGTTCGACGCCGGATACTTCTGGCATTACAACGAGCTCTGGATCGGTGGTGCCGCCGGCCCGGGTGAGAAAGGCTGGGAGGTCGCGCTGATCTTCACGGTCTTCACCATGCGTATCGCGGCGGCGATCGGATTTCTGCAGATGAAGCGGTGGGGTCATCAGTGGATGGTGGTGACCTGCTGGATGGGCGTGGTGATCTGGATCGGCTACGTGTTCAACATGACCATGTACGCCGATGTGCGCTACGCCGGTGTGGTGTTCCCGGTGATCGGCTGGTGGCTCTACGACATCTTCTACATCACACCGTTTTTGGCGATCCCGTACCTGCACACCGTCAACCGGGAAATCTTCTCCGACTGATCAACGATAGGAAGTTTCTGATGGCCTGGCTCTGGGAGATTCTCCGCTACGTCGCCGCCTGGGGCGGAACATGTCTGATCATCGCATTCTGGTACTGGATGTTCTCCAGCATCGGGACCTTCTGACCGAGGCCGATGTGGATCCGCTAGCGCTGGAGACCAGCTGTGCACTGACGGCGGTCGCGTTGAGCGACCGACGCCGCCACGGTGCGCGGTTGATGACCGGCGCCGGAAGAAGCTTCAGCCTGAACCCGAACCTGTCCACGGTTTACGTGCCCCATCCCGCGGAGCCGGGTTGGACCAGACGGACACTGACCTGTGGTGTGGCACTGCAATGCGCACCCTCCAAGGAGCGGATCGCGCAGTACCGACTGGCCGACCTGTCGCCCCGTGAACGCCGGGCCCTGACGTACGTCGAAGCACAAGTGGCCCTCGGTTGGGTGCTCGGGCGGTGGCCGGGACTGGCCCCCGAGATACGCCGGGTGCTGCCAGACCTCGATCCCGCCGATCCCGAGATGCCGGCCGTCGAGATGTTCGACCGCGCGACCGCCTTGGCGCGCTCTCGGCAGCCGTTGCCCGGTCATCCGCTGACAGGGACACTGCCGGCCGCCTGGATGGAACCCGGGCGCCTGGGCTCATCGGTGCGCCGGCTGGGCCGCATGCCGTGGTCCAGTAACCAAAAGCGCCGCCCGCGGCCGTATTCGGTACCGGTGGGCGGTGACGGGGGCGTGCGCAACACCACCATGCCGCCACCGAGTCGGCCCGAGGATGACGATCGCTTCCTGGGTCGCGACCGGCGAGCGGGAATCCCGTACCCGGAGTGGAACATGCACACCGGCACCCTGCTGCCCGGCCACGTCGCCGTGGTGGAAAGTGACCGGCGCACCCCCTCGGGCACGCCGTCGCCTGCCGCTGTCGATCTGCGCAAGTGGTTCGAACAGCACACGGTGCGGGCCATGACCAACCACCTCGCCGACGGATCCGACCTCGACGTGGACGCCTACGTCAGTCACCGCGTCGACCTGCTGGCCGGGGAGGCCGGGGAGCCGCGGATCTTCCGGGAATTACTGCCAGCAGCCCGGGACGTGACCACCGCGGTGCTGCTCGATGCGAGTTCGTCGCTGGGAGTGCACGGCGGCCGGTTGTTCGGCCTGGAGCTCGCCTGCGCGGACGCGCTCTCGGCGGCGATGACCAGCGCGCGTCAGCGACACGGCATCTTCGCCTTCACCGGTAACACCCGACACCACGTGGAAGTGCACTGCCTCAAAGACTTCGGTGACCGGAAGTTCGTGGCGCCGAGCGGTCTGGGGCTGCGCACCGGCGGATACACCCGGCTGGGCGCTCCGCTGCGGCACCTGACCAGCCGACTGCTGGCACAGCCCAGCGAGCGGCGGTTACTCATCATGATCGGCGACGGACTGATGTCCGACGAGGGCTACGAAGGCCGGTACGCCTGGGCCGACGTCGCGCACGCCGTCGAGGAAGCCGATCAGGCCGGGGTGTGCGTGTACTACGTCGGAGTCGGACCCGTGCGCGTCGATCCGCTGCCCGAGGTGTTCGGCCCCCGCCGTTCCCAGCGAATTCGACGGGTGGTGGAGCTGCCGCGCGTACTGGCCCATGTCCACCGCGAACTGACCGCAGCATGACTGACGACGTGCGAGGAGCCCGATGAGCAGCGATGTCTACTTCGCCAATGGCAACGAAGTGCAGTTGTTCGAGAAGGCCTATCTGCGCCGCATCCCGGTGATGCTCACCGGTCCGACCGGCTGCGGCAAGACACGGCTCGTCGAACACATGGGCTCGCTGCTGGGCCGCCCGGTGATCACCATCAGTTGCCACGACGACCTGACCAGCTCGGACCTGGTGGGGCGCTTTTTGGTGGCCGGTGGTGACGTGGTGTGGACCGATGGGCCGCTGACACAGGCGGTGAAGTCCGGGGCGATCTGCTACCTCGACGAAGTCGTCGAGGCACGGCATGATTCGTTGGCCGTGCTGCACTCGCTGACCGATCACCGTCGCACCCTGTACCTTGATCGCGCCGGTGAAACCATCACGGCCCCAGGGACCTTCATGCTGGTGTGCTCCTACAATCCCGCCTACCGCAGCTCGCTCAAGGAGCTCAAGCCGTCCTTCCGGCAGCGGTTCGCCACACTGCCCATGGACTACCTGCCACCGGAGCGTGAGGCGCAGGTGATCGTCGCCGAGACCGGTGTCGCGCCGCAGATCGCCGCGCGGCTGGTGCAATGCGCCACCGCGCTGCGCACCGCAGACCAGGCGTTGCACTTCGAACCCCCCTCGACGCGCACCTTGGTCAACGCCGCACAACTGGTCGCCGCCGGCGCCGGTGAGCGCGAGGCCGCCGAAGCGTGCATCCTGGCGCCGCTGACCACCGATGGCGGAATTCATGACGGCTTGCGCGAAGTCGCCGCCAGCGTGCTCACCGACCAGACCGAGTGCCCCTAGGAAAGGAAGTCGCGACCGTGGACCAGCAAGAACGAAACCGCAAGAGGGCATTGATCGTCTTCCAGATCTTCATCTACGGCTACCTGGCGATCATGTTCGGCATCCAGCTGTACATGTCGTTCGTCCGGGGCTGGTGGCAGCTGTGACGGCGGCGGTACCGGACTCGACGAAGGACTTCGCCGGGATCGAGGAGCACGAGACGCAATCGCGTGCCGCCCAACGCCGGGCGGACCGGTGGATGATCGCCGGTGCGGCGCTGATGGGGATGTGGGCGCCGGGCATCATCGGCTTGCCGATCTTCTTGCGCGGCGTCTGGCTGCAGCGGCAATCGTTACAAGCCGGCTTGGCCGTGCGGCCGATGATCGTCACCCTGATCGGATACCTGGTGTTGATCGACGGTGCCCTCAACAGCCTCGGCTGGGCGCTGGACCTCGTGGCCAACCACACCCTGATCAACCGGGTGCTGATGGTCGGCTGGGGGGCGATGTTCGACGCCGGATATTTCTGGCATTACAACGAACTCTGGGTCGGCGGGGCAGCCGCACCTGGTGAGAAGTCGATGGTCTTCGGCATGATTCTGACGGTGTTCGCGATGCGCTGTGCCGCCGCGATCGGTTTTCTGCAGATGAAACGCTGGGGCCACCAATGGATGGTCGTCACCTGCTGGATGGGCGTGCTCATCTGGATTCTCTACGTGTTCAACATGACCATGTACGCCGATGTGCGCTATGCCGGCGTGGTGTTCCCGGTGATCGGCTGGTGGCTCTACGACATCTTTTACATCACACCGTTTTTGGCGATCCCCTACCTGCACACCGTCAACCGGGAAATCTTCTCCGACTGAACAAGGAGACCACGATGCAAACACCAGAAGCTGAAGCGCTGCCACCGGGCACGACCCCGTACTACGCGCGGATGCACAAGTGGATCAAGCGCGCCACCTTGGTGTGCCTGGTCGCACTCGTCCTCGAGGGTGCGTTCACGCTGCCGTTCATGGCGGTGTACTACGGCTACCCCACACTGAGCCTTACCCAGATCTGCAGTGAACTACTGAAGACCCGCTTCTCCGACGACACCATGGAATGCAAGTACCCCTACCCGCCGCTGGGTCCCCCAGAGGGAGCCGCCGGAAAGGCCAGCGCACAAGACGACTGGGGCATTCAGCCGGTCCCCAGATATCACCGGCTCGGATTCCGCGAGCTGGTGCGCATCCACAACGAGCGCCTGGCGCACCAGGGCTAACCCACCGACGGCACGCAGTCCCTCAGCGTCGCCCGGGGCCAACCGGCCCGGGCCCAACCGGTCCGGGGCCGACAGGCCCGGGGCCGACCGGGCCGACTCCGACGGGGCCGACTATGCCACCGGGACCCACGGGTCCGCCCGGCCCGACGCCGGCCGGTCCGACAGGACCGATGAACGGATGCGGTTCCACGCCCCCGGGTTCGCACTGATTGGTCTCGGTGTTGAAGTACATGCCGTAGCCGCAACCGTCGAAAGGCTCGGCTCCGCTGATGGCGGGTGAAGCCAGCCCGATCAGCGCTGCTGACGTCGCAGCAAGGGCGAATACCGGTGTGGCACGATGCCGCGGCAGTAGGTTCATGGCCGTCCTCATTCCTGTTGTCGTCTGCTCACGGTGTCAGGCGCTCAACCATAGTCCTGCGAATTCGATCCAGGGATGGTTCGCAGGAGAAGAGGGGCCACCCCCGCAAACCACGTCAGTATTGGGTGCAGCCCTGATCCACCGGAATCGCGGTCGCGGTGACCAGATGCGAGTCGGAACTGGCCAGCCAGCACACGGTCCCGGCGATGTCCTCCGGCTCTGCCAGCCACGTCGGTAGGAATGGGGTGAGCATATGCGACAGTTGGGGATTGGTCTCCATCGCCGCACCGAGCGCGCTGATCATGCCGCCGGTGCCCATGTCGGTGTTGACGGGGCCGGGGTGCACGCTGTTCACCCGAATTGCGTGTTTGCCCAGTTCGGCTGCGAATGCGCGCGCCATCCCGGTGACGGCGTGCTTGCTGGCCGTGTAGTGGACCATGAACGGCTGCATCTTGATGCCGGCGGCCGAACTGATCAAGATGATCGAACCGCCGCGGTTGCCGGCGATGATGTGGGGTGCGCCGGCCATCACGGTATTCCAGGTGCCGGTCACGTTGATGTCCATGACATCACGAAAGTTCTCCGGCGAGATGGCATCCCAGGCCTGCGGGGCGGCGACGCCGGCATTGGCGACGATGATGTCGAGGCGCCCGAGTCGGGCCACCCCGTCGGCGACCGCCTCACGCAGGCCGTCGTAGTCGCGGGTGTCGACGATCGCGGACACCATGCGCCGTCCGGTGGCCTCGACCAGTCGGACGGTTTCGGCCAGATCCTCGGGGCTTGCCGGGTTATAGGGCACGCAGTCGGGCAGTTTCCCGGCCACGTCGACCGCGATGATGTCGGCGCCCTCGCCGGCCATCCGCACCGCGTGGGCCCGTCCCTGTCCGCGCGCTGCGCCGGTGACAAATGCCACCTTGCCTGACAGCCGACCTGTCATGAATGACCTCCTGGTTGCGCCGGCGGGCATGCATCCCACTGGCTGGACGATGCCGAGGGGCGAATCCTATCCCCGCCGGCGGTGAGCACCATGTCCCGGAGTCGCCGTTTGTCGACCTTTCCGGTCGGCCCGTGCGGAACCGCATCGGTGCTGTCGACGATCAACCACACCGCGGGTACTTTGAACGGGCTCAACAGGGTTCGGGCCTGTGCGTGCAGCGCATCAACGCCCAGCTCATTGCCCACGACGACCGCTGCGACCCGATCCCGCCCGGCGTCGGGCACATTGGTGACGAACGCGGCCCGCACTCCGGGGATGGACCGCAGCGCCTTCTCCACTTCGCTCGGATAGACCGTGGCGCCGCTGACCTTGAACATGTCGTCGGACCTACCGTGGAAGAACAAGAACCCGTCGCGGTCGAATCGGCCCAGGTCGCCGGTGGGGTAGAAGCCATCGACGGTGAAGACCTCTTCTCGGCTACGACCGCAGATCCCCCGCAGGGTGTGTGGTCCGCGCAGCTGAATCATCCCGACCGTTTCGGGGGGTAGCGGAGCACCGGTGTCGGTGTCGACGATCCGAACCTCCGTGCCGGTCAACGGCTTACCGCAGCTGCCCCACGCCGAACACGGCAGGTCGGTGTCGGCGGAGTAACCGCAGTACGGGCCGAACGTCTCGGTCATGCCGAACAGGTTGGCCCGCGAGCCGGGCTCGGCGCGCAACGTCGGCGGCAACAACGCCTCCAGGCTGCCGGGCCGCAACGCCGAAAGGTCGGCATCAGTGGCGTGCTGGGCGAGCGCCGCGGCCTGGTCCGGCCATCCCCGAAACAGGGTGACCCGCTGGGATTCCAACAGGCTCAAAGTGGTCTCGGGTTTCGGGATCTCCTCGGTGATCAGGGTCGCCCCGGCCAACAGTGCCGAGAGCACCCCGCCGCCGAAGCCACCGACCCAGAAAAACGGCATCGGCAGATACAAGCGGGTGTCCGGGCCGATGCAGCGGGCCGCCAGCCCGGATTCGACCGCGCCCAGGGCGCTGCCGTGCGAATGCAGAACTCCCTTGGGCGGCCCGCTGCTGCCGGACGTGAAGATGATCGTCATCAGGTCGGCGGGAACCACGGTCGCAGTCAAGGCGTCGACGATCTTGCGGGGTCCCGGCCCGGCGGTGGCTGATGCCAGACTCTGTGTGGACCAGATTTGCTGCAGCGCAGGAAGATCCTCCGTCGGGAGCGAATCCGGGGGTAAGTCGTCCAGGTAGCGGCGGCCCCGGAACTCCTCGACGCTGATCAGAAATTGCACAGCCGCGATTCGCAGCTGATCCCGCAGTTCCGGCGGGGTCAACAGTGTGCTCAGCGGCACCAGCACCGCCCCGATCCGGGTGACCGCCACAGCGATGCGAACCCAGTCGACGCCGTTGGGCATGATCAGTCCCACCCGAGTCCCCTTGCCGACCCCGGCCTGCACAAGGACTGCCGCCAGCTCCCGTGACGACGTATCGAGGTCGCCGTAGGTCAGCCGCGCGATCGGGTCGATCACCATCGGTGTGCTCGGGTCGGCGGCCGCCCGCGACCGCACCACGGCGTCGACGGTGCGTGCCGGCGGGGATTCAGGCATCGAACACCTCCGCCAGCCGGCGCAGATCGATCTTTCCGCTGGACAGCAGGGGGATCTGTTCGGGGCCGACGGTCTTCATTCTGCGTGGGATCTTGTAGCTCGACAGTTGGCCGGAAAGACGCCGGCGCAGCGTGTCGAGGTCGACATCGTCAGTGCCGCGTTCAATCACCGCGGCCACCACCTGCCCGCGCTCGGGATCGGGGACACCGATCACATGGGCGACCGATCCGCCGGTGACCTTGGCTATGGCGCGTTCCACTTCCGCGGGCGAGACGTTGACCCCGGCGGTTTTGATCAACCTGTCCCGCCTGCCCAGGAAGTAATAGAAGCCATCGGCGTCGGTGCGGACCATATCGCCGGTGTGGAACCAGCCGTCGGCGTCGAAGCATTCCTCGCGGCTGCGCTTGTGGTAACGCTGCATCAGGTAGCGGCCGCGGACCCACAGCTCCCCGTCCTCGACACGGCACTCGAACCCCGGCGCGGGCTTTCCGAAGCTGCCGCGGCGGTGCTCGGGTTGATCGGTGGTATCGGCACTGAGCAGCACGGGTCCGCCGGTCTCAGTCATCCCGAGCATGCTGTGTCGCAGCTCGGGGTCGGCGGGGCGTGCGTCTGGTGCCATGATCGGGTAGAGGTTGCCGCGGCGCAGGGTGGACAGGTCGCGGCGGCCAAGGCTGGGGTGGTGGCTCAGGGCAGCGATTCCGCTGATGAACCCATTGGCCACCGTGGGCTTTTCGGCCTCCAAGAGATCGAGCGTGTCCGCCGGGTCGGTGGCGTTGGAGCACAGCAGCGTCGATCCGGCCAGCACGCTGGACAGCAGTGAGAAGGCCAGGCCGCCGATCCAGAAGAACGGCGAGTTGCTGAACAGAATGTCGTCGGCTGTCAGTCCGCGCAGCGCATTCAGGTCGCGTTGGTGGCCGAGCAGCCCGGCATGAGTGTGTATCACGCCCTTGGGCGCACCGGTGGAGCCCGAGGAGTAGACGATGCACAGCGGATCGCTGCTCTCGACATCGTCCTCCAGTGCGGTGAGTTCGGCGTGGCCGGCGGTGCCGCGGCCTGGGGTTGCGGTGCCAAACACCACCCGGCGCAGCTGCGGTGCGTGCACGCTGAACAGCGGAGCGGTGCTGTGCAGGTCGACGTCGGCCAGCGCTTCGGTCAGCCGCTGCCGGTAGTCGTGTGAGCGGTAACCTTCCGCGGCGAGAAGGATGCGTACGTCGCTGTGTGCCAGTTGATGACGCAATTCCGGAACCGTTGCGAAGGTGGTGAACGGAACCACCACCGCGCCGATGCGTGCCGCGGCGAGCATGCCCACCACGAAGGCCGCGCCGTTGGGGTGCAGCAATCCGACATGAGTGCCTCGGCACACCCCGAGCTCGATCAACTCAAGGGCCAGCTGCGCCGAGCGCCGCTCGGCCTCGGCGTAGCTGATCCGCTCGCTGTCGCAGATCAGCAGGGGGTGGGTACCGCGCGACCACGCCTGGGTGCGCAGGATCTGCGGCAGGGTTTCAGCGTGCATGGCTCCTCGACAAGGTGATCAGGTCCCGAACCGCACCCAGGTCGGCTTTGCCCGACGGTGTGCGCGGGATGACGTCGACGATCGCGATCTCGGTCGGAATTTCATATCCCGCCAGTCGACCGCGCAGAAAGTCGGTCAGCGTCGCAGCGTCGGTGACGGCACCAGGGCGCAGTTCGACCGCCGCCACCGGAGTCTGTCCGAGACGCTCATCGGCGCGGCCCACGACGGCGGCGCCTTGTACCGCCGGGTGGGCTTCCAGTGCGGTCCGCACATCGTCTGGCAACACCTTGAATCCACCACGGATGATGGCCTGGTCGGCGCGGCCCAGGATCCACAGGAACCCGTCGGCATCGATACGGGCCAGATCGGTAGTGCGCATCCAACCCGCGGCAGGCCCCAGCTGGCCGGGCTTGACCTCGAGCAGACCGGGCTGATCGGCGCCGAGTTCGGCACCGGTGTCGTCGACCACGCGCAGCTGAGCGCCGAGGCTGGCACGCCCGACGCTGCCGCGTTTGACCTGCCAGAACTGCTGGTAGTCGGCCAGGGTCCACCCGGCCACACCGCCGCCGAATTCGGTTGCTGCGTAGGAGGTGAGCACCGGGATGCCGAACTTGGCGGTGAACGCGTCGGCGTCGTCGGCGGACAGTGGGGCAGTACCGGAGGTGACCGCGCGAATGCCGGCCAGATCTTCCCGGGTCAGGTCCGAATGCAGCACCGTACGCAATGCGGCCGGCACCAAGGAGACCGCACGCGGCCGGCAGGTTCGTACCGCCTCGGCCCAACGCTGCAGCTCAAATCGCTCCAGCAGCACAAAGGATCGGGCCTCGGCGATGCACTGCAACACCCGGTACACCCCTCCGATATGCACCAGCGGTGAGTTGACTATCGCGATGCCGCGACGCAATTGCGTGGGCGCCGGGGCAGCGGGGTCGGGGCCGATCACGCTGTGGGCCAGCATGTCGTAACTCAGGTCGACGCGCTTGGGCGGACCGGTCGTTCCGCTGGTGAGCATCCAGACCGCCACGCCGGGGCGCCCGGGATCCGGGATGCGATCGCGTGCCACGGTGATCTGGGGAGCCTCGGTGAGATCGGAGATCGTCACCAGCGTGGTATGTGGAGTGTCGGTGACCAGGGCGGCCACATCCTCGGCCTGCCCGATGATCATCGGAAGCTCCAACGCGGCGATCTCGGCGCGGGTGCGGTCATCGCCGCGGGACGGATTGATCACCACCACGCAGCCCCCGGCGCGCAAGACCCCGAGCAATGCGGCCACGTGCGGTGGGCGATTGCGCAACAGGATTCCGACGCGTCCACCACTCGGTGTCAGTACCGCGATGCGCTTGGCGAGGATGCCCAGTTGTGACCAGGAATGCCACTGGCCGTCGTACTGCAACGCCGGTGCCTCCGGAGTCAGATCGAGGACGTCGGCGATGCGCCGACTCAGGTGCGCCATCAGCGGATATGCGGCGGTTCGGTGGGGCGCGGGGATTGCGCGTCCAGTTCGGCCTTACCCAGCGGGTTGCCCAGGCGGGTATAGATCAGCCCCTGATCCAGGGCGGCCCGGTAGGGCTTGTCCAAGGACTCCCAGATCGCCTTGACCGTGCCCTGGGTCGCCGACGGCGCCTTGGCCGCAATCGTGGCGGCGATCTCATGTGCTCGCGTCCAGAGCTGTTCGCGTGAAACGATTTCCGTCACCAGCCCGATGCGCAACGCGGTGTCGGCACCGACCCGCTCATCGTTGCCCATCAGCGCGATACGCAGTGCGTCACCCAACCCGACTCGGCGCATCAGCCCGATCGGCTCAAGCGCGCAGACCAGCCCCGCGGAGACGTGGGAGTCGAAGAACGTGGCCTCGTCCGAGCAGATCACGACGTCGGCCTCATTGATGAAATAGAACGCTCCTGCTGTGCACATGCCCTGTACGGCACAGATCACCGGTTTGAACATCTTCTGCCACTTGGGGCTCAGCAACTCGCCGGGATCTTCGTGGTTCCAGACGTTGTCTGGCTGACCGTAAGAGGACTTGACATCCAGACCGGCGCTGAATGCCCGGTCACCGGCAGCACGCAGCACCACGGCGTTGACCTCGGTGTCGAGCTTGACGATTCGCCAGGCCGCGGCCATCTCCTGGCACATGGTGCGGTCGAACGCGTTCAGGCGCTCCGGCCGGTTCAAGGTGATGGTGGCGACGCGTGCACCGCGGTCGAAGTCGAGCAGGATGGTGGTGAACGTAGGACTCATCGGCATTGCCATTCCGGTGTGCGTTTCTCGACGAATGCCCGTGGACCCTCCAGCGAGTCTTCGGTGTGCAGATTGCGTTCCCGGAACGACTCGGCGAGCATCTCTGCTTCGTGCAGTGGCAGGTCCAGGCCCTTGAGGATGGCCAGCCGTGTTCCGCGTACCGCCAGTGGGGCATTGGAGTTCAAGGTGTCGGCGATCTCGTGCGCGCGCTCTAGCAGTCGGTCGTGCTCCACGACCTCGCTGATCATGCCGAGGTCATAGGCGCGTTGGGCGTCCATGCGTTCGTGCTTGCCCATCATGGCCATCCGCAACGCGATGGAGCGGGGCAGCACGCGGGCCAACCGCACCACTTCGCGCCCGGCCACCAGGCCGATCGAGACATGCGGGTCGAAGAACGTCGCGCGGTCCGAGGCGATCACGATGTCGCAGGTGGTCACCCAGTCAAGGCCTGCGCCGCAACAGATTCCATTGATGGCTGCCAGCACCGGTTTGGCCATCGTCCGGAACGGTGGAGTGCCCTCCTGCGGAGCCTCCCACTGCTCGTAGGTGGACAGATAGGGCCGCTCGTTGACCACCTTGCCGTCGCCGGGGATCTCCTTCACGTCGGCGCCGGTGCAGAACGCCCGACCGTTCGCGGTGACGATGAGCACCCAGACCGCGTCGTCGCTCTCGGCCTCGGCGTATGCGGTCCGCAGTTCGGTGATCATGTGCGGGCTCAGCGCGTTGAGCGCCTCCGGCCGGTTCAGTGTGATGGTGGCGGTGTGGCCACTTACCTCGTAGTCGATGGTGTCGAACGTCGGCATCGCCGATCCCTCTCCTCTCAGCGGCCGGTGAATCCCGGCGGTCGTCGCTGTGTGAAAGCGGCCAGACCTTCTTTGAAATCGGCTGTTCGGCAACTGAGTTCAAGGTTGAACAGTTCCTGGGTCATGGCTTGCGGCAGCGAGGCCTGCTGTCCGTAGTTCAGTCCCTGCTTGGTCAGGCCGATGGCGACGGTGGGTCCCTCGATCAGACGCCCCAACAGTTCGTCGGTGGCGGCGTCCAGTTCAGCTGGTGCGACGGCCTGATGGATCAACCCCCACTGCTCGGCGGATGTGCCGCTGACCTGCTCGCCGAGCAGCAGCATGCGGCGGGCCCGGGCGAGTCCGACCAGGCGCGGTAATAGCCAGGTAGCCCCCGAATCGGGGCTGAATCCCCGCGCCAGGAACGGCTCCCAGAAGACGGCGTCGGCGGCAGCTACGGTGAAGTCGGCGGCCAGTGCCAGATTGCAGCCCAGTCCCACCGCCCAACCGCGCACGCTGCTCACCACCGGCAACTGGATGGTGTGGATCAATTCGATGACCCGGTGCGCGGCATGCGGGATGCGCCGGACCAGGTCGCCGGTGCGGGGTCGCCCGCCGCCGGCGTTGGTGGCCACCCAGTCCGAACCCGCGCAGAAGTGATCACCGGCGCCCCGGATATGGATGGCGCGCAACGTGTCGTCGCTGGCTGCCTCGGTCAGGGCCGTGACCAGTGCATCGGTCATCGGCGGGCTCAGGCTGTTCCGGCGGTCCGGGCGGTCCAGTGTCAGGCGGAGCAGCGCACCGTCACGCAGCACCGTCACCGTGCCGGCGGCCGGAGCGTCGGCGGATCCGGGCTCGGAGTCGGGGGAGTCGGCCACTGTGGTGTCCACCCTTCAACGCTATATCGTTATGGCTACAGTAGGCGATACGATTGGCGGGATTTCACCGGCAGTCACAAGGAAGGGCCTATGGCGGACCATTCGGGCGGCTCGGTGAATTCGGCCGATGGCGCGCGTTTCGGCGAGGCGCCGCTCGAGCAGACCGTGGCGGCGGCCGGCGCCCTGCGCCGTATGGCCGGGCTGCTGCTCGGGCTGGAACGCCCGCATCCGGTGGTGGACGGCATGCTTGCCAGCTTCGCCGAATGGGAACGTCAGCTCGCCGACGTCGCCGCTTCGCAACCGATGCCGCGACTGGAGTCCGAGGACGGCGGCCGGGTCTATCTCAACCATGCGTTCGACGTCGGGGCGTTCAACCCCTGTTTCCCGGAATATCGGTTCGATCACCTGGATGCTGATACGGCATCCGGGCGTGTCACCTTCCCGCTGGTCTACGAAGGCCCGCCGGGGCTGGTGCACGGCGGATTTCTGGGGGTCTTCTTCGACTGCGTAACCCAGCATCAGAGCTGCGCAGCCGGCCTGGCCGGGCGTACCCGCTCACTGCTGGTTACCTATCGGCGCCCGACTCCCATCCTCGCCGAGCTGGACTTCGACGTCGTGCGAACCGAGGTCGAGCGGGGGATCGCCTCCACCGCGCGGCTGCTTCACGACGGCGAGTTGCTGTGTACCGGCGAGGTCACCACGGTGGCGGCACCGCCCGACAAATTGAGTGCTGTCCGATTCGGCCGCAGACGAGATGAGGAGTCCCCCCGATGAGCGCTGCCGAGACCGGCGACGATCGCGTGCTTTTCGATGTCGACCCCGACGGGCGCATCGCGACCATCACGTTGAACAGCCCCGGTCGGCGTAATTCCTACGATGCCGCGATGCGCGATGCGGTTGCCCGCTGCCTAGACCGAGTCGCCGAGGACGACGATCTGGTCGTGGTGCTGCTGCGCGGTGCAGGCGGAGTGTTCAGCGCCGGGGCCGATATGAACAACGCCTACGGGTGGTACGGGGACAAGGATGGGACTGCGCAACCGGCGGCCAAAGGCCGGCCGAGTCAGCGACGCCGGCTCGCGGTGGACCGCAAGACGTTCGGCTTCTATCACAATCTGATGGGTTTCCCGAAGGTCACAGTGGGTGAGATCAGCGGGTATGCCCTCGGCGGCGGTTTCGAGATGGCCTTGATGACCGACATCTCGGTGATCGCGCGTGACACCAAGATCGGTATGCCCGCGACGCGGTTTCTGGGCCCGGCCCTGGGCAGCCTGCACATGTTCTTTCATCGCCTCGGCCCGGTGTTGGCCCGGCGGCTGTTGCTGACCGGGGACATCATCGAGGCTGCCGCGGTCGAGCATCTGGGGGTGTTCACCGAGACCTGCGACCCGGAAAGCGTGACCGC
Organism: Mycolicibacter nonchromogenicus; assembly: GCF_002101775.1. Classification (GTDB taxonomy): domain Bacteria; phylum Actinomycetota; class Actinomycetes; order Mycobacteriales; family Mycobacteriaceae; genus Mycobacterium; species Mycobacterium nonchromogenicum. Next base: position 180,296 of record NZ_LQPI01000023.1, on the reverse strand, counting down.
ACGGGCGCGGTACTGGGCATGCAAAGCCGCCAAGATGCCCGCCGACGGCGTGGTCATCGCCAAAGAGGCCTTCCGGCTCGTCGAGCAGAGCCAGGCGTATCAGGGCGAAGAGGTGGCCAGCTACCTGTTTCACGCCTACGGAACCAATCTGCAGTTCGCGCCGGGGGAGTTCAACTTCGTCAAGACTCGGGCGCAGCACGGAACCAAGGAGGCGTTCCGGCTGCGCGACGAGCACTTCCACGTGCCCGAGCCGTGAGGAAGACAATGCGGCGATATGGCTCTCGCCGTTGACGCCGAAGGGCTACAGTGCGTTCACTCTGATGACGGGAGGAATGGATATGCCAACATTTCGCGCGTCGGCGGTGGCCGCAGTCCTTTCCGCGCTGGCGATCAGTTCTGCGGGCGTGGCATCCGCGGACCCGTTGAGCGGCTCCTACACGGCGACGGTGACCGGCGCCTTCGGAAACTACCTCAACGATCGCTCGCCGACGTGGGTTCTCACCCCGTGCGGCCCGGGTTGTGTGAATGTCGACGCCCAAGGGGCGCAACTGCACGAGCAGGACGGCCGGTGGACCGGAACGTTCGAAGTGCGTGCAGCGGACAATGGGGAAGTCGTGGTCTGCACACGGACCATCACGGCGGAACTCACGGCATCGGATATGTGCCCCCAGCCGCTGGGCCTGATGGTCAGTTACCAACTGACCAAGAACGGGTGAACGGCTGAGGCGTCCAACACTTCCGGGCTGTGGGCCAGTCCACCAACGGCCGCCGGACAGGCGTGGCCGCACGGTGACATCTTTACAAAAGCGGCTAATAATGTAAGTTCGGGTTATGCCTACACCTGTCATCGTCGGCGCCGTGCGCACGGCTATCGGACGTTCGTTCAAGGGAACTCTGGTCAACACACCTCCGGAGACGCTGATCACCACGGTGCTGCCCGAGGTGGTGCGCCGGGCAGGTATTGACCCTGCTGAGATCGACGACATCATCTTCGCCGAATCCCACTACGGTGGTGGCGATCTCGCTCGTTACGCAGCTGCTGCGTGCGGGATGGAGTCGGTGCCCGGCCAGTCGGTCAACCGGCACTGCGCAGGCAGCCTGACCGCGATCGGCAACGCGTCGGCGCAGATCGGTTCGGGTATGGAGCGAGTGCTGATCGCCGGCGGCGTGCAGTCGCTGTCGATGACCCCGCTGACGAACTGGCGCATCCCCGGCCCCGAGCTGAAGTTCGAGGAGCGCTGGATGCCGCCGACGCATCCCGAAACCCCGGATGCGCCCACCCGCGACATGTCAATCACCGTGGGGTGGAACACCGCGCAGGCGGCGGGCATCACCCGCGAGGAGATGGACGCCTGGGCCGCGAGGTCGCATCAGCGGGCGATCGCCGCGATCGACGCCGGCAAGTTCGTCGACGAGATCATCCCGCTGAAAGTAGAACTGCCCGACGGGTCGGTGACCGAGTTCAAGGTCGACGAGTTTCCGCGCCGCGAAACCACTGCGGAGAAGCTGGCGGCCCTGAAGGTGCTGCACCCCGAGATCGAGGGATTCTCGATCACCGCCGGCAACAGCAGCGGCACCAACGATGCCGCAGCCGCGGTCGCGCTGGTCGACTCCGACTACGCGCGCGACAACGGCCTGACCGTGATGGGAACGGTCAAGGCCTGGGGCGCGGTCGGTGTGCCGCCCCGCGACACCGGGCTCGGCGGCGTCAAGGTGATCGGCAAGGTGTTGGAGCGGGCCGGGCTGTCCGTCGGCGACGTTGCGCTGTGGGAGATCAATGAGGCCTTCGCCTCGGTGCCGATCGCGGCGTGCAAGGAATACGGCATCGACGAAGAGCTGGTGAACTTCTCCGGCAGCGGCTGCAGCCTCGGCCACCCCATCGCCGCATCCGGCGCCCGGATGGTGACCACACTGCTCTATGAACTGAAGCGGCGTGGCGGTGGCATCGGTGTGGCCGCCATGTGCGCCGGTGGCGGGCAGGGCGGCGCGGTGGTGGTCGAGGTCTAGCGGGACGCCCCCGCCGGACCTAGCGAGCTTTGGCCGAGGCGCGGTGCCGCGCCGACTTGGTGTTCTTCTCGATCAGCCGCTCGGCGTGATCGAGAATGCAGTTGAGGCCGTATTCGAAATTGGCATCATCGGCCGCGCCCACCCGATGACCCTGCCGGTTGGCCTCGGCCAGCAGCGGGGTCACGGCCGGGTCGATGACGACGGCCTCCTGGAAATCGGACGGCCCCTCGGCATCCGAGGCCCGGTTCTTCTCCGAGAGGCGCTGCAGTACCACCGACCCGCGGATGTGCACCGACACCGTCGAATAGGTGTCGAAGGCATCCTGCGGTGACAGGCCTGCCTCTACCAGGCTGGCGATCGCCCGCTCCACTTCCTGGACGCCGACTTGCGCGGCTCGCGGGCTCAGCGCGGACCGAATCAGGATGAGGTCGCACAAGATCGGGTTGCCCAGAAAGGTCGACCGCATGCTGTGTGCGTGGTTGCTCAACGTCTGACGCCAGTCCTTGGCCTCCACATACGGGGTGGCGAAGGTGTACTGGCGCAGGGCCCGGGTGGTCATCGCATTGAGGAGGTCGTCCTTCTTGCGGAAGTACCAGTAGATGCTCGTCACGCCGACGCCGAGATGCTTACCGAGCAACGGCATGCTCAGGTTGTCGACCCCGATCTGTTCGGCGAGCTCGAAGGCGCCGTCGATGATGTCATCGGGATTGATCGATCCGCGTTCGCGCCGTTGCCGCTTCTCGGCGACTGGCTGCTTAGCCACTGCGGGGTACCTCCAGTTCTGGTCGACACGGCCGGAATCTCGTCATTAAACCTAGCCGTCAAACCTACCTGTACCCGGCGCTGCCACCGGTCATGGAGCTTCTCTTACCGTAAAGCATATGGTAAGCATTTTGATATACCTTGTCGCAACGCCTGAGGGGTGAGCTGTGTCCGAAGCGGTACTGCGCGAACGTCGCGGACGGATTCTCGTCATCACGATCAACCGGCCGGAGGCGCGCAACGCGGCCAACAAGGCGGTCGCCGAGGGCCTGGCTGCGGCGTGCGACGAGCTCGATGACACCCCCGAACTGTCGGTCGGGGTGCTCACCGGAGCCGGCGGCAACTTCTGTGCGGGAATGGATCTCAAGGCGTTCGCCGCCGGGGAGTTGGCGTACGTCCCGGGCCGTGGGCTCGGCTTCACCGAGCGCCCGCCGCGCAAGCCGCTGATCTCCGCGGTCGAAGGTCACGCGGTGGCCGGCGGCACCGAGCTGGTGCTGGCCACCGACCTGGTGGTGGCGGCCAAGGACGCGAAATTCGGTATCCCAGAGGTCAAGCGGGGGCTGGTTGCCGCCGGCGGTGGCCTGTTGCGCCTGCCGCATCGCATCCCCTACCAGAAGGCACTCGAATTGGCCTTGACCGGTGAGAGTTTCACCGCCGAACAGGGCGCGCAGTGGGGCTTCGTCAACGTGCTCACCGAACCGGGTGATGCGCTGGACGGGGCGATCGCTCTGGCGGAGCGGATCACCGCCAACGGCCCACTGGCCGTCGCGGTGACCAAGGAGATCATGGTGAAGTCCGCCGGCTGGAGTCAGGACGAGATCTGGCAGAAGCAGGGCGAACTGATCGCGCCGGTGTTCACCTCTCACGACGCCAAGGAGGGTGCTGTCGCGTTCGCCGAGAAGCGCGCCCCGAACTGGACCGGCACCTGACACCCTGCCTCGGGCAGCACGAGATTCGCGTCGCAACGCCCACCCGGGCGCCTCGAACGTGAGCGCTGAACCCAGCTCGGAATTTCCCGACTCGGCAGACCCAGAAAAGGGCTCTGACCTGCTGACATAACCGATTGTGCCCGGGTCGGCAGGCTTGCGGAATGCGCTACCGAAAGGTATACAGTAAGAACCAATTCCAGTCGGATTCCTGCGGGCGGCCGCCACGGCCGGGGCGAGGAGGTGCGGGGTCGATGACCGCTGCCGACGACGGCGCGCTGGCGACGGACACTGCCGTGCTCTACGACGTGCGCGACGGGGTCGGGGTGATCACCTTCAACCGGCCGCAGCGGCTCAACGCCTGGGGGCCCGAAATCGCGGCCGGCTTCTACGCCGCGATCGATCACGCCGAGGACGATCCCGCGGTGCGCGCGATCGTGGTGACCGGCAGCGGCCGGGGCTTCTGTGCCGGTGCGGACCTCGGTCCCGCCACCAGTCTCGAAGATCCCGATGCCGACACGTCTGACACCGATGTGGCCCAGCTGGTGGGGGATCGGCCGGCGCACTTCCTGACCGAACTGCGCAAACCCGTGATCGCGGCGATCAACGGCTACTGCGTCGGGATCGGACTCACGCACGCCTTGATGTGCGACATCCGATTCGCTTCCGCCGGAGCCAAATTCGCCACCGCGTTCTCGCGGCGCGGACTCATCGCCGAACACGGGATCACCTGGATTCTCCCGCGGTTGACCGGCTGGGGCGCGGCGATGGACCTGCTGCTGTCCGGGCGCACGTTTCTCGCCGAGGAAGCCCGTGAGCTTGGTCTGGTCAACGACGTCGTCGCGCCCGAACTGTTGCTGACGCGTGCTGTGGACTACGCGCGGGACATCGCCGCGAACTGTTCACCGGCTTCACTGGCGGTGATCAAAAGTCAGGCCTACCGCGACGCGCTCGATGACGTCGCCACAGTGACCGCGCGCGCCGAAACTCTGATGTACGAATCGCTGGCGCGTCCCGACGTCATCGAGGGCGTCACCAGCTTCCTTGCGAAGCGACCGCCGGACTTCCCGCCCCTTGGAGAGAGGTGAGCACATGACTGCCGCAGGTGAACGACTCCCGTACTTGGCCGTCGATGTCGACAACCACTACTACGAGCCGCTGGACGCCTTCACTCGACACCTGCCCAAAGAATTCCGCAGCCGCGGTGTCCAGATGGTTCAGGATGGCAAGCGCACCCTGGCGGTGTTCGGCGGGGTCGTCAATCACTTCATCCCGAACCCGAGCTTCGACCCGATCATCGAACCCGGTTGCCTGGATCTGCTGTTCCGCGGCGAGATCCCCGAAGGTGTGGATCCGGCTTCGTTGATGAAGGTCGACCGGCTCTCTGACCATCCCGAGTACCAGAACCGCGATGCGCGCGTGCAGGTGCTCGACCGGCAGCGGCTGGAGACGGTGTTCATGCTGCCGACATTCGCCTGTGGCGTGGAGGAGGGACTCAAGCACGACATCCCCGCCACCATGGCTTCGGTGCACGCGTTCAACCTGTGGCTCGACGAGGACTGGGGCTTCGACCGTCCCGACGGCCGCATGATCTCCGCACCGATCATCTCGCTGGCCGATCCCGAGAAGGCCGTCGAGGAAGTCGAATTCGTGATCAGCCGCGGCGCCAAGCTGGTGTGTGTGCGCCCGGCGCCGGTGCCCGGCGAAGTACGGCCCCGGTCTCTCGGTGACCCGGTGCACGACCCGGTGTGGGCACGTCTTGCCGAGGCGGGCGTCGCCGTCGTCTTCCACCTGTCCGACTCCGGTTACATGGCGATCCCGGCGTTGTGGGGTGGCAGCGGCGTGTTCCGGGGATTCGGCAAGCGTGATCCGCTGGACATGGTGATCATGGACGATCGCGCGATCCACGACACCATCGCCTCGATGATCGTGCACCAGGTGTTCACCCGTCACCCCAAGCTCAAGGTGGTCAGCATCGAGAACGGCTCGTACTTCGTCTATCGGCTGATCAAGCGGTTGAAGAAGTCGGCCAACAATGCGCCGTACCACTACAGGGAAGATCCGGTCGAGCAGCTGCGCAACAACGTCTGGATTGCCCCCTACTACGAGGATGACGTGAAGCTGCTGGCCGAGACCATCGGCGTGGACAAGATCCTGTTCGGCTCTGACTGGCCGCACGGTGAGGGTCTGGCCGACCCGACATCCTTCACCGCAGACATCCCGCAGTTTCCGGAGTTCAGCGCAGAAGACACCCGAAAGGTGATGCGAGACAACGCCCTGACCCTGCTGGGAAGCCCGAATCGTTCCGCGCCGGGCGTCGCCCACCTGACAGCTTCGGTCTGACGGTGCGCGAATGGACACTCGGCGCCGTCCTCGAGGCGATCGCCGATGCCGTCCCCGACCGTCCTATGACGATCTGCGGGGACCGGCGCACCACGTTCGCGCAATCCGCGGAGCGCACCCGTAGACTGGCCAACTACCTGGCTGGCCGGGGACTTGGCGCCCATCGTGAGCGCGCGGAGCTGCGCAACTGGGAGTGCGGCCAGGACCGGGTCGCACTGCTCATGCACAACGACCTGTATCCCGACATGGTGATCGGCTGTCTCAAAGCGCGCACGGTCCCGGTCAACGTGAACCACTACTACACATCGGCCGAAGTCGACGAGCTCCTCGACTATCTGCGGCCCCGAGCCGTCATCTACCACGCCTGCCTGGAGGAGAAATTCGCCGACAGCCTCCGCGAATCCGGAGCCGAACTGCTGATCCGAATCGAGGACGGCACCGCCCATGGTGCCGCACTCGATGCGGTATCGCTGGAAGATGCACTGGCGCAGGGTGATACCGACCACCGGGTGGAGCCGTCGCCGGACGATCTGCTGATGATCTGCACCGGGGGCACCACCGGCCGGCCGAAGGGAGTGCTGTGGCGACAAAGCGACATCTACGTCTCGTCGATGGTCGGTGACGACCACGCCTCGGCGAGTGAGATCCACCAGAAGGTGCAACATAGCGGTCCGCCGTGGTTCGCGCTGTCACCGCTGATGCACGCCGCTGGACTGTGGACCGCGTTCTCGGCGATATTGAGCGGCCAGACCGTGATCCTCAATGACACCCGCACCAAGTTCGACGCCCGTTCGGTCCTGCAGACCGCTGCGCGCGAAAAGGTGGGGTTGATGACGATGGTGGGCGACGCCTACGCCGCGCCCCTGGTCGCCGAACTGCGCAACGCGAGCTATGACCTGTCGTGCCTGCACTCGATCGGAACCGGCGGCGCCGCAACCAATCCGAAGTATCAGGCGGCGCTGCTCGAATTGCTCCCGCAGATCACCCTGATCAACGGGTACGGCTCCTCCGAGACCGGAAATCTGGGGTTCGGCCGCAGCCGGCGCGAGGTGCGGCGTGACACCTTCGATCTACGAACCGGGGGATCGGTGGTCTCGCAGGACCGGACCCGGTTCCTGCAGCCCGGCGATCCCGAGGTCGGATGGGTGGTACGGACGGGCCGAATCCCGCTCGGTTACTTCGACGACGCCGACGCCACGCAGCGCACCTTCGGCGAAATCGACGGGCAGCGGATAGTGATCTCCGGGGATCGCGCCAGCATCGACAACGACGGCACGCTGCGGTTGTTCGGCCGGGACTCGTTGGTGGTCAACACCGGTGGGGAGAAGGTGTTCGTCGAGGAAGTCGAGGACGTGTTGCGTGCTCATCCGGGGGTGGCCGATGCCTTGGTGGTGGGCCGGCCCAGCGAGCGCTGGGGTGAGGAGCTGGTCGCGCTGATTGCCCCGCAGACCAATTCGGCTGTCACTGACGAGCAGTTGCACGCACACTGCCGAGCCGTTCTGGCGGGCTTCAAGGTGCCCAAGGCATTCATCACCGTGGCCCAGGTGCGCCGACTGGGCAATGGCAAGGCCGACTACCGCTGGGCGAAACGTCAGGTGAATGAGGTGACTACGGCATGAGTGGTGTGGGCGAACAGTCACGAGTCATCGATTGTCTGGTGAACGTGCACTTCGGCGAGAACGAACAGCCGGCCTGGATGGTCAGGACCCGCGATGACTACTTCAAGGGTCCGGAGACGATGTTCGCTCCGGTCGACCTCTCGGCGCTGCTCGATGAGATGGATGCCCACGGCGTGACCAAGGCCGTCTTGATGGACAACCTGACCAAACCATCGGTGACTGCGCGAAAGTTCGTCGAGGCCCGGCCAGACCGCTTCGCGCTGGCGATGGGCGGAATGAACCTGTTGCGTCCGGTACCCGCGCTACGCGAATTGAACGCCGTCGTCAGCGACCTGCCGGTCGTCTACGCCGTCGTCGGACCGAGCTTTTGGGGTGATGGCCAATATCCGCCCAGTGACGCCGTCTACTACCCGCTGTACGCCAAGTGCGCCGAACTGGATCTGCCACTGTGCGTCAACACCGGCATTCCGGGGCCGCCGATCCCGGGCGAAGTGCAGCATCCGATCCACCTGGATCGGGTCTGCGTGCGCTTTCCGGAACTGCGGCTGTGCATGATCCACGGTGCCGACCCATGGTGGGACGTCGCGATCCGCATGCTCATCAAGTACCGCAACCTGCGGTTGATGACCTCGGCCTGGTCGCCGAAACGACTGCCCGAAACCCTGCTGCACTTCATGCGTACCCGGGGTGCCGGCAAGGTCATCTTCGCCTCGGATTGGCCGGTGCTGCGCATGAACCGGGTGGTGCCCGAGGCGCGGGCCCTGGACCTGCCGCCCGATGTGCTCGACAAGTACCTCTACCGCAATGCCGCCGACTTCTTCTTCGCCGAACGCGGCGCCGTACCCGAACAGGAGAGCTGAGATGGACCGTTTCGAACTTCGCAGGCTGGACTACAGCCTGACCGAAGACCACGTCGCGTTGCAGACCGCCTATAAGCAGTTCTTCACCACGCACTGCCCGATCGAGACGGTGCGCGCCGCAGAGGAATCCGGCTTCGACAAGAACTTGTGGGAGCGACTGTGTGCGATGGGCGCCACCACCATGGCGTTGCCGGAGTCGGTCGGTGGCGACGGAGCAACGCTCGTCGACCTTGCGCTGGTCGCCGAGGAGATCGGCCGATCGCTGGCGCCGGTGCCCTGGATCGACCAGGTATGCGCCGCGCGCCTTCTGGGCCGCCTCGGTGGCTTATCGCCGGAAGCAGACGACACCGGCGACATCGTGAGCGGGAATCGGCTGATCGCGTTCGATCCGCACCAGGAGCCTACGGCCGGATCCCGGCTACTGCCGACCGGTTCGATCGCCGACAGCATCATCGTCCGCGACGGCGATGCCGTGGTGCGACTCGCGTTCGACACCCGACCGGCTCGGGTCGCCAACATCGGCCGGTTGCCGATGGCCTGGGTCGACCCGGCCGACGCCGACGCGGTCACCGTGCTGGCCAGCGGGCCCGAGGCGCTTGCGGAATATCAGCGGGCACTGGATGAATGGCGACTGCTGACGGCCTCCGCGCTGGTCGGGATGGTAGAGCAGACCATGACCATCGCCGCCGAGTTCGCCAAGACCCGATACACCCTCGGCGTGCCGATCGGCACCCTGCAGGCGATCTCGCACCCGTTGGCGAATATGGCGATAACGGTGGCCTCCGGACGCAACCTGGCCTACCGCGCCGGCTGGTTCATGGACAACGAGCCGGACGAGCGTCCGGAACTGGCGGGTTCGGCATTCGTATTCATGGCAGAGGAGGCCGCCAAGGCCGCCACCATGGCGGTGCACATCCAAGGTGGTCTGGGCGTTTCAGCCGAAGCAGCAGCCACCGCCTACCTCGTCCGGGCCCGCGGCTGGCCGCTGGCCGGGGGCGACCCCGGAGCCACCGCCTGCCGTATCGGCGATATTGTCGCCGCCCGCGAGACCGCCGCCCGCGCAGCTGAATAGGACATCGAGCTCATGGACTTCTCACAACCGCAACTGACCGACGAAGACCTCGCCTTCCGCGACGAGGTGCGCGCCTTCCTGGCCACTCATGTCACCGAGGAGGTCAAGCGCCGAGACCGCGAGACCGGGGACAACTTCGATGAGGGTGTTCACCTGGCGCTCGGTGCCGCGGGCTACCTCGAGGCGGAGTGGAAAACCGAAGCCGACGGCGGATTCTCGCGGGTGCGCCGGCGCATCTGGGAGCTGGAGAAGCGACGCGCGCACGTCCCATGGGTCACCTGGGGTACCACGTCGATGGTGGCCCGCTCAGTTGCCTCCTTCGGCTCGCCCGAGCTGCGCGAGGAGATCCTGCCCGGGGTCTTCAGCGGGCATATCAGGCTGTGCCTGGGCTACACCGAGCCCGAAGGCGGCTCCGACGTCGCAACCTGCAAGACCCGCGCGGTGCGTGACGGCGACAGCTGGGTTATCAACGGCTCCAAGATGTTCACCACCGGCGCTCACAACTGCCAGTACGTCTTCCTGATCACCAACACCGATCCGAATGCGCGGAAACACAAGAGTCTGACCATGTTCCTGGTGCCGTTGAACAGTCCGGGAATCGAGATTCAGGGCCTGCGCACCGTCGACGGCGACCGCACCAACATCGTCTACTACAGCGACGTACGCGTCGACGACAAGTACCGACTCGGAGAGGTCAACGGCGGCTGGACCGTGCTGCGCGAGCCGCTCAACGTCGAACACGGTGCGGTGGCCGCCGATCCCGATGGATTGCAGGATGTCTCGATCATGATGCACCAGGCGAACTTCATGGCCGAGGCTGTCGACAAGGCCGGCGAGGTGGTCGGGGGGTCGGGGAGTATCTCGGATCGTTCGGTGGCCTACCGGCTCGGGCGTGCGGCGGCACGGGTAGAGGCGTCACTGTCTGCGCCGTCCATCTTCGGACGGGTGGCTCTGGCGCAGACGATGCGCGACGTCTCGCCGGACCTGATGGATCTGCTCGGAAGTGCGTCGGCACTTCCCATCGACACCGACGGCGCCATCGACGGTGGGGCATCGGACTACATCTTCCGGTTCGCTCCACTGGTCGGTATCTACGGCGGCACCCTGGAAGTGTTCCGCAACATGATCGCCCAGTATGTGCTGGGCCTGGGCAAGCCGAGTTACGCTGCGCCGGCGACGAAGTAGTCAGGACGCGGTGGTACCTATGCGGCGGTGGTAGCTTGACGGTGCCTCGCCGGCGAAACGGGTGAACGCCCGAGTGAAGGCGGACAGGCTGTCGAAGCCGACGGCCGTGGCGGTCTGCTGCACCCCCTGGTCGGGCGCGGCGAGCAACGCCATCGCCTGCAGCATTCGAGCGTGCAGCAGATAGGTACGCCACGACATGCCGATCACCGCTTCGAACTGACGGCGCAGGGTTCGCTCGGACACCGCGACGGCGTGAGCGACCTCGGCCGCGGTCACCGACGCCAAATGGTCCTTGGTGTAGGTCATCGCCGGTCCGACGATCGGATGGTCGGAGGTGGGCAGGCTCAGCGGCGCCTCGTGGTCCAGCGCAGCGGAGACCAGGTGCCCCAGCGTGCGGAAGAAGTCGTCGGACACCACGTCGCCGTCGGCCCGCTCGATCGGCCAGCGCAGCGAGTGCAGCATCATCTCCCGGATCAAAGGAGAGACGGTCAAGATGCGGGCCCGGTCGCCGGCGTGGGCCACCAACTCGGGGTCGAACATGACTGCCACGGTGCGCACTTCGGGCCGCATGGTGGCCTGATGCTCCAAGCCGGCCGGAATCCAGGCCGCCTGCTGCGGCGGCAACAGGTAGTGGGCCGAGGCGGTCTCGACTTCGACCACGCCTGCGACGGCGTACTCGATCTGGTGCATGTCGTGGGAGTGCCACCCGGTGATCAGATGCTGCCCCTCGTAGAGGTAACTGCCGGCTCGGGCACGGCCACCTCGCCGCAGATCGATGTTGGCCGGTTCTGCAAAGTCTATGGCCGATCGCGCGGAGACGGTCACGGTTTTCCAGGGTACTAGTAGGGACATGAACATCGACGACTTGATCCTGGTCAGCATCGACGACCACGTGGTGGAGCCCCCCGACATGTTCCTCAATCACGTCCCGGCCAAGTACAAGGCGGAGGCGCCCATCGTCGTCACCGACGAAAAAGGCGTCGACCAGTGGATGTATCAGGGCCGGCCGCAGGGCGTCAGCGGGCTGAACGCGGTGGTGTCGTGGCCGGCCGAGGAGTGGGGCCGCGACCCGGCCGGCTTCGCCGAGATGCGCCCCGGCGTCTATGACGTGCACGAGCGGGTCCGCGACATGAGCCGCAACGGCATCCTTGCCTCGATGTGCTTCCCGACCTTCACCGGGTTCTCCGCGCGCCACCTCAACATGACCCGCGAGAACGTCACCCTGGTGATGGTGTCGGCCTACAACGACTGGCACATCGACGAGTGGGCCGGCTCCTATCCCGGCCGCTTCATCCCGATCGCGATTCTGCCGACCTGGAACCCCGAAGCGATGTGCGCCGAGATTCGTCGGGTGGCGGCCAAGGGCTGCCGCGCGGTCACCATGCCCGAACTGCCGCACCTGGAGGGCCTGCCCAGCTACCACGATGAGGAGTACTGGGGCCCGGTGTTCCGCACGCTGTCGGAGACCGGCGTGGTGATGTGTCTGCACATCGGCACCGGCTTCGGGGCGATCAGCATGGCCCCCAACGCCCCGATCGACAACCTGATCATCCTGGCCACCCAGATCTCGGCGATGTGCGCTCAGGACCTGTTGTGGGGTCCGGCGATGCGCAACTACCCGGACCTGAAATTCGCCTTCTCCGAGGGTGGTATCGGCTGGATCCCGTTCTACCTGGACCGCAGCGACCGGCACTACACCAACCAGAAATGGCTGCGCCGCGACTTCGGCGACAAGCTGCCCTCCGAGGTGTTCCGCGAACACTCGCTGGCCTGCTACGTCACCGACAAGACGTCGCTGAAGCTGCGCCACGAGATCGGCATCGACATCATCGCCTGGGAATGCGACTACCCGCACTCGGACTGCTTCTGGCCGGACGCGCCCGAGCAGGTGCTGGCCGAGCTGGAGGCCGCCGGCGCCGACGACTCCGACATCAACAAGATCACCTGGGAGAACTCCTGCCGCTTCTTCGGCTGGGACCCGTTCGCCCACACCCCGCGCGAGCAGGCGACGGTGGGAGCCTTGCGGGCCACCGCGACCGACGTGGACACCTCGATCCGGTCGCGCGCCGAATGGGCGCGCCGCTACGCCGACAAGCAACTGGCGAAGGCGTGAGGGAAGGCGGTAGCGCGATGGTTGCAGTGATCACCGGTGGAGCCGGCGGGATGGGCTTGGCCACCGCCAAGATCATCGGCCGGGAGCAGCCCATCGTGCTCTGCGATGTCCGGCAGGACCGCCTGGACGCCGCCGCAGACGTGCTGCAGGAGTTCGACGTCGTGACCGTCAACTGTGACGTCACCGATAGCGACGCGGTCGCCGCGCTGTTCGCGACCGCGGGCGGCATCGGACCCGTCACCGCGGTGATCCACACCGCCGGCGTCAGTCCCCGCATGGGCGACGCCGACTACGTGATGCGCACCAACGCCATCGGCACCCTCAACGTCAACGAGGTCTTCTATGCCGTGGCGCCGGAGGGGGCCGCGATCGTCAACGTCGCATCGATGGCCGCGTACCTGACCCCCGAGGAGCTGATTCCCACAGACCAGTTCCCACTGGCCTTGCGCGACCCCGGCGCGTTCACCGCTGCCATGGCGGCGGCGTGCGAACCGATGCCGCCGGAAGTGCGTTCGGGCATGGCCTATGGCATCAGCAAGGCCTTCGTGCGCTGGTATTCCAGCGCGCAGGCCGAGCGGTTCAACGGCCGCGGGCTGCGGATCGTCTCGATCTCGCCGGGATCGGTGGACACCGAGATGGGCCGGTTGGAGGAGCAGGGCGGCGCCGGGGCGCTGGTCGCCGACGCCGCCGTCCCGCGCTGGGGCAAGCCCGAGGAGATGGCCGAACTGCTGGCGTTCTGCGTCAGTGCCAAGGCGGGCTACCTCACCGGCACCGACATCCTCAACGACGGCGGTGTGGTGGCCTCATTGCGAGAACGGGCCCGGGTGGCGGCAGCCGGCTGAGGTCAGCGCCGGATTTGCCTGCGTCGACTATTCGACGTATTTTTCGAAAATATGACGGCAGCGATCGACGGGGACGGCACGGCCCGCCCGGTCTCGTCGCCGCCCACCGAGCGGGTGATGCGCATCCTCGAGCTGCTGGCCGCCGACCCGCAGCGACACTTCACGCTGTCGGAGATCTCGCAGACCCTGGGCATCAGCCACGGCACCTGCCACGCCATCCTGGCCACCCTGGCGAGCCGACAGTGGCTGGTTCGCGACCGCCAGTCGGGTGGGTATACCTGGGGACCGGCGCTGGCCGCGCTCGCCCGCCCCGTGAGTCGACAGGCCTTCCGGCCAGAGCTGCAGCGGCTTTTCGACGCGGTCGGCCGCCAGGCGATTCTCGGGGTTCGCCAAGGCGCAACCGTGGTGGTGACCGATTCGGTCGGAGAGTCGATCGCCGGTCTGCGGTTGGGCCCGGGATTTCGGATGCCGCTGGTGGCGCCATTCGGCCGCGAGTTCATCGCCGGCGCCGCCGACTCGGTCAGGCAGGCATGGTTGAGCGGGCTGGGCGCACCGTCGCCGCGGCTGCGGCGTCGGCTGGCCGCCGTGCTCGACGAGGTCGGCCGGCGCGGCTACGCGATCGACCGGATGAGCCGCGAGTACATCCGGGTGTACTCGGCGCTGCAGGCGCTGGCGGACGACGGCGAGCCCGACGAGATCACCGCGCGAGTGGCCACGGCCTTCGCCGACCTCACCGACGTCGACTACCTGTCCGATGAGCTGTCCGGCGGCACCCAGCGCCATCCGATCGCCAGTGTCTCGGCGCCGATTCGCGACATCGACGGGACGGTGGCGATGTCGGTGAGCGCCGCCCCGCTGGCAACCCTGACCGCCTCGGAGGTCGCCGATCTCGGGGTGGCCGTACGAGAGACGGCCGTGCGTATCCAATCGCAGTGGACCGCACGTGGAGAACATGAGGAGAGCTCGTGAGCGTGACGCTCAGTGCCGAACAACGCCAACTCGGAGAGTCATTACGGCAGTTCGCCGGACGGCACGCACCGATTGCCGACACCCGCAAGGCTTTCGACGCAATGGCGGACGGGGAGCTTCCCTCTTGGTGGGACGATCTGGTGGCAAACGGGTTTCACGCGATTCATCTGCCGGAACAGTGCGGTGGTCAGGGCGGTGGTCTGCTCGACGTCGCCGCGGTGCTGGAGGCCGCGGGAACGGTGTCTCTGCCAGGTCCGCTGCTGTCGACAGTGACCGCCGGCGCGGTGGGTCTGCTTGCCGAGGCCACACCGGCGCGAGAGGACTATCTACGCGCCCTCGCCGCCGGTGCTCCGGCGACCGTGGTGCTGGCAGGTCAGTCGGACTTCGTCGCGCGACGAGTCGAGGACGGCTGGCTGATCAGCGGTGCCTCGGACGTGATCTCCGGTGCCCGCTCGGCCCGTATCGCACTGATCTGCGCCCGCCGCGACGACGGCACCGACCTGTGGACCGTGATCGACACCGCCCGAGCAGTCATCCGGTCGGTGACCGGAACCGACCTGCTCACCGACCTGGCCACGATCGCCCTGGCTGATCACCCCGTGAGCGCCGACGCCGTCTTGACCGGAGTCGACGCCGAGCGTGCGGAGTACCTCGCCGTCGGCCTCGCCGCAGCGGTGTGCGCCGGTATCTCCGGATGGTGCGTCGAGGCGGCCACCGCGCATCTACACACCCGCGAGCAGTTCGGCGTCCGGATCGGCACTTTCCAGGCACTGCAGCATCAGGCGGCCATGTTGCTGGTCAACTCCGAATTGGCTTGCGCCGCAGCCTGGGACGCGTTGCGAGCCGTCACCGAGCCCGTGGAGCAGCATCGCATCGCCGCCGCCACTGCGGCGCTGACGGCGGTCGCGCCGTGTCCCGACCTGGTCTTCGACACCTTGACGATGTTCGGCGCGATCGGGTTCACCTGGGAACACGATCTGCACCTGTACTGGCGTCGCGCCACCACCATCGCCGCGTCGATCGGCGCTGCCACCGAGTGGTCTCGCCGGCTCGGCGAGCTGACCGTCGCACAACAGCGAGACTTCACGGTTGATCTCGGCGGCGCCGAAGCCGAGTTCCGCGCGGGTGTCGCCGCGACCCTCGACGCCGCCGCCGAGCTGGCCAACGATGGTCCGGGACGCCAAGGCGACTACCCCCACTTCGAAACCGGCCCGCAGCGGACGCTGATCGCCGAGGCCGGACTGATTGCCCCGCAGTGGCCCGCACCGTGGGGACTCGACGCCTCCCCGTTGCAGCAACTGATCATCAACGAGGAGTTCGCCAAACGGCCCGGCCTGGTCCGGCCGTCACTGGGCATCGCCGAATGGATCCTGCCCTCGCTGGTTCGCGCAGCACCGGAGGCACTGCAGCAGCGGTTGATTCCCCCGACCCAGCGCGGCGAACTGGCCTGGTGTCAGCTGTTTTCCGAGCCGGGAGCCGGATCAGACCTGGCGTCGCTGACCACCCGCGCGGTCAAGGTCGACGGCGGATGGCGCATCAACGGCCACAAGATCTGGACATCAGCGGCGCAGCGCGCCGACTACGGCGCACTGCTGGCCCGCACCGACCCCGCGGCGCCCAAGCATCGCGGCATCGGCTACTTCATCGTGGACATGCGCTCGCCGGGGATCGAAGTCCAGCCGATCGTCATGGCCACCGGAGCCGCCGAATTCAACGAAGTGTTCCTCGCCGATGTATTCGTGCCCGACGAGATGCTGCTCGGGGAACCGACCGAAGGCTGGCAGCTGGCGATCGCCACCATGGCGCAGGAGCGCACCGCCATCAGCGGATATGTCGAGAACGACCGGGCTGTGGCGCTGCGGGCCATCGCCGCGGCTCCGGGCCGCTCGCGTGATGACGCACTGCGCGCACTCGGCGAACTCGACGCCTACGCCAACGCGATCCGGGCGCTGGGCGTCCGCGAAACCATCAGGCTGCTCGACGGCGAGGGCTTCGGGGCGGCCTCGAGCATCGCCAAAGTGGCGATGAATGTTCTGCTGCGCCGCACCTTCCGTGCCACCTTGGCCACCGTCGGGCGCCTGGCGATGGTCGCCGATTCCGATCCGGCCGTCGTGGAGCCGTACCTGCTGTCACCGGCCGAGCTGATCGGCGGCGGCACCAAGGAGATTCAGCTGAACATCATCGCCCAGATGATTCTCGGCCTGCCCCGCAAGTGAGATAAAGGACACCCACATGGGATTACGTGGAGACGCCGCGATCGTCGGCTACGTCGAGCTGCCGCCCGAAAAGATGAACAAGGCCACCCCGGCCCCGTTCACCCTGGAACAGTGGGCCGAGCTGAGCGCGGCGGCGCTGGCCGACGCGGGCCTGCCGGGCGAACTCGTCAACGGCATCGTCACCTCACACCTGGCCGAATCCGAGATCTTCGTGCCGTCGACGATCGCCGAGTACCTGGGAGTTCCAGCGCGCTTCGCCGAGATCGTGGACCTGGGTGGGGCCAGCGCCGCAGCCATGGTCTGGCGCGCCGCGGCGGCGATCGAACTGGGCATCTGCGATGTGGTGCTGTGCGCGTTGCCGGCCCGCTACATCACCCCGATGTCGGAACGTAAACCCAGACCACTGGTCGACGCCATGTTCTTCGGTTCGTCGAGCAACCAATACGGCTCCCCGCAGGCCGAGTTCGAGATTCCCTACGGCAACCTGGGGCAGAACGGCCCGTACGGTCAGGTCGCCACTCGCTACGGCGCCGTCTACGGCTATGACGAGCGGGCGATGGCCAAACTCGTTGTCGACCAGCGCATCAACGCCAATCACACCGACGGCGCTATCTGGCGGGACACCCCGTTGACCGTCGAGGACGTCCTGGCCAGCCCGGTGATCGCCGACCCGCTGCACATGCTGGAGATCGTGATGCCGTGCGTCGGTGGCGCCGCCGTGGTGATCGCCGGCGCCGAGGCCGCCAAGCGGTCCCGTAACCGCCCGGTATGGATCAAGGGATTCGGTGAGCACGTGCCGTTCAAGACACCGACCTACGCCGCGGATCTGCTGGCGACCCCGATCCGCGAGGCCGCCGACACCGCCTTTGCCATGACCGGGCTGACCCGCGCGGACATGGACATGGTGTCCATCTACGACTGCTACACGATCACCGTGCTGTTGTCGTTGGAGGATGCCGGGTTCTGCGAGAAGGGCAAAGGTATGCAGTTCCTCGCCGATCACGACCTGACCTTCCGCGGCGACTTCCCGCTCAACACCGCGGGAGGTCAACTCGGATTCGGCCAGGCCGGTCTGGCCGGCGGCATGCACCACGTCTGCGACGCGACCCGCCAGATCATGGGCCGCGCCGGGGCCGCGCAGGTGGCGGACTGTAACCGGGCCTTCGTATCGGGCAACGGCGGAATACTTTCCGAACAGACGGCCCTCGTCCTGGAGGGGGATTAGCGGACATGATGAGTTTCGAACGGCCTATGCCGGTGAAGACGCCCACCACTGCTCCGTTCTGGGATGCGCTGGCGCAGCACCGCATCGTGATCCAGTACTCGCCGTCGTCGGAGCGCTACGTGTTCTATCCGCGCGTGCGTGCGCCGCGCACCCTGGCCGACGACCTGGAATGGCGCGAGATCTCCGGGATGGGCACGCTGTACTCCTTCACCGTGGCGCGCCGCCCGGTCGGACCGCACTTCGCCGACGCGGTTCCGCAACTGCTGGCGATAGTCGAATGGGATGAGGGTCCGCGGTTCTCGACCGAGCTGGTCAACGCCGATCCTGCTGATCTGGCGGTCGGAATGCGGGTGCAGCCGGTGTTCTGCGACTATCCCGAACACGACGTCACGATGCTGCGCTACCAGCCGGTGACCGATCGTGGCTGACGACGTCGCGGCCCAGATCGAGGCGATCAAACGCCTGAAGTCCCGCTACTGCCGCTACCTGGACGCCAAAGACTGGGTGGCCTGGCGCGCGCTGTTCACCGATGACTTCGTCAGTGACACCTCTGCTGCGGGCGGCAAACTCATTGTCGGCGCCGACGAATTCGTGGACTTCACCCGCAAGAGCCTGCGAGGCCAGCCCACCGTCCACCAGGTTCACGCCCCCGACATCGAGTTGGACTCGCCGAGCACGGCGCACGGCGTGTGGGCGCTGGAAGACGTGGTGCGCTTCGGATTCGGAGTCAACCTGCGCGGCTACGGCCACTACACCGAGACCTACGAAAAGGTCGACGGTGTTTGGCGGATCAAGACCTCGACGCTGACCAGGCTGCGCGAGGACATCTTCAACGGAGTATTCGCGGTCTACCTCTCGCCGCGTATCCGCTCGCTGCTGGCCAGAGTCGCCGGCCGATTCATCCACTGAGCACCGGGGCCTGCGCTCGCCCTCGCGTACGCCATACTGAACGTATTACGGGAAGAGCTATAGTATAGGCGCCGGGCGAGTCCCGGATCGTCGTGTCCAAGCAAGGGGAGTGTTCGTGGAGATCGAGAACAAGCGCGCGATCATCGTCGGCGGTGCATCGGGGTTCGGAAAGGCGACGGCGGAGCTGTTGGCCAAACGCGGTGCCCACGTGGCGATCTTGGACCGGCCGCAGTCCAAGGGTAAGGAAGTCGCCGAGTCGATCGGCGGGCGCTTCTTCGAAGTCGACGTCACCGACTTCGCCGGTACCGAGCGCGTGCTGAACGAGGCAGTCGAGGCGTTGGGCGGGCTGCACATCGCGGTCACCACGGCGGGTGGCGGTATCGGGCAACGAACGATCAAACGGGACGGGCCGCACGACCTGGAGGCGTTTCGCAGCACCCAGGATCTCAACGTCGTCGGGACCTTCAACATCAGCCGGCTCGCGGCGTGGCACATGAGCACCAATGAGCCAGAAGACGAAGAGCGCGGCGTGATCATCAATACCTCTTCGATCGCGGCGTTCGAGGGCCAGATCGGGCAGGTCGCCTACACGGCTGCCAAGGCGGCGATCGCCGGGATGAGCCTGACCATGGCCCGCGATCTGGGGAGTGTCGGCATCCGGGTGCTGGCGATCGCTCCCAGTCTGTTCGCCACCGGCCTCACCGAGGGCATCCCCGACGAGTTCGCCGCCGTGCTGACCAAGGACGCGGCGTTCCCCAAGCGGCTGGGCAGGCCCGAGGAGTACGCCAAGCTGGCGGCCGCGATCGTGGAGAATCCCATGCTCAACGGCCAATGCATCCGCCTGGACGCCGGTCAGCGCTTCGCGCCGAAGTGACGCTGTGTTGACTCTGCGGTCAGGGTCGTGAAACGCGGTATGTCGCAGCCCTGACCGCAAAGTCAACGTAAGGCGTCCGCCGGCACCGGCGGCTTCAGGGCAGCCGGATCCGGGTTCGCGATCGGGCGCCCCATGAACCGGCGGGCGTTGTCACCCATGAAGTCGTAGGTGCGCCGGACATCCATGCCCTCGGCGTACTTCCAGAATCCCTTCGGCTCGGCCAGGCCCTCGGGGTGGGGGTAATCCGAGCCGAACAGCACCTTGTCCCAGCCGACGGTGTCCACCACATCGGAGATGCAGCCTTCCCAGAACGGGCTGACCCAGATGTTGCGACGGAACACGTCGTGCGGATGCTCCGGGAAGTTCTGCGGCATCTTCTTGTAGAGCTCGCCGAAGTCGTCGAAGAGCGGCCGGATCCAGGAGCTGCCGTTCTCCACGCTGGCGATGCGCAGTCTGGGGAAGCGGGTCAGGGTGCCGTGGCAGATCAGGCTGGTGATCATGTCGGCGATTTCCCGGTGGCCCAACACCATCCAGCGGAAGGCGCTCTGCGCCATGAAGTTCTGTGTGTACGGCGGCTCCCACCGGCCCACATAGTCGTCCAGCGGCGGGAAGCTGGCGTGCAGCACGATGGGCAGGCCCGCGGCCTGCACGTCACGCCAGAACGGGTCGAACTCCGGCAGCGCCGGGGAGCGCCACCCGCGGACGCCGTTGACCGGGCCGGGCTTGATCAGCGCCACCGCGGCGCCCTGGTCCAGGATGTACTCCAGCTCGCGCTGCGCGCCGTCGACTTCGGAGAGGTTGATGATCGGTGTGGAGAACACCCGCCCGTGGTAGTCGTAGGTCCAGTGCTCGGCCATCCATTGATTCAGCGCGTGAATGATCGCCAGGGTGAGCTCCGGGTCGTCGGCGCTGGAATGTTCCACCAGGCTGGCCAGCGTGGGGTAGTTCAGCGCTTCGGTGACGCCCTGGCGGTCCAATTCGGCCACGCGGTCTGCGGGGTTGCGGGCGGCCGCCGGCGCCGCGATCGCGGGGCCCTGCATCTCGCGCAGGGTGAGGCCCTCGGTGTTCTCCCCGGCGAAGAACTTCTCATGTGCTCCGGGCGCGGCGACCCGTTCGAAGGTGGGGTTGGGGATGAAGTCGCTGACCCGGTTGTTGATGATGATTCGGGTCTGGCGGCCGATCTGTGCGAATTGAACCGCCCGCGAGTACTTCTCCGGTAGGTACTTGGTCAGTGCCTCGGGGGTTTCGTACATGTGTTGGTCGGCATCGAAGATCGGTGCGTCACGGAACTGGCTCATGGAGCGCTCCTTTATTCCCCGCGAGCAGGCGCGAAAGCCCCTAAAAAGTAGCTGAATTGGGGGCTTTCACGACTGCTCGGCGGAATTAAACCGTCAGGATTGTGGCCGCCGCCGTGCCCGGCGCGCCGTAGAGCTGTGCGAACCCCACCTTGGGATCTCCGGGCACCTGACGGTCGCCGGCTTCGCCGCGCAGCTGGCGCACCAGCTCGTGGATCTGGCGCAGCCCCGACGCGCCGATAGGCTCGCCGTTGGCGATCAGCCCGCCGTCGGTGTTGACCGGCAGCGACCCGGTGATCTCGGTCGCCCCGTCGGCGAGCAGCTTCTCCTGGTCGCCGTCGGCGCAGAAGCCGCACTCGGCCATGTGGATGATCTCGGCGCCGGCGTCGGTGTCCTGCAACTGGACCACATCGACGTCTTCGGGTGCGACACCGGCCTTTTCGAACGCGGCGCGGGCGGCATACACCGTGGGTGCCACGTCTTCGCTGACCGGGGCGAAGGTGGTGTTGACCTCATAGGCACCGTAGCGCCGGGTTCGGACCTCGACCGCACGCAGGTACACCGGCTTATCGGTGTAGCGGTGCGCGATGTCGGCGCGGCACATCACCACCGCCGCCGCACCTTCGTCGGGTGCGCAGAACATGTACTGGGTCAGCGGGTAGTTCAGCATGGCCGAGCCCAGGATCTCCTCCTCGGAGATCGGCTTGCGCCGGAATGCGTTGGGGTTCAGCGCGCCGTTGCGGAAGTTCTTCGCCGCGACTTTGGCCAAGGTCTGCTGGGAGATGCCGTGATCGTGCAGATAGCGATTGGCCTTCATGCCGAAGAACTGGGTGGTCAGGTATTGACCGTTCTCGGCGTACCAGCGCGGCATCCCGACCAGAGCCGGGTCTTCGGTGAACGCACCGCGCGGATGCTTGTCCAGACCGACGGCGATGCCGATGTCATAGTCGCCCAGCCGGATACCGTCCGCGCAGACCTTGGCCGCGCTGGCCGCGGTGGCACACGCGTTGAACACGTTCGTGAAGGGGATGCCCGACAGGCCGACCATCCCGACGATCGCATCCGGGTTGGCCACCGTCCAGCTGCCGCCGGTCGCGGCACCGATGTCTTTCCAGTCCACCCCCGCGTCGGCCACCGCGGCGAAGATGGCATCTACCCCCATCGCCATCGCGGACTTGCCCTCGAATCGGCCGAACGGGTGCAGACCGACACCGATGATCGCTACGTCATGCGTCATGGGACCGCAATCTCCTATACCGGCTGAAAGGCGAACGTGATGACCTCGTTGCCGTCGGCATCGGCGGTGAACGGCACCATGACCAACTCCACCGCCATGCCGAACTCCAGCTTGTCCGGGTGGTTCTCGGTGAGGCGGCCTTCGACCCGGATGACATCGCCGAGCTGCACCAGCCCGACACCGAACGGTACGAAGTCCTTACCGGTGGGGCCCAGATACGGCGGCCCGGGCGGGAAGCCCTGGGTGGTCCAGGCGACCAGGGTGCCGGTGCGCGGCAGCAGCTCCTGACTCATCTGGTCGCCGCTGCAGTTCGGGCAGTGCGGCTGGGCGGGAAACACCGTGGCATCACACCCGCCGCAGCGGCTGCCGATCAGCTGGGGGTTCTCCTGGGGCCACGTCGAGATATCAGGTGCGAGCGCCTTCTGCATGGGACCTCCGCGTAACGGGTCTGCTAACTGTAATACTTACAGTAAAGTATCACCGTCGCCGGTGGGCAACGAGCTTCCGGCACGGTCTGGCGATCACGGCAAAAGGCTCTGGGGATGACGGCTGACGAGGGTTCCGCGACGCGGCGGCGAGCCCTCGTCATGGGCGCCAGCGGAAATGTCGGATCCTGTGTCACCCGACAGCTGGTCGCGCGCGGCGACGACGTGCGCGTGCTGGTGCGTCATTCCAGCTCCACCAAGGGGATTGACGGA
This sequence comes from Mycolicibacter nonchromogenicus, assembly GCF_002101775.1. Classification (GTDB taxonomy): domain Bacteria; phylum Actinomycetota; class Actinomycetes; order Mycobacteriales; family Mycobacteriaceae; genus Mycobacterium; species Mycobacterium nonchromogenicum. The sequence continues at coordinate 157,144 of NZ_LQPI01000023.1, read as the reverse complement.
CTCAACGTGCAGCGGTGCTACGGCGACATCTTCGACACCGAGGCCGTCGCCGCCGCCATGGCCGACCGCGACGTGGTGTACTACTGCGTCGTCGACACCAGGGCTGAGCTTCGCGACCCCGCCCCGCTGTTTCGCACCAATGTCGAGGGCCTGCGCAACGTCCTGGAGGTGGCGGCCGCAGCCGAGCTCGACCGCTTCGTGTTCCTGAGCACCATCGGAACCATCGCGGTGGGACGCAACGGTGAAACCGTGGACGAAGACACGCCGTTCAACTGGGCGGACCAGGGCGGGGGATACATCGCCTCCCGGCGCGAGGCCGAGCGACTGGTGCTGGAATATGTGGCCGAGCGCGGCCTACCCGCGGTCATCACCAACGTGTCGAACCCGTATGGTCCGCCGGACTGGCAGCCCCGGCAGGGCATGCTGATCCAGTTCGCGGCGCTGGGGAAGATGCCGGTATACGCGCGCGGCGTGGGCTCCGAAGTGGTCGGGATCGACGACGCTGCCCGGGGAATGTTGCTGGCCGCCGAGCTGGGCAGGATCGGCGAGCGCTACATCATCTCCGAGCGCTACATGACTCAGCGGGAAATGCTCACCATCGCTGCCGAGGCGGTCGGGGCTGCGCCCCCGCGCATCGGTATTCCGATGCCATTGCTGTATGTTCTGGGCCACGTCGTCGGTCTGGTGGGCGCCCTGCTGCGCCGCGACTTCCCGTTCAACGTGACCGGCGCACGACTCATGGCGTTGACGTCGCCTGCCGACCACACCAAGGCCACCCGGGAACTGGGCTGGCATCCCGAACCGACCGAACTCGCGATTCGCCGTGCCGCGAAGTTCTACTTGGAGCGAAACAAGACATGATTCCCTTCGTCGTTCGTCGTGACAACGACTTCCTGCCGAACCCCATCGCTCAGGGTGGGTGGGGCCCGACGCTCGGTGGACAAGTGGTCGGCGGCCTGCTGGCCCGCGCCGTCGAGCGCCACGTCCCCGAGGACGACCTGCAACCGGCCCGCCTGACCGTCGAGATCCTGCGCCGAGTCGCCACCGAGCCGTTGCAGGTCACCGCCTCGGTAGTCCGGTCGGGCTCGCGGATGCGGGCGGTAGACGCCGTGATGACCCAGCACGGCGAGTTGGTGGCCCGCGCCTCGGCGCTGTATCTGCGCCGTGGAGTGCAGCCCGACGGCCAGTTCTACACCACCGACGTGACATTGCCGCCGATCCCGGAAGAACCGGCACAACACGACGAATCGGTGCCGATGTTCATTCGGGCCTACGGCACCGACGAGGCCGGCCGCTTTCCCTGGCAGTGCGCCGGGCCGCGCTTCGCCTGGATGCGCGAGATCCGCGATCTGGTGGACGGCGAGGAGATCTCACCGTTCGTGCGGGCCGCGATGGCGGTCGACGTCACCGCGTCACTGACCAACTTCAGCACCGCGGGCCTGTCCTTCATCAACGCCGACTTCACCCTGACGCTCAGCCGGCTGCCGGTCGGTCCGTACATCTGCTTGGCGGCAATGACTCACTACAGCGACGCCGGGGTGGCCACCGGCAGTTCGAGCGTGTTCGACGCGCACGGTCCGATCGGAATCGGCGTGACCACCGCGGTAGCCAATTTCAACTTCGACGCCGACCGGAAATACGACGGGCAGCCCGCGTCCGGTTAAGCGATAGCGCCGGCTTCCTTGAGCTCCTCGATACGGTCCCAGTCCATCCCGAGCTCCAGCAGCACCGTCTCGGTGTGCTCGGCGGCCTGCGGGGCCCGGGTGGTCTCCAGCGGCTCGTGATTGAACTGAACCGGCCCCCGGACCACCTTGAACGGCCGTCCGCCGTCGGCAGGTTCCACTACGGCGATCATGTCGTTGGCGATGGCCTGCTCATCGGAGCCCAGGTCAACGAGGCTCTGGAACGGCGCCCACTGGCCTTTCATGGTCTTGAGGTGCGTGCGCCAGTAGTCGAACGGCTTGGCGCCGATAGCGTTGGCGATCAGCGTTCCGGCCGCCGCCGCATTGCGCATCAGCGGCAGCACATCACAGAAGCGCGGGTCATCGGCGGCCTCGCCGATGCCCAGGTGCTCGAAGGTGTCCCGGATGTAGCCGGTCGGACTGACGATGCACAGGTTGATGGTCCCCCCGTCGGACGTGGTGTAGTTGCCCAGGAACGGATTGCCCTGGGAAGCGGTGGATTCCGGCATCACCGCACGCATGGCCTCGCCGGTGTCCATACCCTGGGTCACGCTGGCTCCGGCCGCCCACCACGCGGTCGACAGCAACGAGACGTCGACCTCGAGGGCCTCGCCGGTGCGTTCCCGGTGCAGCAGCGCCGCAGCGATCCCGCCGGCGATGTTCATTCCTCCGACCGAGTCTCCGAACGCGGGGATGCCCTGCGACAGCGGGGTCCCGAGTTCCTCGGGGCTCAGCGCGTGACCTACTCCGCTGCGGGTCCAGAAGGCGGTGCCGTCAAAACCACCGACATCGCGTTCGGGGCCCTTGTCGCCGTAGGCGCTACCGCGGGCATAGATGATGCCGGGGTTGGCGGCGCGGAGATGCTCGACGTCGAACCTGTTCTTCTGCCGGGCATGGGGGAGGTAGTTGGTCAAGAACACGTCGGCTGTGGCCGCGAGTTCGTAAAGCACCTGCTGTCCAACAGAAGTCGAGACGTCGATCCCGACGCTGCGTTTGCCCCGGTTGGGATGCTCGATCAGCGGATGCCGGTCGGGATTGAGCTCGAAGCCGCCCATCCGGAGGAACCCCCGCTGGGTGTCGCCCCGCACCGGGTGCTCGACTTTGATGACATCGGCGCCCCAGTCGGCCAGGATCGCCCCCGCGGCGGGCACGAACGTGAACTGCGCGACTTCCAGCACCCGGAAGCCGTCCATGACCTTGATCAACTCAGCGCGCTCCTGCCGCCGTGCGAACCCCTCGAGATCCAATTCGAGTATTCTACTGTAATGGTTACGGTTGGGCGTCCGAAAGGAGTGAGGTGAGCGACAGCGGGCGGCAGTTCACCAGCGTTGAGCTCGGCGAACGAGCTGCGGCCGCGGCGGAAACGCGCATGCTGATCGACGGCAAGTTGGTCGCAGCGTCCTCCGGTGCGCAGTTCGACAATCTCAGCCCGGCCACCGGGCGGCTGTTGGGAAGCACCGCGGCCGCCGACCACGACGACATGGGGCAGGCGATCGGGGCGGCCCGGCGAGCTTTCGACGACACCGATTGGTCCACCAACCGCGAGCTGCGCAAGCGCTGCCTGGCGCAGCTGCAGGCGGCGCTGGAGGCCGAGAAGGAGGAGCTGCGCACCGAGCTGATCGCCGAAGTCGGCTGCCCGGTGATGACCACCCAACTGGCACAGCTGGATTGGCCGCTGGCTGACGGGCTGCGCTATCCAACCCGGTTGATCGACGATTTCGACTGGGAGCGGCTACTCGACGGCGGCGGACTGTTCGGAGAGCGCAACGTCCGCACCGTCGTCAAGGAGCCCGTCGGTGTGGTTGCGGCGATCACGCCGTCCAATTTCCCCCTCGAGGTGATCCTCAACAAGCTGGGGCCCGCCCTGGCCGCCGGCAACACCGTCGTCCTCAAGCCCGACCCGAACACGCCGTGGAACGCCACCCGGTTGGGTCGGTTGGTCGCTGAGCACACCGACGTCCCCGCCGGGGTGGTCAATGTCGTGCCCACGCCGTCCAACGAGGTCGCGGGACTGCTGGGCGCCGATCCCCGAGTCGACATGATCTCGTTCACCGGGTCCACCGCCGTCGGTAAGCTGCTGGCCCGCACCAGCGCCGACACCATGAAGCGGACCTTTTTGGAGCTCGGCGGCAAGTCGGCGTTGATCGTGCTGGACGACGCCGACCCGGCCAAGGTGATCCCCGGCGCAGTGGGGGTGTGTGTGCACGCCGGGCAGGCCTGCGCGGCCACCACACGAGTGCTGGTGCACACCAGTCTGTTCGACCAAATGGCCGCCGCGGTCACCGCGGCCTTCGCGGCCGTGACCGTGGGCGACCCAGCGCTGCCGCAGACCCTGGTGGGACCGCTGATCAGTGCCGCGCAGAAGCGGCGCGTGCTCGACGCCTACGCCCAGGCTCGGCACGATGGAGCCGAAATCACCACCGGTGGCGGGGAAGTCGAAGACCTACCACCCGATCTGGCCGGCGGGCACTACGTGCAACCGACCGTGATTGTCGGGGTCGACAACAGCGCCGCCATCGCCCGGGAGGAAGTGTTCGGCCCGGTGGTGGTGCTGCTGCCATTCGGCGACGACGACGAGGCGGTGCGCATCGCCAACGACAGCGCCTACGGATTGGCCGGCGCGGTGGTCTCGGCATCGAACGACCGGGCGATGGGCGTGGCTCGGCGCATCCGGACCGGCGCGATCGGCGTCAACGGGGGCATGTACTACGGGGCTGACGCACCGTTCGGCGGATACAAGAGCAGCGGCTGGGGTCGGCAGTGCGGGATCGAGGGATTCGCGCAATATCTGGAGACCAAGACGATCGGCTACCGCAGACCGCGGGAGGCGTGAGGCCGGCTCGCGGTTCGGTGGACGTCACGCCGTGAACGTCACCGGCAGCGAACGCGGGGAGCGGAACGGCTGGCCGTAGATGTAGGGACTGCCCTCGGTGACCAAGGTGATCTCGCCGAGGCGGTCCAGGAGGCTTTCCATCGCGACTCGCATCTCCATGCGGGCCAGGTGTAGACCCATGCAGGTGTGCTCGCCCGCGGCGAACGTCAGGTGTGGAATCCACTTGCGGAAGATGTCGAACTCCTCCGGACGCTCCCACCGGGCCTCGTCACGGTTGGCCGAGCCGATGCAGACATCGACGACGGCGCCGGCGGGGATCTCGACGCCGGCCACCTCGGTGTCGCGGATGGCGGTGCGCTGCACCGTGGTCAACGGAGTCTCGTAACGCAGCCCCTCCTCGATGGCGGCGCCGATCAGATCGTGGTCGTCGCGCACCGCCGCGAACTGTTCGGGATGGGTGAGCAACAGGTACAGCAGGTTGCTGGTGGCCCGGTAGGTGGTCTCCAACCCTGCCGGCAGCAGCAGTCGCAGAAACGAGAAGATCGCTTCGTCGGTCAGCTTCTCGCCGTCGACTTCCGCGGTGACCAGATCGCCGATGATGTCGTCGGTGGGTCGGGATTTGCGCTTCTCCATCTGAGCCAGGAAGTAGTCCTTCAACTGCGCCGAGGCGGCGAACGCCCGCTCATAGTCGACGGTGTAGCTGATCAGCTCGATCGCCCGCTGGCGGAACCACGGCAGATCCTCTTCGGGCAGGCCCAGCAGCTTGGAGATGACCCGGGTGGGGAACTCGAAGGTGAATCCCGACACCAGATCGGCGGCGCCGTCGGCGATGAACTCGTCGATCAGGGCGGAGCAGACCGGTCGCACCACTTCCGGCTCCCAGTGCACCAGTGACTTCCGTTTGAACGCCGCCGAGACCAGGTTGCGATGTTTGCGGTGCGGCTCGCCCTCCATCGCCAGGATGGTCGGTCCGATGAACAACCCGATGGTGACGTCGTAGATGTGCGAGTTGAACGAGTCCGCATCCCGGAAGACCTGGTTGACCGCCTCGAAAGAGACTGCCGCGAACTGCGTCTTGGGTCGAAGCGACGCCGGGGTCTTGGAGTAGTCCATGACCGTCCCGGGGAAGATACCGAGTCCCTCACGCTTGCTCTGGAAGTACGGGTAGGGGTTCTTCAGGTAGTCGGCCGGCTTGTCGAGTGCGGCAGCGATGTCGTCAACCTGGCTCTCCACGGCTGATCTCCCGTCGGCGTAGCAACATACTGTAATGATTACAGTAAATGATTAAGCAATTTGTTGGCCAGGGTCAGGCGAGACTGATCGGCATCCGCTTGATGCCGTGCACGAAGGTGCTCTGCAGGTACTCCGGTTCGCCGAGGGTGACCTCGGGCAAGCGGGTGAGCAGCTCGTAGAACAGGTGCCGCAGTTCCATCCGGGCGACATGGGTTCCCAGGCAGTAGTGCGCGCCGCCACCGCCGAAACCCAGGTGCGGGTTGGTGGTGCGGGTGATGTCGAATTCATGCGGCCGGTCGAACACGCTCTGGTCGCGATTGGCCGAGCAGTAGAACAGCGCCACCTTCTCGCCGGCCTTGATCTCGGTCCCGGCGACCTCGGTGTCGACCACAGCGTGGCGGGCGAAGGCCAATACCGGTGTAGCCCAGCGTACGAATTCCTCGACCGCCCCGCCGATCCGGTTGTCGTAGTCCGCCAGCAGCCAGGCGCGCTGTTCGGGATGCTCGACGAGCGCCTTGAATGCGTGGGTGGTGGCCTGCTTGGTGGTGTCGTTGCCGGCGGATCCCAGCAACACCATGAACGAACCGAGTTCGGCGTCGGTCAGCCGATGGCCGTCGACCTCGGCGTTGACCAGCTCGGTCATCAGGTCATCGTGCGGTTCGGCGCGGCGGCGTTGTGCCAATTCGATCCCGGAACCGGCCAGCACCCCCAGCTGCGTCATGACGTGCACGGCCCGCTCCTCCAGCGAGGCGTACTCGTCGTCGCTGCTGCTGAACAGACATTCGGCGGCATAGGCCACCTTCTGCTGATCGGCCGGGTCGATGCCGATCATGTCCGAGACGGTACGCATCGGCAGTAGGCCCGAACAGCTTGCGACGAAGTCGATCTGGTCGCCGCTGCGCAGTTGGGCCAGCAGGTCGTCGACGATGCTGCGGGAGTTGGCCTTGATCTGCTCCTCGATGCGCCGGACCTGGCGCGGTGTGAATCCCGAACTGATGAGCTTGCGATACCGGGTGTGGTCGGGCGGGTCCATCGCCAGGAAGAACGTCATGTTGCGCTGGATCTCGGCCGGCATCGGGTCGACGCTGACCCCCTCACGGGAACAGAACAGCTCTTCATGCTGGCTGATGAACTTGACGTCGGCGTGCCGGGTCGCCGCCCAGTATCCGGTCTCCTGATTGGGGAATACGGCGTCCATCGGTCGGTGCCAGGTCAGGCCGGGCTCGTCGCGCAGCGTCGCGAACGTCTCGTCCCGGGTCCGGAAGTCCCTGCCCCAGAACTCGGTTTCGGAGATGTCGAGCCGATGATAGGGGTGCGGCGAAATCGGTGTTGCAGGTGACGAATCCAGTGTCATCAGTTTCCTCTCGCTTGGCCCTGGGGGACGGGTGTCCCGGCGGTGATCGCATTGATGAAGCCGCCGTCGAAATCGCCGCGCTGGTGGAAGTGCGCGGCTGTGGCGGCGCCGATTCCCGACCCCGCGCCCACGACCACGACTCTGCGCTGCTGGTTGGTCATCCTCGCCAGCTTCCTGGTGTACCCGAAAAGTCGACAGTAAGCACGACTGTAACGAATTCGGGGCTGGTGAACAATGCTACGGTTGGCCTCACCGGATAGCCGAAAGCTGCCCAGAGGAGCGGAGAATGAGCGCAACCGGCCAGGTCGTCGGATTCGTCGGAGCAGGCCAGATGGGCGAACCGATGGTGCTGCGACTGGTTGCCGCCGGGCATCGGGTCCAGGTGTACGCGCGCCGGCCCGAGGTGCGCGAACGGCTCGCGGCCGCCGGTGCGGTGCCGGTGGATTCGGTGGCCGCCGCCACCCGGGATGCCGGCGTCGTGATCAGCTGCCTGTTCTCCGACGCGCAACTGCTCGAAGTCGCGACCGGTGCCGACGGCCTGCTGGCCAACGCCGATTCCAGCACCGTCGTGGTATCCCACACCACGGGAACGGTGAGCACGCTGACCACGTTGGCGGCGCAGTTCCCGGACGGCCCCGTGCTGGTGGATGCACCGGTCAGCGGCGGGGCACATGACATCGAAGCCGGCCGGCTGACGGTGCTGCTCGGCGGCCCCGACGACGCGGTGGCCCGCGCGTATCCGGTCCTGACGGCCTACGCCGACCCGGTGATCCGCACCGGCGGACTGGGCACCGCGCTCAACCTCAAGCTGATCAACAACGTGCTGTTCGCCGCCAACGCGCAACTGGTCGCCGCCGCGGTCGAGTTGGGCAAGAACCTCGGAGTGCGCGACACCAGCCTGTTCGAGGCGCTGGAACAGTGCAGCGGCGGCAGCCGGGCAGCGGGGTACGTGCAGTCGGCCGGGGGCGTGGACAGTTTCGCCAAAATCGTCGCGCCCTTCATGCGCAAAGACGTGGCGGCCTGCATCGAGGCCGCCGCCGACCGTGGCGTGGAACTGGGCCAGTTGCAGACCGTGGCCCAGAACGGGCCGCTGGACCTGTCATGACCACCGACCTGGCCAACCTGCTGGATAAGCAGCGGCGCTCGTTCGCCGACGACGGCCCGCCCAGTGCCGCGGTTCGGCGCAATCGCATCGATCGGTTGCTGGCAATGGTGCTGGACAATGTGGACGCCTTCACCGCGGCGATGGCGGACGACTTCGGGACCCGATCCCGGGCGGCCTGCATGGCAACCGAGATGATCGGCATGATCCCCGTGGTCGAGCACACCAGATCGCATGTCCGACAATGGATGCGTCCCAGCAGGCTACTGCGTGGGGCACGACTGGTCGGGCTGCGTGCCGAGGTGCAACCGAGTCCCCTTGGCGTGGTGGGCATCATCGGGCCGTGGAACTTCCCCCTGCAACTGGTGGTCGTACCCGCGGCCGCGGCCTTCGCCGCGGGCAACCGGGTGATGGTCAAGATGTCCGAGATCACTTCGCGGACCGCTGATCTGATGGCGCGATTGGCGCCGAAGTACTTCGATGAGAACGAGTTCGCCGTCGTGACCGGCGGCGCTGACGTTGCGGCCGCGTTCACCCGTCTGCCGTTCGACCACATCTTCTTCACCGGCTCGCCATCGGTGGGTGCCCTGGTGCAGCGCGCCGCCGCGGAAAACCTGGTTCCGGTGACCTTGGAACTGGGCGGAAAGAACCCGGTCCTGGTGGCGCCCGGTGCCGACATCTCGCGCTCGGCGAAGCGGATCGCGTCGGCTCGGATGGTCAACGGCGGGCAGGTCTGCGTGTGTCCGGACTATGTACTGGTGCCCGAAGGCGATGTTGACGCTTTCGTCGACGTCGCCCGGCAGACTTTGCGGGACATGTTCCCGACGATCCTGGCCAATGACGATTACTGCTCAAGTGTCAACGACGCCAACTTCGATCGGGTGCTGGGCCTGATCGACGATGCGCGCGACCGCGGGGCCGTCGTGGAGAGCATCGCGCCCGCCGGGGAGATGCTGCCGGACCGCTCCTCCCGCAAGATCGCCCCCACCATCGTGCGCGGCGTCGATGCGACCATGCGCATCGCCGCTGAAGAGATCTTCGGCCCGGTGCTGACGGTGCAGGGCTACGCCACATTGGACGAAGCGATCGAGACGATCAACGCGCGCCCCGCGCCGCTGGTCGCCTACTGGTTCGGCCCGGACGACAAGAATTTTCGAGACTTCCTGCGGCGCACCCGAAGCGGGGGAGTGGCCCGCAACGATTTCGCCGCGCAGATGGTTCCGTCCGGGGCGCCGTTCGGCGGCGTGGGCCGCAGCGGCATGGGCGCCTACCACGGCAAGGCCGGCTTCGACGCGTTCAGCCACTACCGGACCGTGGTGGGCTCCGATCTGCCGTTCAGTCTGACCGGCAGCGCCGCGCCGCCGTTTCGGCCCACGATGAGGTTCTACGCCGATGCGATGTTGCGCTCGGCGCGCAACAGGACCGGACGCCGGATCAGGCGCGGCTGATCTCGCGTCAGCCCTGCTCGGCCTGCTCGCGCGCCCACCGGTAGTCGGCTTTACCGGCCGGGCTGCGCACGATCGTCGACCGGAACACAATCGCCTTGGGCAGCTTGTAGCGGGCCAGCGAGCTGCCCGCGTGCTCGATGAGCTCCTGGGCCGTGACGGCGGCCCCCTCGGCCAGGGCCACCACGGCCACCACCTCCTGGCCCCAGCGCTCACTGGGCCGGCCCGCGACCACCACATCGACGACGCTCGGATGCGACGCGAGGGCCGTCTCGACCTCTTCGGCGAAGATCTTCTCCCCGCCGGAGTTGATCGTCACCGAATCCCGGCCGAGCAGCTCGATCGATCCGTCCTTCAGGTGCCGGGCGCGGTCGCCGGGAACAGCGAAGCGCGCCCCGTCGATCACCGGGAACGTCGCCGCGGTCTTGGCGGCATCGCCCTTGTAGCCCAGGGGCACATAGCCACGCTGACCCAGCCAGCCCAGACCGTCGTGCCCGGGTTGCAGCACGGATCCGAGGTCTTCGGCCACCACGCAGGTGTCCGGTCCGCCGGCGAAGGTTCCGGTGGAGACCGCGCCCGACGTCGACATGTGACGCATCTGGGCGCCGGTCTCCGATGAACCGACCCCGTCGATCACCATTGCGCCGGGCAGGGTCTCGACGATCTGCTGTTTGACGTACGGCGTCAGCAGCGCCCCGCCGTTTGCCACCACCAGCAGCGACGAAACGTCGGCACTGCCTTTGCGAATCGCGTCGAGCAGTGGCCGGGCCATCGCGTCGCCGACCACCGTCACCGACAGCACCTTCTCCCGCTCAATGGCGCGTACCACGTCGTCGGCGTCGAAATGGTCCACCACCGAAGGGAAGACCAGGGTTTGGCCGGTGTTGATCGCGGTCATCACCGCCCACTGCGCGGCACCGTGAATCAGCGGCGGCAGGATCATCAGCTTGACGCCGGGGTTGTCCCGGGCCGGCCCGACGATGTCGTCGATGCTGCTGACCTCTTCGGCGGTCATCAGATTGCGGCCGCCGAATGAGCCCATGAAGATGTCGTGCTGACGCCAGAGCACGCCCTTGGGCATCCCGGTGGTACCGCCGGTGTAGAGCACGTAGAGGTCGTCGGGCGAGGGCTGCACCGGTGGCGGCTCCGGTGAGCTGTCCGCCAGCACCGTCTCGTAGTCGACCGCCCCGTCGAGCAGCGCGTTGCCGGAGTCGTCGGCGATCTGGATGAGCACCTTGAGCTGGGGCAGGTCGGGGAGTACTTCGGCCAGGGTGGGGGCGAACGCGGCGTGATACACCAGCGCGCCGGCTCCGGAATCTGCCAGCAGGTAGGCCAATTCCTTACGCACGTAGCGGTAGTTGACGTTGAACGGGGCCACCCGGGCGCGGAAGCTGCCCAGCAGGGTCTCGACGAACTCGTTGCCGTTGTAGGCGTAGATGCCCAGCAGGTCCTGGCCGGTCTCGTGCTGCGACAACTCCGACCGCGGCGTGTGGCAGCCCAGCCCACGCGAGTGCAGGTAGGACGCCAGCCGGTTGGATCGCTCGAGGATCTGCGCGTAGGTGTAACGCCGGTCGCCCTGGACGATCATGTCGCGGTCGGGAATCGCCGCGGCCACCGCGTCGGTGACCTCCGGCACGGTGAACTGGGTCAGGGGTGCCACGTGTGCATCAGCTCCTCAGTGGTGGTGATCGTCGCCGGCGGGGACACGGTGTTGTCGATAATGGCAGCACCGTACTCGCCCGCGGCATCGGCCACCGCAGCGTGCCAGGTCCTCCCAGGTCGGCGGCCACGGCAAGGCGGGCGGTCAGCTCAGGTCGGCGGGGGGCGCATCGTAGAACTGCGTCGCCCATTTGCGCAGGGTCATAAACGGTTTCGCGTCGACCTTGGACAGTGCGGGATTCTGGATGTAGCGCTGATAGCGCCAGATGTCCAGGTCGTCCTCGACCGTGGTCAGGAACTGCTTCTCTACGCGCGCCCGCACGTCATCCGGCGGTGCGTCGGAGTCGTCGCCGGGAATCCGCGGCCACCAGATCGAATAGAACAGATCTGAGCGGCCGTCGTCCACCGGCGTGCAGGCGAAGATCAGCCGGTGCTGCTGCACACCCTCGAAGATGCTGATCGCCCCGCCGAGCCCGAACAGATGGCTGTGGAACCGCAACGCCATCTGCTCCGGATCATCGGCCTTCTCATCGGGAAAGCCGGCGACGAAGTGCCACTCCTGGTCGACCATCTTCCACTCAAGCACCCTCGGCGTCACCGTCGCGTGGTGCACGTACTGGAAATGTGCGCTGTCAGCGGCGTTCTCGGCGACGATCTGCGGATGAACGGGTTCTCCCTCCAGGCGTCGGGAGAACTCCGGGTAGGCCCGGTGGTAGCCCTGCGGGCCGGTGGTGAACTGCGGAAATTTGCCGAAGATGTCGGGCATCTCCCAGTTGGGTTCGGCGCCGTCGGGATGGTGCCATACGAACACGCAGCCGTGCTGCTCGCGGACGGGGTAAACCCGAAGCCGCAAAGCCTTGTTCGGCCGATCCGGCTGATAGGGAATGAATTTGTTGCAGCCGTCGGGGCCCCACTGCCAGCCGTGAAACGGGCACTCGACGCGGTCCTCGACCACCGTTCCGCCGTGGCCCAGGTGGGCGCCCATGTGCTTACAGTGCGCCTCCATCACATGCAGTTCGCCGCTGGTGTCTCGGTAGGCGACCAGGTCCTCCCCGAAGTAATGCAGGGCACGGGTCGTTCCGGTGGCGAACTCCGGCGACCAGCCGATCATGAACCAACCGGTGACCTTCCAGGTGAACGGAACCTTCATCGCGCGTGTCCTCTCGCGGGCGGTCAACTGAATACCGTACCGTAAACCCATCGATAAGCGCACCGGGGCGGAATGGAGCGTGGTGATGAACCGGTCCGATCGGGTCCTCGACGAGCTGGGTTACTACCTGCTGGCCGGTGCCGGCGGCGATGGACCGGCCGGGTTGCCCGATGAGGCCCGCAGGGGCGAGGAACTCGGCTTCGGCACCGCGTTCATCTCCGAACGCTGGAACGTCAAAGAGGCATCGTCATTGGTCGGGGCGGCGTGCGCAGTCACTCACCGGATGCAGATCGCCACCGCGGCAACCAATCACAACACCCGCCACCCGCTGATCACCGCATCGTGGGCGACCACCATGCACCGGCTGTCCGGGGGACGGTTCACCCTCGGCATCGGGCGTGGGGTGGCCGCCCTCTACGCCGCGTTCGGGATCCCGAACGTGACCACCGCGCAGATGGCCGACTTCGCCCAGGTGATGCGCCGACTCTGGAACGGTGAGGTGATCGTCAACCACGACGGGCCGATCGGCCGCTACCAGGTGCTGTTCTTGGATCCGGATTTCCAGGAGGACATCCGGCTGGCGCTGGTGGCATTCGGTCCGAAGACGCTGGAGTTGGGCGGGCAGCTGTTCGACGACGTCATCCTGCACACCTACTTCACCCCGGAGACCCTGCAGCGCAGTGTGCGCACGGTGAAGGATGCCGCGCAACGCGCCGGCCGCGACCCGAACAGCGTGCGCGTGTGGTCGTGTTTGGCCACCGTGGGCGATCACCTGCCCGAAGAGCTGCGGCTGAAAAAGACCGTGGCGCGCCTTGCCACCTACCTACAGGGTTACGGCGATCTGCTGGTGCGCACCAACAACTGGGATCCGGCGGTGCTGCAGCGCTTTCGCCAAGACCCGGTGGTGACGTCGATTCCGGGCGGGATCGATCACAAGGCCACCGCCGAGCAGATCGAGCACATCGCGACGTTGATCCCCGACGAGTGGCTGGAACCCGCGGCGACCGGCCCGGTGCGGGCCTGCGCTGAACGCATTCGCCGGGAGCTCGACTACGGCGCGGACGCGGTGATCCTGCATGGCGCCACCCCGGACGAACTGGAGCCGGTGGTCGGCGCCTACCGCGACATCGCGAAGTGAGACGAATGCCGTCAGTCCAGGCCACCGCGGATCGCGTCGAACGCCTCGCCGAGCACGTCGGGCAGCTCCAGTGACTCATCGCCCAGCCAGCGTTCGTAGGCGCTGAGCGCCACCCCCAGCATCATCCAGGCCACCGTCTGCGGGCGCAGGTCAGTGGCGTGCAGGCCCGCCCGCCGTGCCACGAATTCGGCGATCACGGTGCGCCAGCCGGCGTACATCGTCATCGAGTAGGCCTGCAACTCATCGGTCTGCAGGATCACCCGCATCCGCCGGCGATGGCGCGCCGTCTCACTGTCGCCGAAGGTGTTGAACGCCAACAGTGCTGCACGCAGCGCCTCGCCGAGAGGCGCCTCGGGCTCGATACCGTCCAGCAGTTCCCGCAGCTGTCGCAGGTGCGCGTCGAAGTCGCCCCACGGAATGGCATTCTTCGAGGCGTAGTACCGGAACACCGTGCGACGGCCGATACCGGCGGCCTGCGCCACGTCGTCAACACTGACCTCGCCGAATCCGCGGGCGGCGAACAGGTCGATCGCCACGTCGGTGATGTGCTGCGGGGTGGTGGAGCGGCGCCGCCCGGCGCGCGGGTGCGGATCCGGCGTACCGCCCATCTGACAGCCCCACTTCCTTTACGGCACTCGATGCCATATTCTGTCGGAGATTGTGACCGACCCGACAGTCGGTTGTCGACCACCCATGAGAAAGGCTCGCGTCATGGACCAGAACCAGCAGAACGAGGCCGCCGCCGAGATCGTCACCGAGACCCTGGTCGAAGAGGTGTCCATCGACGGCATGTGCGGCGTCTACTGACCATGCCGGAGGTCGCCGTGGCCTCGGAGGCAACAGCGTTCGACCCCGACCGCGGCTGGGAGCTGCACCCGCAGGTGGCGCTCCGTCCGGAGCCGTTTGGTGCCTTGCTGTACCACTTCGGCACCCGCAAATTGTCGTTCCTGAAGAACCGCACCATCGTGGCGGTGGTGCGGTCTCTTCCGGACCACGACGATGTCCGATCCGCCTGCCGCGCAGCCGGAGTCGACGATGCTGACCAGGGTCCGTACCTGCATGCGCTGCGGGTGCTGGCGGATTCGAAGATGCTGATGCCCAGGGAGGGCCAATGACATCCGTGGCACCGGTGCCCCGGCTGATCGAGCAGTTCGAGCACGGGCTCGACGCGCCGATCTGCCTGACGTGGGAACTGACCTACGCCTGCAATCTGGCGTGCGTGCACTGCCTGTCCTCGTCGGGCAAGCGTGATCCGCGCGAGCTGTCCACCCAGGCGTGCAAGGACATCATCGACGAGCTGGAACGCATGCAGGTGTTCTACGTCAACATCGGTGGCGGGGAACCCACTGTGCGCTCGGACTTCTGGGAGCTGGTGGACTACGCCACCGAACATCACGTCGGTGTGAAGTTCTCCACCAACGGTCTGCGGATCACCCCTGAGATTGCGGCCAAACTGGCCGCCAGCGACTACGTCGACGTGCAGATCTCCCTGGACGGCGCCACCGCAGAGGTCAACGACCCCATTCGCGGCCCCGGCTCGTTCGACATGGCGATCCGCGCGCTGGAGAACCTGGCCGCGGCCGGATTCTCCGACGCCAAGATCTCGGTGGTCGCGACCCGTCACAACATCGACCAGCTTGACGATTTCGCCGCGTTGGCCAGCCGCTATGGAGCCACGCTGCGCATCACGCGGCTGCGGCCGTCGGGGCGGGGCGCCGACGTGTGGGACGACCTGCATCCGACCGCCGACCAGCAGGTCCAGCTGTACAACTGGCTGGTGGCCAACGGGGAACGGGTTCTCACCGGGGACTCCTTCTTCCACCTGTCCGGACTGGGCGCGCCCGGAGCGCTGGCCGGCCTGAACATGTGTGGCGCCGGGCGGGTGGTCTGCCTCATCGACCCCGTCGGCGATGTCTACGCCTGCCCATTCGCCATCCACGACCGCTTCCTGGCTGGAAACGTGTTGTCCGACGGTGGTTTTGACAACGTCTGGAAGAACGCCCCGCTGTTTCGTGAACTACGGGAGCCGCAGTCCGCGGGAGCATGCGGAAGCTGCGACCACTACGACAGCTGCCGGGGCGGCTGCATGGCCGCAAAGTTCTTCACCGGCTTGCCGCTGGATGGGCCCGATCCAGAATGTGTCCAAGGCTATGGCGCACCCGCGCTGGCCCAGGACCGCAGTAAGCCCCGGCCGGCCGCGGACCACTCCCGCGGCAAGCCGATCACCAACGTGGTGCCGTTGACGCTGTCCATGCGTCCGCCGGCCCGCCTCTGCAATGAAAGTCCCATCTGACAATGGCTCGTAATGTCTGGTTCGAAACTGTTGCTATTGCCCAGGAGCGAGCCAAGAAGCGCCTCCCAAAATCGGCGTACTCGTCGCTGATCTCGGCCAGTGAAAAGGGTTTGACGGTCAGCGACAACGTGGCCGCTTTCAGCGAACTGGGATTCGCTCCGCACGTGGTGGGCGCGCCGGCCAGTCGCGAACTGTCGACAACCGTTATGGGGCAAGAGATTTCCATGCCGGTGATCATCTCGCCGACCGGCGTGCAGGCGGTGGATCCGGATGGTGAGGTCGCCGTCGCACGAGCGGCCGCGGCCCGCGGCACCGCGATGGGTCTCTCGTCGTTTGCCAGCAAGCCGATGGAGGAGGTGATCGCAGCCAACCCCAAGACCTTCTTTCAGATCTACTGGCTGGGCGGTCGCGACGCCATCGCCGAGCGGGCGGAGCGCGCCAGGGCAGCCGGGGCGGTCGGGATGATCGCGACCACCGACTGGAGCTTCTCGCACGGCAGGGACTGGGGCAGCCCCACCATCCCGGAGCAGATGGACCTCAAGACCATGGTCAAGATGATGCCGGAGGCGCTCTCCAGGCCCGGATGGTTGTGGCGGTGGGCGAAGACCATGCGTCCGCCGAGCCTGCGGGTGCCCAACCAGGCGGGCCGCGGGGAGGCCGGACCACCGTTCTTTCAGGCCTATGGGGAATGGATGGGCACGCCGCCCCCGACCTGGGAAGACATCGCCTGGCTGCGTGAGCTGTGGGGCGGACCGTTCATGCTCAAAGGCGTGATGCGGGTAGATGACGCGAAACGTGCTGTTGATGCCGGTGTTTCGGCGATCTCAGTCTCCAACCACGGCGGCAACAACCTGGACGGCACGCCGGCGACGATCCGGGCGCTCCCGGCCATCGCCGAGGCGGTGGGCGACCAGATCGAGGTGTTGCTGGACGGCGGCATCCGACGGGGCAGCGACGTCGTCAAGGCGGTGGCGCTGGGTGCCCGCGCGGTGATGATCGGGCGCGCCTACCTGTGGGGGCTCAGTGCCGCCGGGCAGCCCGGCGTGGAGAACGTCTTGGACATCCTCCGGGGCGGCATCGACTCAGCCCTGATGGGCCTCGGCCGGGCCTCGGTGCACGATCTGACGCCGGACGACATCCTGATTCCGGACGGATTCGCCCGGGCGCTGGGCGTGCCCGCCGCCGAGGTGTAGGCGGAAGGCGGCAATCCACCGCGCGGTCGGTCGGAACGCTCACCTGGCAAAACGGCGTCAGCGCTGATACGCTCGTGGCTGGCGGGACGGGCGTGATAAAACGGACGGATTCCCGGGCCCTGAGGCGAAAAAATTTTGTAGGTCGTACACGTCAACAACTGGTGTACGACAGGTGAATTCGCTTACCATCTTCCGATGGCGGTTGGCGGCGAGCTCGGTGGTGCGACCTGGAGCGAACTGCATAACCAGCTACAGCGTGAGCCGACCGGGCGGGGGATGATGCTCCTGGTCCCCGTGGGGTCGACCGAGCAGCACGGCCCGCACCTACCGCTGGACACCGATACCCGGGTCGCACGGGCGCTCGCCGAGCGGCTGGCCGAGCGGTCGGAGGGTGCCGGGTCCGGGCCCGGCTGGACGGTGGCGCCGGCCATCGCCTACGGGGCCAGCGGGGAGCACCAGAGCTTTGCCGGCACCATCTCGATCGGCACCAAGGCACTGGTCCAACTTTTGCTGGAGTACGGCCGCTCCGCCTGTTGCTGGGCCCAGCGGGTGCTCTTCGTCAACGGCCACGGCGGCAACGTGCCCGCCCTGATCGAGGCGGTACGCCTGTTGCGGTTCGAAGGTCGCGATGTGGCCTGGCTCCCGTGCGCCGCGCCGGGCGCCGACGCCCACGCCGGTCACACCGAAACATCTCTGCTGCTACATCTTTCGCCGGACAGTGTGAGATTCGACCGGGCGCTGCCGGGCAACAGTGCGCCGGTGGCGCAGCTGCTGCCCGCTATGCGCGAGGGCGGTGTCGGCGCGGTGAGCGCTGTCGGGGTGCTCGGTGACCCGACCACCGCCACCGCCGGTGAAGGGCAGCGTCTCTTCGGCGAGATGGCCGACGCCGGCCTGGCGGCCATCGGCGCCTGGGCGCCCGGGCCGGACGGGATGCTGCGATGACCGCGGCTCGGCTGCCTGACGGCTTCGCCGTACAGGTCGACCGGAGGGTGCGGGTCCTGGGGCGTGGCTCCACGTTGTTGGGCGGCTCGCCGACCCGGCTGCTTCGGTTGGCGCCGGCCGCCCAGGGCATGCTGTCCGATGGCCGGTTGGAAGTGCGCGACGCCGTCAGCGCACAACTGGCCCGTACCCTGCTCGACGCCACAGTCGCCCATCCGCGGCCCGCCGGCGGGCCATCGTATCGAGACGTGACGGTGGTTATCCCGGTGCGGGACAACATTGTCGGGCTGCAACGTCTGGTCGCGGCACTGCGAGGTCTGCGCGTCGTGGTGGTGGATGACGGGTCGCAGGTCCCGATTCGCCGAGAGGAGCTGACCGCCGCGCACTGCTGCGAGGTGCAGGTGCTGCGCCACCCGACGAGCCGGGGACCGGCCGCAGCGCGCAACACCGGACTGCAGGCCTGCACGACGGACTTCGTGGCGTTCCTGGACTCCGATGTGGTGCCTCGCCGGGGCTGGCTGGAGGCACTGTTGGGGCACTTCTGCGACCCGGCCGTGGCGCTGGTCGCCCCCCGGATCGTCGGGATGGCCGACAGCGGCCACCTGGTCGCGCGGTATGAGGCCATCCGCTCGTCGCTGGACCTGGGCGGGTGCGAGGCGCCGGTGGTGCCCTACGGCAAGGTCGCCTATGTCCCCAGTGCGGCGATCATCTGCCGCTCCAGCACGCTGCGGGAGGTGGGGGGCTTCGACGAGGCGCTGCAATCCGGAGAAGACGTCGATCTGTGCTGGCGGCTGGTGGATGCGGGTAGTCGGCTGCGCTACGAGCCGATCGCGCAGGTAGCCCACGATCATCGAGTAGCGTTGCGGGATTGGATGGCGCGCAAGGCTTTCTACGGTGGATCGGCGGCGCCGCTGTCGGCCCGCCACCCGGACAAGGCCGCGCCGATGGTGATCTCGGGCTGGGCGCTGGCGGGCTGGGCGCTGATGGCGCTGGGCTCGGCGTTGGGCTATCTGGTGTCGCTGGCGATCGCGGCGCTGACCGGGCACCGCGTTGCCCGGTCCATGCGCGGACCGGACACCGCGCCGGCAGACGTGTTGATGGTGACGTTGCGGGGACTGGCAAATGCCGGGCTGCAACTCGCCTCGGCCCTGTGCCGGCACTACTGGCCGGTCGCCCTGCTGGCCGCGTGCCTGTCACAGCGATGCCGCCGAGCGCTGCTGCTGGCGGCGATCGCCGACGGGGTGGTGGACTGGCTGCGGCACGCACGGAGTGACGACGATGACTCCCGGCCCCTGGGGCTGCCGGCCTATCTGCTGCTCAAGCGGGTCGACGACCTGGCATACGGCGCCGGCCTGTGGAGCGGCGTGGTACGCGAACGCAACCTCGCCGCACTCAAGCCTCAGATCCGCAGCTAGGTCGCCTTGAGCGTTCCGGTGGTACACAGCGATGTGTTGGTGGTGGGGGCTGGTAGCGCGGGATCGATTGTCGCGGAAATGCTCTCGTCCGATCCCTCATGCACGGTCACGGTGCTGGAATCGGGCCCCGGCCTGGACGATCCGGCTCTGGCCGCGCAGACCGCCGACGCGCTGACATTGCCGATCGGCCCGGCGAGCCGGCTGGTGCGTCGCTACCATGCTGAGCTGCTCAGCAGGACCGACAACGCGCTGACGATCGTGCGGGGCGCGACCGTCGGAGGCTCCGGCGCGGTCAACGGGGGTTATTTCTGTCGGGGGCGCCCGGC
This sequence comes from Mycolicibacter nonchromogenicus, assembly GCF_002101775.1. GTDB lineage: Bacteria > Actinomycetota > Actinomycetes > Mycobacteriales > Mycobacteriaceae > Mycobacterium > Mycobacterium nonchromogenicum. The sequence continues at coordinate 137,382 of NZ_LQPI01000023.1, read as the reverse complement.
AGACTTCGCCGGATATCCCGCAGGTTGGGCGTGGCCGCAGGTCTTGGAGTCCTTTCGGGCCATTGAGACCGACCTAGACTTTCAGGGTCCCCAGCACGGCGACGCAGGCCCGATTCCTGTGCGGCGGTCCCGTCAAATGTCCGACAGCACAAAGCGATTCAACGATGCTGTGCAACGAGCGGGGTTCGGATGGATCGACGACCTCAACGATGCGACGGTGACGACACAATCCGGGGCGGGAGCGGTGCCGCTCAACGTCACCGCCGACGGCGTGCGTACCGGACCGGGAATGGCGTACCTGCGGCCCGCATTGTCGCGGGACAACCTCGCACTGCTGACCCAGACCCGGGCGATACGCGTCGTGATCGAAGGCGATCGCGCCGTCGCCGTCGAAGCGATCGGTGAGCAGGGTCCCGTCACCTTGGCGGCCGATCGAATCATGTTGTGCGCCGGGGCGATCGGATCAGCACATCTGTTGATGCTGTCCGGTGTGGGAGTGGAGGCGATGCTGCGTGATGTCGGCATCGCGGTACACGCAGCACTCCCGGTCGGCGCTCACTGCGCGGACCACCCGGAATGGCTGGTGGCCGCGGAATGGCCGGGCACGCCCGGGCGCACCGTGCTGGAGTCCGTGCTGCACCATGAGAACTTGGAGATCCGGCCCTATACCGCCGGCTTCGCCACGATGGTCGGCGAGACCGATACGCCCGATCAGCCGCAGATCGGGGTGGCGCTGATGACTCCGCAGGCTCGCGGCCGGATAAGCCTGATCTCGGCGGACCCGCGGGTGGCGCCTCGCATCGAACACCGTTATGACACTGAGCCAGACGATCTGGCGGCGTTGTGCCGCGGTGTGGAGCTGGTCAAGCAGATCCTGGGACTGAGAGGCGTTGACACCCAACCGCGCTGGTCGACGTCACAGCACCTGTGCGGCAGTGCGCCTATCGGCGCGGACGACGATCAGGGCGCGGTGCTCGACGCGCAATGCCGGGTGCGTGGCATCGACGGCCTGTGGGTGATCGACGGCTCGGCGCTGCCCCGGATCACCAGTCGCGGGCCGCACGCGACGATCGCGATGTTCGCGCACCGCGCCGTGACACTGCTGGGTGGTCAGGACTGCAGCCGGTAGCGGATCGGCAGGTGCTTGAGGCCGCCGACGAACGTCGTCGACACCAACTGCGGCTCGCCGGCCAGTTCGATCTCTTCCAGCCGCGGCAATAGGGCGCTGAAGAAGCTGTTGATCTCCATGCGCGCCAGAGCCGAGCCCACGCAGAAGTGCACACCGTGACCGAACGCCAGGTGCTTGTTCGGGTCGCGCCCGACGTCGAAGGCGAAGGGGTCAGCGAACACGTCCTCGTCGCGGTTGGCCGAAACATAGGACAGATAGACCGATTCGCCTTCGCTGATGGGCACCCCGCGCACCTCGGTGTCGGCGGTGGCGGTGCGCATGAACTCCTTGACCGGGGTCACCCAGCGGATGATCTCCTCCACCGCGGTCGGCATCAGACCCAGGTCCGCGCGCAACCGCTCCCGCTGATCGGGGTGTTCGATCAGTGCGCGCAGTCCGCCGCTGATCGCCGCGCTGGTGGTGTCGTGTCCGGCGGTGGCGATGATCACGTAGTAGGAGGCGGTGTCCACATCCGACAACGGGGCGCCGTCGATCGTCGCGTTGGCGATCGTGGAGGCCAAGTCCTCGGTCGGTTGTGCTCGCCGGGCGGTGGTCAACGCTGCGAAGTAGGAGAAGAAGTCGAGCAGGACCGGCAGCTGCTCCTCGGGAGTCAGGCCGCGGCGGTATTCGTCGTCGTCACTGCCGAACAGCTCCTGGGTGAGCCGCAGCATGCGGCCGAAATCGGTCTCGGGCAGGCCCAACAGCGACATGATGACGTACAGCGGGTAGTTGACCGCGACCTCTTGAACGAAGTCGCACTCCGGCCCGAGCTGCACCATCTTCTCGACATAGTGGTGGGCGAGCTCATCGACGCGGGCCTTGAGCGTTCGCAACGCCCTGGGGCGGAACCAATCCGAGACGACAGCCCGCATTTTCTGGTGTTGCGGATCGTCCATATGTATCAGCGTCCGCAGGCCCATCCCCGAATCCAGCAGGGCCTGCTGCAGGTCGTCGGCGTCGGCGGGCGCCAGGAGGGGACGCGGCGCGTTGATCCACAGCTGGTTGTCGCGTTCGATCTCCATGATGTCGGCGTGCCGGGTGATGGCCCAGAACGGTCGATAGGGCCGCCGATCGACCAGGGACACCGGTGCGTGTGCGCGCAGATGGGTCAGGGCCGCGTGCAGACGCGGTTCGTCGGCATAGGCACTGGGGTCGACGAACACCTGGGCGGCCTGGTCGATGATCGGTGTGCTCAAGCCCTACTCCTCGTCGCACTTATTGACACGTGTCAGGGTGTGCCCAGTGTTACGGATCACCGCCCGTCGTGGCGGCGCTTTGGCGTGATCTTCCCCGATTAGGCTCTTCGGTCATGTCGATCGGATCGTGCCGGTGGCGTCGCCGGGTCGGCGCCGTCGTCGTGGCGGCCGCTGCGGTGCTGACGGGTGGGTGCGCGAGCTCCGACGGGGCGGCGTACCCCAGCGTGAGTCCCCGCGCGGTTGCCCTCAACGCCGATGTGGTGCGGACCGGGTCCGGCCTGTTGCGGGGAACCGTCGGGCCGGATCACCGGCTGTTTCAAGGGATCCCGTACGCCGCGCCGCCGGTGGGCCCGCTGCGATGGAAACGCCCGGCACCTGTGCCGGCGTGGCCGGGGGTGCGCGATGCGGTCAGGCGCGGGCCCTGGTGCATCCAGCCGGACGCCGGCGTCGATCCGGTCAGCGAAGACTGCCTGACGCTCAACGTCTGGACGCCCACCGGTTCTGCCGCCGAGCCGCTACCGGTCATGGTGTGGATCCACGGCGGCAGTTTCATGCGGGGGGCCGGCGATATCTATCACGCGCAGCGGCTTGCCGTCCGGGGACGCATCATCGTCGTCACCATCAACTACCGGCTGGGCGCGCTCGGTTTTCTGGCCGACACCGCACTGGGGGATCCCGGCAATTACGGCCTGGCCGACCAGCAGGCGGCACTGCGTTGGGTCCGGGACAACATCGACGAATTCGGCGGCGACCCAGACAAAGTGACGATCGCCGGTGAGTCCGCCGGGGCTATGTCGGTCTGCGACCACCTGGCCGCTCCGGATTCGGCGGGCCTGTTTCGGGCCGCGATCATCCAGAGCGGGCCGTGCCAGGCCCAGGTCGAGGTGCCCGAGGCGCAGCAGATAAGTCGCGAATACGCCGAATCCCTGGGCTGCGGTGAGCACGCGACGGAGCCGGCGGACCGTGATGAGCGAATCGCGGCGTGTCTGCGGGCGTTGCCGTCCGACCGGTTCGCCAAGCCGCTGTGGTACTCGCGGTTCGGCACGGATCGCCTCAGCGGCCCGGTGATCGGCGGGGCGCTGCTGCCCAAGGACCCGGTGCGCGAGTTCCGCGAATCGCCCGACGAGGGGGGACCTGCGGGCAAGCCGGTGCTGCTGGGGGTCAACCGTGACGAGTTCACCATGTTCGTCGCGCTGCGGTATCTGCGCGTCGGACAGGAGATCACCGCCGCCGAATACCGCGACGAGCTGGGCGACACATTCGGTCACGACTCCGCTGCGGCGGTGGCCGAGCACTATCCGCCGGGCCGGTACGACGGCAGCGTCTCGCTGGCCTATGCCGCCGCGGCGACTGACGACATCTTCGCGTGCCTGGCCGACCGGATGTCGCGCGGTCTGGCCGGCGGCGCGCCCGTCTACGGCTATGAGTTCGACGACCCGCACGCGCCGGCGCCTGAGTTATACGACCAGGTGCCGTTCCCGATCGGGGCCACCCACTCCCTGGAGATGCGCTATCTCTTCGACATCGGCGGCGCCCCGCCGCTGGACCCCGCCCAGCGCCGGTTGTCCGACCAGATGATCGAGTACTGGACGGGGTTCGTGGTGACCGGTGCGCCGGTCGCCGTCGACCAACCTGACTGGCCCGTGATCGGATCCGGACCCGAGCGGCGGTGGATGTCGCTGCGCACCGACGGCAGCCGCTTGATCAGCGACTATGCCGCCGAGCATCAGTGCGACTTCTGGGCGACCTTGCGCGGCTGAATTCGCGCCTATTCCCTCAGTGCGCCGGGATCAATATCGCTGGGCAGGTCATCCCACCCTTGACAGAAAGATTGTAGGCGCTCACTATCTATCTTAACTTCGAAGTGGGGAGCCGTCGTGGCCTATGACCTGATCATCCGCAACGGACTGTGGTTCGACGGCCTGGGCAACGCACCCCAGGTCCGCACCCTGGGCATCCGCGACGGTGTCGTCGCCGACATCGTCGCGGGCGAACTGGATGAGGCCGACTGCCCGGAGGTGATCGACGCCGCCGGCAAGTGGGTGGTCCCGGGCTTCATCGACGTGCACACCCACTACGACGCCGAGGTGCTGCTGGACCCGGGTCTGCGGGAATCGGTGCGCCACGGCGTCACCACGGTGCTGCTGGGCAACTGCTCCCTGTCGACGGTGTACGCCGAGTCCGAGGACGCCGCCGACCTGTTCAGCAGGGTCGAGGCGGTTCCGCGCAAGTTTGTGCTGGACGCGCTGCAGTCCCACAAGACCTGGTCCACCCCTGCCGAGTACGTGCGTGCCCTCGAGGAGTTGCCGCTCGGGCCCAACATCAGCTCCATGCTCGGCCACTCCGACCTGCGGACCGCGGTGCTCGGTTTGGATCGCGCCACCACCGACGGCGTCGTCCCGACCGATGCCGAGCTGGAGAAGATGGCCGACCTACTCGACGCGGGCCTCGACGCCGGGCTGCTGGGCATGTCCGGCATGGATGCCCCCATCGACAAGCTCGACGGCGACCGGTTCCGGTCCCGGGCGCTGCCGTCGACATTCGCCACCTGGCGGGAGCGTCGTCGGTTGATCAGGGTGCTGCGTAAGCGCGGGCGGATACTGCAGAGTGCGCCCGACGTCCGAAACCCCTTGACGGCCTTGAACTTCTTCTTGACCAGCAGTGGCATGTTCGGCCGGCGCCGCGGGGTTCGGATGAGCCTGCTGGTCTCCGCGGACGCCAAGTCGGCGCCGGGCGCGGTGCGGGTCTTCGGCCCGGGAGCGCGGCTGCTCAACGCCGTGCTCGGATCCAGTGTGCGGTTCCAGCACCTGCCGGTTCCGTTCGAGTTGTATTCGGACGGAATCGATCTGCCGGTGTTCGAGGAGTTCGGTGCGGGCACCGCCGCGCTGCACCTGCGCGACCAGCTGGAGCGCAACGCGCTGCTCGCCGACACCGAATACCGCCGCAAGTTCCGCAAGGCCTTCGACCGCAAGAAGCTGGGCCCGTCGCTGTGGCACCGCGACTTCCACGACGCGGTGATCGTCGAATGCCCGGATGCCGGCCTGATCGGCAAGAGCTTCGGGCAGATCGCCGAAGAGCGCGGGCTGCACCCGCTGGATGCGTTCCTCGATGTGTTGGTGGACAACGGCGAACGCAACGTCCGCTGGACCACGACGGTGGCGAACCACCGGCCCAAGCAGCTGGACAAGTTGGCCAACGAACCGGTGATCCACATGGGGTTCTCCGACGCCGGAGCGCACCTGCGCAACATGGCCTTCTACAACTTCGCGCTGCGTCTGCTCAAGCGTGTCCGTGACGCCGAGGCTGCCGGGCGGCCGTTCATGAGCGTCCAGCGGGCGGTGTACCGGCTGACTTCGGAAGTGGCCGACTGGTTCGGGTTCGACGCCGGAACGCTGCGCAAAGGCGACCGCGCCGACTTCGTGGTGATCGACCCGGCCGGCCTGACCGACGCAGTCGACGGCTACTACGAGGAGAAGGTGCCGTTCTACGGCGACCTGAGCCGGATGGTCAACCGCAACGACGGCGCGGTGGTCGCCACCGGCGTCGGTGGCACCGTGGTGTTCCGCAACGGCCAGTTCTGCGAGGGCTACGGCACCACGGTGAAGTCCGGCCGATTCCTGCGCGCCGGATCCCGTGAGCTGCAATCGGTCTAGCGGATGGCCAGAACCCAGCAGGAGCGTCGCGAGACCACCGTCGCCCGACTGCTCGACGCCAGCATTGCCACCATTGCCGAGATCGGCTACGCGCGGGCATCGGCCAAAGTGATCGCCGCGCGCGCCGGGGTGTCGGACGGGGCGTTGTTCCGCCACTTCGGCACGATGGGCGATTTCATGGCGGCTACCGCCCAAGAGGTGCTGCGGCGTCAACTGGAGCTGTTCGGTAAGCAGGTCGCGCAGATCCCGGCGGAGGTTCCGGCGCTGGAGGCGGTGCTGACCGTATTGCGCGACCTGACCGCCAGTTCCACCAACGCGGTGGTCTACGAGCTGCTGATCGCCGCACGCACGGAAGACAAGCTGCGCGCCGTTCTGCAGGACGTGCTGGCCGACTACAGCGAGAAGATCTGCGACGCCGCGCGGGCGATTCCCGCCGCGGACACGTTTCCGCCGGAGCTCTTTCCGAACCTGGTTGCGCTGCTGACCAACACCTTTGACGGAGCGGCGATCGTACGTGCGGTACTGCCGCAACCCGAGATCGAGGCCAACCGGATCCCGCTGTTACTGGCTCTGCTGCAGGGGCAGGCCTAGGAGTCCAAGGACGGCCTGAATCAGGCGGTTTCACCCGTGGCGTGGCTGGGGCCGCGGCCGGCGTGCGTGCCGGCGGTGACTTGGCTGATGAAATCGGCGATCTCGGCGACCGCCCGGCGAGCGTCGGGGTTGAAGTCGAAGGTGAGCTGGAACATGTGCAGTGCGCGGTCCCAGATCTGAACCCAGTTCGGCACGCCGGCGGCGGTCAGCTTGTCGGCCAGGACGAAGGTGTCGTTGCGCAGCATCTCGTCGTTGCCGACCTGCAGCAGGAACGGTCCCAGCCCGCGCAGCTCCGCTTCGGGTGGCATCACCGGCAGTTCGCGGGTGCCGTTCACCGTGGCGAACACCCGGTAGATGAACATGAATGCCATGAACGGGAAGAATGGGTCACGGTGGGTGCGCGCAGCCTGACGCTTGATCTCCATGTCCGATGACGTCAGCGGTGACATCAACACCTGACCTGCGGGCCGCGGCAGGCCGGCATCACGTGCGGCGAGTGCGGTGTTCACCGCCATCAGGCCGCCGGCCGAATCCCCGGCCACCACAATGCGATCCGCGGTGAACCCGGCGTCGAGCACTCGGCGATAGGCGCACAGACCGTCGGAGACGGCCTCGTCGATGCCCGCCAGTGGCGCCAAACGGTAGCCGACGTTGAACACCTTCGCGCCGGTGGCCTCGGAGAGCTTGCTGGCGAACCGGCGGTGGGAGTTCAGGCCCAGCGTGATCAGCGCCGAACCGTGGAAGTAGACGACCACCCGGTCGGAGTCACGGGCGCCCGGTGCCACCACCCACTCGGCGGGACAGTCCGTCAGCCGCTCTGGTGTCACCTCGGTTCCCGGCAGTGCCCGGATGTAGCGCATCGGTTGGTCGATGAGGTCGAGGCGTGCCCGCTGCAGAGCGGCGGGCCAGAACCGGTCGACGACTATGCCGATCAACGTCAGCACTGCGATCGAGGTGCGCAAAAAGACTGCGGCAGCCACGGCCAGCAGTCGGGCCTGCCAGGATGCCGGACCGAAGTACGTCTGAGCCGGTCGTTCACGCCATTCCGCAAAGTTCACAGTACCCAGGGTATCGGGTATTGGACGGCCGGATAAACCGGGACGTCGTGACGGACCATCGCGCCCGTCGTAGCGTGGAGTGGTGACCGCGCCGAATACCCCGCACGATCTGCCCAAGACTCTCGGCGAGCTGCGTGCCGCCGGACACCGCGAGAGGGGGGTCAAACAGGAGATCGCCGAGAACCTGTTGGCCCGACTGCGTGACGGTGATGACGCCGCAGCCATCTGGCCCGGCATCTTCGGGTTCGAAGACACGGTGCTGCCGCAACTGGAGCGCGCACTGATCGCCGGCCACGACATTGTGTTGCTCGGCGAGCGCGGCCAGGGCAAGACCCGGTTGCTGCGCGCGTTGACCGGGCTGCTCGACGAATGGACCCCGGTGATCGCCGGGGCGGAGCTCGGTGAGCACCCGTATTCGCCGATCACCCCCGAGTCCATTCGCCGGGTCGCCGAGCTCGGCGACGACCTGCCGGTGGCGTGGCGGCACCGCAGCGAGCGCTACACCGAGAAATTGGCCACCCCCGACACCAGCGTGGCCGACCTGGTCGGCGACATCGACCCGATCAAGGTGGCCGAAGGCCGCAGCCTGGGCGACCCCGAGACCATCGCCTACGGCCTGATCCCGCGGGCGCACCGCGGCATCGTCGCGGTCAACGAACTGCCCGACCTCGCCGAGCGTATTCAGGTGGCGATGCTCAACGTGATGGAGGAGCGCGACATCCAAGTGCGCGGCTACACGCTGCGGCTGCCGCTGGACGTGCTGGTGGTCGCCAGCGCCAACCCGGAGGACTACACCAACCGTGGCCGCATCATCACTCCGCTCAAGGACCGCTTCGGCGCCGAGATCCGCACTCACTACCCGCTGGAGCTCGATGCCGAAGTCGGCGTGATCGCCCAAGAGGCTCACCTGAGCGCGCACGTCCCCGACTACCTGCTGGCGGTGCTGGCCCGCTTCGCCCGCTACCTGCGTGAGTCCCGCTCGGTGGATCAGCGCTCGGGCGTCTCGGCGCGCTTCGCGATCGCGGCGGCGGAGACGGTGGCCGCCTCCGCGCGGCACCGCGGCGCGATGCTGGGCGAGACCGACCCGGTGGCCCGGGTGGTGGACCTGGGCACGATCGTCGACGTACTGCGCGGCAAGCTGGAATTCGAATCCGGTGAAGAGGGTCGCGAGCAGGCCGTGCTGGAGCACCTGCTGCGCCGGGCGACCGCCGACACGGCATCGCGGGTCCTGGGCGGGATCGACGTGGGACCGCTGGTGGCGGCCGTCGAGAACTCGACTGTGACGACGGGAGAGCGGATTTCGGCCAAGGCCGTGCTGGCGGCGCTTCCGGACCTGCCGGTGATCGAGACCGTCGCGCAGCGTCTGGGGGCCGAGTCCGACGGTGAACGCGCCGCGGCACTCGAGCTGGCCTTGGAGGCCCTGTATCTGGCCAAGCGCATCGACAAGACGTCTGACGAGGGTGAAACCGTCTATGGCTAAAAGCCACTCCTCCCGGTATTCGGCCTACAGCGGTGGGCCGGATCCGTTGGCGCCGCCGGTCGACCTGGCCGAGGCGCTGGAGGAGATCGGGCGCGACGTCATGGAGGGGACGTCGCCGCGCCGGGCGCTGCAGGAACTGCTGCGCCGCGGCACCAAGAACCTCACCGGAGCTGACCAGCTGGCCGCCGAAGCCCAGCGGAGGCGCCGGGAACTGTTGCGCCGCAACAACTTGGATGGCACCCTGGCTGAGGTCAAGAAGCTGCTCGATGAAGCGGTGCTCGCCGAACGCAAGGAGCTGGCCCGCGCGCTCGACGATGATGCCCGCTTCGCCGAGATGCAGATCGAGGGACTCTCCCCGTCGCCGGCCAAGGCCGTGCAGGAACTGGCCGACTACGACTGGCGCAGCAGCGCGGCCCGGGAGTCCTACGAGAAGATCAAGGACCTGCTCGGTCGCGAGATGCTCGACCAGCGTTTTGCCGGTATGAAGCAGGCGCTGGAAGGTGCCACCGATGCCGACCGGCAGCGGGTGACCGACATGCTCGACGATCTCAATGAGCTGTTGGACAAGCACTCCCGTGGCGAAGACACCGCCGAAGACTTCGAGAAGTTCATGGACGCCCACGGCGAGTTCTTCCCGGAGAACCCGCGCAATGTCGAAGAGTTGCTGGATTCGCTGGCCCAGCGGGCAGCCGCGGCGCAGCGCTTCCGCAACAGCCTGAGCGCCGAGCAGCGTGCCGAATTGGATGCGTTGGCCGAGCAGGCGTTCGGCTCCCCGTCCCTGCAGCAGGCGCTGGGGCGGCTGGACGCGCATCTGCAGGCGGCGCGGCCGGGAGAGGACTGGACCGGTTCGTCGGAGTTCTCCGGCAATAACCCGCTCGGCATGGGGGAGGGCGCTGCGGCGCTGGCCGACATCGCCGAGCTTGAGCAGCTGGCCGAGCAGCTGTCGCAGGCGTACCCGGGCGCCAGCATGGACGACGTCGACCTCGACGCGCTGGCCCGTCAACTCGGTGACCAGGCCGCCGTCGATGCGCGCACGCTGGCCGAGCTCGAGCGGGCGTTGCTCAACCAGGGATTCCTGGATCGCAGCTCCGACGGGCAGTGGCGGCTGTCGCCGAAGGCAATGCGCCGCCTCGGCGAGACCGCGTTACGTGATGTGGCGCGGCAACTTTCGGGACGCCGCGGTGAGCGCGACCACCGTCGGGCCGGTGCGGCCGGCGAGCTGACCGGGGCAACCCGGCCCTGGCAGTTCGGCGACACCGAACCGTGGAACGTCACGCGGACCCTGACCAACGCGGTGCTGCGGCAAGTCGCCGAACCCGGGCTCGACGGAGCAGGGGCCGCGCTGCGAGGCGCCCCGGCAACTCGGCTGTCGATCAGCGTCGACGACGTCGAGGTCTCCGAGACCGAGACCCGCACGCAGTCCGCCGTCGCGCTGCTGGTGGACACGTCGTTCTCGATGGTGATGGACAACCGTTGGCTGCCGATGAAGCGCACCGCGTTGGCGTTGAACCATCTGGTCAGCACCCGGTTCCGATCAGATGCGTTGCAGATCATCGCCTTCGGGCGGTATGCGCGCACGGTGACCGCCGCGGAGCTGACCGGTCTGGAAGGCGTCTACGAACAGGGCACCAATCTGCACCATGCGCTTGCGTTGGCCAGCCGGCACCTGCGGCGCCATCCCAATGCCCAGCCGGTGGTGTTGGTGGTCACCGACGGCGAGCCGACGGCGCACCTGGAGGACTACACCGGCGGTGGCGCATCGGTCTTCTTCGACTACCCGCCGCACCCGCGAACCATCGCCCACACCGTCAAGGGCTTCGACGACGTCGCTCGGCTCGGTGCCCAGGTGACGATCTTCCGGCTCGGCGACGATCCCGGGCTGGCCCGCTTCATCGATCAGGTGGCTCGGCGGGTCCAGGGCCGGGTGGTGGTACCGGAACTCGACGGTCTGGGCGCGGCGGTGGTCGGCGACTACTTGAGGTCCCGCCGCCGTTAACTCCTCCTGAGCCCGGGAAGGCTGGAGGCTCAAGCTGATCGCCGAGGGTTTGCCGGCGCAGGAAATTGGGCAAGATCTGAGCATCAGCGCCAAGACGGTGGACCGCCACCGGAACCACCGCCCTGCAGAATTGGGCCGACGCGACCGGCTGCGCTGACTCGTTACGCGATCAGGACGGGGCTGATCGAGCCGTAGCGGCAAACCCCCATGGGCGTATGGGGATTCGACCCCCGCCGAACGGGGGCTGTATTCCATGGCGCCGGTTGGCGGGCCCTCACAGACTGGATTATGGCGCTCTGACGTGGGGCTACGGGTCAGTGGGGCGGCGCGGCCGCGATATCCTTTAGCCCATAGCACGGATATAACTGAGCGCATCGATTCGAACGAAACGGCACGTGGAGCGTGATGCTGGCGATATTGCTTGCCCATATTGTTGGCACTGCTGCGGCCCCGGCGTTGGTGCGTCGATGGGGTAGGCCGGCGTTCTATCCGCTGGGAGCGATCCCGCTGATTTCGCTGGGTTGGGTGGTGGCCAACTGGCCGACCGGTCCGGCCGACGACCACCGCGCGACGGTGTCGTGGGTGCCCGGGCTGTCGATGGACATTGCGCTGCGGTTTGATTCGCTGAGCGCGATCATGTGTGTGCTGGCCCTGGGCATCGGCGCCCTGGTCCTGTTCTACTGCGCCGGGTACTTCCGGCCGGTCGGGTCGCAGACCGAGACCCATCCGAGGATGCCGGGTTTCGCCGCGAAGATGGTCGGTTTCGCCGGGGCGATGTTCGGCCTGATGGTCGCCGACAACGCGTTGGTGCTCTACGTGTTCTGGGAAATGACGACGGTCTTGTCATTCCTGCTGATCGGTCACTACGCCGAACGCGCCATCAATCGCCGGGCCGCCCTGCAGGCGCTGGTGGTGACCACGACCGGCGGGCTGGCGATGCTGGTCGGCATCATCATGGTGAGTAACGCCGCCGGAACCTATCTGCTGTCGGAGCTGGTGGCCCACCCGCCGTCGGGGACTGTCGTCACCGTCGGGGTGCTGCTGATCCTGGTCGGTGCGCTGAGCAAGTCGGCGATCTTCCCCCTGCACTTCTGGCTGCCCGGCGCCATGGCGGCGCCGACACCGGTCAGCGCCTACCTGCACGCCGCGGCAATGGTCAAAGCGGGAATCTACCTGGTGGCGCGGTTGGCGCCCGGGTTCGCCGATTCACCCGGCTGGCGACCGACGCTGGTCCTGCTGGGGCTGGCGACCGCGCTGCTGGCGGGATGGCGGGCGGTGCGCGAGTTCGATCTGAAGTTGATGCTGGCCTACAGCACCGTCAGCCAGCTGGGCCTGATGATCGTGCTGGTGGGGGCAGGCACCGGCGACCTCATGTTGGCCGGGCTGACCGCCATGTGTGCGCACGCGACGGCCAAGGCCACCCTGTTCATGGTGGTCGGCATCATCGACCACGCCACCGGCACCCGCGACATGCGCGGGCTGGCCGGACTGGGACGCCGCAGCCCCGGACTGTTCCTGATCGCCACTGCCGCGGCCGCAAGCATGGCCGGAGTGCCGCCGTTCGTCGGCTTCGTCGCCAAAGAGACCATCTTCGGGACCGAGGCACAGTCCCCCGTCTTCGGCGCTGCCGGACCGTATGTGCTGGCCGCCGGCGTGGTCGCCTCGATGTTCACCGTGATCTACAGCATGCGGTTCGTGTGGGGCGGCTTCGCCGACAAGGGCCGGTCCGCACCGAGCGCGCCGGTCGCGGGCCTGCACCGCCCCCACGCGGCGTTCCTGGCGCCACCGGCGGTGCTCGCCGCCTCCAGCCTGGCCCTGGGATTGGGTGTGCCGACACTCGACACGGTCCTGCGCCGCTACGCCGACACCATGCCCGGCGGAACCGGATTCCACCTGGCGCTGTGGCACGGGGTCGGGTTGCCTCTGGTGCTGTCGGCGCTCGTCTTGGTGGTCGGCGCCGGTCTGTTCGCCGCCCGCGGCCCGCTGCGCCTGTCCCGGTTGCGCGGGCTGCCGATGGGCACGGCCGACCACATCTATGACAAGGCATTGCGGCTGCTCGACGTGGTAGCGGTGCGGCTGACCGGTGTCACCCAGCGCGGCTCCCTGCCGCTCAACCAGGGGATGATCTTCGCGACGCTGGTGGTGCTTCCACTGACGGCGCTGGCATTGGGGGCGCGCAACCACGTCGAGCTGGACCTGTGGGACACCCCGCTGCAGTTGACGGTCGCCGTGGTGGTGCTCGCCGGTGGGGTGGGCGCGACCGTGGCTCGCAACCGGCTGTCGGCGGTGTTGATGGTCGCGGTCACGGGCTACGGGTGCGCAGCGGTATTCGCGTTCCACGGCGCCCCCGACCTGGCGCTGACCCAGCTGCTGGTCGAGACCGTGACCCTGGTGATCTTCGTGCTGGTCCTGCGCACGCTGCCCGCGGAGGCGGAGCGACCCACGATGGCGCTGAACCGGCTGCCGCGCATCGTGCTGGCGGCCGGGGTGGGTATCAGTGTGGCCGTGCTGGCCGCCTTCGCCATGGCGGCGCGCACCCAAGACGGCGTGTCCGTGGCGTTGCCCGAGGCCGCCTACGTCCGTGGTCATGGAGCCAACACCGTCAACGTGCTGCTGGTGGACGTCCGGGCCTGGGACACCCTCGGCGAGATCTCGGTGCTGCTGGTCGCTGCGACCGGTGTGGCCTCGATGGTGTTCCGCGTCGGCCGGTTCGGCCGGGCTCCGCGGATAGCCGACGCCGCCGCTCCGCGCAAGACCGCGGGCATCACCACCTCCTACAGCCCGGCGATCGGGTCCACCACCTGGCTGCGGGGCAGTGCCTACCGCGATCCCCATGAGCGCTCCCTGGTGCTGGAGGTCGCGACCCGGGTCATCTTCCCGCTGATCATGGTGGTCTCGATCTACTTCCTGTTCGCCGGGCACAACCATCCGGGCGGTGGATTCGCCGGCGGCCTGGCGGCCGGGCTCGGCTTGGTGCTGCGCTACCTGGCCGGGGGGCGCTACGAGCTCGGCGAGACGCTGCCCCTGGACTCCAGCAAGATCCTGGGCGTCGGCTTGGCGCTGGTCGGAGGCACGGCGCTGGGGTCGCTGTTCCTGGGGGCGCCCGTGCTGTCCTCGGCGGTGCTGAGCTTCACGTTGCCGGTGCTGGGCCACGTCGACGTGGTGACGTCGCTGATCTTCGATATGGGTGTGTACCTGGTGGTGGTCGGGATGGTGCTCGATGTGTTGCGCAGCCTGGGCGCGCGCTTGGACCAAGAATTCGAATCGCAACCCCCGACCCGCCCGCTGGCAGGAGTGTCATGACCGCCAATCTGATTCCGCTGCTGATGGCTGCCGGCCTGGTCTCCTGCGGGGTCTACATGCTGCTGGAGCGCAGTCTGACTCGGATGTTGTTGGGCCTGATGATGATCGGCAATGCCGTCAACCTGCTGATCATCGATGTCGGCGGACCCGACGGGAATCCGCCGATCAGCTGGGCCAGTTCCGGCAAGGCCACCGACGCCGATTCGCTGGCCCAGGCCATGGTGCTGACCTCGATCGTGATCACCATGGGCGTGGGCGCATTCGTGCTGGCGTTGAACTATCGCTCCTACAACCTGACGACTACCGACGACATCGGCGACGACCCGGAGGCGACCCGCGTCTCGCACCTGTCCGACGAAGAGGTCATCGCCGCCGAACAGGACCATGGTGTGCCGGTGGTGGCCGGTGACCTCGACGCCGTGCCCGACAGCGAGGCGTCACGATGAGCCTTGCTGCCGTCTTGATTCCGTTGCCGGTGTTGCTGCCCACGCTGGGCGCGGCGCTGACGCTGATCGTCGGTCGTCGTCCTCGGCTGCAGCGGCCGATCACCCTCGGGGTGCTGTCCGCGGTGGCCGCGGTCAGCGCCGTGTTGCTGTATCTGACCGACCGCGACGGCACGCTGGTGCTGCACGTCGGAGGCTGGGGGCCGACCGAGCAGAACCTGGGTCCGCTGGGCATCAGCCTGGTGGTCGACCGATTGTCGGCGCTGATGCTGGTGGTGTCGGCGGTGGTGCTGCTGGCCGTCATGGTCTACGCCATCGGGCAGGGCGTGCGCGACGGTGACGACCGCCAGCCGGTGTCGATCTTCCTGCCCACGTACCTGACCCTGGCCACCGGCGTCAGCCTGGCATTTCTGGCCGGGGATCTGTTCAACCTGTTTGTCGGGTTCGAGATGCTGCTGTCGGCGAGCTTCGTGTTGCTGACCATCGGCGCCAGCGCCGAACGCATCCGCGCCGGCATCGGCTACGTGATGGTCTCGATGGCCTCATCCATGGTCTTTCTGTTCGGGATCGCCCTGGTGTATGCCTCCACCGGCACGCTGAACCTCGCCGAGCTGGCGACGCGGACCGGCGCCCTGCCCAGTGGCACCCGCAGTGCCGTCTTCGCGGTGCTGCTGGTGGCGTTCGGCATCAAGGCGGCGGTGTTCCCGCTGTCGGCGTGGCTGCCCGACTCCTATCCCACCGCGCCCGCCCCGATCACCGCGGTGTTCGCCGGGATCCTGACCAAAGTCGGTGTGTACGCGATCATCCGGGCGCACTCACTGCTGTTCCCCGGCGGTGCCATGGACGCGGTGTTGCTGGTCGCGGCGCTGTTGACCATGCTGATCGGAATCTTCGGCGCCATCGCACAGAGCGACATCAAGCGGCTGCTGTCGTTCACCCTGGTCAGCCACATCGGGTTCATGATGTTCGGTGTCGCATTGTCGAGCCAACTCGGCATGTCCGGTGCGATCTTCTACGTGATACACCACATCATCGTGATGACCACGCTGTTCCTGGCGGCCGGACTGATCGAACGCCAGGGCGGTGCATCGTCGCTGCATCGATTGGGTGGTCTGATCGCCAATCCGATCCTGGCCTTCGTGTTCCTGGTTCCGGCATTCAATCTCGGTGGCATTCCACCCTTTTCGGGATTCATCGGTAAGACCGCCCTGCTTCAGGCCGGAGTCGGGGACGGGTCGGTGCTTGCCTGGTGCCTGGTGGGTGGCGCGGTGGTGACCAGTCTGCTGACGCTGTACGTGCTGGCGCGGGTGTGGACCAGGGCATTCTGGCGCCGCAGGGTCGACGCCCCGGATGGTGAGCTGGTACGCGCGGCGCCGCGGGTGCTGCTCGACGACGTCGGTGACGTGGCCTACGCCGACCGGGATGACGTCGGAAAAATGCCGACGTGGATGGTGGTCCCGACACTGGCGCTGATCGGCCTGGGTCTTTCGTTGAGCGTGCTGGCCGGACCGATTTTCGCCTACACCCAGCGGGCCGCGGCCGAGGTTCTGGATCGTGGCGAATACATCTCTACCGTGCTGACGGTGAGTGCGCCATGAGGGCCGTCGCGCTGAGGATATTCGCGGTGTCCGCGCTGGCGACGGTGTGGGTGCTGCTGTGGGGCCGCTTCACGATCCCCAACATCGCCACCGGGATTGTGGTCGCGATAGCGATCACGGTCCTGTGGCCCATGCCGCCGGTGCCGGTACGGGGCCGGGTGCACCTGGTGCCGTTGGTGAAGCTGCTGGCGCTGTTCATGTGGTATCTGGGGGAGTCCAGCCTTCAGTTGATGTGGCTGTCGGTGCGACCGGGACCGCCCCCGCTCACCGGGGTGCTACGGGTGCCGGTGACCATCAAGTCCGACCTGGTCTTGGTCTTGGCCGCCGGCATCACCACGCTCATTCCCGGATCGATGGTGCTGGAGATCGATCAGGTGCGACGCATTCTGTATTGCCACGTGATCGATGTCGGGTCGGACCAATCGGTGGAACGTTTCTTTCACCAGGTCGCGCAGGTGGAGCGACTGTTGATCGACACCTTCGAGCGTGACGAAGACTGGCTGCCGGCGGGAGCAGACGCGTGAACGTGATCTGGGGAACGGCAGGTGTGCTCATGGGCGTTGCCGCCGTCATCACCATGTATCGGCTGCTGGCCGGACCCAGCACCTTGGACCGACTGGTGGCGCTGGATACGCTGGCCGCGATGACCGTGGGCGGGATCGGTATCTGGGCGGCGGCCAGCCGGGATACCACCGTGACCTACGGCCTCGCGGCGCTGTCGCTGGTCGGGTTCATCGGGACGGTGAGCGTGGCGCGTTTCCGGGTGCCCGACGACTCAGCGGCACCGGGGAGGCGGCCGTGATCGTGCTCGACGTGTTCGCCGGGGTGCTGGTTCTGGCCGGGTCGGTGCTGGCGCTGACGGCGGCCATCGGGGTGGTGCGGTTCCCCAACACCTTGGCGCGGATGCACTCGGCCACCAAACCCCAGGTGTTGGGCCTGCTGCTGGTGCTGTTCGGCGCGTTGATCCGGCTACGCGGCAGCCACGACGCGGGGATGGTGACGGTGAGCATCCTGTTCGCGCTGATCACCGCGCCGGTGGTGGCACACCGTGTCGGTCGGCTGGCCTATCGGGAGCAGGACATGTCCAAGGTGCTCAGTGTTGACCAACTCGGCGAGTTGGACGAGGACGATCAGCCGCCACTGTGAGCGGGGCGAAGCACAGCGACCAGGAAGTCGGAGTCCTTGGTGAAGGGCCGCAGGTCCCAGGTGGCCAGCAAGAGGTCGGTCGCGAAACCGGCGGACGAGGCGTCACGCAGGAACTGATCGAAGTCGTAGTCCCGGTTGGCGCCGAAGCCGATCACCGTCCGGCCGTCAGCGGCGCAGTGGGCGCGTAGCCGGCGCAGGATCTCCGCGCGCGTGCTCGGGGCCACGAACGCCATGACATTGCCCGCCGACACGATGAGGTCGAACGGTTCGGGGATGCCACGGGCGGGCAGGTCGAGTTCGGCGAGGTCACCCACCAGATAGCGCGGCCCGGGATAGTCCTGCTCGGCGGCCTCGATGAGTTCTGGGTCGACGTCGACACCGACCACGTCGTGGCCGCACTTCGCCAAGACGCCGGCGACCCGGCCGGGGCCGCAGCCGGCGTCGAGGATGCGAGCGCCACGTGCAGCCATTGCGTCGATGAGGCGTGCTTCGCCGGCCAGATCCCTACCGGAGCGGGCCATCTCGCGGAAGCGTTCGATGTACCACTGCGAATGCCCGGGATCGGCGGCGACTTTCTGCATCCAGAGGCTCTGCTCGACCATCAGTGCATTCTCCCAGCCCGGGACGGCTCACTGCTGGGGGCCGGCGACGTCTCGCAGGCGGGTGGCGTTGTGATTGTCCATCGCGGTGAAGCCGGCGGCGGCGGTGCGCACGTTCTCGGCGATACCGGTGAGGGTGCGGTGGTGGGCCCGCAGCGTGTCGCGATGACCGTCCTTGGCGCTGCCCAGCGCGGCGTGGAAACCGTGCGCGTCATCGAAGTCGCCGAACATCATCGCGGTCAGGCCGGCCACGTCAAGGCGCTGAGCACCGTCATCGGCGTGGCCGCCGGCGTCGTCGGACACGTCTGCTCCGGTGCGCAACACATGGGGGTTGACGTGCATCGCCGGTCACCTCCCCAGTGTCGAGATCAAAGCCTACCGGCGGGCGCTGAGCCGTCAATTCACCAACGGATGGAAGATTCGGCCGAAAACAAGGGAAAACCCTGTATCGCCACCGCGCCGGCGAGTCCTAGACTCGGGCTGACCGTCTCCAAGAAGGTCGAGGGGAAGGAGCGGAGTCGTGAGTCTGAAAGGAGTGCTCGTTGCGGCGGCACTGGTCGGTGCCGCAACCGAGACGCTCAGCCCGAGCGGGTCGGCACCGCTGACGGGTACTTACACCATGACCATCACGGACGGCGCCGGCATCGTCCGAGCCGGGTCGACCTACACCTGGGTGTTGTCTTCGTGCGGTCCGGACTGTCTCAACGTCCGCGACACGGGTGTCGGCTGGCACCGGGAAGCCCACCTCGAGGGCGACCGGTGGGTGTGGACCATCAACGACGAGTTAACCCATTCCTTCGATCAGAAGACCTTGGCCGGGAAGCTGACCGGCTCGTCGGCCACCATCTGGTGGGTGTTGCGCAAGAGCGCCTGACGGCCGGCGGTCACACCAGCGGGCGACCGTCGCGGATACGACGGTCGAGGTCCCACAGGATCAGGTTGAACGGGAAGCCGCGCAAGAACTGCGGCAGCACATTGTTGACTCCCCGAAGACCAGCCATCAGCCGGTCGAATCGGCGTTGCTTGTCGGCGTCCCACGGCAGCCGCATCTCGTCGCGGAAGCGCTGCGGCAGGAAACCGGTGGTGATCAGCAGCGCGAGCCGTTCGTTCATCCGCTGCAACGGGCCGGGCAGGGTCAGGCCCCGCAGCCTTGCGGCCGCGATCGGCAACAGGTACTCGCGGACGGCGTCGTCGATGTGGACCTTGTCCAGCTGCTCCTGCCAGTAGCGGTCGAAGGCGGCGCGGTCGGCGGGCCACATCTCCTCGGGCACCTGCAGCATGGTGGCCATGGCTTTGCCCTCGTTGAGGTAATGCCGGTCGGCGTGCTCGTCATCCATCTCGCCGAGGAAGATGCGGTGGATGTCGACGTTGCCCTTGTAAAGGCAGGCCCCCACCCACAGCTGCAGTTCGGGGTTGAATGCGTTGTACTTCACCGGGCTGTCGGCCGTGGAGCGAACCTGGCGGTGGGCACTGTTGACCGCTTCGCGGAAGGCGGCCTTCTGCGCTTCGGTGCCCTGGGTGGAAACAATCAGATAGGTGAACGTGGTGCGGGCCCGCTTGATCGGGTGCAGGTCCACCCGGCCGCTTTCGACCTTGCTCTCCATCACGCCGTAGCCCACCGGGGGCAGCGCCAGCTGCATGATCACGTTGGCGGGCCCGGCCAGCAACGCCACGCCCATCATCATGTTGTTCTCGCAGGTGACCTGCGGCAGCCAGGAACGTCGACGTGGCGCGGGCAGCGTACTCAGCGAGTCGTTCACCGATCGTTCCACCAGGGGAACCGGCTCGCTCATTGTCATTGCTGCTCCTCGCAAAATTGTGGAAACGTCGGTTTCCTGATATTGCCCAGCCGTGGGCCCGGTGTCAAGATGGTGAGCGTGGTCTCCGCCGTCCCCGAGCGCCCCTATCGGGGCGTGCAAGCAGCCGATCGGCTGGCCGAGCGCCGGGAACGCCTGCTGGCGGCGGGGCTCGACCTGCTGGGCGCCAGCGGGTTGATCGAGTTGACCGTGCGCGGCATCTGCCACCGGGCGGGCGTGGCGTCGCGGTATTTCTATGAGAGTTTCGCCGACAAGGACGAGTTCGTGGCGGCGGTGTTCGACTGGGTGGTCGGTGACCTGGCGACCAGCACCCAGGCCGCCATGGCCGCGGTGCCCTATGCCGAACAGACCCGGGCCGGCATGGCTCACCTGGTGGCGACCATCGCCGGGGACGCCCGCGTCGGACGGATGCTGTTCAGCACCCAGCTCACCAACGCGCTGCTGGTGCGCAAACGCGCCGAGTCCAGCGCGTTGTTCGCGATGTTGTCCGGCCGCCACGTACAGAACGTTTTGCGGGTCCCGGGCAACGACCGGATCAAGGCGGTTGCGCATTTCGTGGTCGGTGGGGTGGCCCAGACTCTCAGCGCCTGGCTGGAGGGGGACGTGAAGCTGGCGCCGGAGCAGCTGGTGGACCAGCTGACCGCGCTGGTGCGTCAACTCGAGGATCCGGCCATTTTCCGGGGCTAGGTGAGTTCCGGCGCCATCGATCAGTCACGCTGTTTGCGACTCTTGCGCCGGATGCCGACGCCGCCCCACAGCGAGAAACCGCGCACCTTGACCGTCGGTGCACCCGGGGTTCCGGAGCCCTCGACTTTCTGGTCGAAGCCGCCCATCACGCCGTAACCGTGGATGTCGACGTTGACCTCGGGCGGCAGCAGAATGGTCTGCCCGCCCATGATGGAGTAGGCGTTGATCTCGACTTCCGGCGAGGTGAAGTCGGCGTAGCGCAGGTCGATGACGCCGCCGCCCCACAGGGAGAAGGTGGTCAACCGCTTGGGCACGTTCCATCGGCCGCGCCGCTCGAAGGAACTCATGATCGCCAGCAGCAACGTGGAGGGGGCGGGTTTGCAGTCACCACCGCGGTGCGGGCACACCGAGGAGCCCGGCAGGTCGGCGCGCAGGCCGTCGAGCTCGTCGTAGGTCTGTGCCGCGTAGACCTTGGCGAGCCGGTCCTCGTACTCGCTCATCGGCAGTTGGCCATGCGCGACGGCGTCGCCGAGCACCTGCGCCAACTGAATGCGGTCGGCGTCAGCGGCGCGCGACTGGGTGCCGTTGGAGTCGACGCCACGCCGGGTTGAGTCCCTCATCGGATACAGAGCCTACGACGAACCGCGATCGCCGCAAGCTGGGTTCCCCAAAAGTGGCGTCGGGGGTGGCCGCCGGGACGGGTCTGCCGTGGTCAGGCAGGCCCGGCCCAGCGGGGCGGGCGCTTCTGCAGGAACGCCAGCATCCCTTCCTGTGCCTCGTCGGAGACGAACAGCCGTGCCGACGCGACGCTGAGCCGCTCGGCATCCCGGTCGAACCCGTCCAGCACCGCCGCGGTGGTCAGGGCCTTCGAGGCGGCCAGTCCCTGCGGGGATCCGAGCCGCATGCCGGCGATCAGGTCCGCGACACAGGTCGCGACATCCGCACTGTTCTCCACGGCCTGGGTGATCAGCCCGATCTCCGCGGCTTCGGCCGCGCCGAACTTCTCGCCGGTCAGGAAGTAGCGGGCCGCGGCCCGCGGCGCCAGCTTGGGCAGCAGCGTCAGCGAGATGATTGACGGGGCCACCCCGATGCGGGCCTCGGTGAGAGCGAAGGTGCTGGCCGGCCCGGCGACCACGAGGTCGCAGGCGCCCACCAGCCCCATGCCGCCGGCCCGCACGTGACCGTCCACCGCGCCGATCACCGGGCGCGGTGACTCGACGATCGCGCGCAGCAGAGCCGCCATTTCGCGGGCTCGGTCCGCGGCCAGATCGCTCGGTTCACGCGGTTCGCCATCGGTGGCCTCACTGAGATCCGCGCCGGCGCAGAACGTGTTGCCGGTGTGGCCGAGCACGATCACCCGCACGTTCGGGTCGGCGGCGGCGTCGCGCAACCCGGCGTGCAGCTGCGCCACCAGCTTCGACGACAGTGCGTTGCGGTTGTGCGGCGAGTCCAGGGTGAGCCGGGCCGAACCGTCGCCGGTGTCTTCGGGTCCGGCGTAGGAGACCAGCGTGTCCATCAGTACGACCGGGGCAGGCCCAGCGACGTCTGCGCGACGAAGTTGAGGATCATCTCGCGGCTCACCGGTGCGATTCGCGCCAGCCGGGACGCGGTGACCGCGGCGGCGATGCCGTATTCCTTGGTCAGGCCGTTGCCGCCGAGGGACTGCACCGCCTGGTCGACCGCGCGGGTCGACGCCTCGCCGGCCGCGTACTTGGCCATGTTGGCCGCCTCCGCGGCGCCGAAGTCGTCGCCGGCGTCATAGAGTGTCGCGGCCTTCTGCATCATCAGCTTGGCCAGCTGGATCTCGATGTGGTTCTGGGCCAGCGGATGCGACAGGCCCTGGTGCGCGCCGATCGGGGTCTTCCACACCTGGCGGGTGCTGACGTAGTCGACGGCCTTGCTGATCGCGAAGCGGCCCATGCCGACCGCGCTGGCCGCACCCATGATGCGCTCCGGGTTCAGGCCCGCGAACAGCTGCGCGATGGCGGCGTCCTCGGAACCCACCAGCGCGTCAGCCGGCAGCCGGACATCGTCGAGGAAGACCTGGAACTGGCGCTCCGGGCTGATGATCTCCATGTCGATCGGCGTCCAGCTCAAACCGGGGGTGTCGGTGGGCACCACGAACAGCGCGGGCCGCAGGTTGCCGGTCTTGGCGTCCTCGCTGCGGCCGACCACCAACACCGCCTGCGCCTGGTCGATGCCGGAGATGAAGGTCTTCTGCCCTTTGATGATCCAGTCGGACCCGTCGCGGCGCGCGGTGGTGGTGATCTTGTGCGAGTTCGATCCCGCGTCGGGCTCGGTGATGGCGAACGCCATGGTCAGCGAGCCGTCGGCGATGCCGGGGATCCAGCGCTTCTTCTGCTCGTCGGTGCCGAACTTGGAGATGATGGTGCCGTTGATGGCCGGTGAGACCACCATCATCAGCAGCCCGCAGCCATTGGCCGCCATCTCCTCCATGACCAGCGAGAGCTCGTACATGCCGGCGCCGCCACCACCGTACTCCTCGGGCAGGTTGACGCCGATGAAGCCGAGCTTGCCCGCCTCGGCCCACAGTTCATCGGTGTGCTCGCCGGCGCGGGCCTTCTCCAGGTAGTAGTCCTGGCCATAGTTCTTCGCCATCGCCGCGACGGCCTCACGCAGGGCGCGCCGTTCGTCGCTTTCGATGAAGCTGGTGTCGGTATCGGTCACAGTGGATCTCCTTCTGCTGAGGTTTCGGGACTTTCGACACGGGCCAGCACGGCGCCGACCTCTACCTGGTCGCCCGGCTTGACGTCGAGTTGAGTGAGCACACCGTCACTCGGTGCGCTGATGGTGTGTTCCATCTTCATGGCTTCCAGCCAGATCAGGGGCTGGCCGGCGCTCACCTGGTCGCCGACGGCGGCACCCAACCGGATCACGTTGCCCGGCATGGGCGCCAGCAGCGATCCCTGCGCCACCGCCGACTCCGGATCTCCGAAGCGCGGCAACGCCACCAGGTGGACCGCGCCGGCGGGAGAGTCGATGTAGACATCCGAGCCGTACCGGGCGACGGTGAAGGTGCGGGCGACGCCGGCCGGATCGGCCAGCACCACTTCGTCCGGGGACGACGAAACCAGGGTCACCTCGTCGCCGTTGAGGATCAATCCCGTTCGGGTGAAACGGTATTCGATCCGGTGCTCGGTCCCGCTGTCGTCGAGGAAAACCTTGGTCTGGTAGCCCGACGCGAGGTTGCGCCAGCCGCTGGGGAGGGAGCCGAGGACCTGCGCGGTGGCCCGATTGTGAGCGGCGTCGGCCAGGGCGGCCGCGATCGCACTGGTGTGCACTGTTGCGGTGTCGGCCAGTGGCGCCGACAGTTGCGCCAAACCGTGGGTGTCGAAGAACGCCGTGTCGGTGGCGCCGTCCAGGAACGCCGGATGGCGCAGCACGTTGACCAGCAGGTCGCGGTTGGTGCGTAGTCCGTGCAGCCGGGTTCGTGCCAGTGCGCCGGCCAGCACGGTCGCGGCCTGCCGGCGAGTCGGTGCGTAGCTGATCGCCTTGGCCAGCATCGGGTCGTAGTGAATGGACACCGTCGATCCGGCGACGATGCCGGAATCCAGCCGGACACCGGTCCGCCGGGACAGCGTCTGGAACTGGGTGGCGACACCCGGAACGTCGAGGGCATGCACCCGCCCGGCCTGTGGCTGCCAGCTGTTGGCGGGGTCCTCGGCGTAGAGGCGCACCTCGATCGAATGTCCCTGCGCGGCCGGCGGTTCAGCGTCCAGACGCGCCCCGTCGGCCACCGCGAACTGCAGTTCGACCAGGTCGACACCGGTGGTCTCCTCGGTGACCGGATGCTCGACCTGCAGGCGAGTGTTCATCTCCAGGAAGTAGAACGCGCCGTGGGAGTCGGCCAGGAACTCCACGGTTCCCGCGCCGGTATAGCCGATCGCGCCGGCGGCCAGCCGGGCGGCCTCGAAGAGCTTGGCGCGCATCCCGGGGGTGCGTTCCACCAACGGTGACGGCGCCTCTTCGATGACCTTCTGGTGGCGGCGCTGGATCGAGCACTCCCGCTCGCCGACCGCCCACACCGTGCCGTGCTGATCGGCCATCACCTGCACCTCGATGTGATGCCCGGTCGGCAGATAGCGCTCGCAGAACACCGTCGGGTCGCCGAACGCCGAAGCGGCTTCGCGTTGGGCGGCTTCCACCTCACCTGCCAGGGCCGACAACTCGGTGACCACCCGCATGCCACGGCCGCCGCCGCCCGCCGAGGCCTTCACCAGCACCGGCAGCTGCGCGTCGGTGACGGTTGCCGGGTCGAGTTCTTCGAGAACCGGTACCCCCGCGGCGGCCATCATCTTCTTCGACTCGATCTTGGAGCCCATCGAGGTCACCGCGGCCACCGGCGGTCCGATCCAGGTCAGGCCGGCGGCCTGCACGGCGGCGGCGAAGTCGGCGTTCTCGGAGAGGAATCCGTAGCCGGGATGGACGGCGTCGGCACCCGCGGCCTGCGCGGCGGCGATGATCGCCTCGGCGGACAGGTAGCTGGTGGTCTCCGGCAGCCGCACCTTCGCGTCGGCTTCGGCGACATGGGGCATGTCGGCATCGGGATCGGTGTAGACCGCGACCGTGCTCAGGCCCAGTCGGCGGCAGGTTGCGAAGACCCGGCGGGCGATCTCGCCGCGATTGGCCACCAGAACAGTGCTGATCATTGGCTCTGCCTTCTGTTCTTCGCGCAAGCGCTCATCGCGCTCACATCCGGAAGACGCCGAAGTTCGACGTCCCCTCGATCGGGCCACTGGCGATGGCGGACAAACACATTCCCAATACCGTGCGGGTGTCGCGCGGGTCGATCACCCCGTCGTCGTAGAGCATTCCCGACAGCACCAGCGGCAGCGACTCCGCTTCGATCTGCCCTTCGACCATGGCCCGCATGGCGGCGTCGGCCTGCTCGTCGACCTGCTGCCCGCGGGCCTCGGTGGCCGCCCGGTTCACGATGGACAGCACTCCCGCGAGCTGCGCCCCGCCCATCACCGAGGACTTGGCCGAGGGCCAGGCGAACAGGAAACGGGGATCGTAGGCGCGTCCACACATGCCGTAGTGTCCGGCGCCGTAGGAGGCGCCCAGCAGCAGCGAGATGTGCGGCACCGTCGAATTGGACACGGCGTTGATCATCACCGAGCCGTGCTTGATCATGCCGCCCTCTTCGTAGTTCTTGCCCACCATGTAGCCGGTGGTGTTGTGCAGGAACAACAGCGGGGTGTTCGAGCGGTTGGCGAGTTGGATGAACTGGGTGGCCTTCTGCGATTCCGCGCTGAACAGCACGCCCCGCGCGTTGGCCAGGATGCCGATCGGATAACCGTGCAGCCGAGCCCAGCCGGTCACCAACGATGACCCGTAGAGCGGCTTGAACTCGTCGAAGTCGGAGCCGTCGACGATCCGGGCGATCACCTCTCGGGGGTCGAACGGGATGCGCAGGTCCGCGGGCACTATGCCGATCAGTTCTTCGGCGTCGTAGCGGGGTTCGACGACGGTGGCCGGCTTGGGGCCCTGCTTGACCCAGTTCAGCCGGGCCACGATCCGTCGACCGATCCGCACCGCGTCAAGCTCGTCGTTGGCGAGGTAGTCGCCCAGCCCTGACGTGCGGGCGTGCATCTCGGCACCGCCGAGAGCCTCATCGTCGGATTCCTCGCCGGTGGCCATCTTCACCAGCGGCGGCCCGGCCAGGAATACCTTGGAGCGTTCCTTGATCATCACCACGTGATCGGACATGCCGGGCACATAGGCTCCGCCGGCGGTGGAGTTGCCGAACACCAGCGCGATGGTCGGGATGCCGGCGGCCGACAGGCGCGTCAGGTCGCGGAACATCTGGCCGCCGGGTATGAAGACTTCCTTCTGGGTGGGCAGGTCCGCTCCGCCGGATTCCACCAGCGAGATCACCGGAAGCCGGTTCTCCAGCGCGATCTTGTTGGCCCGCAGGATCTTGCGCAGCGTCCACGGGTTGGAGGTGCCGCCCTTGACCGTCGGGTCGTTGGCGACGATCACGCACTCCACGCCTTCGACCACGCCGATCCCGGTGACCACGCTGGCCCCGACCTGAAAAGCGCTGCCCCAGGCGGCCAGCGGGCACAGTTCCAGGAACGGTGAGTCGGCGTCGACCAGTGCTTCGATGCGTTCCCGCGCGGTGAGCTTGCCCCGGGCATGGTGGCGGTCCACGTACTTGGGTCCACCGCCCGCGAGTGCCTTGGCGTGCTCGGCGTCGATCTCGGCGAGCTTGCCGGTCAGCGCCTCCGCCGCCTCGTGGTAGGCGGGGGAGGTGGAGTCCAGGGCGGACTTCAGGGCGGTCACGCCTGGTACCCGAGGGTCTTGGCGGCCAGTGAGGTCAAGATCTCGGTGGTTCCGCCGCCGATGCCGATGATGCGCATGTCGCGGTATTGGCGCTCCACTTCGGACTCGGCCATGTATCCCATCCCTCCGAACAGCTGCACCGCCTGGTGGGCCACCCATTCACCGGCCTCCACGGCGGTGTTCTTGGCGAAACAGACCTCGGCGATCAGGTTGGCATCTCCGGCCAGCTGACGCTCGACCACGTGGCGGGTGTAGACCCGGGCCACATCGATGCGACGAGCCATCTCGGCGAGCGTGTTCTGCACCGCCTGCCGCGAGATCAGCGGGCGGCCGAAGGTCTCCCGGTCGCGGCACCACGCCACCGTCAGGTCCAGGCAGCGCTGCGCGCTGGAATATGCCTGCGCGGCCAGCGCCACCCGCTCCGAGACGAAGCCGCCGGCGATCTGGATGAAGCCGGTGTTCTCCGCGCCCACCAGGTTGGCTGCCGGCACCCGGGCGTCGACGTAGGACAGTTCGGCGGTGTCGGAGGAGCGCCAGCCCATCTTCTCCAGCTTGCGGGACACCTCGAAGCCGGGCGTGCCCTTCTCGACCACCAGCAGCGACACCCCGCCCGCCCCCGGCCCACCGGTGCGCACCGCGGTGACGACGTAGTCGCCGCGCACCGCGGAGGTGATGAAGGTCTTGGCGCCGTTGACCACATAGTGATCACCCTCGAGGCGCGCCGTGGTGCGCAGGTGCCCCACGTCCGAGCCGCCGCCGGGCTCGGTGATGGCCAGTGAACCGATCTTCTCGCCGGCCAGCGTCGGGCGGACGAATTCCTCGATCAGCCGGGCGTCGCCCGAGGCGATCATGTGCGGCACCGCGATACCGCAGGTGAACAACGAGGCGAACACTCCGCCGGGAGCTCCCGCCCGGTGCAATTCCTCGCAGACGATCAGCGCGTCGGCACCGTCGCCGCCGCTGCCGCCGACCTCCTCGGGATAACCCGCGCCCAACAGGCCGACATCGGCGGCTTTGCGGTGCAGTTCGCGCGGCAGTTCGCCGGTGCGTTCCCACTCGTCGACGTGCGGCAGAATCTCGCGCTCGACGAATCCGCGCACCGTGTCGCGCAGCGCCTGGCGCTCGGCGGTGGTCCAGATACTCATGATTTCCCTTCTGCGAGCAGCCGCTCGGGTATGTCGACGTGGCGGCTGCGCAACCACTCGCCCAATCCCTTGGCCTGCGGGTCGAATCGGGCCTGGTAGGCGACGCCCTGACCGAGGATGCCGTCGATGACGAAGTTGACCGCGCGCAGATTCGGCAGCAGGTGCCGGGTGACCGGCAACTCGGCGGTCTCGGGCAGGAGTTCGCGCAGCTTCTCAACAGTCAATGCATGCGCCAGCCAGCGCCACTGCTCATCGGTGCGCACCCAGACCCCGACGTTGGCCGAGCCGCCCTTGTCGCCGCTGCGGGCCCCGCCGATCAGCCCCAGGGGCGCCCGGCGGGTCGGGCCGTCGGGCAGCGGCTCGGGCAGTTCCGGCTCGGGGGCCGGGGCGAGTTCGCGGGTCTGCGAGGCCGGTGGGATGTCCACGCGGGTGCCGTCGGCGTGCACCGCTACGTGCGGCACCTGCGCGGCATCGACATAGCCGGCGGTGAACACGCCGTAGACCTGGCCGTCCCCCGGTGGGGAGGTGGCGCAGAACCCGGGGTAGCTGGCCAGCGCGAGTTCGACGCCCGCGGCGGAGAATCTGCGGCCCACCTTGGCCGGGTCGGGATCGCGCACCACACAGTGCAGCAGGGCGCTGGCGGTTTCCTCGGTGTCGGCGTCGGGGTGATCGGTGCGCGACAAGGTCCAGTCCAGCTCGGCCGGCCGGACGGTCATGGCCGCCTCGAGCTGCGCGCGCAGCAGCGCGGCCTTGGCCTCGATGTCCAGGCCGGTCAGCACGAAGGTGGTCGAGTTGCGGAAGCCGCCGATGCTGTTCAGCGACACCTTGTAGGTCGGTGGCGGCGCCTCGCCGGTGACGCCGGAGATCTGCACCCGGTCGGGGCCGTCGGCGGACAGTTCGACGCTGTCCATCCGCGCGGTCACGTCGGGGTTGGCGTAGCGCGCGCCGGTCACCTCGTAGAGCAGTTGCGCGGTCACGGTGTCGACACTGACCAGCCCGCCGGTGCCGGGGTGTTTGGTGATCACCGATGACCCGTCGGCGCGGATCTCGGCGAGCGGGAAGCCGGGGTGCAGCATCTGTTCGGTGGGAATCTCGGTAAAGAACGAGTAATTGCCGCCGCTGGCCTGGACGCCGCACTCGATGACGTGCCCGGCGACCACGGCGCCGGCCAGCCGGTCGTAGTCCGTGCGGCTCCAGCCGAAGTGCGCGGCTGCGGGCCCCACGATCACCGATGCGTCGGTGACCCGGCCGGTGATCACCACGTCGGCGCCGCCGGCCAGGCATTCGACGATTCCCCAGGCGCCCAGGTAGGCGTTCGCCGTCAAGGGGCTGCCCAGGCCAAGCTCGGCGGCACGGGGGAGCAGGTCGTCGCCTTCGACGTGGGCGACGCGGACCGGAACGCCCAGGCGCTGCGCCAGCTCGCGCACCGCGTCGGCCAGGCCGGCCGGATTGAGGCCCCCGGCGTTGGCCACAATGCGAACGCCCCGGTCGAGGGCTAACCCGAGGCACTGTTCCAACTGGGTCAAGAAGGTCTTGGCGTAGCCGCGCTCCGGGTTCTTCATCCGGTCGCGGCCCAGGATCAGCATGGTCAGTTCGGCCAGGTAGTCGCCGGTGAGGTAGTCGAGTTCGCCGCCGGTGAGCATTTCGTGCATGGCAGCGTGGCGGTCGCCGTAGAACCCCGAGCAGTTACCGATCCGAACGGCTGCTGTCATCCCCACATCCCATCCCTCAACCAACCGGTAGGTTAGCCGGTACCGCCGGTGTCGCGTCAAGGTCCGTAGCCGCCGATCGGAGCTGTGGGCCTCTCCTGCATCGGGCCTCGCCGGACCGGGGGATCCGCTATTTTGGAGCCGACGCTGGTCACCGGCTATCCTCTGGATAGTCCCGCCGCTGGTATCGAGCGGCAGTTATGCCAACAACAGGAGAGGCTCGACCATGGCCGTGCCGAAACGCAGGATGTCGCGTGCGAACACTCGCAGTCGCCGCGCGCAGTGGAAGGCTGAGGCAACCGGCCTGGTCAACGTGACGGTCGCCGGCCGCGCGCACAAGGTGCCGCGTCGTCTGCTCAAGGCCGCCCGTCTGGGCCTCATCGACCTCGACCGCCGCTAAATAGGCACCGACACGAACGGCTACTGCCCCTCCAGATCGCCTTTCGGATGATTGGATAGCACCCATGGCTACCCGGGTACTGGTTGTTGACGACGATCGCGCGGTGCGCGAATCGTTGCGCAGGTCTCTGTCGTTCAATGGTTACTCGGTCTCGCTGGCCACCGACGGCGTCGAGGCGCTCGAGGCGATCTCCAGTGAGCGTCCGGACGCGATGATCCTGGACGTCATGATGCCGCGGCTGGACGGACTGGAGGTCTGCCGCCAACTGCGCAGCACCGGTGACGATCTCCCGATCTTGGTGCTGACGGCCCGAGACTCGGTGTCTGAGCGGGTGGCCGGCCTCGATGCCGGCGCCGACGACTACCTGCCCAAGCCGTTCGCGCTGGAGGAACTGCTGGCGCGGATGCGTGCGCTGCTGCGCCGCACCACCGCCGAGGACCTGTCCGAGTCGGTCGCGATGTCGTTCGAGGACCTGACCCTGGACCCGGTGACCCGCGAGGTCACCCGCGGCGACCGGCAGATCAGCCTGACCCGTACCGAGTTCGCGCTGTTGGAGATGTTGATCGCCAACCCGCGCCGGGTGCTGACCCGCAGCCGAATCCTCGAGGAGGTGTGGGGCTTCGACTTCCCCACCTCGGGCAACGCGCTGGAGGTCTACATCGGATACCTGCGTCGCAAGACTGAGGCCGAAGGCGAGCCGCGTCTGATCTACACCGTGCGCGGAGTGGGCTACGTGCTCCGCGAGACTCCTCCCTGATGCAATCCTTCCGCCGTCGACAGGGTGAAGAGGCGAAGAAGACCTCCCTGTCGCTGCGCTGGCGGGTGATGCTGCTGGCGATGTCGATGGTGGCATTGGTGGTAGTGTTGATGGCGGTTGCCGTCTACGCCGTGATCTCGGCGGCGCTCTACAACGACATCGACAACCAGTTGCAGAGCCGCGCGGAGATGTTGATCGCCAGTGGTTCACTGGCCGCCGATCCCCGCAAGGCGATCGAAGGCACCGCCTACTCCGACGTCAACGCCATGCTGGTCAACCCGGGCCGGTCCATCTACACGGCCAACCAGCCCGGTCAGCGGCTGCCGGTCGGGCAGCAGGAGAAGGCCGTCATCCGCGGCGAACTGTTCTTGTCGCGCCGCACTGCGTCCGGTCAGCGGGTGCTAGCCGTGCACCTGCCCAACGGCAGCACGCTGTTGATCTCCAAGAGTTTGGCGCCCACCCGCGCGGTGACGATGAAGCTGCGGTGGGTGCTGCTGGTCGTCGGCGGCGTGGGGGTCGTGGTGGCCGCGGTGGCCGGCGGCATGGTCACCCGAACCGGGCTCAGACCGGTGGGCCGCCTGACCGAGGCGGCCGAACCGGTGGCGCGCACCGATGACTTGAGACCGATCCCGGTCTACGGCAGCGACGAATTGGCTCGACTCACCGAGGCCTTCAATGCGATGTTGCGGGCTCTGGCGGAGTCGAGGGAGCGGCAGGCGCGACTCGTCGCCGACGCCGGGCATGAGTTGAAGACCCCATTGACATCGCTGCGCACCAACGTCGAGCTGTTGATGGCGTCCGCTGCTCCGGGAGCTCCGCAGCTGCCGGAGGAGGAGATGGCCGAACTGCGCGCCGACGCCATCGGGCAGATCGAGGAATTGTCCACACTGGTAGGCGATTTGGTGGACCTCACTCGTGACGATCAACGTGAGGTCGCCTACGAGCAGGTCGACATCACCGAGGTCGTCGATCGCAGCATGGAGCGGGTCCGGCGGCGCCGCAACGACATCGAGTTCGACATCCAGGTCGTTCCCTGGTACGTGTACGGCGATGCCGCCGGCCTGTCCCGCGCGGTGCTCAACCTGCTCGACAACGCGGCCAAGTGGAGCCCGTCGGGTGGGGTCGTGGGCCTGCGGATGAGGCAGCTCGACCCGACACACATGGAGATGGTCGTCTCGGACGAGGGGCCGGGAATCCCGGAGAACCAACGGGAATTGGTCTTCGAGCGCTTCTACCGCTCGGACTCTGCGCGCGCCATGCCCGGCTCGGGGCTGGGGCTGGCGATCGTCAAGCAGGTGGTGCTCAAACATGGGGGGGCGATCACCATCGGCGAGACCGTTCCCGGCGGGAATCCGCCCGGGACATCGTTCCGAATGGTGCTGCCCGGCGGGCCCACGTCGGCGGCACAAATACCGGCCGGAGCAGTCACAGGCGCTTCTCAGACCACGTAGGCATGGTGGTGTGGCAACGTCGCTGCAGTCGTGTCTTTAGGAGTAGGCAACAAACATGACGAATTACCCCGGGTACCTCCCGCCACCTCAGCAACCGGAACGCTCCAATCCCGGTGCACCGGCGGCGGATCAACGCGGACAGTCCGGTTATCCGGGTCGGCCCGCGCAGGGGTCGTACCCGCCGCCATACGACTGGCGTTACGCCCCGCCTCAGGGGCAGCAGCAGTCCGCCTACCGCGCCGGCTATAACGCGCCCTATGGCCGCCCCGGTGTGCCGGGCCGGCCGGTCGGCCCGGGCGCTCCGGGTGGGGCGGCGCCGAAACGATCCCGCTCCGGTTTGGTGCTGGGTGCCGTTGCGATCGCGGCGATGTCCGGCGTGATGGGCGGCGTGGTCGGTTCGGCACTGCACTCCGACCACCGGCCGGTCGCCGGCGGAAATCACCTGCCGAGCGTCCAGGCTCCCGGGGTGCCCGCCGCGGTGAATCTGCCCGACGGCTCGGTGGAGAAGGTCGCGGAGAAGGTGGTGCCCAGCGTCGTCATGCTGGAGACCGATCTGGGCCGTCAGTCCGAGGAGGGCTCAGGAATCATCCTGTCGGCCGACGGGCTGATCCTGACCAACAACCACGTGGTGGCCGCCGCTGCCGCCAAGCCCGACCCCGGCACCAAGCTGGAGCCGGGCAACCGGCCCGACGGAGCTCCCAAGGCGGGTCCGAGGACCACCGTGACGTTCTTCGATGGCCGCACCGCGCCCTTCACCGTGGTGGGCACCGACCCGGCCAGTGACATCGCCGTGGTGCGCGCTCAGGGTGTGTCGGACCTGACCCCGATCACCATCGGGTCCTCCGCGGACCTGCGGGTGGGCCAGAACGTGGTGGCGGTCGGTTCGCCGCTCGGACTGGAGGGCACCGTGACGACCGGGATCGTCAGTGCCCTCAACCGGCCCGTGTCCACCAGCGGCGAGGCCGGCAACCAGAACACGGTGCTGGACGCCATCCAGACCGATGCCGCCATCAACCCCGGCAACTCCGGCGGGGCGCTGGTCAACATGAACGGCGACCTGGTCGGTATCAACTCCGCGATCGCCACCATGGGCGGCGATTCCGCCGACGCCCAGAGCGGCTCGATCGGCCTCGGTTTCGCGATTCCGGTGGATCAGGCCAAGCGGATCGCCGACGAGCTCATCAACTCGCCGGACCACAAGGCCTCGCACGCCTCGCTGGGGGTGCGCGTCACCAGTGAGCGCAGCCTGCACGGCGCCAAGGTGGTCGAGGTGGTTCCCGGGGAGGCGGCCGCCAAGGCCGGTCTGCCCGAGGGGGCCACGGTGACGGCGTTCGACAAGCGCCCCATCGGCAGTGCGGACGCGCTGGTGGCCGCGGTGCGTTCCAAGGCGCCCGGCGATCAGGTGACGCTGACCTACCTCGACGCCGGCGGAGCGTCCAAAACCGCCCAAGTGACGCTGGGCAGAGCGCAGCAGTGACGGGTTGGTGAGTCCGGTGTCGGTTCCCGGATATACGGTTGCACCTATGGAGCAGTCCCGAGAACTCGCCGGCCGCGCCCTCGTCGTCGTTGTCGACGATCGCACAGCCCACGGCGATGAGGACCACAGCGGCCCGTTGGTGACCGAACTGTTGGCCGAAGGCGGATTCATGGTCGACGGTGTCGTGGCCGTCGCCGCCGACGAGGTGGAGATCCGCAACGCGCTGAACACGGCGGTGATCGGCGGCGTGGACCTGGTCGTGTCGGTGGGTGGCACCGGGGTCACCCCGCGCGACGTCACCCCCGAGGCCACCCGCGAACTGCTGGACCGCGAGATCCTGGGCATCGCCGAGGCGCTGCGAGCCTCCGGGCTGTCCGCCGGGATCGCCGACGCCGGGCTCTCTCGGGGCCTGGCCGGCGTCTCCGGCAGCACCCTGGTGGTCAACCTGGCCGGGTCTCGGGCGGCGGTCCGCGACGGGATGGCGACACTGAATCCGCTGGCCGCGACGATCATCGGCCAACTGTCCAGCCTGGAGATCTAGCCACCATGCCAGGGCTCGAAGAGCATCAGTCGTCGTCGGACGAGCGCGACCCCGACGACGTTCGCGAAGCCGAGGAACGCGAGCGCTGGTTGCGGGACAACATCCCCCCGCATCACGGTTGAGGTTCGACTTCTCCAATCCCCGTACGGACTCCGCAGCGGCTATTACGGTTCGCCGTAGGCGGCGTGGGGCCGCTTCGCAGTGCATCCGTACGGAAGGGGAGTTGCGGTGCTCAAGGGGTTCAAGAATTTCCTGATGCGCGATGACGTCATCACGGTGGCCATCGGTCTGGTGGTCGCCCTGGCGTTTTCCAACCTGGTCGAGGCGTTCACCAACAGCGTGATCAATCCGCTGGTCGCGGCCACGCAGCCCGACACGGCGGGGTTGGGGCTGGGTTTCCAATTGGGGGCGGAGGGCAACGAGGCGACGTTCATCGACATCGGTGCCTTTATCTCGGCGATCATCTACTTCATCGTGTTCATGGCCACGATCTACTTCCTGATCGTGTTGCCCTACAAGCACATCCAGGCGCGCCGCGGGGCCACGGTCTTCGGCGACCCGGCACCGACCAAGACCTGCCCGGAGTGCAAGTCCGAGATCGCTGCCGACGCCAACAAATGCAAGTTCTGCGCCAGCGTGCAGCCGGCCGCCGCGTAGCCGCGGTCAGCGCAGGGTGAGGGTGACAGCCTGACCGAGCGTGGCGCCGGCCACCGCCACCGCAGCGGTGGCCGGCAACGCCACGAGTACCACCCGGTCATCGTGATTGTTCTTGTCAGACACCAGCACCACGATCCCGCCGCTGGCCAGCACCCGGGCGGCGCCCGCGTCATCAGGGCCGGTCGCCACCACGTCGACGACGTCGCCCGTGCGCACCAGATCGGTCAATGCGGCGTCGGCCGGGTGCACGCCCACAATGCGGGCGTCGGGTCCGGCGGCAGCATCGGTCAGCCGGGCGCCGAGTACCCGGACGTCAGTGAGTATCTCGCCGCGGCGCACCGGACCCGCCAGCGTGGCCTGCACCACCGCGGCCACATCGGTGGCGGCACCGTCGGGAAGGGTGTGAGCCGTTCGGCTTTCAAGTGAGAGGTCATCGACGGTCAGGATGGTGCCGGGCGCGATGTCATGGCGTGCCACCACCACCTCGAGTTGGTCGCCGCGCGGATCGGAGCGGATTGCGGACAGGCCGGCAAGGACCACCAGTGCGCCAGCGGTCACTCGCCGGGCGCGCACGGTGCGCGTCCAGTCGGGGCGCAGCGCCAGCGATATGCGGCTGATCAGAGTGGGGTTGAGCGAGTCGCCCATGGCGTCACGCTAAGCGGCCGGTGCGCCGCGGCTCGTCGCTCCGGCACCGGGCTGTGGATAACGCGTTATGCCGAGGCGGGCGCCGGCGTCGACGACGCCGAGGTGCTGGTGCTGTCGGCCGACTTGGTGCCGCTGTCGCTCGAACTGCTGCTCGAGTCACTGGAGGTCGAGGAGCTGGTGGAGCTGGACGACGACTTGCCCGCTTCGCGGCTGTCGGTGCGGTAGAAGCCGCTGCCCTTGAAGACCACGCCGACCTTGCCGAAGATCTTGCGCAGTCGGCCGTTGCACTCCTGGCAGGTGGTCAGCGCGTCGTCGGTGAAGGCCTGGACCACGTCGAAGCGGTTGCTGCACTCGGTGCAGGCGTAGCTGTAGGTGGGCACGTCAACCTCCGTGGATCGAACAGTCGGCTTAGCACTCTACCGTGCCAAGTGCTAGAACCGCCATGTGGCCTTCCTCATTCCCGCCCGGGTTCGGAGGCCACTGCGACGTCAGCCCAGTGCCACCAGCCCGAGTCCGGGCGTCACGGCATGGGTCATCGGCACGTCGTGGGCATCCGCGGGCAACGCGTCCACAAGTTCCGCGTCGCGGACCACCGCCACCAGCGGAGTCGCCGGCCGGCGCCACCGCAGCGAGCGGTCGTAGAAGCCGGCGCCGCGCCCCAGCCGCGTCCCCCGCCGATCGACGGCCAACGCCGGTACCACGATCACCTCCGCCTCGCCCAGCGCTTCGGCGGGCAGCCACGGTTGCGGTGGTTCGAGCAGACCGAACCGGGCACTGGTGAGGGCGTCGGGACGGTACTCGCCCCACAGCAGCGCCATCGGTGTGCCGTCGTCGGAGGTACGCACCACCGGCAGCAGCACGCGCGCGCCGCGACCGGCCAGGCGAGCGAGCATGGCAGCCGAGCCCGGCTCACTGCCCACCGGGACATAGGCGCAGACCGTGGTGCCCTCGTCCACCAGCCGCTCCAGGTGCGCGGCCAACGCTGCGGCCTCGGCATCATGCACATCGGGGGGTACCGCGCGTCGGCCGGCGAGCAGCCGCGCCCGCAACACGGACTTGGCGGCCAGCACCGCGTCGTCGATCACGGCAACCAGACTGTCAGCAACGGCTCGCCCACCGCCAGCCGAGGGGCGAACTCGATTGCGGTTATCGTGTGAGCAATGCCCACGCCGAAGGTCCCGATTCCGCGCACCGCGATTGTGCCCGCGGCAGGTTTGGGCACCCGATTCCTGCCCGCGACCAAGACCGTGCCCAAAGAGCTGCTGCCGGTCGTCGACACTCCCGGCATCGAGTTGGTGGCCGCCGAGGCGGCTGAAGCCGGTGCCGAGCGGCTGGTGATCATCACCTCCGAGGGCAAGGACGGCGTGGTCGCGCACTTCGTCGAAGACCTGGTGCTCGAGGGCACACTGGAGGCGCGCGGTAAGAAGGCGATGCTGGCCAAGGTCCGCCGCGCCCCGCAGTTGATCAAGGTCGAGTCGGTGGTGCAGGCCGAGCCGCTGGGCCTGGGTCATGCCATCAGCTGCGTCGAGCCCACGCTGTCCGACGACGAAGATGCCGTCGCGGTCCTGCTGCCCGACGACCTGGTGCTGCCCACCGGCGTGCTGGAGACCATGTCGAAGGTGCGTGCCCGCCGGGGCGGCACCGTGCTGTGCGCGATCGAGGTCAGCCCCGAGGAGGTGAGCGCCTACGGCGTCTTCGACGTCGAGCCGCTGCCCGACGCCGACAACCCGGACGTGATGCGGGTCAAGGGCATGGTCGAGAAGCCCAAGGCGCAAGACGCCCCGTCGACGTATGCCGCGGCGGGCCGCTACGTGCTGGACCGGGCCGTGTTCGACGCATTGCGGCGCATCGACCGCGGCGCCGGCGGTGAGGTTCAGCTCACCGACGCCATCGCGCTGCTGATCTCCGAGGGCCATCCCGTACACGTCGTTGTGCACCGGGGGTCGCGACACGACCTGGGAAATCCGGGCGGCTACCTCAAAGCTGCGGTTGACTTTGCCTTGGACCGCGATGACTACGGTCCAGACCTGCGCCGGTGGTTGGTGGCGCGGCTGGGCTTGGCGGA
This sequence comes from Mycolicibacter nonchromogenicus, assembly GCF_002101775.1. GTDB lineage: Bacteria > Actinomycetota > Actinomycetes > Mycobacteriales > Mycobacteriaceae > Mycobacterium > Mycobacterium nonchromogenicum. The sequence continues at coordinate 99,494 of NZ_LQPI01000023.1, read as the reverse complement.
GAACTGAGCTGACGTCTGCCCTGATCGGACCTCGGCTGTAACGGAGAAAGGCACACACCGTGCGTTCGGTTGAGGAGCAGCAGGCCCGGGTTGCGGCTGCCGCCGTGGCGCCCCGCCCGGTCCGGGTGGCGATCGCCGAGGCGCAGGGCTTGATGTGCGCTGAGGAAGTGGTCGCCGAGCGGCCGATGCCCGCATTCGACCAGGCCGCCATCGACGGCTACGCGGTACGCAGCGTCGATGTGCTGGGCGCCGAGGCGATCGGCGACAGTTCCGATGGACGCGATGATGCCGTGGTCACCCTGCCGGTGCTCGGTGTCATCGAAGCCGGTGCCCGAACCCCCACCCGGCTGCAGCCGAAGCTGGCCACCCGGATCCAGACCGGGGCGCCCATGCCCACCCTGGCCGACGCGGTGCTGCCGCTGCGCTGGACCGATGGCGGCCAGTCCCGGGTCCGGGTGCTGCGGGGAGTACGCCCGGGCGACTACGTGCGCCGGATCGGTGACGACGTGCAGCCCGGTGACGTCGCGGTGCGCGCCGGCACCGTGGTCGGCGCCGCCCAGGTGGGGCTGCTGGCCGCCGTGGGTCGCGATCGTGTGCTGGTCCACCCGCGCCCCCGGCTGTCGGTCATGGCGGTGGGTGGCGAACTGGTCGACGTCAATCGCACGCCCGGCAACGGCCAGGTCTACGACGTCGACTCCTACGCGCTGGCCGCGGCCGGGCGGGACGCGGGCGCGGAAGTCAACCGGGTCGGCATCGTCAGTCATGACCCCAAGAAGCTGCGCGAGGTGGTCGAGGGCCAGCTCAACCGCGCCGAAGTGGTGGTGATCGCCGGTGGGGTGGGCGGTGCCGCCGCCGATCAGGTGCGTGCGGCGCTGTCCGATCTCGGTGACATGGAGGTCGCCCGGATCGCGATGCACCCCGGTTCGGTGCAGGGCTTCGGCCAGCTCGGTCCCGAGGGGGTGCCGACGTTCCTGCTGCCCACCAACCCGGTGAGCGCGCTGGTGGTGTTCGAGGTGATGATTCGCCCGCTGATCCGGCTGTCGCTGGGCAAGCGTGAGCCGATGCGCCGGATGGTGCGGGCGCGCACGCTCGGACCGATCAGCTCGATGCCCGGCCGCAAGGGGTACCTGCGTGGCCAACTCATGCGTGACGAGGACACCGGCGAGTTCCTGGTGCAGCAGCTCGGGGCCTCCGGCGGCAGTTCGTCGCACCTGTTGGCCACGTTGGCCGAGGCGAACTGCCTGGTGGTGGTTCCCGAGGAGGTCGAGCAGATCGCCGCCGGTGAGTTGGTGGACGTCGCCTTCCTGGCGCAACGGGGCTGAGCCCGAATCCATGTTGGTCAACCTGTGGCGGTACAAGAACGTTGAGCACCCCGGCTGGCCGAGCGTGCTCGGGCCCCTGCGGGTGCCGGCAGGGGTGATCCGACTGCGGCCGGTGCGCATGCGTGACGGGGTGGCGTGGAGCCGGATTCGGTTGGCTGACCGTGCCTACCTGGAGCGGTGGGAGCCCAGTGTGGAAGTGGACTGGGTGACCCGGCACGGCAGCGCATCCTGGCCGCCGCTGTGTTCGAGTCTGCGCACCGAAGCCCGCTATGGGCGGATGCTGCCCTACGTGATCGAGCTCGACGGCAAGTTCTGCGGCCAGCTGACGGTGGGCAACATCGCCCACGGGGCGCTGCGCTCGGCCTGGATCGGCTATTGGGTGTCCAGCGCGGTGGCCGGCGGGGGAGTGGCGACCGCGGCGGTGGCGCTCGGATTGGACCACTGCTTCGGGCCGGTCCGGCTGCACCGGGTGGAGGCCACCGTCCGGCCGGAGAATGCGGCCAGCCGGGCGGTGCTGGCCAAGGTCGGCTTTCGTCAGGAAGGGCTGTTGCGGCGCTACCTGGACGTCGACGGGGCGTGGCGCGACCACCTGCTGGTGGCGATGACGGTGGAGGAGGTCGACGGCTCGGTGACCGCTGCGCTGATCCAGTCCGGCCGGGCCACCCGGATCTGACCGAAATATTCGCCGATATTCGGGCGCGCTGTTACCCGTGTGGTAGTTGTGACTGGCGAGGTCAGCGAGTAAATTACATCGATGTAACTGGTTCGGCGCGTCATCCGAGGTCGTGTGGGTTCTCACACCTAGCCTTGGCTCGGAAAGGAGCAGGCCAACCATGCCCAGCATCCCGCAATCCTTGCTTTGGATCTCACTGGTCGTTCTCTGGCTGTTCGTACTGGTGCCGATGCTGGTCAGCAAGCGCGACGCGGTCCGTCGTACCAGTGACGTGGCCTTGGCGACCCGGGTACTGACCAGTGGGTCCGGTGCCCGGCTGCTCAAGCGCGCCGGACCGGCCGCTGGTCACCGGAGCGACCCGGACTGGCAGCACCGTGTCGACGACATCGAGGACGTCGACGACATCGATGAGGTCGACGAGGTCGAGGCCGAACCCGCTGAGGGCGGCTCGCGAGTGTTCGTCGCCGCAGCAGCGGTGTTCGTCGCCTCGGAGCCGCAGGTCGGCGAGCAGGCCGAACTCGACTACTTGGACGTCGATGTCGTCGCCGAGGACTCCGGCGAACTGCCGCTGTCGGACGCGGGACTGGCCGCTGAGGCGCAGGCCGAAGCTCAGGCTGTCGCAGAGGCGGAAGCCCGCGCTGAGGAGGAGGCCGCCATGGCGGCTGAGGCCGTCGCGACCAAAGCGGAGCCCGAGGGCGAGGCGTCCTACGAGGAGCCGACTGCCTACGAGGAGCCGACTGCCGAAGCCGAGGCTGAAGCCGAAGCCGAAGGCTACGAATACGAATACGTCGAGGACAGCTCCGGCCTGGAGCCCGAGGCGGAGCCCACCAGGGCGGGAATGGCCGGTCTGTCCCCCCGGGGGCGCCGGCCCCGTATCGACACCGCTGCAGCGGTCAGCGCGCGCAAGTACGAATTCCGCAAGCGGGTGCTGATGTCGCTGGCGGTGGTCCTGGTGCTCTCGGCACTCACCGCCTTCACCGTGGCGCCCAGCGCATGGTGGATCTGTGGCGGCGCCGCCGGCGCGACCGTGCTCTATCTGGCCTACCTGCGGCGCCAGACCCGCATCGAACAGCAGGTGCGGGCGCGCCGTGCCCGGCGATCCGCGCGCCCGCGGATGCAGCGCGAGGCTGACCGCGATGGCGCGTTCGAGGTGGTCCCGTCACGGCTGCGCCGGCCGGGGGTGGCGGTGCTGGAGATCGACGACGAGGACCCGGTGTTCGAGCACCTGGAGTACACATCGAGCGCCGACCGCTACGGCTGGCGCGATGACCTGGCGCGTGCGTCCGGTCAATAGGTCTCGGTTTCAGGCGTCCGGCGGGGGACTGGTAATCTCCTAGCGGTCAGGGGCTATAGCGCAGTTGGTAGCGCGTCTCGTTCGCATCGAGAAGGTCAGGGGTTCGATTCCCCTTAGCTCCACAAGATAAAACCCCAGCTAGTCTGGGGTTTTCTTGTTTGCAGGGATCTTTGGGGCTGATTGTTCGGTCCGCAGTGGTTCACCATAGCTGCGTCCAGGTCGGTGGCACGGTCGTCCAAGTCGTCACCGAAGGGGTCGGTGTAATGCCCTCCGCCATCGCGGCTTTGGCGGGACCGAACATCCGCTGCACACCGGATCTGGTACGCGCTTATCCGGACGCGGCCGGTTACACGCCGGGGCGATTCGCTAGCGCTTGTCGGTGGGGCGATTGCAACCGGCCCGGCCACACCCGTTGCGGCAGAACCGCCGCCCGCACGGGCCGCGGGCGGTCATCCGCAGCCACAAGGCACGCCAGCGACCCTCGAACACACTCATCCGACCGACTGCGCCGCGATGGACTGCTCAGGCTGGGCGATGAGTCTCGTTTGCATCGACAAGGTCAGGGCCTCGATTCCCTAGCTCCACAGAGTTGGTGTCTGATGATTCCCGATCTTGCATCGCGCTGAGGGTGTACGGCGGCCCGAGAAACCTGCGTACCGCGGCCTCTTCCGCCGCGGCGTCCGCCAGGGGCCAGTTCCACAGCGCCAGGAACACCCGTATCAGCCACTGCGCGGCCAACGGATCCGGGTTGTCGGCACCGACCATCTCGGCGGCGAAGCCGGCGACGGCGGTGGAGCCGGTCAGCCATTCCGCATCGGGAGAACGGGTCGCGCTGCGCATGATCTGGGCGAGGGGTTCGGAGCGCATGCGCCGCAGGGCGACGATCGTGGCGGTGACGACGCGCTCCGAACCCGTCAGGCCGGCGATGGCGTCGCGGACCGAGTCCAGAATGCGTTCGGCCTGTCTGGTCAGCACCGTGTCGCGGATCGCGGTCTTGCCTCCGGCGTGGCGGTAGATGGTTGCCGGCGAGCAGTGCACGGCCTTGGCCAAGGCGTCGATGGTGAAGGCGTCGTAGCCCTGACGCGACATGAGCTCCGCGGCGGCGGCGTAGATCCGCTCGGCGCCCTCGCTGCGTCGATCCCGGCCGATCAGCCAGTCGTGTGCGGTCATCAGTCGCCTCGGTGCGACCAAGCGGGTGGCGAAGCCATGCACCAGTTTTATCACCGTGAGAGGAATTGCGGCATTTCTCTCACCGCGGGTGCTGGTCGGCACGGTGGGATGAGAACGTGCGCCGCCCCGGTGGCCGAACCCGTTTTTCAACTTCTGTGCGCACCGTTGACGCAGGTCACGAGCCCAGGCCACCCTGGTGGCCATGCCTGCCGTGGTGGACCCGACCGACTTCTTCGGAAGTGCCGCGATCCAAGACCCCAACCCCTTGTACGACACGATGCGCCGGCGCGGCGGAGTGAATCGGATCGGTGACTCCGACTTCTACGCGGTATGCGGCTGGGAGGCGCTCACCGAAGCAGTGAACCGCGTCGAGGACTTCTCCTCGAACCTCACGGCGACCATGGTCTACCACGAAGACGGCACGGTGACGCCCTTCGACATGGGACCGCTCGGTGCGCCGATACACGCGCTGGCCACCGCTGACGACCCGCTGCACGCGGTCCACCGCAAGCTGTTGCTTCCGCACCTTTCGGCCAAGCGAGTGCGGGTCATCGAGGACTTCGCCGCGACCGCTGCCAAACAGATGTGGGCGGACGCGCGCGACGGCGGGCAGGTCGAGTGGATGAGCTCCATGGCCAACCGGCTGCCGATGATGGTGGTCTGCCAGCTGCTCGGCCTCCCCGACGACGACGTCGACAAGCTGATCCGGCTCGGGTACGCGACCACCACCCTGCTCGACGGGATCGTCAGCGCGTCTCAACTCGAGGCGGCCGGCGTGGCCGCCATGGAACTGTCCGCCTATGTCCTGGAGCATTTCGCGAAGGCCGGCGAAATCCCGCAGCCGGGCCTGATCGGAGACCTCGCAGTCCGTACCGAATCCGGTGAACTGGAGCAGATTCCGGCGCTGTCCATCATGCTCACCCTGTTCAGTGCGGCCGGTGAGTCGACCGCGTCACTGCTCGGCAGCGCCGCGTGGATCCTGGCCGGAAATCCCAGCGTCCAAGAGCAGCTGCGTGCCCGCCCCGAGCTGCTGGGCGCGTTCATCGAAGAAGCCCTGCGCTACGAATCCCCGTTCCGCGGCCACTATCGGCACGTGGTCGCAGATACCACCCTGGCCGGAGCCGAGTTGCCCGCCGGCGCGCACCTGCTGCTGATGTGGGGCGCGGCCAATCGCGATCCCGGGCATTTCGACGCGCCCGAAGAGTTTCGGCTCGACCGCAGTGCCGCGCGAGGTCACCTGGCGTTCGGCAAGGGCGCGCATTTCTGCGTCGGGGCTGCGCTGGCCCGTCTGGAAGCGCAGATCGTCTTTCGGATGCTGCTTGAGCAGACCAGCTGGATCGACATGGCCGACGCCGGTCCGTGGCTGCCCAGCATCCTGGTCCGCCGCCTGGAGTGGTTGCAGCTGAACGTCCGCTGATCCCGGGCTTGCTCAGGGGTGCGTGACGAGATACGTCTCGTTGTCCAGCTCTGCGGTGAGTTCGGCAACGTCGAAGCGCCGGGCGAGGCGGGCGCGGAAATGCTCCGGGTCGAGCAGCAGGCTGATTTCGGCGGTTTGGCGGGCGAACAGTCGGCAGATCAGGGGATAGAGGCGGCGCATGATCGCCCGCTCGGCCGCGGTGCAGCGTGACGCGCAGTAGCCGACATGACCTATCTCGTCGGTCAGAATCTCGCTGTAGAGCAGGTTGATTCGTTCCGCGACGTCGGGCTCGTCGGCGAAGAGCGCAGTGCCGACGCGGCGCAGTTCGTCGAACAGGACGCAGCCGGCCATTTCGGCCGCGCCGACGACCATGAAGCTGAGCCGCTCGGGAAGAAAGACTCCGGTCTTGACGAACTGACGCAGCACCAACGGTGGGGGCACTACCTGGAACGGCAGACCGGCGACGTCGAGGACGTAGGCCAGCATTCTGGTGTGGTAGTGCTCTTCCAGTTCCAGGTAGACCTTCTCGGGCGGCAGACTCTCGTCGCTGTTGCGCCCGTAGGTCTCGCCCAGCCCGACGCCGAATCGCTCCGCCTGGTTGAGTTTGGCCGTCGCCAACAGGAACAGCATCGTGCGGTCCAGGCCGGGTTCGGGCCGTCGCCTACGCAGGTTGCGCAGAAACGTGGGTCGGTCAACGGCTTTCGCTGACCGGACGGGATTGGCTTCAATGCGATCGAAGAACTCTTCACGGTGCGCCAGCCGGCGATTCAACAGGTCCGCCTCGCCGTCGCGCTCACGCAGGTAGTCGCGGTAGCCGTCGATTCCGTTGGCACTCATCGGATCTCCATTCCCTTGAGCATCGTTGACACGTACCGATCCAGCAGTGCCGGATCATGGGCTCCGGTGGCCAACAGCGCGAACAGCCCCATGAGGAAGAACGTGCCGAGTTCGGCAGCGTGAATCGTCTGGGGGACCTGCTGTCTGGCCTGCGCCCGTTCGATGACGCCCACCAGGAACTCTGCGAGCGGATGTTGTGCCAGCTCATCTTCGACCGGGCGGGCGGAGGAGAAGTGCAGGCCGAGCATGTCCTGGAAAACCTCTGCGCCCACACGGTGCTTGGCGCTCAGGACGTGCCGGACCAGTTGGGTGAGCACCGATGCCAGGTCGCCGTCGGCGTCGCCGAGATCGCGGATGATCCGGGTCTCCTCGTTGCGTTCGACCTCGATGAGGACGTGCTCCTTGGTCGGAAAGTGAAAGTAGAACGTGCCCCGGGCCACGCCTGCCGCGCTGGCGATGGCACTGACGTCTGCACCGGCGAGTCCGCGCTGACGGATCTCCGACACGGCGGCCTCGAACAGGCGCGACCTCGTCTCAAGTCGACGGGCTTCTCGGACGCCGCCGGCCGCTGATCCGGACTTCGTGAGATTCCCGGCGGTCGTCATGGTCGTACGCTAGCAATATTCACTGACAGTCGTCAATGACAGGTGTCAGCGAACTGACTCGCCGGCGTTGCCGGCGTATGCGTCATCCTGGGAGATGCGGTCCCACATGGCAGCCGACTGAGAGGCGGTGCAACATGCACTTGCAGGATCAGGCCACCGAGCACGTGGCTGATGCTCGTGAGGCCTGGCGGCTGTTGGAGCCCCTGCACGCGGTCGTCTACTTCTCACCGGAACCTCTGGCCGCCCTCGACGACGCCGGCTACCGCGGCTTTTGGATGGGCTACTTCGCCGGTCGCGCCGCGCCACTCGGTCCGGTCGGCCCCGAGGTCGTGCACGCGGCGTTCTACAACTTCTCCTACGAACGCGTCGCCAAGGCACTGCCCGCCGCCTGGCGGTTCGCGCCGCCTGAAGCCGCCCTTGCGGCGCGCCAGGCGGGCGCCGTTGCTGCGTTGCGTCGACAGCTCGCGGACTTGGCGGATGGTCCCGAGGTTGCCCGTGCCGCCGAGCTCGCCGCCCGGGCGGCATCTGCGGTGCCCCTCGCCGGCCGCGTTCTGGGTGCTGCGAACCACGCCCTGCCGCTGCCCGATGAGCCCCTGGCGAGGTTGTGGCAGGCGGCCACCGTGCTGCGTGAGCACCGCGGCGACGGCCACATCGCGGCCCTCCTGGCTGCCGGTGTCGAGGGCCGCGAATCCCACGTGTTCCACGCCCTGGCCTCGGGGGCCCCGCGTCATACCTACACCGTCGCTCGTGACTTCACCGACGACGAGTGGAACCGGTTGACCGACGCGCTGCGCGACAAGGGTCTTGCCGCAGACCAGGGGCTCACCCCGGAGGGAATCCGGCTCAAGGCGCAGATCGAAGAGCAGACCGATCGGCTCGCCGCCTCGGCATATCAGGCGCTGACCGACGCCGAACGGCGCGACCTGCTACAGGCGCTGCGCCCGTTGACCCGCGCCGTCGTGGCCTCCGGTGACATCCCGCTGGATTCGCCGATGGGCCTGGATCTTCGCCCGCTTCTCGATCAGCGGTGAGCGGTAGGATTTCTCACGTGGCTCCGTCTTCTCGGGCGGTCATGTCCGCTTATGAGCGCAAGCAATGGGACGCACTGCGCCAAGCGGCCACCGGCGCCGAGCCGTCCGGGTGGTTCGAAGGCGTCAGCCAGGGCATCGCGGATCGCACCAAAGACGTCGTCGGGAAGATCCGGTCCGGAGTGGAACAGGTCCCTGGCGCCACCGCGGCCATCGGCAAGGCGGACCAGCTCACCACCAAGGCGCTGGAAACCCTGCACACCGTGCTGGTCGAGCGGGGACTCAATTCGGTCAAGCCGGCCAACGTCTTTGCGATGTTCGCCGATGACGGCATCACAGTGCAGACCTACGGCGAGGTCAAGAGCCTCGACCTCAAGCACTGCGACCGCTCGGTCCCACGCCGCAAGGATCGCTACGTAGCCTTGGCCGTCGCCGAAGGCGTGGCGACGTCACTCGCGGTGACGGGCACGGCGGTGTCCAGCACGGTCACCGGCGGCACGACACTGCCGGTGGCCGCCTCAGCCGTGGTGGCCGATGTGACGGCGGTGCTGGTCGGGATGGGCCGGATCGTGGCTTTGGTTGCGGCGCACTACGGTTACGACGTCCGCGAGCCGGACGAGCAGGCCTTCGCCTCGGGGGTGATCGCCTATTCCACCGCCGGTAACTCGGCGGAGAAGGCCGCGGCCCTGGCGTCGTTGTCTCGACTGACCCAGCAGATGATGAGTCACGCGTCGTGGCAGCACCTGCAGCCGCAGCAGGCAGACAATGTGATTCAGCAGGTCTCTATGGCTCTGGGATTCCGCCTGGCCAAACGTAAGCTGGCGCAGGCGGTTCCGATCTTGGGTGCGGTGGTCAACGGCGGGCTGAATGCCCGTATCGCCCAGCAGACATTCGAACGCTCCCAACAGGCCTATCGGTTGCGCTTCCTCACCGAGAAGTACGGCCTCGACGCCGGCCAGTGGGCGCCGGACACCAGTTCTGGTGAAGACGTCGACATCCCGCTGATCGACGAGATACTCGACCGGTCAGCTCCTCGCTCGCAGCCGGGCGGGGAGGACATCCAGCAGCCGTAGCCCGTTGCCTGATCGGTCCGAACGGGCCGATCAGTGCAGGGTGTCAGGGCACAGTTCGTGCTGCGCGATGTCGATCACCGGGCGCAGATTGACGGTCAGATCGTCGACCATGGACGGCCCACCGAATGACGGCCGACGCACGAAATCATTCACCACCTGGTCGGGGGTGGAGCCGGCGCGCAGTTGGTTGCAGAACCGGTGCCCTGCCGACAGGCGCGCGTTGGGCGGGCCGGAGCGGAAGACACCGTTGGCGTCCAGTGCCGCGAGATAGCTGGCGTCGTCGGCGTAGGCCGGGGCGCTGCCGAGCAGGGCGATGGCGGCACTCCCGACGAACACGGCGGCGCCCAGAATCCGACTCATACCGGCGATGCTACGTCTAGTCGCGTCGACTAAATAAGGCCCAGCGCGTTCATCGCGTCGGCGACCTGGATGAACCCGGCGATGTTGGCACCCAGCACATAGTTACCCGGGCTGCCGTACTCGTCGGCGGTGACCAGGCAGCGGTGGTGGATGCTCTTCATGATCGCGGCCAGCCGCTGCTCGGTGTATTCGAAGCTCCACGAGTCCCGCGACGCGTTCTGCTGCATCTCCAGCGCACTGGTGGCCACACCGCCGGCGTTGGCCGCCTTGCCCGGGGCGAGGACCACGCCGGCCTCGCTGAACAGCTTGACGGCCTCCGGGGTGCACGGCATGTTGGCACCCTCGGCGACGATCTTGCAGCCGTTACGCGCCAGCGTGGCGGCGTGGTCGCCGTTCAGCTCGTTCTGGGTGGCCGACGGGATCGCGATCTGGCAGGGCACGTCCCAGATGGACCCGTCGTTGACGAACTGCGTCGCCCCGCCGCGGGCCCTGGCGTAGGTCTCGATCCGCTCCCGCTTGACCTCTTTGATCTCCTTGAGCAGCTCCAGGTCGATGCCCTTCTCATCGACGATGTAACCACTGGAGTCCGACGCGGCCACCACGGTTCCGCCGAGCTGGTGGATCTTCTCGATGGCGTAGATCGCCACGTTGCCCGAACCGGACACCACGGCCCGCTTGCCGTCGAACGAGTCCTTGGAGGTCTTGAGGATCTCGTCGGCGAAGTAGACCGCGCCGTAGCCGGTCGCCTCGGTGCGGACCTGCGACCCGCCCCAGGTCAGGCCCTTGCCGGTCAGCACGCCCGACTCGTACCGGTTGGTGATGCGCTTGTACTGCCCGAACAGGTAGCCGATCTCGCGGCCGCCCACTCCGATGTCACCGGCCGGAACGTCAGTGTACTCGCCCAGGTGGCGGTAGAGCTCGGTCATGAAGGACTGGCAGAACCGCATGATCTCGTTGTCCGAGCGGCCCTTGGGGTCGAAGTCCGAACCGCCCTTACCGCCGCCGATGGGCAGGCCGGTCAGGGAGTTCTTGAAGATCTGCTCGAAGCCGAGGAACTTGACGATGCCCAGGTACACCGAGGGGTGGAAGCGCAGGCCGCCCTTGAACGGACCCAGAGCCGAGTTGAACTCCACCCGGAAGCCCCGGTTGATCTGCGCCCCGCCCTTGTCGTCCAGCCACGGCACCCGGAAGATGATCTGCCGCTCCGGCTCGCACATCCGACGGATCACGGCGCTGTCCACGTACTCGGGGTGCTTGGTCACCACCGGACCGAGGCTGCTGAGGACCTCGAAGACGGCCTGATGGAACTCGGCCTCCCCGGGGTTGCGCCGGAGCACCTCTTCGTAAATGTCCTGCAGCTTCGGATTCAGTTCGGTCATAATGGGTGATCTCTTCCTTGCGTATCGCAGTCAGCGGCCACAGGCTAGCGGCCCCGAGCGCTGGCACCGAATCCTGGCTGTTACAGCAGTGTTAAATCATTAACATTCGCGGGCTCCCAGTTAACCTAGCTGGGCGAATAACGGGCGGAGCACTTTATGGTGATGTCGCGGTGACCGCAGCACCCGATGGAGCGCTACCCGCCGCCGATCTCACGGAGATGGAGATCTTTGCCGGGTGCTCCGCGGCTGATCTGGCCCCCCTGGCCGCCCGTCTGCACCCCCTGCAGGCCCCCGCCGGTGCCGAACTGATGCGGCAAGGCGAACAGGCGCTGTCATTCCTCCTGATCTCTTCGGGATCAGCCCAGGTCAAGCATATCGGCGACGACGGAGCCGTGGTAGTCAACGAGGTGACCGCCGGGATGGTGGTCGGTGAGATCGCACTGCTGCGCCAGGGGCTGCGAACGGCAACCGTCACCGCGACGACGCCGCTGACCGGCTGGATCGGGGACGAGCAGGCCTTTCACGAGATGGTGCATGTCCCCGAGGTCATGGGACGGCTGGTGCGTATCGCGCGGCAGCGCCTGGCCGCCTACCTCACGGCTGTGCCGATCCGGGACCGCGACGGCACCGAACTGTTGCTTCGGCCGGTGCTGCCCGGCGACAGCGCGCGAACCGTCAGCGGTCACGTCGAATTCTCCGGCGAGACGCTCTACCGGCGATTCCAGACCACCCGGGTCCCGCACCCGGCGCTGATGCATTATCTGTTCGAGGTCGACTATGTCGATCACTTCGTGTGGGTGATCACCGAGCCCGACGGCTCGTTCGTCGCCGACGGCCGCTTCGTCCGCGATCCCGAAAATCCGACCTTCGCCGAGATCGCCTTCATCGTCGGTGACAGCTATCAGGGCCGCGGCCTGGGCACCTTTCTGATGGGCGCGGTGGCGGTGATCGCCCGGTTCGAGGGCGTCGAGAAGTTCACCGCGCGGGTGCTCTCGGAGAACGCGCCCATGCGCGCCATCCTCGACCGTCTGGGCGCCCACTGGGAGCGCGACGACCCGGGGGTGGTCACCACCGTCCTCGACGTGCCCGGTGAGGACCAGCTGCCGTTCGACCGCGCAACCGCCGAACAGATCAAAGAAGTTGGCCGCCAAGCGATCCAAGCGGTGGGGTGACCGCTGCAAATGGCCCAGGTCGCGTTGGGTAAATTGGCTGCGGTGTTGACGATTCGTGCGGTGCTGGCCCTGGGCTGTGTCTGCCTGCTCGCCGCCTGCAGCTCCGGTCCCGCCGAGGTGTACGCCGACATCGGTGAGGTGGCCACTCTCAAGTCGTCCTTCGGTCCGGAGTACCAGGTCCGCGTCATCCCGCGCACCGGGATCGAGCCGAAACTCCTGGCGGGCACCGCGCTGCCCCCGGGCCTGACCTACGAACCGCCCAACTGCTCCAAGTTCGCCATCAGCCAGCAGCTGCCCCAGGGCATACAGGGCAACATGGCCGCTGTCGCCGCCGAAGGTGAGGGCAACCGGTTCATCACCATCGCGCTGGAGACCTCCGAGCCGGTACCGCTCACCGAGCCGGGCCGCAGCTGCCGGCGAATCGGCTTCTCCGGGGCGCAGATGCGCGGCCTGATCGAACTCGTCGACGTGCCGCACATCGACGGGGTGAAGACCTTGGGCGTGCACCGGGTGATCGAGGCGGTCGCCGGCGGCAAAGCCCGCGTCGGTGAGCTGTACAACTATTCGGCCTACTTCGGGTCCTACCAGGTGATCGTCACGGCAAACCCCCTGGTGAAGCCCAACGAACCCATCACCCCGGTCGACACCGACAAGGCCCGTGAGCTGTTGGTGGCCGCGGTCGACGCGATCCGCGACTAGTGCCTTCTGCTAGCGCACGCCGCGCGGCCGGAACTGAATGCTGATCCGCGGTCCGGTGGGTGCGGCCGTCTTGGGAACCGAGTGCTCCCACGTCCGCTGACACGAGCCCCCCATCACCACCAGGTCGCCGTGGTGCTGTGCCAGGCGCAGGGCCGCGCCGCCTCCGCGGGGGCGCAGGGCCAGTGTGCGGGTGGCGCCGACGCTGACGATCGCGACCATGGTGTCCTGGCTGGCGCCGCGGCCGATGGTGTCGCCGTGCCAGGCGACGCTGTCGCCGCCGTGGCGGTAGAGGCATAGCCCCACCGTGGTGAACGGTTCGCCGAGTTCCCCGGCGTAGATGTCGTTGAGCCGGCGGCGAAGCTTCGCGATCATCGGGTGTGGGGCGTCTGCGGTCGCCAGGTCGTGGAAGCTCACCAGCCGGGGGACGTCGAGCACCCGGTCATACATTCGGCGGCGCTCGGCGCGCCACGGGATGGCCGCCTGCAGCTCGCTGACCAGTTCGCTGCTTTCCTCGGAGAGCCAGCCCGGACGAACGTCAATCCAGGCGCCCGCACCGAGCTGTCGGCGTTCGCTGAGGTCGAACAGCGACTCCTGTACCGGTATCGCCACGCCCGCAGCCTATCGCACATTCGTTCGATTCGTCGAGATTGCGGCTACGGCTGTCGGCGGCCGGCTTTCACAACCCGGTACGCAATCTCAACGGCTGGCCGCGGCGGGCGAAAGCCTCGGACAGCCGATGCAGGATGAAGCGCCGGCTGTGTTCGGCCACCACCTGCAGGGTTAACCACCCCTGGCTGTGCAGCAGCTCGGCGCGCCCGATGTCGTGGACGTACTGCGCCCGATCCGTGCTGTGGTGTCTGCCCTCGTAATCCAGGCCGATCTTCGGCTCGTCGTATCCCATGTCGACGAATGCGTTGTTGAACCCGTCGCTCACCCGGATCTGTGTCCTGGGCCGCGGCAGCCCGGCATCGATGAGCAGAAGCCGCAGCCAGGTCTCTCTGGGCGATTCGCCGCCGGGGTCCATCAGCTCGAGTGCGAGTGCCGCCCGCCGCAGCCCGCGTGCCCTGCGATAGCGCTCGATCAGACCCCGGACGTCTCGAGCCTGAACACCGGTGGCACGGCTCAACGAATCGAGGTGCCGCACGGCCAGGTCGCGGGGCAGATGCCGGCCGAGGTCCAGAGCCGTTCGCGCCGGGCTGGTCACCAGCATCCCGTCGATGTCGACCAGCTCGTCGGCGTCGATGCGTTCGTTGCGGACGATGATTCCCGCCGGCGGCCGTCCGTTGCGCCAGATCAACTCGATGGGCGTGGTCGCGTCGATCCACCGGGCGCCGTGCAGGGCCGCCGCAGCACGGCCGGCGATCACGCCGTTACGCCGCGACCACAGCCAGGCGCCGACGGAGTTGGCGCGCAATGTCGTTGGCGCATCCTTGGGCAGGTAGACGTCGGGAAAGAGCGCCGAGTAGTTCCACCGCAAGGTGCCGCGACTCAGGCCGCCGGCGAGCGCCTCGGTCCCCTTGAACACCTCGAACATGGGTCGATAGTGGTGAGCGGCACCGACATCTGGGGGCCCGCGCGTCGAGATTGCGCACACGGCTGTGGATAACGTCCGCCAACAGCCCTGCGCGCAATCTCACGGGCCGACGGGCCGAGGGCCGACGGGCCGACGGGCCGACGGGGCGACGGGCCGACGGCTCAGGACCAGCTGGGCAGCCAGATCTGCATGTTCCAGGTGGCGGGCGAGATCGGCACCCCGGTCAGAATCGGATACAGCCAGGCGAAGTTGGTCAACACCAGCGCCACATAGCCCGACACCGCGAGCAGTCCGAGCGCCCAGCGCTCCTCGGTGCGGTTTCTCCCGTCGTTGATGATGTCGACACAGATCAGGGCCAGCAGCATCGCGAGAAACGCCGCCATCGGCACCGCGTAGAAGAAGTACATCTGCCGCCCGATGCCGGCGAACCACGGCAACCACCCCGCGCAGTAGCCCACCAGTGCCGCGGCGTAACGCCAGTCGTGACGCACCAGGCTGCGCCACAACGCGTAGCCCAACACCGGAACGGCCAGCCACCACATGGCCGGCGTGCCCACCAGCATCACCGCCTTGACGCAGGACTGCGCACCGCAGCCGGGCACGTCGTGCTGGTCGATGGCGTAGAGCACCGGGCGCAGCGACATCGGCCACGTCCACGGTTTGGACTCCCACGGGTGGTGGTTGCCTGCGGCGTTGGTCAGCCCGGCATGGAACCGATACGCCTGATAGGTGTAGTGCCACAGCGAGCGCAGCGCATCGGGCACCGGGAACCGGCTCTCGAATCCGATCGACTGGCCGACCTCGTGCCGGTCCACGGCGGTCTCCGAGGCGAACCACGGCGCATACGACGCCAGGTACACCCCGAACGGGATGAGCGCCATCGCGTAGGCGGTGGGGCCCACATCGCGGAGCAGCGTCCCCAGCCACGGCCTCCGCACCCGGTATTGCCGGCGGGCGGCCACGTCGAACGCCAACGACATGGCCCCGAAGAACACCACGAAGTACAGGCCCGACCATTTGGTGGCGCAGGCCAATCCGAGCAGTACCCCGGCGCCGAAGCGCCACCAGCGCACCCCGAGCCGGGGGCCCCAGGGTGTCTCGCCGCAGCGGTCCTCGGTCAGCACGGCGTGCATGCGCATCCGCACCTGGTCGCGGTCGACGATCAGCGCCCCGAACGCGGCCACCACGAAGAACGTCAGGAAGCCGTCCAGCAGCGCCGTGCGCGCCGCGACGAAACTGACCCCGTCGCCCACCAGCAACAGCCCGGCGATCCCGCCGGCCAGCGTCGAGCGGGTCATCCGCCGCACGATCCGCACCAGCAGCAAGATCGTCAGCACCCCGAACAGTGCGCTGGTGAACCGCCAGCCCAGGCCGTTGTAGCCGAACAGCGCCTCGCCGATCGCGATCAGTTGCTTGCCCACCGGCGGGTGCACCACCAGGCCGTAGCCGGGGTTGTCCTCGACGCCGTGGTTGTGCAGCATCTGCCATGCCTGCGGCGCGTAGTGCTTCTCGTCGAAGATCGGAGTGCCGGCGTCGGTCGGCGTGTACAGATTCGTGAATCGGGTGACCGCGGCCAGCAGCGTCACCGCGGCGGTCACGGCCCAGCCCCGGATCCGGTCGGTCGGCCCGAAATCGGCGACCGGCACCAGCAGCCCCGGACTGATCATCGGAACAGTGCGCTCGGGAACGGCCGCGGGTCTGGTGGCGGTCGGAGCGCTCATTCCGACGATCGTAGGCTGTGCGCCATGGCCGAGGGTCGATTGCTGCTGGGTGCCACCCCGCTGGGCCAGCCCGGCGACGCGTCGTCACGGCTGGTCGAAGCGCTGCGCACCGCCGACGTGGTGGCCGCCGAGGACACCCGGCGGGTGCGGACGCTGGCCAAGTCCCTCGACGTGCAGATCACCGGTCGGGTGGTCAGTCTGTTCGACGCCAACGAGGCCACGCGGGTGCCGGCGTTACTGGCCGACATCGAGGCCGGGTCCACCGTGCTGGTGGTCAGCGACGCCGGGATGCCGTTGATCAGCGACCCGGGCTACCGACTGGTGTCCGCGTGCGCCGACGCCGGACTGCCGGTGACCTGCCTGCCGGGCCCGTCGGCGGTGACGACCGCACTGGCGCTGTCCGGGCTGGCCTCCGAGCGGTTCTGCTTCGAAGGCTTCGCGCCCCGCAAACAGGCGGCGCGACGGTCGTGGCTGGCCGGGCTGGCCGATGAGCGGCGCACCTGCGTGTTCTTCGAGTCGCCGCGCCGGCTGGCCGACTGCCTGCGAGACGCGGTCGACGAACTCGGCGGGGACCGCCGCGCGGTGGTCTGTCGGGAGCTGACCAAGACCCATGAAGAGGTGCGGCGCGGGACGCTGGCCGAGCTGGCCGACTGGGCTGCCGACGGGGTGCTGGGGGAGATCACCGTGGTGCTGGCCGGGGCGACGCCGCGGGCCGACCTGGCCGCGCTGGTGGCCGAGGTGAACACGCTGGCCGGTGAGGGCATGCGGGTCAAGGACGCCTGCGCGCAGGTGATCGCCGATGCGTCGGCCGCGGTGTCGCGACGCGAGCTCTATGACGCGGTGCTGCGTTCTCGCCCGGAGTGACCTGCTGCGCCGTTAGGCTTTGCCTAGCTTCCTGGCCAGGGAGGATGCGTATGACGCCGAATGACACGACGGAATCGACTGCGTTGCGGGTTGCGCTGACTGTCGTTGGCCTGCTCTTCGTCGTCGCGTTCTATCCGTTGACCGTGTTCTGGCCTGCGGGCTGGGCCTGGGGCCATGCCGGCGCGGACTCGTCGCACTATCTGGTGATGATCATTGGCATCTACGCCACGCTCGGGGTGTTCCTGTTATTCGCCGCGCGCGATCCGCTGGCCCACCGCAGCCTCATCTGGTTCACGGTGGTCTCCAGCGTCGTGCACGCCGCGATCATGACCGCGCAGGCGATCGGCGACCCGGGCGAGCGCGGTCATCTGGTCGGTGACGTGCCGGCCCTGGTGATCGTGGCGCTGGTGCTGGCACTGCTGATGCCGCGTCGTCGCGCCACCGGCTAGGGCGCCTACGACGCGGTGCTGCGTTCCTGGGACTGGCCGTCGGCGACGATCGGGGCGGCCTTGTGCAGGCACTCCTGCCACTCGGCGTCGACGTCGGAGTCCGCGGTGATTCCGCCGCCGACCCCCAGTACCGCGCCGCCGGCGTCGTCGAACTCCACGGTGCGGATCGCGACGTTGAGTTCACAACCGGCCACCGGTGACGCCAACCCCACCGTTCCGCAGTAGGCGCCGCGGCGCGACAGTTCCCACTCCGAAAGCAACTGGCGGGCACGATGTTTGGGGGTTCCGGTCACCGACGCGGGCGGGAACGTCGCATCCAGCAACTCCGCCATTCCGAGGTGTTCTGGCACCCGGGCTGAGACCGTCGACACCAGATGCCAGACACCCGGGGCGGGTCGCACCGCCAACAGTTCGGGCACCGTGACCGTGCCGGTGACCGCCACGCGGCCCAGGTCGTTGCGGACCAGGTCCACGATCATGATGTTCTCCGCGACGTCCTTGGTCGACGCGCGCAGCGCCGACGGGCGGGCGTACAGCGGCAGGGTGCCCTTGATGGGGCTGGAGTCCACGACCTGACCGCGGCGGCGCAGAAACAGCTCCGGAGACAGGGAGGCCACCGCGCCCCAGCCGCCCGCGACGTAGGCCGCACGCGCCGGCCCGGTGCGGGCCACCGTGTCGGCGAAGAAGTCCAGTGCGGCGCCGGTGACGGTGCCGGTGAAGCGGGTGCACACGCAGGCCTGATAGACCTCACCGGACCGGATGGCCTCCAGGCAGGCCAGCACCGCGGCGCGGTGCGCTTGGCGGTCCGGGTTCTCCCAGTAGATCCGGCAGCCCCGCGCCGGGGCAGGAGTCACCAGCGCCTCGGCCAGCCAGCTCGGCATCGCCGCACCCGACAGGCTTTCGAACCACCACTGGCCGTCGGCCTCGTCCTGGCGTAGCACGCAGTCGCTCCACCCGCCGGCGGCCTCGGGGATGCGGGGGCCCAGACCGTCGGCGCCGGCATCGGGGTAGGACAGATATCCGATCCAGCCGCCGCCCACCGCGCCGGTCGGCGCACCCGCGGCCTGCGGAACCCCGACGTCGAACACCTCACCGGGGCCGACCGGCTCCACGGCCACGCTGGGCGCGATCACCGCACGTGAGCCGAACCACTCGCCGGTCAGTGCGGCCGGCGACGGCAGCCTATGCCGGTCGGTGGCGGCGCCGATCCGACGCAGCACCTCCGGGGCTGCCCCCAAGTCGCCCAGCCGCTCGATCCGCACGGCACTAGCTTGTCAGACGTCTGCACCGCGGGTGATCTCGCGGGCTGCCGCCACCGCCGCCAGCTTGTCCGGGTTGCGCATCGCGTAGAAGTTCGTGATCAGCCCGTCGACGATCTCGATGGTGAACACGCCCTCCAGCCGGTCGGCGCTGTAGAGCAGCACCGCGGGTGAGGAGTTGCAGACGCCCATCTCCACCCGGACGTAGGGCATCTGCGCGCCGTGCCGCAACAGCCCGATGACCACGCGGGCGACCTTTTCGGCGCCGACGACCGGCCGCCGGGCCGCGCTGGCCTTGCCGCCGCCGTCGGCGGTCCACACCACGTCGGGTGCCAGCATCGACAGCACGGTCGTGAGGTCGCCGCCGGCCGCCGCGGTCATGAACTCCGCGGCGACCCGTGTGCTCTCCTCGGGATCTGCCGGGGCGTAGCGCGGTCGCCGGGCCTGGACATGGTTGCGGGCCCGGTGCGCGACTTGGCGAGCCGCGGCCGCGGATTTGCCCACCGCGGCCGCGATCTCGTCGTAGTCGAAACCGAACACCTCGCGCAGCACGAACACCGCCCGCTCCTCGGGGCTCAGCGTCTCCAGCACCACCAGCATGGCCATCGAGACCGATTCGGCCAGCAGGACATCGGCCGAGGGGTCGTGCTCGGTGAGCAGCAGCGGCTCGGGCAGCCACGGGCCGACATACTCCTCGCGGCGCCGCGCACCGGCCCGCAACGCGTTCAGCGACTGACGGGTGACCAGGCTGGCCAGGTACGCCTTGATGTCGTGGACTTCGTCCAGATCCACTTCGGCCCAGCGCAGGTAGCTGTCCTGCAGGACGTCGTCGGATTCTGTTGCCGAGCCCAGGATCTCGTAGGCGATGGTGAACAGCAGTGGCCGCAGTTCGGTGAAGCGTTCGGCATGTTCGCCTGTCACACCGCAGCCCCCCGTTCCGCCTGGTCCTGGGTGATGCGGGCCGCTCGAGTGCTGCCCTTCATCCAACGATACGAGCCCGGCTTGGCCGCCTCATCGCGAATCCACCTGACGGTGTACTTGCAGATCGCCTCCTTGACCACAGCGCCCAGCCGGCCACCGACGAACGCCCGGATCGGGGTGTCATCGCGGCGGGACAGCTGCACGGTCGCCGCATTGCGGCCCACGCTGATGCACTGGGCGGCGAACGCCTGGTCCACCGCGGCCGGTGAGGTGCCGGCGATGCGGGACAACACGGTGTTGGCGGCCTGGGCGCCCAACGGCAGTGCGGCCTGGCAGCTCATCCGCAGCGGCTGGCCCGCGGGCGCCACGGCATCCCCGGCCGCCACAATCCACGGGTTGTCGATGCTGGTTAGGGTCTCGTCGGTGAGCAGCCGGCCCAGCGCGTCGGTGGCCAGTCCACTGGCCGCGGCCAAGTCCGGCACGCCGAAGCCCGCCGTCCACACCGTCACCGCGCTGGGCAGCACGGTGCCGTCGTGCAGCACCAGCGCGTCGGCGCGCACCTCGGCGACGACGGCCGCCTCCCGCACGTCGACACCGAGCTTGCGCAGGGCCTTGGCCACCGAGCGCCGACCCGCCGCGTGCAGGGACGGCCCCAGCATCTCGCCGCAGACCAGGGTCACGTGACGGCCCTGGCCGGCCAGCTCAGAGGCCGCCTCGATTCCGGTCAGTCCACCACCCACCACCGTCACCGGCGCGTCCAGTGGCAGCTCGCCGAGCCGGGTCAGCAGCCGGGAGGCGGACTCGAATTCACTGATGGAGTAGGCGAATTCGGCGGCGCCGGGAACGGCCGGGGTGATCGCCCCGGTGCTGCCCACCGCGTAGAGGAGGTAGTCGTAGCGCAGCACGGTTCCCGACGCCAGTTGGATGCGCCGGTCGGCGGCGTCGATCCGGGTGGCCGAGTCAACCAGCAGCCGTACTCCGTCGCCGAGCAGTTCGAGGTAGTCGACGGTGGCCGTTCCGGTGCCGGCCACATACTGGTGCAGCCGGATCCGCTCGACGAATGCCGGGCGCGGGTTGATCAGGGTGATGTCGACGTCGGGGTGCTGGCGCAGCCGGTTGGCGGCCAGGGTGCCTGCGTAGCCGCCGCCGATGATGGCGACCTGGATGCGTGTCATGAGGTGCTCCTGTCTCTTGGGTTATGCCCTCAAGACACCGCGCGACGCCCGGATGTGACAGCCTGTGGCCCAGATCACTGGTCCAGCCCCCCTGGCGAGCAGACGCGAAAGCCCCCTTTTCGGGCCCGAAAAGGGGGCTTTCGCGTCTGCTCGCGGGGAGAAACGGGGGAGAAACGGGGGAGAACAGGGCGGTCAGGGCTGGTAGCGCGGGAACACCCCGGACGGTGCCGGCAGCGTCAGGCCCGGCGCCAGGCGCTCGGGCACCGCGGTGAACATCCGCTGCTCGCTGGTCTGGCCCAGCAGGTCCAGCAGTTTGCCCGCCGATTCCGGCATCACCGGCTGCACCAGCAGCGCCGCGATCCGCACCGCCTCCAGGGTGGTGTACAAAACCGTGCCGAAGCGGGCCTGATCGGCCGCCGACTCGCTCTTGGCCAGCTTCCACGGCTCGTTGGCCGAGAAGTACCGGTTGGCCGCGCCCAGCATCTGCCAGATGGCCTCTAGGCCCAGGTGCATGGCCTGGGTGCGAAATGCCGCCCGCATCTTGTCCAGCAGCGCGTCGGCCAGCGCCAGCAGTTCCTCGTCGTCCGCGCCCTGCGCCGTCGGCGCGGGCACCACCCCGTCGAGGTTCTTGGCCACCATCGACAGCGAGCGCTGCGCCAGGTTGCCCAGCTCGTTGGCGAGGTCGGCGTTGATGCGGCCGATCATCGCCTCGTCGGAGATGGAGCCGTCCTGCCCGAAGGGGATCTCGCGCAGCAGGAAGTAGCGCACCTGATCGACGCCGTACTTGTCGACGAACTCGACCGGGTCGATCACGTTGCCCACCGACTTGCTCATCTTCTCGCCGCTGTTGAGCAGGAAGCCGTGCGCAAAAACCCTGCGCGGCAACTCGACTCCTGCCGACATCAGAAATGCCGGCCAATACACGGTGTGGAACCGGATGATGTCCTTGCCGATCATGTGCAGATCGGCCGGCCAGTACCGGCGGAAGGTCTCCGAGTCGGTGTCGGGATAGCCGACCCCGGTCAGGTAGTTGGTCAGCGCGTCCACCCAGACGTACATGACGTGGTCGGGATGCCCGGGCACCGGCACGCCCCAGTCGAACGAGGTGCGCGAGATCGACAGGTCCCGCAGGCCGCCGGAGACGAAGCTGATCACCTCGTTGCGGCGCACGTCGGGGGCGATGAAGTCCGGGTTGGCCTCGTAGTGCGCCAGCAGCCGGTCGGCGTAGGCCGACAGCCGGAAGAAGTAGGTCTGCTCCTCGGTCCAGGTGACCGGCGCCCCGGTCTCGTTGGCCACCCGGGACCCGTCTGCGTTCAGCGTGGTCTCGCCCTCGGTGAAGAACCGCTCGTCGCGCACCGAGTACCAGCCGGAGTAGGCGTCTAAATAGATGTCGCCGGCGTCGACCATGCGCTGCCAGATCGCCTTGGAGGCCTCCAGGTGGTCGGCATCGGTGGTGCGGATGAACCGGTCGAAGGAGATGTTGAGCTTGCGCTGCAGACGCTCGAACACATCGGAATTGCGCCGCGCCAGCTCCGCGGTCGGGATGCCCTCGGCGGCGGCGGTCTCGGCCATCTTCAGCCCGTGCTCGTCGGTGCCCGTCAGGTAGCGCACGTCGAATCCGTCGAGCCGGTGGAACCGGGCGATCGCGTCGGTGGCGATGTACTCGTAGGCGTGGCCGATGTGCGGGTCACCGTTGGGATAGGTGATCGCAGTGGTGACGTAGAAAGGCTTCATCACCGACCACCCTATTGTGTGCGGGTGAGCTCGAAACGATCAGGCAAATCTCCACCGCCGGCACCGGAGCCGCTGAGCCCGCTGGTCGACGCACACACGCACCTGGACGCCTGCGGCGCCGCCGACGCTGCGTCGTTGCGCGCCATCATGGACCGGGCCGCCGCGGTCGGGGTGCAGGCGGCGGTGACGGTCGCCGACGACCTGGAGTCGGCGCGCTGGGTGACCCAGGCCGCCGACGCCGACGACCGGGTCTACGCCGCCGTGGCCTTGCATCCCACCCGGGCCGACACCCTGACCGACGCGGCCCGCTCCGAGATCGAGGCGCTGGCCGCCCATCAACGCGTGGTGGCGATCGGGGAGACCGGAATGGACCTCTACTGGCCCGGGCGCCTGGAGGGCTGTCCGGATCCCCAGGTCCAGCGCGAGGCCTTCGCCTGGCATATCGACTTGGCCAAACGCACCGGCAAACCACTGATGATCCACAACCGTGACGCCGACGCCGCCGTGCTCGACGTGCTGCGCGCCGAGGGCGCTCCCGAGACAGTGATCTTCCACTGTTTCTCGTCTGGACCGGCGATGGCTCACACCTGCATCGACGCCGGGTGGATCTTGAGCCTGTCCGGCACGGTCAGCTTCAAAAATGCCCATGACCTGCGGGAAGCGGCAGCATTGATTCCGGACGGGCAGTTGCTGGTGGAGACCGACGCGCCGTTTTTGACTCCGCATCCGTACCGCGGTGCACCGAACGAGCCCTACTGTCTGCCATACACTGTCAGAGCGTTGGCCGAGCTGCTGGGAACTTCGGCGGCTGAGCTGGCGGACGTCACGAACCGCAATGCCCGGCGGGTGTACGGGCTGGGCTGAGGGTCGAGCAGGTCACATTTGGTTGCCGACCCCAGTGGAGTTCGTTACCGTTCCGTTATCGAACTTGGGCATCGCGCAGGCCCCCATCCCCGTTTTGTGAGGTTTTTGTTTTGAACGCTTTGACCAGGCTGCATCAGGCGCCCTCGCCGATGCTGCGGCTTCTGGTCGGCGCTTTACTGCTGGTGCTGACCTTCGCCGGCGGCTTTGCCGTCGCCAGCGTCAAGACCGTGACGCTGGATGTCGATGGAAGCCCGATCACCGTCACGACCATGCGCTCCCGGGTGATCGACGTCATCGCCGAGAACGGTTTCAACCTCGGTGAGCGCGACGACGTGAGCCCCGCCCGCAACGCGCACGTGCACGACTCCGACACGATCATGGTCCGCCGCGGCCGCCCGCTGCAGGTGTCCCTGGACGGTCGTGAGCCCCAGCAGGTCTGGACCACGGCGCTCTCGGTGGACGAGGCGCTGGCCCAGCTGTCGATGACCGACACCGCCCCCGCCGCGGCGTCGCGCGGCAGCCGGGTCCCGCTGGCCGGCATGGCGCTGCCGGTCGTCAGCGCCAAGAACGTCACGATCGACGACGGCGGGATGGTGCGCACGGTGCACCTGGCTGCGCCGAATGTCGGCGAACTGCTGGCCGCCGACGGCGCCCCGCTGGAACAGGCCGACAAGGTCATCCCGCCGGCATCGACGCCGGTCACCGAAGGCATGGCGATCCAGGTGACGCGGATCCGCGTCAAGCAGGTCACCGAGCGGGTGCCGCTTCCGCCGCCCGCCCGGCGCATCGAAGACCCGGAGATGAACATCAGCCGTCAGGTGGTCGAGGACCCGGGCACCCCCGGCACCCAGGATGTGACCTACTCGGTGGCCACCATCAACGGCGCCGAGACGGGCCGTCTGCCGGTCGCCAACACCGTGGTGACCCCGGCGCGCGAGTCGGTGCTGCGGGTCGGCGCCAAACCCGGCACCGAGGTCCCCCCGTCGATTTACGGAGCGGTCTGGGACCGCATCGCCAACTGCGAGTCGCACGGAAACTGGTCGATCAACACCGGCAACGGCTTCTACGGTGGTGTGCAGTTCGACTACGGCACCTGGATCGCCAACGGCGGACTGAAATACGCGCCGCGCGCGGACATGGCCACCCGTGAAGAGCAGATCGCGATCGCCGAGGTCACCCAGGCCCGCCAGGGCTGGGGCGCCTGGCCGGTGTGCAGCGGGAGGCGCTGACCATCGGGCTTCTCGGGGCCGGTGACATCAGAGCCCTGGCAAACGAACTCGACCTGCGGCCCCGCAAATCGTTGGGGCAGAACTTCGTTCACGACGCGAACACAGTGCGCCGCATTGTCGACGGCGCCGGTGTCACCGCTGACGATCACGTCCTTGAGGTCGGTCCTGGACTGGGCTCGTTGACCCTGGCGCTGCTCGAGCAGGGCCCCACGGTGATCGCCGTCGAGAAGGATCCGGTGCTGGCTGCCCGGCTGCCGCAGACCGTCGCCGAACACGCACCCGCTGAGGCGGCCCGGCTGGAGGTGATCGGCCGCGACGTCTTGACCCTGCGTCGTGACGAGGTGGCGACCGCGCCGACGGCGGTGGTGGCGAATCTGCCCTACAACGTGGCGGTTCCGGCGTTACTGCATCTGCTGTCGGAGTTCGACTCCATCCGCACCGTGACGGTCATGGTGCAGTTGGAGGTGGCCGAGCGACTGGCCGCCGAGCCGGGCGGCAAAGACTACGGAGTGCCCAGCGCCAAGGCGCGCTTCTTCGGTACGGTGCGCCGCTGCGGAACCGTGCCGCCGAGTGTGTTCTGGCCCGTACCGCGGGTGAATTCCGGGCTGGTGCGCATCGACCGGTACGACACCGCTCCATGGCCCGTCGACGGCGCCTTTCGCCGTCAGGTCTTCACCGCGATCGACGTCGCGTTTGCCCAGCGCCGCAAGACCGTTCGCAACGCGTTCGCCGACTGGGCGGGATCGGGCACCCGGTCTGCCGAGCTGTTGGAGGCGGCGGGCATCGATCCGATGAGTCGCGGCGAGACGCTGGCGATCGCCGACTTCGTTCGCCTGGTTCAGATCTCGGCCGGCCCGGGGTGCGACAGCAGCGCACGGGACAACTCCGAGGCGAAGTCGGCGCAGGACTCGTAGCGGCGCGCCGGAAATTTCGCCAGCGCACGTTGCACCACCACATCGGCTGCCCGCGCCGCCGGACCGAGCGTGTCCGACATGGGCGGCGGTAACAGCCGCAGGTGCGCATCGGCGAGATCGGCGGCGCTGCGGGCGGGAAACGGCGGTGCTCCGGTGAGCAGTTCCACCGCCGTGCAGGCCAGGGCGTACTCGTCGCTGGCCGCCGTAGGGGCCTTGCCCCGCAAGATCTCCGGCGCGGTGTAGGGCAGCGAGACTTCGGGGTTTCCGGAATGGCGGTGCCAGACGTCTTCGACGACGGCGTGGGCCGCCCCGAAGTCGGTCAGCACCGCCCCGGCCCGGTCGAAGTCTGCGTGGATGAGGATGTTGGCGGGCTTGACGTCACTGTGGACAATGCCGCGGCGGTGCGCGTAGTCGAGCGCGTCGGCGATCTGGGTCAGGGCGGCCAACCGGTCTCCGAGCGTCCGCAGGTCGGTCGCTTTGCCGCCGTCGATGTATTGCATCGCCAGCCAGAACGGCCCGTGCCGGTACACCGCGACGATGTGGGGGTGCTGGAGAGCCCTGGCGAACTCGAATTCCCGGGCGAGCCGGTCCTGCTCGGCGGGGGAGCGGTGCGCCTCGTCGAGGACTTTCAGCGCCACGGCCCGCTCGGGTCGGCTGGGGTGATGAGCCCGGTAGACGCACGCGTGCCCGCCGCGCCCGACCTCGTAGTCGATCAGGTAGCCGCCGTGGCCGACGCCGGCTGAAGTCATAGGCCCCAGGCTATGGCGCGGCGACCCGGCCGCGGCGCGGTTGGGAGTCCCACGGCGCAAAACTGAGAAAAACATGATCGCATCGCTATAAATCGATGACATTTCATAGGTGCGGAGTAATAATCGACGCGAGAAAAACCGCACCGGGAGGTCGTCATGACAACGCTGTCCCATCGCAACCTGCGTTCGGCCGCCGCGGTACCTCTGACCCTGGCCGCGATCGCCGCACTCGGCGTCGCCCCGGTGGTGGCCCCCGACCTGACCGCGACCGCCAGGACGGTGGTGGCCCAGACGACGCTGCTGGACACCGAATCGTGGATCATGGGCGGCAGCGGGCTGCCGATCCCGTCTGCGCAGTATCTGGCCGCGGTCACCGATCGCTTTCTCGACCCCGCTGTCCCCAAGTTTCCAGGCCAGCCGACCTTCCCGGTGGACGCCACCAACCCGTTGTTCACCCCCGAGGGGCTGTACCCGCTCACCGGCGTGAAGTCGCTGCCGCTGGACACCTCGCTGCAGCAGGGCTCCACCATCCTCTACCAGAAGATCCTGGAAGAGATCGGCAATGGCAATGACCTTGTCGTACTGGGCTATTCGCAGAGCGGCGTCATCAACGGACTGGTGATGGACCAGCTGCTGGCTCTGCCCGAGGACCAACGCCCGACCTCCGACGAATTGTCCTTCGTGACGCTGGGCAGCCCGGCCAACCCCAACGGCGGCCTGCTGTCCCGATTCGACGTGCCCGGGGTTCCGCTGAGCCTGGCCGCCCTCGGCGTCACGTTCAGCGGGGGAGCCCCGTCCGACACGCCTTGGGAGACCGCCAATTACATCCAGGAGTACGACGGCTTCGCCGACTTCCCGAAGTACCCGCTGAACTTCTTGGCCGACCTGAATGCCTTCCTGGGCATCATGTTCATCCACGGCACCTACCCCAGGCTCACCGACGAGCAGCTGGCGAGCGCCATCGAGCTCTCGGTCTCCGAGGGCTACACCGGCAGCAACCAGTACTTCATGATCCCCACCGAGAACTTGCCGCTACTGCAGTTGTTGCGCGGCAACGCATTCGGCGACGCGTTCGCCGACCTGCTGCAGCCCGTCCTGCGGGTACTGGTCAACCTCGGCTACGGCAGTATCGAAAACGGTTGGGACCAGGGTCCGGCGGACATCTCCACGCCGTTCGGTCTGTTCCCCGACGTCAACCCGCTCGACGTGCTCACCGCCCTGGCGAACGGCGCCCAGCAGGGTTGGAACGACTTCATCGCCGCCCTGCAGGACATCGGTTCCAGCGACGTAACCGAGCTGTTCGACCTGGGCGGCGGCCCCGCGGACTTCTCGCTGCCGAGCCTGATGGACGTCGTCAACACGGTCAGCGGTGCCGCCTCGACCTTGTACGCGACACTGCTGCCGACTGCCGACATCATCAACTCGCTGCTCACCACGCTGCCGGCCTACAACCTGAGCCTGTTCTTCAACGAACTCCTGGACGGCGACCTGCTGGGCGCTATCGGGATGCCGCTGGCCGCCACCACCGGCCTGGTCACCATGGCCGCCGGGTTCGAGGCGGAGGTCTTGATCAACGCCTTCAGCGACATCGCTGCGGACTTCTCCGATCTGTTCTCCTGATCGGCGGGGATTCTCGGCCGGGAGACCGGTACCTGTACGCCGGGGACCGATAGTCTCATCGGCGTGACCGCATCCGACGGCAATACCGCCACCGAGTGGTCCCCGACCGGTTCGGTCACCGTGCGGGTACCGGGCAAGCTCAACCTCTACCTGGCCGTCGGTGACCGTCGCGATGACGGCTACCACGAGCTGACCACCGTGTTCCACGCGGTCTCACTGGCCGACGAGGTCACCCTCCGCGACGCCGACGTGCTGTCCCTGCGGATCAGCGGCGAGGGTGCCGATGTGCTGCCCACCGATGAGCGCAACCTGGCCTGGCAGGCGGCCGAGCTGATGGCCGAGTACGTGGGCCGGGCTCCCGACGTGGCGATCAGCATCGACAAGTCCATTCCGGTGGCCGGCGGCATGGCCGGCGGCAGCGCGGACGCGGCGGCCGTGCTGGTCGGCATGAATGTGCTGTGGGAGCTCGGGGTGCCGCGCCGCGACCTGCACTCCCTGGCCGCGCGGCTGGGCAGCGACGTGCCGTTCGCGTTGCACGGCGGCACGGCGTTGGGCACCGGTCGCGGCGAGGAACTGGCGACGGTGCTGACCCGGCAGACGTTCCACTGGGTGCTGGCGTTCGCCGACCGTGGGCTGTCCACGCCGGCGGTCTTCCGTGAGCTGGACCGATTGCGCGACAGCGGACGCAAGCTGCCGGAATCGGGCGATCCTGAGCCGGTGCTCTCCGCCCTGGCCGCCGGGGACCCGCAGCGGCTGGCCGGCCTGCTCGGCAATGACCTGCAGGCGGCGGCGCTCAGCCTGAACCCGGACCTGCGCCGGACCCTGCGCGCCGGTGTGCAGGCGGGCGCCCTGGCTGGTGTGGTGTCCGGCTCCGGCCCGACGTGTGCGTTCCTGTGCCGCTCGGCGGACTCGGCGGCCGACGTCGCCGTCGAGCTGTCGGCGCTGGGCGTGGGGCGGGCGGTGCGGGTGGCCAGCGGCCCGGTCTACGGGGCCCGGGTGGTGCCGTCGTCGGTCAGCGGGGCCTGACACGACACTCCTCCGCGAGGAGATTTGCCCGGGGATTAAGAGGAGTTTAAGATGGCGCGCGGTGATAATTTGCGGCCAGGAACCTTGCCACCCAGACGCTCGCCGCTCTGGTGGGCCGCGCATTACGGTATCGAGATCTAACCGCCACCGAATTGTGCGCGTGTGTCTCTCGCAGAGTCGCGAGAAGCAGGTGGAACATGAAATCTGAGCCCGTATGGAAAGTACTGGTGCCGGCTAGGAGGCCGTCGTGAGCAGGTTTACCGACAACATGTTCCGTAGTGCCCGGGAGTCGTCCAAGGGCATGGTCACCGGTGAGCCGCACGCACCCGTCCGGCACACCTGGGGCGAGGTCCATGAACGCGCCCGGCGTATCGCCGGCGGGCTGGCTGCGGCCGGCGTCGGCCCCGGGGACGCGGTCGGGGTGCTCGCCGGTGCCCCGGTTGAAATCGCTCCCACCGCCCAGGGCGTGTGGATGCGCGCCGCGAGCCTGACCATGCTGCACCAGCCCACCCCGCGCACCGACCTGGCGGTGTGGGCCGAGGACACCATGACCGTCGTCGACATGATCGACGCCAAGGCGGTCATCATCTCCGACCCGTTCATGGCCGCGGCCCCCGTGCTGGAAGAGAAGGGGCTGAAGGTCGTCACGGTCGCTGACCTGCTGGCCGCCGAGCCGATCGACCCGGAAGAAGCCGGTGAGGACGATCTGGCGCTGATGCAGCTGACGTCGGGATCGACCGGGTCGCCGAAGGCCGTGCAGATCACCCACCGCAACATCTACTCCAACGCCGAGGCGATGTTCATCAGCGCCGAGTACGACGTCGAGAAGGACGTCATGATCAGCTGGCTGCCGTGCTTCCACGACATGGGCATGATCGGCTTCCTGACCGTGCCGATGTACTTCGGCGCCGAGCTGGTCAAGATCACCCCGATGGACTTCCTGCGGGACACCCTGCTGTGGGCCAAGCTCATCGACAAGTACAAGGGCACCATGACCGCGGCCCCGAACTTCGCCTATGCGCTGTTCGCCAAGCGCCTGCGCAAGCAGGCCACCCCGGGCCAGTTCGACCTGTCCACCTTGCGGTTCGCGCTCTCGGGCGCCGAGCCGGTGGAGCCGGCCGACGTCGAGGACCTGATCGACGCGGGCAAGCCGTTCGGGTTGAAGCCGTCCGCCATCCTGCCGGCCTACGGCATGGCCGAAACGGTGTTGGCGGTGTCGTTCTCCAAGTGCGGTGCGGGCCTGGTGGTCGACGAGGTCGACGCCGACCTGCTGGCCGCGCTGCGCCAGGCGGTGCCGGCCACCAAGGGCAACACCCGGCGGCTGGCCTCGCTGGGGCCGCTGCTGAAGGGCATCGAGATCCGGATCGTCGACGAACACGGCAACTCGCTGCCGCCGCGCGGGGTGGGAGTCATCCAGCTTCGCGGTGAGCCGGTGACCCCGGGCTACCTGACCATGGCGGGCTTCCTGCCGGCGCAGGACGAACACGGCTGGTATGACACCGGCGACCTGGGCTACCTGATGGAGAACGGCCACGTCGTGGTGTGTGGTCGGGTCAAGGACGTCATCATCATGGCGGGCCGCAACATCTACCCGACCGACATCGAGCGGGCTGCGGGCCGCGTCGAGGGTGTGCGACCGGGTTGCGCGGTCGCGGTGCGCCTGGACGCCGGGCACTCGCGGGAGACGTTCGCGGTTGCGGTGGAGTCCAATGCTTGGCAGGACCCCGCCGAGGTCCGCCGGATCGAGCACCAGGTCGCCCATGAGGTGGTCACCGAGGTCGACATGCGGCCCCGCAACGTGGTGGTGCTCGGGCCGGGCAGCATTCCCAAGACGCCGTCGGGCAAGCTGCGCCGGGCCAACTCCGTCGCCCTGGTCACCTAGAGCCCCACTCCCTTTTGCCGCGAGCGTGCGCGTCTGTACGCGACACGCCGGGCCAGTGCGTACAAGTGCGCACGCTCGGCGGAAGAAAAGGCTCGCGCGAAAGAAAGTGCTCGGGCGGGAAGTGCGTCAGCCCCAGGCGTGGACGACGTTCTGGGCCGGCTCCAGCCCCAGCTCGATCAGCAGCTCGGCGGCGTCGGCGGCCTGCTCACAGATCGTGGGCAGCTCCTCGCGCTCCCGGGCAGTGAACGCCTGCAGCACGAATGCCGCCGGATCCTGGCGACCGGGTGGGCGGCCGATCCCAAGACGGACTCGCTGAAAGTCCTTGCTGCCCAACACCGTCGCGATCGAGCGCAGGCCGTTGTGACCGCCCTCTCCGCCGCCCTGTTTGAGCCGGATCCGGCCGAAATCCAGGTCGAGGTCGTCGTGGATCACCACGACGGACTCGACGGGCACGGAATAGAACTTGGCGAGCGGGCCCACCTGGCGGCCCGACTCATTCATGTAGCAGCGTGGCCGGGCCAGCACCACCGGGCGCCCGCTGAGGCGCCCGGTGGCCACGTCGGCACCCGACTTCTTGTGCAGCTTGAACGCCGCCCCGACCCGTTCGGCGAGCAGGTCGACCACCATGAAGCCGACGTTGTGCCGGGTGCGTGCGTAGTTCGGGCCCGGGTTGCCCAGGCCGACCACCAGAATCGGTGGTGACTCGGCCACGTGGTGCTCGGCTTACTCGGACTCTGCGGCCGCGGCCTCGCCCGCGCCGGCTTCCTCGCCCGCAGCTTCGCCCTCGGCCGGCTCCTCGCCGCTCGGGGCCTCGATCACGTTGACCAGCAGCAGTTCGGGGTCGGAGACCAGGGTGACGCCCTTAGGCAGTTCCAGGCCGCCAGCGGTGAACTGGGTGCCGGCCTCAGCGCCCTCGATGGAAAGGGGCAGCTGCTCAGGGATCGAGAGCGCCTCGGCCTCGATCTCGATGGCGTTGGTCTCCTGGGTGACCAGGGTGCCCGGTGCGGCGTCGCCCTCGACGACGACGTGCACCTCGACGGTGACCTTCTCACCGCGGCGCACGACCAGCAGGTCGGCGTGCTGGATGGTGCGACGGATCGGGTGGACGTCGACGGCCTTGGTCAGCGCCAGCTGCTCTTTGCCCTCGATGTCGAGGGTGAGCACGGCGTTGGTGCCGGCGTGGCGCAGCACAGCCGCGAAGTCGTGAGCCGGCAGGGCCAGGTGCTGCGGTTCGGTGCCGTGGCCGTAGAGGACCGCGGGGACCAGGCCGGCGCGGCGGGCCCGGCGCGAGGCGCCCTTGCCGGTTTCGGTGCGCACCGAAACGGTCAGCTGGTTGGTGGTCGGGGTGTTCGCCATGGGGAGCTCCTTGGTTGCTGCGGCGTGCATCAGGCACGGCCAGATCGCGACAACCATCCAGGAGGTCCTCGCCGATAACGGCGGCCGATAGGGTGGCCGCCCTCGCCGTGACGCCTGGTCAGGCTAGCGCATCAGCAGTTCAGAGCGGAAATCGAACCCCGGTGAGCTGCTCGGACAGCTCCCACAGCTCGGCTGCGGTAGAGCCACGCTTGGCCGACAGGCTGCGGCCCACCGACCCGGGGTGGCCGAGAATACCGAACCGCGGACCGACGAAGGTATTGCCGGACAGCTCCTGCGAGGCCGCATAGAGGGTTTGCCGCGCACCGAAGTCGGGGCTGGTGGCGAACAGGCCGTTGCCGACGGCACGCATCAGCAGGTCGCCGACCGTATTGCCGGTCTGGCCCTGCAGGTTGGTGGACGAATAGCCGGGGTGGGCGGCCAGTGCGCGCAGCGGGGAGCCCGCCGCCACGAGCCGGCGCTGCAGCTCGCTGGTGAACATCAGATTGGCCAGCTTGGACTGACCGTAGGCCCGCCACGCCGAGTACCGCCGCGACTCCCAGTTGAGGTCCTTGAGGTTGATGGAGCCGATCTGGTGCATGACCGACGACACCGTCACCACCCGATCGGTGAGTTTGGGCAGCAGCAAATTGGTCAGCGCGAAATGCCCCAGATGGTTGGTGCCGATCTGACTCTCGAAGCCGTCGACGGTCTTGGCGTAGGGCACCGCCATGATGCCGGCGTTGTTGATCAGCACGTCGACGTTCGCGGTCTCCTCGGCGAATCGCCGCACCGAGGACAGGTCCGCCAGATCCAGGGCGCGCACGGTCACGTCGCCGGGCATGGCCGCCGCGGCGGCCTGGCCTTTGGACGTGTCGCGGACGGCCAGGGTGACGGCGGCGCCGACTCGGGCCAACTCACGCGCGGTCACGGCACCCAGACCGCTGTTGGCTCCGGTGACGATGACCGACCGTCCGGCGAACGACGGCAGATCGTGCGCGGTCCAGGACTTCATGACCGGCACTCTAGCGAGCCGGTGCGCTCAGTTGCAGTTGTTGGCGTGCACCCAACGGCCGTTGTAGCCCACGCAGGTGTTGACCGGCGGTGGCGGAGGAGGCGGCGGCGGCACGTCTTCGGGCAGCGGCGCGTAGTAGGCCGGCGGGGGCACCGGGTCGGCACATCCGCTGACATACACGCGGCGGCCCACCGCGACGCAGCCCTGCGCCTGGGCGGTACCGGCCGGAGTGAACACGACCACCGCGCCCGGCAGGCTGGTCAGGGCCAGTGCTGCCATCACCCAGATCCGGCGTGCCATCACTGGTCCAGCAGGGGGTGCTCGGGCTGGGGCAATCCGCAGCGGGCGCGGAAATCGGCCAGCGGCTGGCGCAGGCCCAGCAGGTCGGCGTGGGCTTGCGGGTGGTCGGCGAAAAAGCTGTGAATCGCCTCGGGCACTTCGTCATCCGGCCGGTCGCGCAGGGTGGTGTAGAACTCGTTGACGTCGGGATGCGCATACAGGTAACCCGATGTCGAGGCGGTGACGCCGGTGACCACGTTGGCCAGATCGGCGGCGGTGCAATTCGGCGGCGGTTCGGCCACCGCCACGGCCGGTGCCAGCAGGCCGGCGGCGACAGCGGCGGCGCCGAGGCCCGCGAAAGACAGGCGGATCAAAGGCATGACGGAACTCCCTTCGACGAGTGCGTCGCACTCTAACAAGCCAGGCCCCGGTGCGCGCTCACTTGGCGGCGACGGTGAAGCCCTTCATGATGGACTCCACATCGGTGGCGTTCTTGGGGGCCTCGTCAGCAAGGGAGGTGACGGCCAACTGCACCAGGTAGCGCTGTTCGGCAGGTGCCGAGCCGGTGGCGATCACCATCCGGAACCAGCTGTGCAGGCGTTGGCCATCCAGGTCGTAGGTGCCCTGCACCATCGATGACGGGAACCCCTCGTAGTCCTCGTTCGAGGCGTCCAGCAGCCGGAAGTTCGGCGAGAGCTGGGCGTCGACCACGCCGTGCCGGATGGCCTCCTTCGAGTCGAAATTCCCGGTGAGCTTGACCACGCTCAGAATCGCGCGGGGGAACTTCTCGCCCTTGCCCAGCACCAAAGTGGTGGCCGGCAGCATCGGGCTTTCTTTCTTCGTCCAGCCCGGCGGGGTGGGGATCGACACCTTCAGGTCGGTCGGTGCGTCGGGGGCCACCGCCTCAGCGGTCACTCCCTGGTCCTCCAGGTAGCGTCCGACGGTGACCGGGGGCTCCGGCTCAGATGAGGTGGTGGTGGTGCTGCCGTTACCCCAAATCGATTGATAGTTAGGGGTTTTGGTGCCGCATCCGGATGCGGAGGCGACCACGGCGCACGCCAATGCCGCGACCGTCAAGCGCACCGGGATCACAGGATCTCGCGGACCGCGTCAATAGGACGGGCCAACCGGGTGCCGTTGCCGGTGACGACGAAGGGCCGTTGGATCAGGATGGGGTTGGCGGCCATGGCGTCGAGCAGTTCGTCATCGGTGGCGTCGGCCAGGTTCAGCTCGGCGTACACCGCCTCGCGGGTACGCACCGCGTCGCGCACACCGATCCCGGCGGCGCTGATCATCTCCGCCAGCTCGGCACGCGACGGCGGGGTCTTCAGATACTCCACCACCGTCGGCTCGATACCGTTGTCGCGCAGCAGTTCCAGCGTCTTGCGTGAGGTGGAGCAGCGCGGGTTGTGGTAGATGACCGCATCAGCCATATCAGGCGTCTCCGTCGAAAAGGCCGGTGACGGAGCCGTTTTCGAAGACAGCCCGGATGGTGCTGGCCAGCAGCGGAGCGATCGAGAGCACCGTCAGCTGCGGGAACTGCTTGTCTTCGGGGATCGGCAGGGTGTTGGTGACGATCACCTCGCTGGCTCCACAGGCCGCCAGCCGCTCGGCGGCCGGGTGCGAGAGAACCCCGTGGGTGGCGGCGATGATCACGTTGCTGGCGCCGTCTTCGCGCAGCAGGTTGACCGCCGCGGCGATGGTGCCACCGGTGTCGATCATGTCGTCGATCAGCACGCAGGTCTTGCCCTGCACCTCACCGACCACCCGGTTGGACTTGACCTGGTTGGGCACCAAGGGGTCGCGGGTCTTGTGGATGAACGCCAGTGGCACCCCACCCAGCGAGTCCGCCCACTTCTCGGCGACGCGCACCCGGCCGGAGTCGGGGGAGACCACCACGACGTCGGAGTGACCGTAGTTCTCTTTGAGGTAGCCGATCAGCAGCGGCTGGGCCCGCATGTGGTCCACCGGACCGTCGAAGAAACCCTGGATCTGGTCGGTGTGCAGGTCCACCGTGACGATCCGGTCGGCGCCGGCGGTTTTGAGCAGGTCGGCAACCAGGCGAGCCGAGATCGGCTCCCGGCCGCGGTGCTTCTTGTCCTGGCGCGCGTAGGGGTAGAACGGCAGGATCGCGGTGATCCGCTTGGCGCTGCCGCGCTTGAGCGCGTCGATCATGATCAGCTGTTCCATCAGCCACTGATTCAGCGGCGCCGGGTGCGACTGCAGCACGAAGGCGTCGCAGCCACGCACCGATTCGTCGAAGCGCACGAAGATCTCGCCGTTGGCGAAGTCCCGGGCGGTCTGCGCCGTCACCGGGACGTCCAGTTCTTTGGCGACCTGCTCCGCCAACTCCGGGTGCGCGCGACCGGCGAAGAGCATCAGGTTTTTGCGGTTGTCTGTCCAGTCGTGGCTCACGTGCTGCCCCCGCCGTAGGAGATTGTGGATTTCGGTCGAAATAATTCGGGCCTTATGGTACGTAGCCCGGTGCGAAATCTCGCCTCGGGCTGCCTCAACGCGATCAAGCTCACGATGACAGATCGGGGGGAGTCGGGCCGGGTTCTTCGGCATTGTTCGCCTTGTCGGCCGCCGCGGCGGCCGCGCTGCCGGGCCGCTTGCGCTGTACCCAGTTCTCGATGTTGCGCTGCGGGCCGGCCGACACCGCCAGGGCGCCCGGGGGCACATCGTGGCGCACCACGGTGCCGGCTCCGGTGTAGGCGCCGTCGCCGATGCTGACCGGCGCCACGAACATGGTGTCCGAGCCGGTGCGCACGTGCGAGCCCACCGTGGTCCGCCGCTTGGTCTGACCGTCGTAGTTGACGAACACGCTGGAGGCGCCGATGTTGCTGTGGTCGCCGATGTCGGCGTCGCCGACGTAGGTCAGGTGCGGGACCTTGGTCCCGGTGCCGATGGTGGAGTTCTTGGTCTCCACGAACGCGCCCAGCTTGCCCTCCGCGCCCAGCACGGTGCCGGGGCGCAGGTAGGTGAACGGGCCGACGGTGGCCGCGGCGCCGATCGACGACGAGGTGGCGTGGCTGCGGATCACCGACGCACCGTCGCCCACCGTCACATCGGTCAAGGTGGTGTCCGGGCCGATGGTGCAGTGCGCACCGACGACGGTGCGGCCGAGCAGCTGGGTTCCGGGCGCGACGGTGGTGTCGCGCCCGATGACCACGTCCACGTCGATCCAGGTGCTGGTGGGGTCGACGATGGTGACTCCGGCCCGCTGATGGGCGGCCACCAGGCGGCGGTTGAGTTCGCCGGCCAGCGCAGACAGTTGCACCCGGTCATTGACGCCGGCCACCAGCGCCGCGTCGTCGACATGGCGGGCGTGCACCACCTGACCGTCGCCGCGGACGATGCCGATCACGTCGGTGAGGTACAGCTCGTGCTGGGCGTTGTCCGAACCCAGCCGGACCAACGCGGAACGCAACGCGGCGATGTCGAAGGCGTACACCCCGGCGTTGACTTCGCGGATCTGCCGCTGCGACTCGGTGGCGTCGGCCTGCTCGACGATCGCGGTGACCTCACCGTCCTGGGTGTGCAGGATGCGGCCGTAGCCGGTGGGGTCGGCCATCGTGGTGGTCAACACCGTGACCGCCGCCGGGGCGGTGCGGTGCGTTTCGAGCAGGGCCTGCAGCGTGGCGGTGTCCAGCAGCGGGATGTCACCGGAGGTGACCACGACGGTGCCGGCGAAGTCGTCGGGCAGTGCCCCCAGGCCGCACAGCACCGCGTGCCCGGTGCCGAGCTGTTGGGCCTGCAGGGCGATGTCGATGTGGCAGTCCAGGGCCCGGGCCAGCTCGTCGACTGCTCCGGCGATGCGCTCGTGCTCGTGGCCCAGCACCACCACCAGGTGGCCGGGTCCGACGCCGGCGGCGGCGTGCAGGCAGTGCGCCAGCATGCTGCGCCCGCCCAGCTCATGCAGCACTTTGGGGGTGTCGGAGACCATCCGGGTGCCGGCTCCGGCCGCGAGGACAATTACGGCGTCCTGGCTGGCCACCGGGCCGTCTCCTGGCCGCGAGGGGGCGTGTTTGTGCGTCGACACGCCGCCTAGCCTGTCATTTTGTGCACGGTCGCGCCAAAGGGGTGGGTCGCATATCTGAGCTCCGTCGCCAGGACTCGAACCTGAACTATCTGAACCAAAATCAGAGGTGCTGCCGATTACACCACGACGGATCGGTGTTCCGCAGTGACTCTAGTCCAACGGACTACCCTGGTCGCGTGGCTGGTCTGGACAAGGACGGCCGGGCGCCTCGAGCCCGGATGACAGGTAGCGAGCGCCGACACCAACTCATCAATGTCGCCCGCTCGCTGTTCGCCGAGCGCGGCTATGAGGGCACCTCCATCGAGGAGATCGCGCAGCGCGCCAACGTCTCCAAGCCCGTGGTCTATGAGCACTTCGGCGGTAAAGAGGGGCTCTACGCCGTGGTGGTCGACCGCGAGATGTCGGCGTTGCTGGACGGCATCACCACGTCGCTGACCAAGGCCACCAACAACCAGTCCCGGTTGCGGGTCGAGCGCGTCGCGCTGGCCCTGCTGACCTACGTCGACGAGCACACCGACGGATTCCGCATCCTGATCCGCGACTCCCCGGCGTCGATCAGCTCCGGCACCTACTCGACCCTGCTCAACGACGCCATCGGCCAGGTGTCGTCGATTCTGGCCGGCGACTTCGCCAGGCGCGGCCTGGACCCCGAGACCGCCCCGCTGTACGCCCAGGCGCTGGTCGGTTCGGTGTCGATGACGGCCCAGTGGTGGCTCGACGTACGTGAACCCAAGAAGGAAGTGGTGGCCGCGCACCTGGTCAACCTGTGCTGGAACGGATTGACTCACCTGGAGTCCGATCCGACCCTGCACGACGAATAAGGCCTGCACCGCAACGCAAATCGTCGGCCCGCGCCACACCGCCTAGAATTGCCCACATCATGACCGCACCGGGGTACCAGACTGTCCAAAACCCGATTGCGGGGCTCGTCGAACTGGCGCTGACCGCGCCGGCTTTCGCTGAACTCATCGAGCGCGCGGGCGATCCTCCCAGCGAACTCGCGCTGGTCGGACCGGTCGGCGCGCGGCTGTTCACCGCCGCCGCGCTCTCGCACGCCGGCGCGCTGTTGGTGGTCACCGCCACCGGCCACGAGGCCGACGACCTGACCGCGGAGTTGCGCGGCGTCTACGGCGACACGGTGGCCCTGTTCCCGTCGTGGGAGACGTTGCCGCACGAGCGGCTCTCGCCCGGGGTGGACACCGTCGGCGCGCGCCTGCTGCTGCTGCGCCGGCTGGCCCGGCCCGACGACGCCCGCCTGGGGCCGCCGCTGCGCGTGGTGGTGACCACGGCCCGCTCCCTGCTGCAGCCGATGATCGCCCAACTGGACGCGATCGAGCCGGTCATGCTGGCCGTCGGCGACGAGATCGCCTTCGAAGAGGTGATCGCCCGGCTGGTCGAGCTGGCCTACACCCGGGTGGACCTGGTGGGCAAACGCGGCGAGTTCGCGGTCCGCGGCGGCATCCTCGACCTGTTCCCGCCGACCGCCGAACATCCGGTGCGCATCGAGTTCTGGGGCGACGAGGTCACCGAGATCCGGCCGTTCTCGGTGGCCGATCAGCGCTCCATCCCCGAGGTCGAAGTCGGCACCGTGGTCGCGGTGGCCTGTCGGGAACTGTTGCTCACCGATGAGGTGCGGGCCCGCGCGGCCGAGCTGGCGCGCGATCAACCGCAGACCGACAACGCCGTGCTGGGCACCGTCGGCGACATGCTGGCCAAGCTCGCCGAAGGCATCCCGGTCGACGGCATGGAGGCGCTGGGACCGGTGCTAAAGCCCGGCCCGCAGGTGCTGCTGACCGATCACCTGCGTCCGGGCACCCCGGTGCTGGTCTGCGACCCGGAGAAGATCCGCGCCCGCGCCGCCGACCTGATCAAGACCGGACGCGAATTCCTGGAGGCGTCCTGGTCGGTTGCCGCGATCGGCGGCGAGGCGCCGATCGACATCGAACAGCTCGGGGGCTCGGGATTCCGGGACTTCGAACAGGCGCGTCAGACCGCACTCGACACCGGCCATCCGTGGTGGACACTGAGCCAGCTGCCCAGCCCGGATGCGATCGAACTCGACGTGCGCGCGTCGCCGTCGGCCCGCGGCCGGCAGCGCGACATCGACGAGATCTTCGCCATGCTGCGGGCGCACATCGCGACCGGGGGACGGGCGGCGGTGGTCGCGCCCGGCGTGGGCACGGCCCGGCGGATCGTGGAGCAGCTGGCCGAATCCGAAACGGCGGCAACGCTGTTGGAGGCGGGCGCGGCCCCGCAGTCCGGAGTGGTCGGGGTGTTGAAGGGCCCGCTGCACGAGGGCCTGGTGATCCCCGGCGCCAATCTGGTCGTGGTGACCGAAGCCGACCTCACCGGTAACCGGGTCAGCGGGCCGGAAGGCAAACGGCTGGCGGCCAAGCGCCGCAACGCCGTTGACCCGCTGGCACTGACCGCCGGCGACCTGGTGGTGCACGACCAGCACGGCATCGGCAAGTTCGTGGAGATGACCGAGCGCACCGTCGGCGGGGCGCGCCGCGAATACCTGGTGCTGGAATACGCCTCCGGCAAGCGCGGCGCAAACGGCACCGACAAGCTCTATGTGCCGATGGATTCCCTGGATCAGCTGTCCCGCTACGTCGGCGGCCAGGCCCCGGCACTGAGCAGGCTCGGCGGCAGCGACTGGAGCCAGACCAAGACCAAGGCGCGCAAGGCCGTCCGCGAGATCGCCGACGAATTGGTCGCGCTCTACGCCAAACGCCAGGCCGCACCCGGCCATGCGTTCGCCCCGGACAGCCCGTGGCAGGCCGAGATGGAAGATGCGTTCGGGTTCACCGAGACCATCGACCAGCTCACCGCGATCAGTGAGGTCAAGGCCGACATGGAAAAGCCGGTCCCGATGGACCGGGTGATCTGCGGCGACGTCGGCTACGGCAAGACCGAGATCGCGGTGCGTGCGGCGTTCAAAGCCGTCCAGGACGGCAAACAGGTCGCGGTGCTGGTGCCCACCACGCTGCTGGCCGACCAGCATCTGCAGACGTTCAGCACCCGGATGGCCGGCTTCCCGGTCACCGTCAAGGGGCTCTCGCGTTTCACCGATGCCCGCGAGTCCAAGGCCACCATCGAGGGCCTGGCTGACGGCTCCGTGGACGTGGTGATCGGCACCCACCGGCTGTTGCAGACCGGCGTGCGCTGGAAGGACCTCGGACTGGTGATCGTCGACGAGGAACAGCGGTTCGGCGTCGAGCACAAGGAGCACATCAAGGCCCTGCGGACCCACGTCGACGTGCTCACCATGAGCGCCACTCCGATCCCGCGCACCCTGGAGATGAGCCTGGCCGGCATCCGGGAGATGTCGACGATCCTGACCCCACCCGAAGACCGCTATCCGGTGCTGACCTACGTCGGCCCGCACGACGACAAGCAGGTCGCCGCGGCGCTGCGCCGGGAACTGCTGCGCGACGGCCAGGTGTTCTACGTGCACAACCGGGTCAGCTCCATCGATGCGGCCGCCGCTCGAGTGCGCGCGCTGGTGCCCGAGGCCCGGGTGGTGGTGGCACACGGCCAGATGCCCGAGGAAATGCTGGAAACCACGGTGCAGGGCTTCTGGAACCGGGAATACGACATCCTGGTGTGCACCACCATCATCGAGACCGGCCTGGACATCTCCAACGCCAACACCCTGATCGTCGAACGTGCCGACACCTTCGGGCTGTCGCAGCTGCATCAGCTACGCGGCCGGGTGGGACGCAGCCGGGAACGCGGCTACGCCTACTTCCTCTACCCACGGGAGAGCCCGCTGACCGAGACCGCCCACGACCGGCTGGCCACCATCGCTCAGAACAACGAGTTGGGCGCCGGCATGGCGGTGGCGATGAAGGACCTGGAGATTCGCGGCGCCGGCAACGTGCTGGGGGTGGAGCAGTCCGGCCACGTCGCGGGGGTGGGCTTCGACCTGTACGTACGGCTGGTCGGTGAGGCCGTCGAGGCCTATCGAGCGGCGTTCAACGGCGAGACGGTCACCACCGAGGAGGTCAAGGACGTCCGGATCGACCTGCCCGTCGACGCCCACCTGCCGCCGGAGTACATCAATTCCGACCGGCTGCGGCTGGAGGCCTACCGGCGGTTGGCCGCCGCCCCCGGCGACGACGAGATCGCCGCGGTGGTCGAGGAACTCACCGACCGCTACGGGCCGCTTCCCGAACCGGCCGGCCGGCTGGTGGCGGTGGCCCGGCTGCGGCTGCTGTGCCGCGCCGCCGGGATCACCGAGGTCTCGGCTGCGTCGGCGACGACGCTGCGGCTGGCCCCGATGACGCTGCCGGACTCCGCCCAGTTGCGGCTCAAGCGGATGTATCCGTCGGCCAGCTACCGTGCCACCACCGCCACGGTGCAGGTCCCAATCCCGCGGGCCGGCGGTGCCGGGGCGCCCGTCGGTGCTCCCCGGATCCGCGACATCGAACTCGTCCAGATGGTGGCCGATCTGATTTCAGCACTGGCCGGCAAACCGCAGGGTCAGGTCGACGTCACCGGCGCGGTGCCCGCAGTACGGTAGCCACGATGACCGTCGTCCTGGTCGACCCGCGCCGACCCTCGCTGGTGCCGATCGAAGCCCTTGCGCTGCTTGCCGGTGAGATCGTCTACACCGAGGAACTGCCGATCGTGGTGCCGTGGTCGTTGCCGGCGGCACGATCGGTGCTTTCGGGTGCCGAAGCCCCGGTGCTGCTGTCGTCGGACCGCAACCATCCCGACGTGGTCGCTCGCCTGGCGGCCGGCGAAGCGCTGATCGCCGCGCCGGATGCGCCGCCGGGGGAGCGGCTGATCGACGCCGTCGCGATCATGGACCGGCTGCGCTCCACCGGTCCGTGGGAGAGCGAGCAGACCCACGACTCGCTGCGCCGCTTTCTGCTCGAAGAGACCTACGAGCTGTTCGACGCGGTCCGCAGCGGCGACGCCGACGCGCTGTGCGCGGAGCTCGGGGATGTGCTCCTGCAGGTGCTGTTTCACGCCCGCATCGCCGAGGATGCGCCGCAGAACCCGTTCGGCATCGACGACGTCGCGGATTCACTGCTGCGCAAGCTGAGCAACCGGGCGCCCGCGGTGCTCGCCGGTGAGGAGATCTCGCTGGCCGAGCAGATGGCGCAGTGGGAACAGCGCAAGGCTTTGGAGAAGGCGGCCGGCGATTCGATTCTCGACGATGTGCCGACCGCGCAGCCGGCCCTGGCGCTGGCCCAAAAGGTGCTGCAACGGCTCGCCCGCGCCGGCGTGCCCGCGGACCTGATCCCCGAGTCGGTCACCACCGTCACGGTCGCCGCCGACATCGATGCGGAAAACGACTTGCGGGCAGCGGTTTTGGCGCTCATGGACACGG
This sequence comes from Mycolicibacter nonchromogenicus, assembly GCF_002101775.1. Lineage (GTDB taxonomy): Bacteria > Actinomycetota > Actinomycetes > Mycobacteriales > Mycobacteriaceae > Mycobacterium > Mycobacterium nonchromogenicum. The sequence goes on along the minus strand of NZ_LQPI01000023.1, from coordinate 56,494 downwards.
TGCGTGCGGTCGAGAAGGCGATCATCGGCAAGCCCACCGAAGAGCAGTGGCGCGCCCACTGGCCGCAGACCTAGCGTCGGCGCACCCGATCAGTTCGGGTTCTCACCCCAACTGCCCGGCAGCATCGGAACACGCGGCTCGTCGTCGAGCCCGTCACCGGTGAGCACAGCGATTCCGGACGCCCGCCGGCCCGCAGCGGTCGCGGTGCCGGCGAAGCCCAACGGGCCGGTCCCGGAGTCTGAGGCGCTTACCGCGTGCGGCGGACCGTCCCACTCGGGCGTCACGCCGATGTTCATCTCCATGTATTCGTCGCCGAACCCGCGCTGCTTGGCGCGCTGCCGCTGCCGGCGCTTGGCGGCCAGGGCCTGCGCCGTGGCTTCGCCGGGGGCGGCTTGGCTCTCCGACGCCTCCTCGTCGGCGCTGCGGGAACGCCGTGCACCGCTGGAGCTGCGCGCCGACGAGGACACGCTGCTCACCAGGTACAGGCAGGAGGTGGGTCCGAATCCCACGCCCGGTCCGCCGCCCGCTGCGCCGCCGGCCGGCAGGCCGGCACTCGCGGAGGCAGGAGCGGTGGTGCCCGCTGAGGAGATCGGGTCTGCGCAGGCGCACACCTCGGCCATCGCGGGCGCGGGGACCCCCGCGGCGACCGGGGCGCCGACGCTGCCCACCGGCAACGGGGCCTCGATCGGGTGGTCGAACCCCGCCGCGCCGACCGCACCGATCGCGCCGAGCGCACCGAGCCCGGCGGCGGCGGCGAAGGCGGGTGCTGCGGCCATCACGATCGGGATCGCCATCTGCACGGCGATCTGCCCCATCGGCCACAACAACATCAGCGTGTGGAAAGTGGTCCAACCCAAGGCCCCGGCCAGGATCGGGGACATCCCCGGGATCTGCAGCAGCATCTGGGTGACCGAGCTGGCGAAGGGATACGCCTCGATCGGATATCCGTCCACACCCAGCTGCGCCCACAGCCACCTGGCGATCGGGTCGGCGATGCCCATGTTGAACTGCGTGAGCATGTCCTTGACCTGCTGTTCCCAGCTGGGGGCAGCGGCGACCTCGGCAGCCCCCGGGGCCACGATCGGCGGCGCGGGGGTCGCGGCCGGAACCGAGGCCAGCGCCGCTCCCGCGACGGCCTGGTAGACGGTCATCATCTCCGCGGCCTGAACCCACATCCGCGCGTAGTCGGCTTCGTTCAGCGCGATCGGGATGGTGTTGATGCCGAAGAAGTTCGTCGCCACCAACGCCGCGTGCACCGCGTGATTGGCGGCCAGTTCGGCCAGGGTCGGCATACCGGCCAGCGCGGTGGTGTAGGCCGCGGCCGCGGTCTGGTGCAGGCCGGCCGCCGCGGTGCTCTTGGCGGCGCTCTCGGCCAGCCAGCTCAGGTACGGGCCGTGCGCAGCCGCGTACTGCTGGGCGCTGGGACCCTGCCAGGCCCCGCCCTGCACCCCGGCCAGCACCGCGTCCAGTTCAGCGGCCACTTCGGCGTATTCCGCGCTCATCGACGCATAGGCCGAGGCCGACTCCAGCAGGGGACCGGGCCCGGGTCCGGCGCTCAACAGCGCCGAGTGCACCTCCGGCGGCGACGCCAGCCAGACCGGTGCGGTCATCGAACACCTCTTCCAACACGATCTCGTTCGGTCAACCAATTGGTCGCGGCAGGGCCCGGATTGGTTCCCGGGAAAAGAATCTTTGTATCCGGGCGCTCAATGAGCCACTATGTCGGCATGCGATGCGAGGTGGTGCGCGAGACCCTGTCCTCGCTGCTCGACGGCGAGCAGCAGGAGCTGCCGGCGCAGCAGGTCGATGCGCACTTGGCATCATGCCGCAGTTGCCGGCGGTGGCTGGTCGGTGCCGCGGCCCAGGCCCGCCGCCTGACCGACATCAACTCCGACTCCGATGCCGGCACCGGCCCTGACCTGGCCGCCCAGATTCTGGCGGCCGCCGGCGTGACATCGATCACCGCCGAGAACGACGGCGACAGCCTGTGGTCGCGGTGGGGTTTTCGGCGCCCGGCGCTGATCGCCGTCGGGGTGCTCCAAGTGGTGATGGCGGCGATCCAGATCGCCGGCGTGGACTTCGGCATGGTGTCGGCGCACGGCCACGGCCACGGTGCGGCCACCGGAGCGCATTTGCTGCATGAGTCCACCGCATGGCTGTTGGCGCTCGGCGGGGCGATGATCGCCGCCGGTATCTGGCCGTCTGTGGCAGCCGGTGTCGCGGCGATCGCCGGGGTATATGCGCTGGCCCTGGGCGGCTATGTGGCCGTGGATGCCTACCACGGGCAGGTGACAGCCGCTCGGATCGCCAGCCATCTGCCGGTGCTGATCGGCTTGGTGTTCGCGTTGCTGGTGGCACGTCAGCGCATGGGTGGCGCGGGCCCGCTCCCGGCCCGCAGGGATGCCGACGGCGGCGCTGACCGAGCGGCCCCGGCGGTGGGTGTCAGCCGCGGTCGCCGACGCCATCTGCGCTCGGTCAGCCGCACCGACAGCTCTACGACCATGCGTCGTAATAGCGACACCGCCCCGGGTCTAAGGTGGATGTTCATGGCGGGAGCTGACCGGGTCGATGACGATGCTGTCACCGCTCTCGCCGTCGCCGCCGCCGCCGGCGATGCCCGTGCGCTGGAGGCGTTCATTAAGGCCACTCAGCACGATGTCTGGCGATTCGTGGCCTACCTCTTCGATGGGGTCAGTGCCGACGACCTGACCCAGGAGACCTTCCTGCGGGCGATCGGCTCGATCCCCCGATTCGCCGGCCGATCCAGTGCCCGGACCTGGCTGCTGGCCATCGCCCGGCGCGTGGTGGCCGACCACATCCGGTACCTCAAGGCGCGTCCGCGCACCGCGCCGGGCGCCGACCCGGAGCTGCTGCTCGAACGCGACCGGCCGGACCGCGGGTTCGAGGACGTGGTCGAGGTGAACGCGTTGATCGCCGGCCTGTCGACCGATCAGCGTGAGGCGCTGTTGCTGACTCAACTGTTCGGTCTGTCCTACGCCGACGCCGCCGCGGTCTGCGGCTGCCCGGTGGGCACCATCCGGTCCCGGGTTGCGCGCGCACGCGACGCTCTGCTGGCCGATCCCGACCGCAGCGAGCTGACCGGTTAGACCTGCGGAGTCCGCGCCGGCACGGCCGATTCGTGCGATGTGCGCCCGCGGAACGGGCGGTCGGTCGCGCCTCGTTGATGGCCCAGTCATGAAACGATGGACGCAAAACCATAGCTTCGAGATTGGGGAGTGCGGTGTCGGCGCTACGTTGGCTGCGGACGGCCGCCGTCGTCGGCGCGACGGCTGTGCTGCTGGCATCCAGTTGCAGCTGGCAGCTCGGTAACCCCATCCCGCAGGGCGTCCCGCCTCCCCCCGGAGACCCGGTCCCACCGGTCAGAACTGACATCGCCACGGGTCGGCCGGCCGATCAGCTCTATCAGTGGGCCGCTGAGCGGGCCCCGATGCTCGGCATCCCCGTCACCGCGCTGGAGGCCTACGCCTATGCCGCGCGGGTCGCCGAGGTGGAGAACCCCAACTGCCATCTGGGCTGGACCACGCTGGCGGGCATCGGACAGATCGAGAGTCATCACGGCCACTACAACAACTCCACGGTGGCGCGTAACGGCGACGTGCGGCCCAAGATCCGCGGGGTCCGGCTCGACGGATCCGGAGGCAATCTGCACATCGTCGAGGAAGTGCAACCGGATCTGGCCGACGACGACGGCGTGGTCCGTGCGATGGGCCCCATGCAGTTCATTCCCGAGACCTGGCGGCTCTACGGCGTCGACGCCAACAACGACGGGATCATCAGCCCCGACAACATCGACGACGCCGCCCTGTCGGCGGCGGGATATCTGTGCTGGCGCGGCAAAGATCTGGCCACCCCGCACGGCTGGATGAAGGCCCTGATGGCCTACAACCAGTCGGAGATCTATGCCCGCGCCGTCCGGGACTGGGCCGCCGCATACGCGGCCGGTCGCCCGCTGTGAGGTGTCTGGTCCGCAGTACGGCTAGGCTCCCAACAGGCCTTCGCTAGAACACCCGCCCCATCCACGCTCAAGGAGAAGTTCAGTGCCCATCATCCAGCAGGTCGGCGCCCGCGAGATCCTCGATTCGCGCGGCAACCCCACGGTCGAGGTCGAGGTCGCCCTGGAAGACGGCACGTTCGCCCGGGCCGCGGTGCCCTCCGGTGCATCCACCGGCGAGCACGAAGCCGTGGAGCTTCGTGACGGGGGCACCCGCTACGGCGGCAAGGGCGTGCAGAAGGCGGTCACCGCGGTACTGGACCAGATCGCACCGGCGGTCATCGGGATCAGCGCTGACGACCAGCGGTTGGTGGACCAGGCCCTGGTGGACCTCGACGGCACCCCGGACAAGTCCCGGCTGGGCGCCAACGCCATGCTCGGTGTGTCGCTGGCGGTGGCCAAGGCGGCCGCCGACTCCGCGGCGCTCCCGCTGTACCGCTACCTGGGCGGCCCCAACGCCCACATCCTGCCGGTGCCGATGATGAACATCCTCAACGGAGGCGCCCACGCCGACACCGGTGTGGACGTCCAGGAATTCATGGTCGCCCCGATCGGCGCCCCCAACTTCGCCGAGGCGTTGCGCTGGGGTGCCGAGGTCTACCACTCGCTCAAGGCGGTGCTCAAGAAGCAGGGGCTGTCCACCGGGCTCGGTGACGAGGGCGGTTTCGCTCCCGACGTCGCCGGCACCACCGCCGCGCTCGACCTGATCAGCACCGCGATCGAGGCCACCGGGCTCAAGCTGGGCACCGATGTCGCGCTGGCCCTCGACGTCGCGGCCACGGAGTTCTACACCGAGGGCAGCGGCTACGCGTTCGAGAAGCAGAACCGTACCGCGGCCCAGCTTGCCGAGTTCTACGCCAAGCTGCTCGACAACTACCCGCTGGTGTCCATCGAAGACCCGCTGTCCGAGGACGACTGGGACGGCTGGGTGTCGTTGACCTCGGCGATCGGCGACCGGGTGCAGCTCGTCGGCGACGACCTGTTCGTCACCAACCCCGAGCGGCTCGAGGAGGGCATCGAGCGGGGCGCGGCGAATGCGCTGCTGGTCAAGGTCAACCAGATCGGCACGCTGACCGAGACCCTGGACGCGGTCACGCTGGCCCACCACAGCGGTTACCGCACCATGATGAGCCACCGCAGCGGCGAGACCGAGGACACCACCATCGCCGACTTGGCGGTGGCCGTCAGCAGCGGTCAGATCAAGACCGGCGCACCGGCCCGCAGCGAGCGGGTGGCCAAGTACAACCAGCTGCTGCGGATCGAGGAGGAGCTCGGCGACGCCGCGCGTTATGCCGGCGACCTGGCCTTCCCCCGCTACGCGCCGGAGAGCAAGTAGCAGCCAGGGGTCGCTGCCATGTCCGATCCGAAACGGCCTGACGCCAAGCGACGTCCCGCGACGTCGCGGCCGGGCCGGGGCGGGGAGACCGGACGTGCGCGTCCGCGCCGGGTGTCTCCGGTGCGGCGCGCGGCGGGCACCGCGCGGACCCCGTCGCCGTCACCGGTCGGTGCGGTCAAGCGGGCCATCGCGGCGGCGGCCGAGCAGAGCTCGGAGCTGCGGGTCGGCTTCACCGCCCGGCGCGCGGTCATCATGGCCGCGGTGATGTGTGTGCTCACGCTGACCCTGGCCGGGCCGGTCCGAACCTTCTTCGCTCAGCACGCGGAGATGAAACAGCAGTCCCAATTGGAGACCACCCTGCACCACCAGATCAGCGACCTGCAGCAGCAGAAGGCCAACTTGGAAGACCCCGCGCACATCCGGGCGCAGGCCCGCCAGCGGCTCGGCTTTGTGATGCCCGGCGAGATTCCCTACCAGGTCCAGCTGCCCGCGCCGCCCGAGGAGCCGGGTGAGCCGGGCGCCGAACCTCTGGCGGCCCCCAGCGGTGATCCCTGGTACACCGCGCTGTGGCACACCATCGCCGACGCGCCGCACCCGCCGCCGGCTCCACCTGTGCCGCCCGAGCAACTGGTTCCGCCCGCTCCGGTGGTGCCCGTTGGTTGATCCCGCCGACCTGGAGGTGGTGGGCCGGCAGCTGGGCCGAGAGCCGCGCGGCGTCCTGGAGATCTCCTATCGCTGTCCCAACGGCGAACCCGCTGTGGTCAAGACGGCTCCGAAGCTGCCCGACGGCACACCGTTTCCCACCCTGTACTACCTGACGCACCCGGCGCTGACCGCTGCGGCCAGCCGACTGGAATCCTCAGGCCTGATGGCCGAGATGACCGCGCGGCTCAAGCAGGATCCCGAACTCGCGGCCGGCTACCGGGCCGCGCACGAGTCCTATCTCGCCGAGCGGGATGCGATCGAGACGTTGGGAACCACGTTCACCGGCGGGGGCATGCCCGACCGGGTGAAATGCCTGCACGTGCTGATGGCCCATTCCCTGGCCAAAGGCCGCGGCGTCAACCCGTTCGGTGACGAGGCACTGGCCATCCTGGCCGCCGAGCCGGCGATGGCCGGGATCCTCCGGCCGGAGGACTGGCTGTGACTCGCCTCGCGGGAATCGACTGCGGCACCAACTCGATTCGCCTGTTGATCGCTGAACCGGTCGACGGCCGGTTACGCGACATCCACCGAGAGATGCGCATCGTTCGATTGGGCGAAGGAGTCGATGCGACAGGACGATTCGCCTCCGAGGCGCTGGAGCGCACCCGAGCGGCACTGGCCGATTACGCCGATTTGCTGGTGGCGCACGGTGTTTCCCGCGTGCGGATGGTGGCGACCTCGGCGACCCGTGATGCGGCCAACCGCGACGTGTTCTTCGACATGACCGCGCAGGTGCTGGGTCGCGCCGTCGACGGGGCGATCGCCGAGGTGATCACCGGGCACGAGGAAGCAGAACTGTCTTTCCGCGGTGCGGTGGGTGAATTGGACGCCGCCGAAGGACCGTTCGTCGTGGTCGACCTCGGGGGTGGGTCCACCGAGGTGGTACTCGGGAATCCGGTCGACGGGGTGTCGGCGAGTCACTCGGCCAACGTCGGCTGTGTTCGGCTGACCGAGCGGTGCCTGCACTCCGATCCGCCGACCACCGAGGAGGTCGCCGCTGCGCGTGACGTGGCGCGCGAACTACTGGGCGCGGCAGTGCAAGCCGTACCGGTGCAGCATGCCCGAACCTGGGTGGGGGTGGCGGGCACCATGACCACACTGTCGGCCCTGGCGCTCGGCCTGTCCGAATACGACTCGGACGCAATACATCTGTCGCGGATCGGCTTCGCTGACCTGGCGGTGGTCTGCGATCAGTTGATCGGTATGACCCACGCCGAGCGGGCCGCCCTGGGCCCGATGCACCCCGGCCGCGTCGATGTGATCGGCGGCGGGGCGATCGTGGTCCAGGAGCTGGCCCGCATCTTGGCGCAGCGCGCCGGAATCGAGGAGTTGGTGGTCAGCGAACACGACATCCTGGATGGCATCGTGTTGTCGATCACCGACTCCGCTTAGCCGGTCACTGCTTGCTGGTCCTGCGCCTGGTGGTCCTGAGCTTGCTCGTTCTGAGCTTGCTCGTTCTGCGCCTGCTGGTCCTGCGCTTGCTGGTCCTGTGCGTGGTGGCCCTGAGCTTGGTGGTCCTGCTTCCAGACAACCTTCTCGACGCCGGCGGCATCGCGGTAGACAACGCTGTCCGGCGCAGTGCCATTCTTGACGTCGAAGTAGATTCGGCCGCTGGCCTCGCTACCCGGGGCGATCGGCGCGTTGGGCAGGCCGTCGACCTCGTTGCCCTTCATCACCGCAAATGTCGAGCTGTTGACGGCGCGGGCGTTGAAGTCAGCGATGTTCGGGGTCGGAGAACCGCTTACCGCCCTGGCCGTCACCTCGGAGTACCAGATGCCGTCGTTGTGTCCGCTGGGTTGCAGGTTCTCGACGGTGTAGTCGATGGCTCCGCCCGGGCTCTGAATCTCCTGCTCCTGGCCGAATTCGACTACTTGTGGGTCCGCTGAAGCCGGCGCCGCCACCAGCAATCCGGCCGTCGCGAGGCCACCCGCTGCTGCTATTGCCGTCTTCTTGATGTGGGAGAACACGGTAAAACTCCTTCCGATTGGTTCTCCCAGGCATATCCGCGCCGGCGGAATTCAAAACCTCAAGAATTCACACCTCGAAGCGGTAACCCATGCCGGCCTCGGTGAGCAGGTGTTTGGGGTTTGAGGGATCGTCTTCGAGTTTGCGCCGCAACTGCGCCAGATAAACCCGGAGATACTGCGTTTCCTTGGCATAGGCCGGACCCCATACCTGGGTGAGCAACTCCTCACGGCCGACCAGCTTGCCCCGGTTGCGCACCAGCATCTCCAACATGCCCCATTCCGTCGGGGTCAGGTGCACTTCGCCACCGTTCTTGGAGACTCGCTTGGCGGCCAGATCGACGGTGAAGGAGGCCGTTTCCACGGTCGGCTGATCAGGTTCTGCGGTCGCGGCGTAGCGTCGGGCAGCCGCCCGCAGCCGAGCCAGGAATTCGTCCATCCCGAACGGTTTGGTCACGTAGTCATCGGCACCGGCGTCCAGCGCCTCCACTTTGTCGGCGGAGTCGGTACGGGCAGACAAGACGATCACCGGCGCCGTCAGCCAACCGCGCAGCCCCGCGATGACTTCGATGCCGGAGATGTCGGGTAATCCCAGATCCAAGATCACCACGTCGGGACGCTGTTCGGCCGCCGCGCGCAGTGCACCACTGCCGGTCGCCGCGGTGACGACCTCGTAGCCGCGCACCGACAGGTTGATCTTCAGCGCACGCAGTATCTGCGGCTCGTCGTCGACCACCAGAACCCGTGTGCGCATATCAGCTCTCTCCCGCCGGGGTGGCCAGGTCAACCACCATTGTCAACCCGCCGCCCGGTGTTCTCGTCGCCGAGATGGTGCCACCCATTGCCTCGGTAAAACCCCGTGCCACCGGCAGTCCCAGGCCGACACCGCTGGTGTTGTCGCGGTCGCCCAGGCGTTGGAACGGGTCGAAGACGTGCGCCTCGCCGCCTGGGGGCAGTCCGGGGCCCTCGTCGGCGACGTTGATCAGTACCCGCTCACCCACGTGGCTCGCGGTCACCCGGACCGGGCTGTCGGGGGCGTAGCGCAACGCATTGTCGATCACGTTGGCCAGCACGCGTTCCAACAGTCCGGCATCGGCCATCGCCACCGTCGAACCGACCTCGACCCTTATCTGGTCGAGGCCGCCGCGACCGAAGGTGTTGCTGCGCTTGCCGATTCCGATCAGAGCGCGCTGCACCACCTCTTCGAGGTACACCTTGGTCAGCTCCGGCCGGACCACACCGGCCGCCAGTCGCGAGGAGTCGAGCAGGTTGCCCACCAGATCGGTGAGCTGGTCGACCGATTCCTCCACGGTGGCCAACAGCTCGGCGGTGTCGTCGGGGGAGAAGTCGACGTCGTCGGCGCGCAGGCTCGACACCGCCGCTTTGGCGGCGGCCAGCGGGGTGCGCAGGTCGTGGCTGACCGCCGACAGCAGGGACCGGCGCAGTTCGTCGGTTCGCATCAGCGCCTCGGCCCGGCCGGCTTCGGCCGCCAGCTCCTCCTGGCGAACCAGCCCGGCCGCCTGCCGCGCCACCACCGACAGCACTCGGCGGTCGCGGGAGGCCAACTGACGGCCGACCATCAGCATCCAGAACTCGCCGTCGCCGACATCGATCGAGGTGTCGGCGAGATCCACCGAGGTGCAGGGCATCTCGCCGACCGACGCCACGACACCGGGGACTCCGGTGTCCTTCGCGACCCGGACCAGGCTCACCGCCCGTTGGGCGTAGGTCTCGCGCACCCGCTCCAGCAGGGTGCCCAAGTCGGCTCCGCGCAGCACCGACCCGGCGAACAGGGTCATGAGCTCGGCTTCGCGAGAGGCCCGGCCTGCCTCCCGAGTTCTTTTGGTCGCACCGTCGACCAGGGCAGCCACCGCTACGGCAACCAAGAGCAGCACGGCCTCAGTCACCGCGGCGTCGATTTCGGCGATGGCGAAATCGCGGCGCGGGTAGAGCAGGAAGTAGTTCAGCAACAGCCCGGACAGCAGCGCGGCGAGCACGGCCGGGGCGATACCGCCGAGCAGTGCCACCAGCAACACTCCGACGAAGAACAGTGCGCTGAGCCCGGTCTCGAGATGGCGGTCCAGAAGTCCTACGGTCACCGCGCACATGGCAATCGGCACGACGACGGCGGCCAGCCAGGACAACAGCCGCCGGTCCGGCGGTGAGATCGACAGCGTCCGGAAACGCCGCTTGGCTTCCTCGTTGGTGACGATGTGCACGTCGATGTCGCCGGAGCGCTGCACCACCGCCGCGCCCACGCCCTCGTAGAAGATGCGCGCCCAGCGGGATCGCCGCGAGCTGCCGATCACCAACTGGGTGGCGTTGACGTCACGGGCGAAGTCCAGCAGCGCAGTCGGTACGTCGTCACCGATCACGGTGTGCAGCGAGGCGCCCAGGCTGATCGCCAGCTGGCGGAGCTTGGCCACCCACGGGGCCGAGGCTCCCGACAGGCCGTCGCCGCCCAGGACATGCAGGACCAGCAGTTCACCGCCGGCCCTCGACGCGATCCGGGAGGCCCGGCGCACCAGCGGTTCAGACTCGGGGCCGCCGGTCACCGCGGCCACGATCCGCTCGCGCGCCTCCCCGGTCTGGGCGATCTTCTTGTCGGCGCGGTCGATGCGCCGTTCTTCGCGTGGTTGTCCAGGCGACCCGGCCTGTCTCACGACGCTCACCAGTCCATCATTGCGGCAACCGATGGCATCAGCCAGCGGCCACAGGCCGCACCATCACGGTGGGTTTGAAGCCGTACTTCGGGTTGCTCAGACTTGAGCCGCTGCGGCCTGCCGATGCCGTGGCCGGCACACCCGCACCCACCGTGTTGACCGCGCCGCCTTCCTCGGCGTCGGTCCAGCCGTGGCTGACTAGCGTGGCGGTGGTTTCGGGGATCGATGTGGCCGTGGTCGGGACGGCAGCCGGCCAGCTCGACGGCACTGACAAACCGCCCACCGGGACGGCCCGTCCGGTACCTGCCATGACGGGAGCGCTGTCGGATGCAGCTGCGACCGAGTCCACCAGGGTCGGTGAGGTCGCCGTCGCCTGGGTGGGCCCGGTGGCGATGGCGATCGCGTTGGAGATGGCGGCGAAGCCGTGCCAGGCACCGACGTTGCTCAACGCTGCGCTGTACGTCTGCAGTCCGTTCCAGAAGCCGATGGACTGGGTGGAGTTGATGAAGTCGGCCACGAAGCCGGCGAGTCCGCCCTCAGCCGGCTGGGCAGTAGCCGTGGCCGGCCCCGCCAGGGTCTGCATGGCCGTGGACAGTCCGGAGACCAACTGCGACAACCCTTCTTGCGCGTTGCCGGCGGCGGCCTGGGACACTGCAGCGCCTTGACCGGCGATCCCGGCCGGGTTGGTGCTGGGCGCGGGCGTGTCCAGCGGCTGCAATGCCCCGGCTCGCGCTGAGGCGGCCGCGTAGCCGTACATCGCGATGGCGTCCTGTGCCCACATCTCGGCGTACTGGGCCTCAAGCTCCGCGATGGCCGCGGTGTTGAACCCCAGGAAGTTCGTCGCCACCAGCGTCGCGAGCTGTGTCCGGTTGGCGGCCACCACCGCCGGGGGGACCGTCATCGCGAGCGCCGACTCGTAGGCGGCGGCCGATGCCGACGCCTGAGCGGCGGCGTGTTCGGCGGCGGCTGCGGTGGCGTGGAGCCACGTCACGTAGGGGCGGGCCGCGGCGGCCATCGCCGTTGCGGCCGCGCCACGCCACTCTTCGTCGGCGAGCCTGGAGATCACCGACTCGTAGGCGGCCGCGGTGGTGGCCAGTTCGGCGCCCAGGGAGTTCCAGGCCGTCGCGGCAGCCGTCATCGGCGCGGCCCCGGCGCCGGAATACATCCGCGCGGAGTTGATCTCCGGGGGCAGTGCTGCGTAATCCATATAGTGGGAATCCGTTTCCTCTAGTCGATCTCGGCCGGTGCTGGCGCCGCTAGACGATCGGCTTGCGGGGCATCACGACCGGCTTGACGCCGTAGCGCGGCCGGCCGAAGCCATAGCCGCCGCGGTCTGCCGCGGCTGCGGCCGGCACCCCGGCAGGCACTGTGGCGGCGCCGTGCGTCTGGGCGGTTGCAGATGCGACCAGTGGACGCGACTCCGCGGCTGGTGGGGCTTTGGCGGCCCAGTTCGGTGGTGCCGAGAGCTTGGTTGCCGGCGCGCCCTGGCCGGCTGCTGTGGCGGCCGGGGCGGCGGTGCCCCCGGGCCTGGCCTGGGAGACGAGATTGCCCTCCGCCGCACCGTCGCCGGCGCGGGTGATGACGCCGGGCGGGTTGGTGAAGGGGCCCGGGTCGAGGCCGATGAACTCCGAGGTGGCCGAGCCGAAATTGGTGGCCTGCATCGCGACGTAGATAAGGGAGTTGCTGACGACTCCACCCAGCCCGTACCGCAAGTCGATGGCCGCCCCGGAACCCACCGTGCCCGGGTCCGCGGCGGTGCCCAGACCCGCCGTCGTGGTGGCCGCCGCAGAATTGGCGGCCTCGGTCTCCCCATAGGAGTCGGCGCTGGCGCGCAGGGTGTGGATGAACATCTCCTGCATCGCCGCCGCCTGCGCGCTGATCTGCTGGTACAGGGTGCCGTAGGCGGAGAACAGGGCAGCCTGCAGAGCGGAGACCTCATCGGCGGCGGCCGGGGCCAGCGAGCTGATCGGGCCGGCCGCGGCCGCGTTCTGGGAGTTGAGTGCTCCGGTGATCGTCTGCAGGTCGCCGGCCGCGGCGGCCAGCGCATCGGGATGGGTGGTCAGGAACGACATGAAGCTCCTCGTGCGATACGAGCCGGGCCCCCAGCTGGGCCCGGTCAACGCTCCACCCTTTCGTCGGGATTACGGAAGAATTGCGCCGTTAACGGGTTCTTAACGGTCTGGTGCGGATTATTGACGGTTTGCTTTCGGGGTCCGCCGGAGTCGATTGCGGTGCTCGGGGCGGGCGCTGGGGCGGGCCCGGCCGTGGTGCGCCTGCTGATCTCTTGGCCTTCTCGGAGTGCCGGTGGGGCGCCGGCGCGGTCGCCACGTTAGATTCGCCGCGAGCCCCCATAGCCCAATTGGCAGAGGCAGCGGACTTAAAATCCTCTGAACTGGGCGTTTGTTGTGTTTGGTGTTAACGGTGGCGGTTGACGATCTTGCTCTGACCAGCGAGTTCAACGTTGGCGGCGTTGGTGAGCGGCGAGGTGAAATGGAACTACTGCGGTATGTACTGCGGTATCACCGTTCGGTGCGTCTATGGTCACTAGCGCGCAATGGCAACAGGGTGCACTGACACGACAGGGAGGGACTTCATGACTCAGCAGCAAGACGCCGGGGCGGCGGACTTCCCCGGCTACGCCGCATTCCTCAGCCGGGACGACCTGGCTGCGTACGGCGACAACGCCTTGCTGCTCTTCGTTGCGCAGTTGAAGCTCGGTTTCGACGATGTGGACACTTTCGCGTCCAACAGCCTCACCGACGGCAGCAACGACAAGAAATGCGACCTCGTAGCTGTCGTAGGGGACACGCAACGGGTGATCCTGGCTCAGGGGTACATGTCCACTAAGGACGAGGTAGGCGAAGCGCCGGCCAATAAGGCAAGCGACCTGAACACCGGCGCCAGTTGGCTTCTCGCTGGCGAGTTGGACAAACTCCCTGACGGACTTCGCAGCGCGGCTCAGGAGGTTCGCGACGCTATAAGTGACGGCGAGGTTCGAGAACTTCAACTTTGGTATGTCCACAACTGCCATGAGTCCAAGAATGTCGCCGTCGAGTTGGCCCAAGCGCAAAAGACAGCCGACGGCATTCTCAAGCGCGACTTCCCCGATGTCGACGTCGATGTGTCCGCAATTGAAATTGGTCGTGAAGGCCTCGAAGAGGAGTACGCCCGGATTCAGGCTCCGATCCTCGTTTCAGATCAGTTCACGTTCAAAGTTCCCGGAGGCTTTGAAATTTTCGGTGAAGACTGGAGCGCGTTCTCGACTGCCGTTGACGTCGCCGACTTGCGGTCGCTTTGGACGGAGCACAAGACCAGACTGATGTCACCAAACATTCGTGACTACCTCGGCGTCGTGCGCTCGAACGGAAATATCAACTTCGGTATCAAGGAGACCGCGAAGAGTCAGCCAACAAACTTTGCGATCTTCAACAACGGGATCACCGTTCTTGTGAACGAGTACGAATTCAAGGACGACGGCGCGTCGATGGAGCTACGAATCAAGGGCGTCGGCATCGTGAACGGTGGGCAGACCACTGGAGCGCTGGGCAGCCTCGACGAGACCGAAGCGAGTTCCACCACGGGCGCCGTCGTTATGGCTCGTTTCGTCAAGTGCACCAACACATCGGTCCTCGGCGATATCGTCAAATACAACAACACGCAAAACAAGGTTGAAGCAACCGACTTCCGTAGCAAAGACGACGTCCAGGAGAGGCTGCGAAGGGAGTTCGACGCCATTCCAAACGCCGACTATCGCGGGGGGCGGCGAGGCGGCGCCACCGATGCAATCCAGCGCATGAAGACGCTTGTGCCCGATTCTCCCGTTGCCCAGTCGTTAGCGGCTTTTCATGGCGAGCCAAACCTTGCCTATAACGAGACGCGGAGCATTTGGGACAATGACGCCGTCTACTCGCGCATATTTCGCGACACCGTCACCGCACGCCACATCGTTTACACCTACAGTCTCCTCAAAGCTGTGGAACGGGAGAAACAAAACATCCTGGGGATCCGGGAAGAATCCCGGACGGACGCACAGAAGCGACACGCGGCCTTCTTCAGCTCACGGGGATCGAATTACCTGCTAGTTGCGGCGATTGGTTCGTGCATTGAGACGGTCCTCGAAGTCGCTGTAGCGAACCGCTATTCGCTCCGTTTCAAAGAGAATCTATCTCCGATCGACGCCGTGGAAACTTGGCAACCTGTTGTCGCCCTGGCCACGGCGTTCTCAGGCCATCTATTGCCAGCGACGGATCGCGGTCTCAAGGCCCAAGAGCGAGTCAAGAATGCGATTGAGGCATTCAGTTCGATGCTGGAGGCAATCCGGTCCGCCAACCCGGTACCGTTCGATGGGCTTGCCGAAGCGACCGAGGCGGCGCCGACCGTTTGATGGCGGGCGCGATTGAAAGTCGCAAGCGTGGCCGGTTACTCGAATGACGTTGGACGGCCAACAAGGCCGGGCGTGTAAGCGGCGGGGGGACGGAAGTAGCCTCTCGCGCGCCCACCAAGCGACGAAGCGAGTTCTCGGACGGGTTCCGCCTACGGTGTTGACCACGCCCGAGGGCTCGTCGGTATGAGTTCCGGATGGAAGACACGGCGGAGGCGCGCGGCCAACCGTCCATCGACGTTCTAACCCGCGGTGGTGACGGGTGCGTAGCCGCGAATTCCGGCCGCCGACGACCGTGTCAATGCCCGCAGACATTGAGATCTGAGACATGCGGTGTGAGAAAGGAAACGAGACGGGGCCGACTTGGGATTACGTGGTGGGGAGTAGTGACTTGAGGGCCGTCTCGTTTCTCTAGAATCGAGACGGACAGATTGCCACCGCTACAACTCACAGTCGCCAGGCGCGAGAATCGCGGCCTGGCGTCTTCGTTTATCTGTCTACTTCGGTGTGGAATTGCGGGCTGAGGCTGACTGCCCTCCGGGGCGCACGCGTCGATGGGCCTTGAGAAAGTCGTCGGCGATGTTTTCGCATTGGTGCCGGCTCATAGTGCGGAGTCCGGTCATGCGCGCGAACGCCAGTGGTCCGACGAGTTGGCACATGGCGAGTTCGACGTCGAAGTCGTCCAGCTCGTCGCGCGCTTGGGGGCTCTGCAGGATGGTGTCGAACGGCTGGCGGTATTGGTCGACCACCCTCGTTCGCAGTGACTGCGTGTGGCCGGCGTCGTCACTTTCGGGCGACGAAGGCCCTAGTGACACCCACGCCAGGGTGGTGAGGTGAAGGGGTGCGTCGGCGAATAGGGACGCCTGACGTGTGAGAAGTTCGATCAGCTGCTCCCGCAGAGGAAGTGAGCTCGGCAGCGGCGGGGTGACTTGGGGTAGGAGTCGCTCGAAGGTCGCGGCGAGAAGGTGCGAGGAA
This sequence comes from Mycolicibacter nonchromogenicus, assembly GCF_002101775.1. Taxonomy (GTDB): domain Bacteria; phylum Actinomycetota; class Actinomycetes; order Mycobacteriales; family Mycobacteriaceae; genus Mycobacterium; species Mycobacterium nonchromogenicum. The sequence goes on along the minus strand of NZ_LQPI01000023.1, from coordinate 40,458 downwards.
CTGTTGAAATGGCGGTAGAGGGTGGTTCGCGCAACCTTCGAGGCCTTGGTGACCGCGTCGATCGTCACCGCCTCGACTCCGCCCGTGCTGAGCAGATCGGCGGCGGCGTCGAGTAATCGTGTTCGCGACCGGGCCCGACGGGGATCGGGGTCGTCTCCGTCGGGCGGCGAAGCGTTGTTCATCGCCCTATCCGTCGACCGGATCGTCTGGTCATTCCGACTCGCATCGCGTTATGGTACCAACGGTAGCGTAGCGATACTGTGCGTCCCGCCGTGATCGTTGCCCATGGCAGCGTCCGCCCCGGGCCTGCCCTCACAGGCCGAGGATTGCCGATGACGACAACCGGATCGATCAAAGAGGATCGCTGCGCCGAGTCGATTCGTAAACGCGAGATCATCCTCGACTGCGCCGCAACAATCGCCTCGAGTGGCGGCTACAACGCGGTGAAGATGCGCGCAGTTGCCGATAGCGCCGGGATAGCGGTCGGCACCCTTTATCGCCTCTACCCATCGAAGGCGCACGTACTGGTGGCCATCCTGGCGCGTGAGTTCGAACGTATTGGAGCCGAACGGGATTGGACCGCCACAGCGGGATCATCGTGGCTGCGGGTGGAGCACTTGAATGCGCGCCTCTGTCGAGAATGGCATACCAGGCCGGCGCTGACGGAGGCCGTGACCCGCGCGTTCGTCTTCGCCGATGGCAGCGCGAGCGCAGAGGTGGACCGCGCGGAGGCGGTCATCGAGCACCTGATCGGGCTGGCGATCGCCGGCGGGGAACCGAACCCGAGGCACCACCGAATCGCCGCCATCGTCGGCAACGTCTGGCTCGCCAGCCTGGTCACATGGGTCCGGCACGGCACCTCCGCCGAGGATATCGCCGTCCGACTAGAGCGCAGCATCGGATTGATCATCAAGAACGCAGAGTCGCGACAGGCGTGATCGGACGGCCATTTGGACAGAACGCTACTATCGGTAGCGGAGCGATACTGTTAGTATCGTAGGAACCAATTGGCGGCGAGAGGCGGTCTGATGATCACCCAGTGGATTCAAGCCTGCGAGGTCCAGCGGGTCAGCTTGGTCGGCGGTCTGGTGCTCAATCTGGAGGACTACAACGAGCTGGTCATAACACGACCACTGCGCTTGTCACTCCCCCCGGTGGGTGCGCATCCGGCCGAAGACGTGCTCGTTGATCCGAATGACGTGCCGAATTTCCAGCGCCCGCTGCTGAACTTCGCCGGGAGCGTCTGCACGCGCGCCAACTGCGACGACGACGGCACTCTGCGTGTCGAGTTCTCAAACGGCTACGGCTTCACCGTAGCGGCCGATGAGAGTTTCACGGCCTGGGAGTTGTACGGCAAGCGCCACGGTTATATGGCCTGTCTACCCGGTGGCCGGGTTCGCGTCGTGCGCCATGATCTACCCGAAGATGACCTGGTGTCCGAGCGCCCTGCGGTGCGCCCTTGAGCGCCGACGATAACGAAGCGGACGCGCCCAACGACGACGCCGCTACCCGGGTGCGCGAACGCGCCATCTCGGCTGCCAAGACCTCCGGCGAATACAGCGAGCGTCTCGGCGCGCTGGCTCGTTTCACCGTGCGGCACAAGGCGTTGGTGATTGGCGCCTGGGTTGGACTGGCGGTGATTCTGGCCCTGCTGTTCCCGCAACTGGAAACGGTGGTGCAGAAGCAGTCGGTGCAGCTGATCCCTCGCGACGTCGGGTCCTTCCAGACCATCGACCGGATGAGCGAGGCCTTCGGCGAGCAGGGCTCCAAGACCATGTTGTTCGTGGCGATGGAGGACCAGTCCGGCATGACGCCGTCGGCGCGGGAACGCTATACCGATCTGGTGTCGCGGTTGCGTGCCGACACCGAGCACGTGCTGCTGGTTCAGGACCTGCTGGCCGATCCGGTGACCGCTGCTCAGGCGCTTAGCCAGGACGGCAAGGCCTGGTATCTGCCCGTTGGGGTGGCCGGCACGCTTGGTGACCCCGCTGCCGCCGAGTCGGTTACCGCGGTCCGCGCCATCGTCGCCGACGCATTCGACGGATTCTCGACGACGGCGAAGGTCACCGGTCCGCCGTCGACGTTCAGCGATCAGATCGCCGAGGCCGAACACGATCTGCTGTTCATCTCCATCGCCACCGCGGGTTTGATCGCGCTGATCCTGCTCATCGTCTACCGGTCGGTGTTCACCGCGCTGTTGCCCCTGCTGGTGATCGGCATCAGTCTGGCTGTGGGGCGGGGCGTGCTCTCAGCGCTGGGCGAGCTGGGCATGCCGGTGTCGCAGTTCACCGTGGCCTTCATGACGGCGATCCTGCTAGGCGCAGGCACCGATTACACCGTCTTTCTCATCAGCCGTTACCACGAACAGCGCCGGGCGCAGGTCGCCCCCGATCAGGCTGTGGAGCACGCCACCGCCAGCATCGGCCGCGTCATCCTGGCCTCGGCCGCCACGGTCGCGTTTGCGTTCGCCGCCATGGTGTTCGCCAACTTGAGCGTGTTCGCCGGGATGGGACCGGCCTGCGCGGTGGCCGTCCTGGTCGGGTTCGTCGCGACCGTGACACTGTTGCCGCCGGTGCTGTCGCTGGCCGCGAAACGCGGTATCGGCGAACCCAAGTCCGACCGAACCCGGCGTTACTGGAACTCGGTGGCCGTGGCGGTGGTGCGCAAACCAGTGCCGCTGCTCCTGGTCAGCCTGGTCATCCTGCTAGCACTCTCAGCGGCCGCCATGACGACGACATTGAGCTACGACGACCGCAAAGGACAACCCGACACCACCGCCAGCAACGAGGGCTATCAGCTGTTGGACCGGCACTTCCGCAAGGACGTCGTCATCTCCGAATTCGTCGTCGTGGAATCCCCGACCGACATGCGCACCGGCAAGGGACTGGCCGACCTCGACGAGATGGCCTCGCGCATCGCACAGATCCCCGGCGTGACGAAGGTCTCCGGGGTCACCCGCCCCGCGGGAACCCGCCTGGAAGAAGCCCAACTGGGCTGGCAGAACGGACAAATCGGCGACAAGATGGCCGGCGCGGTGGACGACGGCAACGCCCGCAAGGACGACCTGGCCAAGCTCACCGGCGGCGCGGACCAACTCGCCGGCGGCCTCGCCCAACTCGACACCACCCTGCGGACCGCGCTGACCCCACTGACCGGAATCCTCGACCAGGCCCAGACCGCCGGACAACAGGTGGACCAGTTCCGGCCGCTACTGAACCAACTCTCGGCCACCGCACCTGCGGTCGACCGGGCGCTGCGTTCTGGCCCGGGGCTCCGCCCCCTCGCTGAGCAGGCCGACGGCGCCATCGCCACCATCGACCCCCTGGTGGGCGCCTTGAACACCTCGCCGTGGTGCGCGACCACACCGCAGTGCGCCCAAATCCGTGACCAAGTCCAAGTCCTCGCGACGCTGCGCAACGCCGGGTTCTTCACCCAGGTCGCCGGGCTCGGCGATCACCTCGGCGAGAACGCATCCGTGGCCGACACCCTGGCCGACGTCCAGACCGCGGTCACCTCGCTGGACAACGCGTTCGGCGCACTCGGCAACCCCGCCGACCTGGCTGGCAACGTCCGGCGACTCCAAGACGGCATCAGCCAACTCGCTTCCGGCGCCCAAGCTCTGGCCACCGGTGTGCACACCCTGGCTGACAGCAACATCGAGATGCTCAGCGGGATGAGCCAGATCGCCACCCAGCTGCAGAACTCAGCGCGCGCCAGCACCGGCTCCGACACCTCCAGCGGCTTCTTCCTGCCGCCCAACGCCTTCGAGAACCGGCAGTTCGCCGACGTCGCCAAACAATTCCTCTCCCGCGACGGCAAGACCGCCCGGTTCCTCATCGAATCGAGCAACGACCCCTACAGCGCGGCCGCCATGAACTTGTCCCACGAGATGGTCGCTGTCGCCGAGGCCGCCCGACCCAACACCTCCCTGGCACAAGCCCGCATCTCGGTTGCCGGATTCCCGGCAGTCAACTCCGACATTCAGCGCCTCCTAACCGCCGACTTCATCCAACTGGCCGCCTCCACCCTCCTCATCGTGGGTCTGATCCTGGTGTTGCTGCTGCGCGCACTGCTCGCCCCGCTCTACCTGCTGGGCACCGTGGTGCTCAACTACACCGCCTCACTGGGCATCGGAGTGCTCGTCTTTCAATGGGGACTCGGCTACGAAATCGCGTGGCCAGTACCACTGTTGGCGTTCATCATCCTGGTCGCGGTGGGCGCGGACTACAACATGCTCCTGGTATCCCGGCTCAAGGAGGAATCCACCCGCAACATCCGCGTCGGGGTCCTACGAACCGTGGCCAGCACCGGCTCGGTGATCACCTCGGCCGGCATAATCTTCGCGGTCAGCATGTTCGGGCTGATGGTCGGCTCCATCGCCATCATGATCCAAGCCGGATTCATCATCGGCTGCGGCCTGCTGCTGGACACCTTCATCGTGCGCACCCTCACCGTCCCCGCCATCGCCGTCCTGCTCCGCGAGGCCAGCTGGTGGCCGCAACGCCCCACCAGCAGACGCACTGGCTAGCGTCGACGCAGGGGCTTACGGCGCGCAGCGACGAGAAGCCCCAGACGGATGATGAGCGGCTGGCACGGCGTTGCAGCACTGAGGTGGGTTGAACTCCGCATGGGACCAGGTATGCCGCCCCATTGCAGTCGTAGCCTTGCGTTGTGCAGACCCCTTCGTCAATGGCCTACCACCGCTGGCGTAAGCGGATTTGCATACACCAGCCCAGCGGGTGCTGCGGTAGACACCTGCGAGTGCGTCGAGGGCTGAAATTGAAAGACGGAGTGCGTGTCCAGACCTCGCATTCCTCGCGCGACTCATGGCGGCTGGCTGTGCTGTCTCGCTGATTGCGAAGAGAGCCAGGAGCGTGTTCTCCATGGCACAGGTGAGGTCTTGATCCTCGCCAAACGGCGCCGCGCCCGGGGTCTACGTCACGCGAGACTGTAGTGGCTTCAGGCGCGGCGGGGGATTGGAGAGATCCCATCCCCCAGCTTCGTGCTTCGGGCGTCGCGCGGGGGCCAATGCGACGCCATTGAAAGTCACCGCCCGGGCGTCAAGACCTCCTTTCGTCCGGCGATTAGTGGCCGGCAAGGGGCCAGAATGCAAGAGGTGTGTGGATCGGGTGGTCGAGCACGCCGGGGAGACGCTTGGGGCAGAGGCATGGCGCCGAGGCCTAGTCGGCTGGAACGTTCAGTGGGTCGACAGGCCTGGCGGCGTGAAGATTCGGATCATGGGCGTTCGTCGGCATGAATGTGGCTGTGGTCGTGGACCGATCCGTCCGCACGTTTCTATGTTCAACGTATGAACTCGAATGAGAAGCTTCGGGCTCGGTACCGAGCCCGTGAAGCGCAGCGGAAAATGAACGAAGAGAGGGCTCGGCGTCAGCGCGCCAATGCCGATGCTGCCGCGACGATTCGACTGACGCTGCACCGAGTTGGGGCTGTCGATACCTGGGAACGGGTGCGACTCGATCAGGCGCAGGAGCGTGTCCGCGCTGAGGGGGCTAGAAGGCGTGCAGGTTACCTCGCCGGCCTGCAGGCTGCCGTCGAGCAGATGAGGGACCGGGGCGAGACTTTGGCCAAGATCGCTGCGCTCGTCGATGTCGATGTTCGCGAGATCAAAGTCGCGCTGCGCAGGGCTCGCACCGCAGACGATGGAGGACGCGGGATGGCGGGCATCTCGGGCGCGGGTACGCGGTCTGCTCGCTCCGTGCCGCGAGGCGGGGATTTCGAGAGCAGAGACCCACTGTCCGACAACGCCGATCGACGTTCCTCCAGCGGTGACGACAACGGCGCCGGTTCCTACGACCCGACTCGGTGTGTCCGCTGCGAGGCAGTGATGCTTGATCTTGACGACGGGCCGCGACGCGGACGTCGTCGGCTGTACTGCTCCGACACGTGCCGACGTGACGCCTCGGCGGCGCGTACGGCCGCAGAGCGCTACGGGTCACCCATACGAGTGGTCGAGGTGCAGAAAACCGTTGCCTCCTCTAAGTCGACCGCGGCGTCCGCGAGGCCGGAGCTGGCGCCCATCACGCCGCTCCACGCCGTCGACATTTTGCTCGAGAACGACGAGGCGCTGCACGCGTTGCTAGCGCGCGTGACAGAACAAGCGCGACTCAAGAAACTGGATCGCCCGACACTGACGGCCGCGAGAGAACTCTCGAAAGCCGTTCATCCGTTACGTAGTTGATGAGATTCTCGCCCACGTACCAGACGGCAGTCGCTCAGCGTGTCCTGCGACGGCGGTGTCTTCGGCTGGCAGGACTGCATCCGGTCATGCTCGCGACGGCACGACCGAGGCTATGAATGGACCATCCGGCGAGTTCGGCTGCCAGGTCCTCGATGTCCCACTCCAGCTCGTGAATTGCCGATCGACGCTTGGCCTTGATCATTTCGCTTGCGTCGTCGTGGTGGGGTCGGATCCGGTGTTGGCGTTCATAGCCATCAATAACGGTGTCGATCACGTCGTCGAGCGTGGTGATCAAACGAGTCGCGGCCATGTCCGCGTTCTCTGCGATGTACTCGTCGCACTCGTCCTGGGACCAGGATGGCGGGAATCGCAAGTGCGATCGGAATAGGTCCCTGATTGCTTTGTCGAAGTCGCCGGAGAACTGGATGTCGGGCCAGTCCTCAACGGTCTCGTCGGCCAGTTTCTTCACGTCGTCTTCGAGACTCACGACCATCGCCTCCCGGTTCCATCTCCGATGATGCTCGCCGGCACCGACAAGACAGCGCATTGTGTGCTGGCGGTCGGTGACTCAGGAGGCTTCTATGGCCAGGTCTTCGGCAGTCTCTCGAGTAAGTGAGTCCGGCGCGATCTCCGCGTTGGCCAATCCGATGCGGCTATCCCGTAGCAGCGAGGGGCGCGAGGGTTGCGAGGCTTGATCTGCCGACACATCTTGGGCGGGCGGGTGAACGGTCCACAGCAGCACGTTCCGGTGGTTCCGCGCGCCATCGTCTTCGATCACCCAGCCAAGGCTTCGAAGCGCCGGTGCGTGCCGCTTTAGAAGTGCTGTGACGTCCCGACCGTTCCTGGGCCACTCCTTGGGCCTTCGCCAGGTGTCGCTGGCCGGTGTGACTGCCGCCAGCAGGTCCGCTCCAGATCCCGCGATGAGTGGTTCTTGGATGTGTTGGCGTAGCCGTTCGATGAACGGGTCGGCGGACAGACTGTCTTCGGAGAGTTGGTTGGCGCGCGACAAGTAACGACGGAAGCCATTGGTCGACAGAATCTCGTCAACGGCCGCCAGCGTGCGACTGAAGTCCGCCATCCGGGGCGACACATCGACCGAGATGGTCTCGAGCCGTTGATGGACTTGGGCGGCCAGGTCGAGTAGCCCACTGAGAATGCCTGGTAGAGCCGTGCGCCACTGGTGTCGCATCGTGGCCTCTGGTTGTCGCATGTGGCGATCAATGCGTCGCAGGTCGACCGTCGCCAGTCGTTCTGCAAGGTCGGGTCGCACCGCGCCGACGTCGATGCCGTTGATGATGACGCACCGACGGAACTTGATGACCGCTAGGTCGGCGTCTGTGTACAACGCTCGTTTGACGTTGCCGTCGCCCGTGGCGGCTCGGCACAGCGAGTCCGACAGCCACGGCGGGATGGCCGACAAGTTGTCGAGCGCGACTACCCACGACCCGGATGCCGCGGTCACCCAAGAGTCAGCATCGCGCGGCGCTTGGCGCAACGGGACGGGGGAGGGGTCGATCAGATCGACCAGCATGCGCGTCGTCGTGCTCTTGGCGCTGCCTTGTTCGGCGAAGAGGGCCAACACAGGATGCGGGACATCGCACTGGACGAGCGCGGCGACGAGCACCGCGACGAGGACGGGTCGGTCCTCGACGTTGATGTTGACGAAATCCCAGAGTCGATTCAAATCACCCACCGACGGCAGTGGCATCGCAGCCGTCAGCTTGCTTCGCAGAAAACGAACCGGGGCGGAATCGGTGATCATCCAACGTCCCTGGGCGATGCGGATCACCTTGCCGTCAGGTCGTCCGGTATCGATGTAGTTGGTGCCGTCCAGTTCTGCGACGCGCAGATGCAATTTCTCCGGAGCCTTGCTGGCGGCCATGCCCTCGAGGATCAACGTGGCGTCGGTGAGTGCCTGGCCGCCGGCGACAGTGCCGGTGTCGTGGAAGTAGCGCGAAGCAAGTTCGGCACGCAGGCCGGCCTTGCCAGCGCGAAGCAACATCGCCAGGTGCGGCCGCGTGCGTTCGGCGCCGAAGGGTTCACCGTCCTCGGAAACGCCGAGGAGATAACGCTCCTGTGCCATGGCTACCAAGCGCGCGGCTACCGACTTCTTGTCCGTCTCGCCATTGGCGGTCACGGGTTTTCCTGCCCGAGGCGCTTCTGTCGTCGGGCAGAACAAGTTACTCTCATGACGAACTTCCGTGTCGAGCGATCGGGTGGTTCAACGAAAGGCCTCGGCTAGTCCCCGAGGTCTTTCTCGTGTTCGGACATCACGCGGCGTCGCCGCCTCCGCGTCGCGTTGCCGTCTCGCGCTGCGAGATCCAGCGCAACACCTCATCACGGCGGTAAACGACACGCCGTCCCAGCGTGAAGCTTGCGGGGCCGATATCAGAATGGCGCCAGTAGCGCAGGGTGCCGATCGGGACACCCGTCATCTCCGAGACCTGTTTTGCGTCGAGCAGTTCCATGCGATTCCTCCTGAATCGAACATCTCCGTTAATGGTCTAAGAGTGCGAACGGTCTCGGCTTCTTGTCCACCACCACAGTCATATTCGTTTGCAATCTGCTCGTGCTCTGTCGAGTCGCCGCTCCAGCCATGAAAGCAAAGCGGATGAGTGCCACGGATTCACTGCGGTATGTTCGAGGCGTGATCACGCGGAACGAGCGCGCGGGTATCGACGACCGCTGGCACAAGCGCGTCAAGGAACCGGACGGCACCATGCGGACGGAACGTTCTGCTGTCTACGGCAAGGTTTCGCGTTGGCGTGTCCGGTGGGTCGACAGCACGGGCGCCGAGCGCACGAAGATCTTCCAGCGCAAGCCGGATGCGCAGGCTTACCTCAATGGGCTGACCGCTGATGTTCACCGCGGCGAGTATGTCGATCCGCGGAAGAGTTCAGAGACGTTCGGATCGGTCGCCGAGCAGTGGTTCGCCACCAAACAGCATCGAAAGCCGAAAACCGTTGCAGGCTATCGCTCGTTGCTTGATACCGTGATCTTGCCGAGGTGGGAAAGTGTCCCGCTGAAACGGCTTGACTACGAGTCTTATTCAACGTGGCTGGGGGCGCTGTCAGTCGATGGCGGGCAGCGCGGATCCGGTCTATCGGCAAGTCGAATCACTCAGACGCACCAGTTGGTCGGCGCGGTCCTCAAGTACGCCCAACGGACCGGCAAGGTTGCGAAGAACGTCGCACTAGAGATCAAGCGGGACGAAGATCTACCTGAACAACACGAGCGTGAGCGGCGCTACCTGAGCCATGCCGAGCTGCTGTTGCTGGCCAAGGCCGCAGACCGATTCGAAACGCTGACGTTGGTGCTGGGGTACTGCGGCCTCCGGTTCGGTGAGGCCGTCGCACTGCGACGCCGGCATGTGGGGGATCGAGTTCTGACCGTGAGGTCGTCGGCGACGGCGGTCACCGGTCGCGGCATCGTCGAGTCGACCACCAAGACGAAGCGGGATCGTCATGTGCCAGTGCCGGAACCGGTGTGGCAGCGGCTCCAGGCGGAACTACCCACCGACCCGAATGATCTGGTGTTTCCAAGCCGCAAAGGTGGGTTCTTGCCGCTCGGCGAGTATCGCTGGGCGTTCGACAATGCGTGCGACGAAGTTGGGATCGAAGGGTTGGTACCCCACGGCCTACGACACACCACGGCGTCCCTGGCGATCAGCGCAGGCGCTAACGTCAAGGTCGTGCAGAGACTCCTGGGGCACGCGACCGCGTCGATGACGCTTGACCGTTATGGCCACCTGCTCAACGACGATTTGAGCGGCGTGGCCGATGCTCTGGGCAAGGCCATCGATAGCACTGCGGTATCACTGCGGTATTTAGCGCGTCAGATTGAGGACGAAATGACTCGAAAAACCCGCTGAGCTGCAAAGCCCCCATAGCCCAATTGGCAGAGGCAGCGGACTTAAAATCCGCACAGTGTCGGTTCGAGTCCGACTGGGGGCACTACAAATCGACTGGTAGAGAAGGTGTCGGGCCCTCGCCCGCCTGCCCGGCGAGCGCGTCCCGGACCGGGCCCAGCGCATGGTCGAAGCGCCGATCCGGGTCCCGGTGGCCGTACTCGGCGGCCCCTGTGGGACCGAACACGACGACGATCTCGATCTCCTCGTCGAGCTGGACCCCGACGGTCCCGCGGACCAGGATCAGGTCCCCGGTCGGGGATCCGGGGCGCAGGAACCGGGTCGGCGGTCCCGGCAGCGCCGTCACGTCGGCCACGAACCGGCGGGTCGGGGCGGCCAGGCCGGCCAGGGCGGCGGCGGCCGGCTCCTCGAACCACGGGGACGAGTCGCGCGAGAGCCAGTCCGGTACCTGCTCGTCGGGTAGCTCGTGGGCGGTCACCGGGCCTCCGGCGCGGTCGATCCCCCCGGTTTGCGCGACGGCCGCGTACCCGTAGCACGGTCGCGCTGCGCCGTGGGGTGCGAGGGGTGCGCCGGGGAAAGATTGGTAGGCACGCTTCGGACTTGTTGGCTCAATTTCGTAGCTTCTCTCCCGCCAGGCCGCGGGATCACGGCCGGCACAGTGCGACGGCGAAGCCTAAGCGGCCGCCAGTTTCGCTGCCTGTTCGTTGAAGACTTTCACCGCTACGTCGGTAAGACCGTCGGAAGAATCAGCGCTGAGAAAGACACCTCGATACGAACCCATGACGTGCACGTTCTCGTTTTTGTCTACCGCCACTGCCCAAGGTGGGACTTCCGGCACAGTAACGGGTTTGACTTTCGGCGGGGGATACGGTCCCGAGCTTCTGTAGCTGACCGTGCCGCACTGGGACAGCAGGGTCTTCACGTCCGGTGGCTGCGGCGTTACGTACAACCACAAGTTGACGTACGGACCAGACGGTCCGCCACGAAAGCGAACCGAACTCCTTTGGGTGTGTTGCACCTCCCCGTACAGAGGTGCACACTCAGCTGGAACGTATTTGTCCGTTGGTTGCGGCTGATCTTCCGATCGGATTTTCCCGACCGCCCACTCTCCGCCGTCGAGCTGCGGCAACGACGCCGGGTCGACCAGCATGGCCTTGGTCAGCTTGGTAATGGGCCGGTCGCTTGGCCTGGATTCGGCTGGTAGGCCGATGGCGCACGACGCCAGCAGGCCACACATCGCCACCCACAGTAAAATCCGCGACGCTCGTCTGCTGCGTTGTGTCATTGCCGCTCCTCGCCGACACCATATCCGGATCGGCCCAGAAAATGAGGCGAACTCGGCACGTCAACCGTTGGTAATGCGGGTGTTACATCCGCGGGGCCGGTTGGTCGGCCGTGCTGTGTGAGTTAGGTCGGCGCATACTGCGGCCGCCGGGGGAAGTGTGGTGGGATTGGCCGCTATGGGGATCAAAGTGGCCCTGGAGCACCGCACCAGCTACAACTTCGACAGGCTTGTCGAGATCCATCCGCATGTCGTGCGGTTGCGTCCGGCGCCGCACTCGCGCACGCCGATTGAGGCGTACTCACTGCAGGTGGAACCGGCTGACCATTTCGTGAACTGGCAACAGGACGCGTTCGGCAATTACCTGGCACGACTGGTGTTTCCGACCCGGGCGCGCAACCTGACCATCACCGTCGGCCTGATCGCCGACATGAAGGTGATCAACCCGTTCGACTTCTTCATCGAGGACTACGCCGAGAAATTCCCGTTCAAGTACCCGAAGAGCCTGGCCGAGGACCTCAAACCGTATCTGCGGCCCGTCGACGAGGGCGAGGAGGACTCCGGTCCCGGTGACCTCGCCCAGTCGTGGGTGAAGAATTTCGACATCGAGCCTGGCATCCGCACCATCGACTTCCTCGTCGCGCTCAACCGCGCCGTCAACGCCGACGTCAGCTACTCCGTGCGCATGGAGCCGGGCGTGCAGACCCCCGACTACACGCTGCGCACCGGCATCGGGTCGTGCCGTGACTCCGCCTGGCTGCTGGTGTCGGTCCTGCGCCAACTCGGCCTGGCGGCACGCTTCGTGTCGGGATACCTCGTGCAGCTGACATCGGATGTGGAGGCTCTCGACGGCCCGTCGGGTCCGGCGGCCGACTTCACCGACCTGCACGCGTGGACCGAGGTGTACATCCCCGGTGCGGGCTGGATCGGGCTGGACCCGACCTCGGGACTGTTCGCCGGCGAGGGGCACATCCCGCTGTCGGCGACCCCGCATCCCGAGTCGGCGGCCCCGATCACCGGGGCGACCGGACCGTGCGAGGCGACACTGGAATTCAGCAACGTGGTGACCCGCATCCACGAGGATCCGCGCGTCACGTTGCCCTACACCGAGGCCAGCTGGTTGGCGATCAACGCGCTCGGGGCCCGCGTCGACGAGCGGATGGCCGCCGCGGACGTCCGGCTCACCGTCGGCGGGGAGCCGACGTTCGTGTCCATCGACAACCAGGTCGACCCGGAGTGGACCACCGCGGCCGACGGGCCGCACAAACGCCAGCGTGCCTCCGCGCTGGCGGCCCGGCTCAAGAAGGTGTGGGCGCCCCACGGCCTGGTGCAGCGCAGCCAGGGAAAGTGGTATCCCGGAGAACCCTTGCCGCGCTGGCAGATTGGGCTGTACTGGCGCGCCGACGGCCAACCGCTGTGGACCGACGACTCACTGCTGGCCGATCCGTGGCCGGAGCAGCCCCAGACCAGGGCGATCGCACCCGACGCCGGCCGCCAACTGCTGACCGCGATCGCCGGCGGGTTCGGCCTGCCCGGGCACCAGGTCCGCCCGGCCTACGAGGACGCGCTGGCCCGGCTGGCCGCTGCCGTACGGCAACCCGAGGGCAAGCCGGTGCCCGCCGGCGAGGACCTCGACGCAGACAGCCCCGACGCGCGCGCCACGCTGCTGGCCCGACTCGACGAATCGGTCACCGAACCGACCGCGTTCGTCCTGCCGCTGCACCGCCGTGACGACGGGCCGGGCTGGGCGAGCGCGGACTGGAAACTGCGGCGCGGACGCATCGTGCTGCTGGAAGGCGATTCGCCCGCCGGTCTGCGCCTGCCACTGAACTCGATCAGCTGGAAGCCGCCCAAACCGTCGTTCGAGGCCGACCCGCTGCACCTCCGTCCGGCCCTCACCGTGGGCGGACCGGTCGGCAACGGCGGCGCGGCCGCGGTCGTCACCTCTGATGACGACGACGAGTGGGTGCCGACCACCGCGCTGGTGGCCGAGATCCGCGACGGGCTGCTGTACGTGTTCCTGCCGCCCACCGACGAACTCGAGCATTTCGTCGAATTGATCGGCCGGATCGAGGGGGCCGCTGCCGCGATCGGCTGTCCCGTGGTGATCGAGGGATACGGCCCGCCCGCCGACCCGAGGCTGAAGTCCATGTCGATCACCCCGGACCCCGGCGTGATCGAGGTCAACGTCGCGCCCACCGCGAGCTTTGCCGAGCAACGCGAGCAGCTGGAGACGCTGTATGAGCAGGCGCGGCTCGCGCGCCTGTCGACCGAGGCGTTCGACGTCGACGGCACCCACGGCGGCACCGGAGGCGGCAACCACATCACCCTCGGCGGCACCACCCCCGCGGACTCACCGCTGCTGCGCCGGCCCGACCTGATGGTGTCGCTGCTGACGTACTGGCAGCGCCACCCGTCGCTGTCCTACCTGTTCTCCGGCCGTTTCATCGGCACCACCTCGCAGGCGCCGCGGGTGGACGAGGGACGACCGGAATCGCTGTACGAGCTGGAGATCGCGTTCGCCGAGATCGAGCGGCTGTCGAAGACCGATGTCTCCCCGTGGGTCGTGGACAGGGCACTGCGCCACCTGCTCACCGACATCACCGGCAACACCCACCGTGCCGAGTTCTGCATCGACAAGCTCTACAGCCCCGACAGCGCGCGCGGCCGGCTCGGCCTGCTCGAGCTGCGCGGCTTCGAGATGCCGCCGCACCCGCAGATGGCGATGGTGCAGTCGCTGCTCGTGCGCTCACTGGTGGCCTGGTTCTGGGACGAACCTCTGCGTGCCCCACTGATCCGCCACGGCGCCAACCTGCACGGCCGATATCTGTTGCCGCACTTCCTCATCCACGACATCGCCGAGGTCGCCGCCGATCTGCGTGCGCATGGCATCGAGTTCGACACCAGCTGGCTGGATCCGTTCACCGAGTTCCGGTTCCCCAGGATCGGCACCGCGGTGTTCGGCGGGGTGGAGATCGAGCTGCGCGGCGCGATCGAGCCGTGGAACGTGCTCGGTGAGGAGTCGACCGCCGGCGGCACCGCCCGCTACGTCGACTCCTCCGTGGAGCGCCTGCAGGTCCGGCTCATCGGTGCCGACCGCGACCGGTTCATCGTGACCGTCAACGGCTATCCGGTCCCGATGCTGGCCACCGACAACCCCGACGTCCAGGTCGGGGGAGTGCGCTACCGGGCCTGGCAGCCACCCAGTGCGCTGCACCCGTCGATCACCGTCGACGGGCCGCTGCGGTTCGAGCTGGTGGACGCCGCCAGCGGGGTGTCGCGCGGCGGATGCACCTATCACGTGTCCCATCCCGGGGGGCGTTCCTACGACACGCCGCCGGTCAACGCGGTTGAGGCCGAGTCCCGTCGTGCCCGGCGGTTCGAGGCCACCGGCTTCACGCCCGGCACCGTGGACCTCGCGGCGCTGAAGGAGAAGCAGGCCCGACAATCGACGGACGTAGGCGCGCCGGGCATCTTGGATCTGCGGCGAGTGCGTACCGTTCTGCAGTAATGGCCTTCCCCGCAACCTCTCCGGACCAGCACGACGGTGCCGGAATGACCGACGTTGAGAACCCGCTGACGCCGTATGCCAGCATGCGCGCGCAGCAGGTGCTGTTCGACGTGCAACCGCAGCCCTCCGACGGCTACGACGAGTTGGTCGACGCGGCCGGCGACGTGCGCCCGGCGTGGCAGGAACTCGCCGACTGCGTACGTGACCGCGGCCGAGGCGGACTCGACCGGCTGCGCGAGGTGGTGCGCGGGCTTGTCGACAACGACGGCATCACCTACGTGCGGTCTGATTCAGACGGTGAGGAAATCGTCGCGGTGCCGTGGCAGCTCGACGCGCTGCCGCTGGTGGTCTCGGCCTCGGACTGGGACCAATTGGAGGCCGGGCTGGTACAGCGGTCGCGGCTGCTCGACGCCGTGCTGACCGACGTGTACGGCGAGCGCCGCTGCATCACCGGAGGGGTGCTGCCGCCCGAGTTGGTGTTCGCCCACCCCGGGTACGTGCGGGCGGCCCGCGGCATCGAGGTGCCCGGTCGGCACCAGCTGTTCATGCACGGCTGCGACGTCAGCAGGACCGCGTCGGGGGATTTCGTGGTCAACGCCGACTGGACCCAGGCGCCGTCCGGCGCCGGGTATGCCCTGGCCGACCGCAGGGTGGTGGCGCACGCGATCCCAGACCTCTACGAGCAGATCGGGCCGCGGCCCGCCTCGCCGTGGGCGCAGGCGCTGCGACTGGCCCTCGTCGAAGCCGCCCCCGAGTCCGCCGAGGAACCCGTCATCGTCGTGCTCAGCCCCGGCATCCACTCCGAGACCGCGTTCGACCAGGCCTACCTGGCCAGCGTGTTGGGTCTGCCGCTGGTGGAGAGCGCCGACCTGGTGGTGCGCGACGGCAAGCTGTGGATGCGCTCGATGGGCACCCTGAAGCGGGTGGACGTAGTGCTGCGCCGGGTGGACGCCCAATACGCCGATCCCCTCGATCTGCGGGCTTCGTCGCGGTTGGGCGTGGTCGGTCTGGTCGAGGTGCTGCGCCGCGGCGCGGTGACCGTCGTCAACACCCTGGGCAGCGGCGTGCTGGAAAGCCCGGGCCTGCTCCGCTTTCTACCGGAACTGGCAGCGGCCCTGCTCGGCGAGACGCCGCTGCTGCCGACCACGCCGCTGTATTGGGGCGGCATCGACTCCGAACGCTCGCACCTGTTGGCGAATCTGTCCTCGCTGCTGATCAAACCGGTCACCGGCGGCGAGCCGATCACCGGGCCGACGCTGTCGGCGGCGCAGCGCGATGAGTTGGCGGCCCGCATCGCCGCGACGCCGTGGCAGTGGGTCGGTCAGGAACTCCCGCAGTTCTCCTCGGCGCCGTCGGACTATCTGCCCCGCGGCCTGTCGTCGTCTGCGGTGGGGATGCGGCTGTTCACGGTGGCCCAGCGCGGCGGGTATGCCCCGATGATCGGCGGCTTGGGCTACCTGCTGGCGGAGGGCCCGTCCGCATACCAGCTCGACACCGTTGCCGCCAAAGACGTTTGGGTTCGCACCGCGAGCCGGGTCACCGCGGAGAAGATCCCGAGCGAAGTTCCGGTGTTGCCGGCGCTTGCCAACGCCAGTCCCACCCAGGAGGTCAGCTCGCCACGCGTGCTGTCGGACCTGTTCTGGATCGGCCGCTACGCCGAACGCGCCGAGCAGCTGGCGCGGCTGCTGACCGTCACCCGCGAGCGCTATCACGAATTCCGTTACCGCAGAACGATGGACGGCAGCGAATGCGTGCCGGTGCTGCTGACCGCGCTCGGACAACTGACCGGGACCGACACCGGCGCCGGCGGCGACTACGCCGAGATGGTGGCCACCGCGCCGACCACACTGTGGGCGCTGACCGCCGACCGGCACCGACCCGGTTCGCTCGCCCAGTCGGTGGAGCGGCTGGGGCTGGCCGCGCGCGCGGTGCGCGACCAGATGTCCAACGACACCTGGATGGTGCTGTCCGCCGCCGAGCGGGCCCTGCTGAACGCCCCTGACACGCCGCCGGATTCGCGGGCCGAAGGGGACGCGTTCCTCGCCTCGACCAACACGCTGACCATGGCGTGCATGCTGGCCCTGTCCGGGGTGGTCTCGGAGTCGGTGGTCCGCGACGTCGGCTGGACGATGATGGACATCGGCAAGCGCATCGAGCGCGGCCAGGCGCTGACGGCGCTGCTGCGCTCCACGCTGAGCACCGTCCGCACCCCGGGTGCCGAGCAGACCATCACCGAATCCACGTTGGTGGCATGCGAATCACTGGTTATCTACCGGCGGCGCAACCCCGGCAAGATCAGCATCGCCGGGGTCGCCGAGCTCGTGTTGTTCGATGTGGAGAACCCGCGCTCGCTGGTCTACCAACTCGAACTGCTCCGCGCGCACCTCAAGGCGCTGCCGGGGTCGACCGGGTCGTCGCGTCCCGAGCGGATGGTCGACGAGATCGCCGCCCGACTGCGCCGGGTCGAGCCCGCCGAACTCGAAGAGGTCACCGCCGAGGGGCGGCGCGAAGAACTCGCCGAGCTGATGTCGGACATTCACCGCGATCTGCGTGAGCTGTCGTCGGTGATCACCACCGTCCACCTGTCCCTGCCGGGCGACATGCAGCCGCTGTGGGGACCCGATGAGCGGCGGGTGATGCCGTGACCGCGTTCCCCGACGGCCCCACCGCCTCCGCGAACAGCCGCAGCTACGAGATCACCCACCGCACCGAGTACCGGTACTCCGATGTGGTCACGAGCTCCTACGGCCGTGGGTTCCTGACCCCGCGCGACTCCGCCCGGCAGCGTTGCCTGTTCTACGAGCTGGTCATCGAGCCTGAGCCCGAGGACAGCTCCACCAGCCGGGACGGCTACGGCAACATCAGTTCTTACTTCCACGTCATCGAGAAGCACCAGCGGCTGGTCGTCACCAGCCGCTCCGTTGTGGAAGTCGACCCTCCGGCGCCGGACCTGTACGAGGGGCGGTCCGCGCGAGCGCCGTGGGAGAACGCGCGGCCCGTCGGCGCCGTCGGTGCGCTGGCCACCGAGTTCACCCTCGACCTTCAGCCGGCTGAGATCACCGACGAGGTACGTGCTTACGCCGCGCCGAGTTTTGCCCCCGGAAGGCCACTGATCGAAGTGCTGCGCGACCTGACGTCGCGGATCTACAGTGACTTCACCTACCGGTCCGGGTCGACAACGGTATCCACCCAGGTAAGCGAGGTTTTAGCGGCGCGGGAGGGGGTATGCCAAGACTTCGCGCGGCTGGCGATCGCCTGCCTGCGCGCCAATGGTCTGGCCGCCAGCTACGTCTCCGGGTACTTGGCGACCGACCCACCTCCGGGAAAGGAACGAATGGTGGGAGTGGACGCGACGCATGCCTGGGCGTCGGTGTGGACACCACAGAACGTGTGGTTGGGCCTGGACCCGACCAACAACCAGATGGTCGACGAACGTTATGTGACGGTCGGATTCGGTCGCGACTATGCCGATATACCGCCGCTGCGGGGCATCATCTACACCGACTCCGAGAGCAGTGTGATCGACGTGTCGGTCGACGTCGCCCCGTATAGCGGGGGGATCCTCCGTGCGTGACTTCACCTGCCCCAACTGCGGCCAACGGCTGTCGTTCGAGAACTCGTTGTGTCTGAGCTGTCAAAGCGCGCTGGGGTTTTCGCTCGACGACATGGCACTGCTGGTGATTGCGCCCGCCGCGGAGAGTGAACACGCGGGCGCGGTGGACGAGGGCCAGTTCCAGCTGTGCGCGAATCTGCATCTGGCCGAATGCAACTGGCTGGTCGAGAAGAGTCCGATCCCCAAGTTGTGTGTGTCGTGTGCATTGACCCGGACCCGCCCGAACGACGCCGACACCGCCGCGCTGGCGGCGTTCGCCCACGCCGAGCGGGCCAAGCGCCGGCTGATCGCCGAACTGCACGAACTCAAACTGCCGATCGTCGGCCGCGACATCGACCCGGAGTTCGGCCTGGCCTTCGATCTGTTGTCCAGCCAGTCCGAGAAGGTGTTCACCGGCCACGAAGACGGCGTGATCACCCTGGATCTCGCCGAGGGCGACGACGTACACCGCGAGCAGTTGCGGATCTCGATGGACGAGCCGTACCGGACTCTGCTGGGGCACTTCCGCCACGAGATCGGTCACTACTACCAGTACCGGCTGATCGGGACCTCGCAGGATTACCTGCAGCGCTATCACGAACTGTTCGGCGACCCCGAGGCCGACTACCAGGCCGCGCTGGACCGGCACTACAGCGAAGGGGCCCCCGCGGGCTGGGAGAACGACTACGTCTCGTCGTACGCCACCATGCACCCCGCCGAGGACTGGGCCGAGACGTTCGCGCACTACCTGCACATCCGTGACACCCTCGACACCGCGGCGGCGTTCGGTTTCGCGCCGGCCACCGCGACCTACGAACGCAGGGTGCTGGGCCCCAGCAGTTTCGACACGATGATCGACCAGTGGTTGCCGCTGTCCTGGGCGCTGAACCAGCTGAACCGGTCGATGGGCAAGGACGACATCTACCCGTTCGTGCTTCCGCCACGGGTTCTGGAGAAGATGCGGTTCATCCACACGGTGATCGACGAGATCACCTCCAACCCGGCGAAGCTGGCTGAGGTCGGCGCGCCGGTCGATACCCAGAGCCAGCAGCTGGGTTAGCGCTGCGCTCGGGGTCGCGGTTTGCCGACCAGTACCTAAACTTCGAGCATGCGTATGCCTCGCCGAATCGCGGAGTTCAACAAGCGAGTCACCAATCCGGCGGCTCGCGCGATCACGCAGTGGCTTCCCAGCCTCGGGACCCTGGAGCACGTCGGGCGGAAGTCGGGTAAGCGATACCGAACGCCCCTGCGGGTCTTCAAGACTCACGATGGCTACGCCATCCTTGTCGGGTATGGCCCACAGACGGACTGGCTGAAGAACGTGCTGGCCGGTGGGCCGACGGTGCTGCGTACGCGTGGACGGTCTGTCGAGCTGGTCAACCCGCGGGTGGTCAGCAAGGCCGAGGCCGAGGCCGCTGTCGTACCGCGTTCTCGGCTGCTCTATCGATTGTTTCCCTACAACGAGGCGGCCCTGTTGGTGGATGTGGGCTCGGCGGACTGACCTCCGCAGTGTCTAAGTGACGTAGGGCAGCGGTACCCGATCGCCCACTTCGCCATGGGCGTCGCGAAGTGCCGGCGCGGCCAGCCCTTCGCGCAGCAGCCAGCGGGCGAGCTCGAGGGTCTGGGCGATCTCGTCATCGGTGATGCGCAGGCCGTCGGGCTGCTGCCGCAGCGCGATCACGCCGTTCCAGGCGCCCCACAGGAAGTGCGTCAGCCGCAGCGAGTCGACCGGCCGGGCTTCGCCCGCGGCGATCGCGTTGTCGATCTGCGCGGCGAAATTACCCAGGAGGCGGCCGACCCGGTCGCGGATGCGGGCCTCGGTGTCCTTGTCTCCGGACAATGGCTCTGCCCCCGGGCTGCGATAGGCCAGGAAGTGGAAGGCTCCGGGATGGTCGAGGTGGAAGCGCAGGTAGGCGTCGCCGCCGGCCAGCACCCGCTGCAGTGGGCTCAGTGCGGGATTCTCGCTGCGGGCCATGTATTCGGTGAACAGCTCGAGCGCGCGGTCGACAAGCTGTAGATACAGTCCGCGTTTGCCTTCGAAGTGGCCGTAGATGGAGCCCACGGACACGTCGGCCAGCTCGGCGATCTCCTCGATCCGGGCGCCGCTGTAGCCGGCGCGGCCGAACACCGCTTCGGCGGCGTCGAGGATCGCGCCTCGGGTGCGGGCTCGGCGCCGGTCAGCGCGGGCCGCACCGGGTCGCGTGGGCGGCGCAGGCGGCTCGGCGGACATCGATCCAGGATAGGCCACCGGGCCAATTTTATAATCACGTTCATTAACTGAAAACACTTACAAAATCCTTGTCGAGCTGGAACTATCTCGCTATGCCTGAACACACAGACGTGGTCATCGTCGGCAGCCGCTGCGCCGGATCTGCTGCTGCCGTCGCACTCGCCCGCCGGGGCCGCTCGGTTGTCGCGCTCGACAGCGCCGCCTTTCCGTCTGACACCCTGTCGACGCACCTGCTGTTCACCCACCACTGGGCCGAGGTGGAGCGCATCGGTGCCACCGACAGGGTGCTCGAACTCGGAGCACCACTGCACACGCACGCCGGACTCGGCGCTCCGGGCGTCGAGACCATCGGACCGTCGAGCACCTATGAGGGCTTTGCCGCGGGTGCATGCATCCGCCGTCCGGGATTCGACCTCGCCCTGGTGGAGACCGCCAGGGCCGCCGGCGCCGACGTTCGAGAACACGTCCGGGTGACCGAACTGGTGCGCGACGAGGCCGGGCGCGTCTGCGGGGTGCGCTATCGGCAGCGCGACGGTGCGACGGGTGAGATCCGCGCGAAGCTGGTCATCGGGGCCGATGGGCGACGGTCCACGGTCGCGCGCCTGGTCGGCACCCGGGCACACCACAGCTGGGACAACCAGCGGATGATGGCCTACGCCTACTACGAGGACGCCCACGCCGAGAGCCGCCACCTGGCCATGCAGTGGCGCTACGACGACGACCTCGTGACGATCTTCCCGTGCGACGGTGGTCAGCTGGTGGCGCTGCAGATGCCGTCGATGCGGCGCGCTGACGAGTACCGCGCGGACCGGTCGGCCGCTTTCGCGGCGACCGTCGAACGCATTGCGCCGTACGCCGAGCGGCTCAGCGGCTGCACTCAGGTCAGCAATGTCTTCGTCTCCTACCACCATCCGTCGTACTTCCGGCACTCGCACGGGCCCGGATGGGCGCTGGCCGGCGACGCCGGGCACTTCAAGGATCCGGTTACCGCCCAAGGCATTCGGGATGCACTGCGCTTCGGGCGGCTGCTGGGCGAGGCCGCCGCCCCCTGGCTGGACGAGCCC
This sequence comes from Mycolicibacter nonchromogenicus, assembly GCF_002101775.1. Lineage (GTDB taxonomy): Bacteria > Actinomycetota > Actinomycetes > Mycobacteriales > Mycobacteriaceae > Mycobacterium > Mycobacterium nonchromogenicum. Next base: position 18,712 of record NZ_LQPI01000023.1, on the reverse strand, counting down.
GACAAACTCGACCGGGCGCTGAGGCGATGGGAGCTCGACCGCGACGCGCAGTGCCTGGCCATGTACCAATGGGCGAACTCGCTCGGCCGCAACGACACCGTCTCGCCGATCGAGTTCGCCGCCTACCGATGGTTCGCCGGCCGACCGGACGGATTCACTCGGGTCGCCGATGTCTTCAATCGCATAGTCTCGCCCCAGCAGGTCTTCTCGCCCACCAACGTGGTGCGCTGGACCGCCGCGGCTGCCCGCGATCCGGGTGTCGACAACCACGAATTGTGGGCCACCCTGCGGCGCGACCTACGCCGCGAAGCCGAGCGCATCGCCGAGCGGCGACGGTTCGCCCGCAGGCGCGAACGCTCGGCGCGGCTGCCGATGACGCCCACGTCGTCCAGCGACCGCGAGACGGTGGAGATTTAGCGCACGGGCAGGCGGCGCGGGGTTCTGCACGTGGCCGACCGCATGCGTGGTCGCGCGCCGGGGCAGGGCGCTTTTACCCGCAGACCGGGACATTTGCAAGGGCGCTGCGCAAAAAGCGCGGAATTTCCTGGTGAGAGCACTTAATTTTTAATTCAAAGTAACTAGCAGCGCACATCACAAGTTGTCCAACGCCAGAAAAATAGCTGGTCAAAGCTAATCAAACCGGTTGCTGTCGAGCCTCGATCTGGTGGTTTCGGGCAGTGTGACCTTGGGCGATGGAGATTAGTCTGCGACCTCCGTCACAATAATCAACTCGTTTTTCAGTAACGCTGAATTTACCGGTACGCTCGACCAGATGCCGTCTCTCCCACGCCGGTCTCGACCGGGCCGCGCAGCGGCAGTCGTGGGGGTGCGAGGGCAGGGACGAGACGGGCGAAGCGATGCAAACAGTGGTTGATAGGAGCGATGTGGACGACGTGCCGGCTTATCGATTGGCCAACTCTGGTGCCCGCGTCGCGAACACCGTGAAACTCGATCGTGGCCCGATCGGTGGTCTTGCCGTCACCGCGGACGGCCTGCGCCTGCTGGCCACCAATTACGGCGACGACACCGTCTCGATCATCGACACCGTCAGCCGCAAAATCGTGAGCACCGTCTTCCAGGCCGACGAGCCGTTCGCGATCGCCGCCGGCCCCGCCGGCAGCGGCTTTGCCTACGTCACGGCCGGATCGAACGCTCTCGACGCCGTGCTGGCCATCGATGTCGACACCGCCCAGGTCGCCGGGTGCTACCCGGTGGCCATGGACATCGGCGACCTGGTCGCCGACCCGACCAGCAGCCGCGTCTACCTCACCCGTACCGGCTCGGCCGGCGTGGACGTCCTCGCGCTCGACGCGGCCATGCGTCCCGCCGCGTCCGCCGTGGTTTCCGGGCACCCCGGGGCGGCAGCGGCCGGCCTGCGGATCAGCGCGGACGGGCGGCGGCTGTACGCGGCTGTTCGCCAGCCCACCGGTGACATCGTCACGGTGCTGGACCGCGACCTGAACATCGTCGACACCATCAGGGTCGGCGCCGGCATCATCGACGTCGCGGTCAGCCCCGACGGCGCCCGCCTGCACGTGGCGACCGTGGGTTCCGACGGCCGCAGCCGGGTCCACCTCGTCGACGTTGGCACCCACGCCGTGAACGCCACCCGCGTCCTGGAGGCCCAGCTGATCCAGCTGATCGCCGGACGTGACGGTCAGCGGGTTTACCTGGTGACCGACGGCGCTGTTGTGGTTCTGTGTGCGCGCACCAACGAGCCGCTCGGCACGCTGACCGGCATCGCTGCGCCGTCCTGCGCCGCGGAGAGCCCGGACGGCAGCCTTCTCTACATCGCCGGGTTCGACGGCAAGGTGACCATCGCGTCGCTCGCGGGCCTGCCTGCGCCGTCGGCGTTGCTGCACGAGCAGCTGGAACTCGACGACGCCGTCACCCGCATGCTGCAACTCACGCCCGCGTTGTAACCCACGCCACGTTCGGCGTGGTGGCGTGATCGAATAGGCCGATGCAGAGCACCATGCAGCACTGGCCGCTGACGGTCGGTGCCATCTTGAACCACGTCACGACCATCCACGGCGATCGCACCGTCACGACCATGGCCGACGACGGATATCGGGTCACCACCTATCGCGAACTCGGAGGGCAGGCAGCCCGGCTGGCGAACGCCCTGCGCCGCGTCGGCATCACCGGCGATCAGCGGGTAGCCACCTTCATGTGGAACAACACCGAACACCTGGCTGCCTACCTGGCGGTTCCGGCGATGGGTGCGGTGCTGCACACGCTCAACATCCGGCTGTTCGCCGAGCAGATCGTCTTCGTCGCCAATGAGGCGCAGGACCAGGTGATCCTGGTCGACGCGTCGCTGGTGCCGCTGCTGGCACCGGTGCTGGCGCAGCTGGAGACCGTGCACACCGTGATCCTGGTCGGGGACGGCGACGTCGCAGCGTTGGAGGCCGCCGGCAAGACCGTGGTGGGCTACGCCGACCTGCTGGCCGCCGAGTCCGACGAATTCGACTGGCCGGTCATCGACGAGAACTCGGCAGCCGCCATGTGCTACACCAGCGGCACCACCGGCAACCCCAAGGGTGTGGTGTACAGCCACCGGTCCAGCTACCTGCACAGCATGGCGGGATGCTCCACCAACGGCACCGGCATCGGCGCGATCGACTGCGTGCTGCCGATCGTGCCGATGTTTCACGCCAACGCATGGGGACTGCCGTATTCGGCGCTGATGGCCGGTGCAGATCTGGCGATGCCCGACCGTCATCTGGACGCCAAGTCGCTGGTCGCCCTCATCGAATCGCAGCGGGCCACCGTAGCCGGTGCCGTGCCGACCATCTGGAACGACATCCTGCACTACCTGGAACGTGAACCCGGCCACGACATTTCGTCGTTGCGGCTGGCGGCCTGCGGTGGGTCGGCAGTGCCGGTGTCGCTGATGCAGGCCTTCGAGCAGCGCCACGACGTGCAGGTCCGGCAGCTGTGGGGCATGACCGAGACCTCGCCGATGGCCACCATGGCCTGGCCGCCGCCGGGCACCCCGCCCGAGCAGCACTGGGCGCTGCGCGGCACCCAGGGCCGGCCGGTGTGCGGGGTCGAGGCCCGCATCGTCGACGACGAAGACAACGTGTTGCCCAACGACGGCGAGGCGGTCGGCGAGCTGGAGGTGCGCGGTGCGTGGATCACCGGCGCCTACTACCGCGGCCAGGACGAGTCCAAGTTCTCCTCGGGCTGGCTGCGCACCGGCGACGTCGGCCGTATCGACGCGCAGGGCTTCATCACGCTGACCGACCGGGCCAAGGACGTGATCAAGTCCGGCGGGGAGTGGATCTCCTCGGTGGAACTGGAGAACGACCTGATCGCCCACCCCGACGTCGTCGAGGCCGCGGTGGTGGGGGTGCCCGACGAGCGCTGGCAGGAGCGGCCGCTGGCCGTCGTGGTGGCTCGCCCCGGCGCCACGGTCAGCGGAGCCGAACTGCGAGCCTTCCTGTCCGACAAGGTCGCCCGCTGGTGGCTGCCGGAGCGCTGGACCTTCGTCGAGGCGATTCCGCGCACCAGCGTCGGCAAGTACGACAAGAAGACCATCCGTGCCCGGTACGCCGAGGGCCAATACCAGGTGAGTGAGGTGCACCACTGATGAGCCTGCGTGTCATTCAATGGGCCACCGGAGGAGTGGGAGTCGCCGCGATCAAGGGCGTGCTCGAGCATCCCGAGCTGGAACTCGTCGGTTGCTGGGTCCACTCGAAGTCCAAGAGCGGCAAGGATGTCGGAGAGATCATCGGCACCGGGCCGGTGGGGGTGACGGCCACCGACAGCGTCGACGAGATTTTGGCTCTGGACGCCGACGCGGTGATCTACGCACCGCTGCTGCCCAATCGCGATGAGGTCGCGGCACTGCTGCGCTCCGGCAAGAACGTCGTCACCCCGGTCGGCTGGTTCTACCCGACCGAGAAGGAGGCGGGCCCGCTGGAAGGCGCGGCGCGCGAGGGCGGCGTGACCCTGCACGGTGCCGGCATCGGCCCGGGTGCGGCGACCGAGTTGTTCCCGCTGCTGCTGTCGGTGATGTCCACCGGCGTGACCTTCGTTCGCGGCGAAGAGTATTCGGACCTGCGGACCTATGACGCCCCAGACGTGGTGCGCCACGTGATGGGCTTCGGCGGCACCCCGGACAAGGCGCTGAGCGGGCCGATGCAGAAGCTGCTCGACGGTGGATTCCGCCAATCGGTGCGGTTGTGCGTAGACCGGCTGGGGTTCGCAGCCGACGAGCAGATTCGTTCCTCACAGGAGGTCGCGGTGGCCACCGCGCCGATCGCCTCGCCGATCGGTTCGATCGAACCCGGCCAGGTGGCGGGACGGCGGTTCCACTGGGAGGCCACCGTCGGTGACGAGGTGGTGGTCCGGGTCACCGTCAACTGGTTGATGGGCGAGGAGAACCTCGATCCGCCATGGACTTTCGGTCCGGCGGGGGAGCGTTACGAGATGGAGGTGCGGGGCAATCCCGACACGTTCGTCACCGTCAAGGGCTGGCAGCCCGAGAGCGTCGAAGAAGGCCTGATCAGCAACCCCGGCGTGGTGGCAACCGCGGCGCACTGCGTCAACACCATCCCGGCGACCTGCGCGGCCGCGCCGGGAATCGCCGGGTTCTTCGACCTGCCGCCCATCACCGGCCGGGCCGCTCCGCACCTGGCGCGCTGAGCGCTACCCTCGGCTGATGGCCCTGGTTGTTCAACAGTCCCGCACGGTTCCCGCGACCGTCGCTGACGCCTTCGCCCGAACCCTGGTATTGCCGCTGCCGGAGTTGTTCCGCCGCTGGTATGGGCCGATCCCGCCGATCAAAGCGGTCCGGGGGCAGGCCGGTGGTTCAGCGAGCCTCGACGAAGGAGAGGGGAAGCTGGGACCACCGCATCAGCCCGGCGTTGAATGGGCGAGCGTCGGGCAGACCCGCACCGTCGTGCTGACCGGCGGCGGCAGCATGCGCGAAGAGTTGACCGAGGTCGACCCGCCCCGGCAGTTCGCCTACCGGCTCACCGAAATCACCGGCCCGCTGGCGCCGCTGGTGGCCTACGTCGAGGGCCGTTGGCAGTTCGCCCCTGCCGGGACGGGCACCACGGTCACCTGGAGTTGGGTGATCCACCCGCGGTTCAGGGTGGCCGCGCCGGTGCTGCCGGTGTTCGGCCGGCTGTGGAAGGGCTACGCGCGTCGGGCGTTGGAGCGACTGGCCGAGCTGTTGGCGAGCTGACGCCCCAATGCTCCTGCCCGGCAACTGCGCCGGGAAACCCTGACCGCCACGCCCAGCACCCCTTGGAAAGGATGGAAATGACAGTCAAGCGCGCCCTGGTGCTCGGTGGCGGCGGGGTGGCGGGCATCGCCTGGGAGACCGGCGTGCTGTGCGGCATTGCCGACGAATCACCCGACACTGCAAGAGAACTGCTCGAATCCGCGGTGCTGGTGGGCACCTCGGCGGGATCGACGGTGGCTGCCCAGATCGGCAGCGGGCTGACCCTTGAGGAGTTGTTCGCCCGCCAGGTCGGGCCGGCCTGCTCGGAGATCGATCCCGGTGTCGGCGCCGACGAGCTGAACGAACTGTTCGTGGCGGCGATCACCAAACCCAACACCACCACCGAGCAGAAGCTGCAGGGCATCGGCGCGGTGGCACTGGCGGCGCAGACCATTGCCGCACCGGTGCGGCGGGGCATCATCGCTGATCGTCTGCCGTCACACGAGTGGCCGGATCGCACGTTGCGGATCACCGCCATCGACATCGACACCGGGGAGCTGACGGTCTTCGACCGCGACTCGGGGGTGGAGCTCGTCGACGCCGTGGCGGCCAGTTGTGCGGTGCCGGGCGCCTGGCCCCCGGTGGTGATCGGCGCGCACCGCTACATGGACGGTGGGGTGCGCAGCACCGTCAACCTCGACGTGGCCGCCGACTGCGACCAGGCCGTGCTGCTGGTACCCACCGGTGGCGGCGTCGACGGGGAGATCGCGGCGTTCGGTGGCCGGGTGTGCGCGGTGCTGGCCGATGACGACGCGCTGCGCGCCTTCGGTGGCAATCCACTGGACCCGGCGTGCCGGGTGCCGTCGGCGCAGGCCGGCCGCGAGCAGGGCCGACGCCAGGCCGGTGCTGTCGCCGAGTTCTTGGCTGACGGCTAGGGCGCTACGGAGTTTTCGCGGCGTCCAGAGCGCGGGCGGCGAGTTCGCGGCCCACGTCGACCAGTTCCGCGGCGCGGTGGAAGTCCAGACTGCGGCAGGCGACGCGCGGCACTTCGATCAGCAGATCGGGCGGGTGCGACGCCAGCTGATGGCGGGCCAGCGCTGCCTGGGCGATATCGATGGTTCGGTTCATCACCTCGAAGCTGCCGAGCTTGGGCACCACCCCGGACGTGGATTCCTCGTCCTCGCCGGGTTTATGCGACTCGTCGAGACTCGCTGAACCGCCGGGTTCATGCGACGGTCCCAGCTTCGCCTCTCCTTCGTCGAGACTCGCTGAACCGCTGCGCTCATGCGGCGGTCCCAGTTTCGCCTCTCCTTCGTCGAGGCTCGCTGAACCGCCGGGCTCAGACTCGCCGCTGCTGAACCGATCCAGGATCGCCCGCGCCGTCGGCCGGTCCAGCAGAGACCGCGCCCCGCTGGTGTCGAGCAGCGCAGAGGTGCTGCGCCACATGCGATTCAACCGGCCGGCGGGCACGCCGCGCTCGGAATCTTGGGCGGCCGGGCCGGCAGTGGTCGAGTCTCCGCCGCTGAGGCTCACCGCCAGGGTCAGGTCGGCGTTGACGGCGCTCAACGGCGCCATCGGCAGCGGGTCGAGGATGCCGCCGTCGGCGAGCAATCGTCCGTCGACCACGTGCGGAGCGATCACGCCGGGAATGGCGATCGACGCCCGGATAGCGGTGTGAAGCGGACCGCGCTGCAGCCACACCGTGCGGCCCGCGATCAGATCGGTCGCCACAGCGGTATAGGGAGTCGGCAATTCTTCGATGTCGATATCGCCCACGATGTCCCGGACGACATCGAGAATCTTCTCCGCCCGCAGCACCCCCGCTGCGGTGAAGGACGGATCCAGTAGGCGCAGCACCGCGCCCTGGGTCAGCGACTTGGCCCACTCGGCGAAGGCATCGAGTCGGCCGGCGGCCTCCAGCCCACCCACCAGTGCACCCATCGAAGATCCGGAGATCCCCACGATGTCGTAGCCGCGGTCGTGCAGCTCGCCGATCACCCCGATATGGGCATAGCCGCGCGCGCCACCACTTCCCAGCACCAATGCCACCCGGGGTGCCCGGGGTGCGCGGGTCTCGGCAGCAGGGGTCATAGTCACCATTGTGCGGTCCATACCGCGTCAGTTCTTTCCGTCATTGCGATTACAACCGTTAGCTTGTTGGAAAAGTGCAGCTCATCACGGGTATTTCGGTGTGGGGAGGGGCTCAGATCCCGCCTCGGGAGTGCTGCGTCGCTGCGTCCGGCACGGCTACCCGCATAGCATGGCCGCTGTGATGGAGCGCGTCGGATTCCAGGGTTGTTGTTGCCGCAGCTGACTGCTGCCGCCCCCCTTCGTGAATCCGCCCCATCCATCTTGGAGTCCTGACCATGGTTTTCGCCGATCCCATCGCCTTGCCGCGCCCCGGAGTTCGGCCGCGCCCGCTGCGCCTTCCCGACCTGCTCCAAACCACCGATCTGGCCGCCGACGCGGTGCTGCAGGGCCGCTACAACCACCTGCTGCCCGCATCGGGGCTGCCCGAGGACCAGCGCTGGTTCGCCCGCATCCACGGTGACGAACGGCTCGACATCTGGTTGATCAGCTGGGCGCCGGGGCACCCGACCGAACTGCACGACCACGGCGACTCGCTGGGCGCGCTGACCGTGCTGTCCGGCGCTTTGGATGAGTTCCATTGGAATGGACGCGAACTGACGCGACGACGGTTGGACGCTGGAGACCAGGCCGCGTTCACCAGGGGCTGGGTGCACGACGTCGTCTGGGCGCCCCCGGCCAGTGGGCCTGAGCCGGTCGAGGCGACGGTACCGACGCTGAGCGTGCACGCGTACTCGCCGCCCCTGGTGGAAATGACCTACTACGACGTCGCGCCGGACCATACTTTGCGTAGGCAGCGCACCGAACTCACCCAGCACCCGGAGGCCTCATGACCGCAGCGTCGGTCCCCAGCCGCATTGATCAACTGCTCGAAGCGGCTCGGGCCAGGCTGCACCGGCTGACCGCAGATGAAGTGCCCGAGGCACTGCGCAACGGCGCCTACCTGGTCGACATCCGTCCGGAGGCTCAGCGCGCGGCGGAAGGCAAAGTGCCGGAAGCGCTTGTGATCGAACGCAACGTGCTGGAGTGGCGCTGCGACCCCACCAGCGACGCCCGGCTGCCGCAGGCGGTCGACGACGACGTGCAGTGGATCATCCTGTGCTCGCAGGGCTACACCTCGAGCCTGGCCGCGGCGGCGCTGCAGGACTTGGGGCTGCACCGCGCCACCGACGTCATCGGCGGCTATCAGGCCCTGGCCGCTGTTGGGGAGCTGGTGGAGCCGGCCCCACTCGCCGCGCTAAGCGTTGGAGTACAACAGGGGGCGGAGCCGTTCAGTCTTCGCCGGGGTCCACGCCGCTGGATGTAGGATCGCCGCCCACGCATCGGCGACGTCGGCGACGTAGCTGTGGCCGTGGCCGGCAGGCACATCGATCGCCACGGCCATGTCGGCGGAGACCTGCAGGAAGGTCACGATCGGGGTCCAGCGCACCTGCGGCAGCACGTCGTAGCCGCGTGGCTCTCGGAGCCAGTCTGGCTTGTGGTACAGCAGGTCGGGATGCCACCACGCGATCGGGTCGGAGGCGTGCTGCAGGTACACCACCCGCGGTGTTTCCGGTGCGCCCCAAGGGGTGTCGGGACGTGCCAGGTCTTCGGGGCGCGCGGCGAACCGCACGGCGCGGCCCTCGTGGTAGATCGGCAACCACTGCGGCGAGCCGGGATCGCGGTTGATGGTCAGCTCGTTCCAGATGGTGTTCTGAAAGGTCGGACCGGAGAACAACGCCCCGTCGGTCCGGGCAAGCACATTGTTGAGGCTCATGAAGGAGGCCTCGCCGCCGAATGAGCCGAGGCTCTCACCGAACACCACCAGTTTGGGACGCTTCGCCTCCGGCAGCGCCCGCACCCGTTTGTCCACGGCCTCGAACAGGGCCTGGCCGGCTTGGCGGGCGTTCTCCTTGTCGACCAGGAACGACAGCCAGCTGGGCAGGAACGAATACTGCATGCTCACGATCGCGGTGTCGCCGTTGAACATGTACTCCAGGGCCGAGGCCTCCGCCTCATTGATCCAGCCGGTGCCCGTCGTAGTCGCCACGGCCACCACCGCGCGGCTCAGTCCGCCGGTGCGGGCCAGCTCCGCCGCGGCCAGTTCCGCGGTCGCCTTGATGCCGTCGGCGGAATTCAGGCCCGCGTAGGCCCGAATCGGTTCCGTGGCCGGTGTGCCGTTGAATGCGGTGAGCTCGGCCACGGTGGGACCACCGGCCACGAACATCCGGCCCTGATGCCCCAGGGACTCCCACGAAGCCAGCGACTCAGGCCCGCCGGAGCGCAGTCGCGTGGACGGGGCCGCCCGGGCGGGACTGGTCTCGTCGTTGATGGCGCTGAACGTGCTGTTCATGGCGTGCATGGCCGACTTGAGCACCAGACCGTTGAGCACCGCCACAGCCAGGGCCACCAGTAGGGCCACCGCCACCACCGCCGAAACACGCGGCGGGGCAATACGTTCCAGCTGCCCGACCAGGAATCGCAACACCAACCGGATCAGTTGGCCGATCTCCACGAGGATGAACAGCGTGACCACCGCTATGGCGCCGGCCTGCGGGTAGTTGTACCAAGTCAGCCGCGGCACACCCATCAGGTCGCGCATCTGGTCCTGCCAGCCGTGGATGTTCCACACCACCCACAGATGGATGACGACCGCGGTCGGGATCAGCACCCGCCAGGCCCACCGCGGAGCGGGCGGGCTGGTGTCTTGGGAGCGCATGTAGCGCACCAGCCAGACGGCGAACACGCCCAGGGCATAGCCGATGGCGCCCGAGCCGCCGCTGACCAACCCCTGAAACAGCGGCCCGCGCGGCAGCAGCGACGGCGTCAGCGACAGCCACAGAAACACCAGGCCCATCACCGTGCCGGTGAAGGTGTAGTGCCGGACCCACCAGGGGTCGCGCGCCGCCTCCGGGAGTGATTCCGCGGTGGCGGTGTCGGTGGCCGGCGCGCTCATCGGAGTCGACTCAGCGATGGGTGAAGTTCGGTGCGCGCTTTTCGGTGAACGCCGCCATGCCCTCGGTCTGGTCGTCGGTGGCGAATGCCGAGTGGAACAGCCGGCGCTCGTAGAGCAGCCCTTCGGCCAGGGTGGACTCGAAGGCCCGGTTGACCGCTTCCTTGGCCATCCGTGCCGCCGACAGGCTCATCCCGGCGATGGTGGCGGCCACCTTGCCGGCCTCGGCCAGCAGGTCGTCGGCGGGCACCACCCGGGACACCAGGCCGGACCGCTCGGCTTCGGCGGCGTCGATGGTGCGACCGGTCAGGATCAGGTCCATCGCCTTGGCCTTGCCGATGGCCCGGGTCAGGCGCTGGGAGCCGCCCATGCCGGGCAGCACACCCAGCTTGATCTCCGGCTGACCGAACTTGGCGGTGTCCGCGGCGATCAGCACGTCGCACATCATCGCCAGTTCGCAGCCGCCGCCCAGGGCGTGACCGGCCACCGCTGCGATGGTCGGGGTGCGCACCGCGGCCAGCTTGGACCAGGCGGCGAAGAAGTCGGCGGCGAACACGTCGGCGAAACTGAGCTCGGCCATCTCCTTGATGTCCGCGCCGGCGGCGAACGCCTTCGCGTTGCCGGTGATGATGATCGCCCCGATGCCGGGGTCGGCGTCGAACTCAGCTGCGGCGGTGGTGACTTCGTTCATCACCTGACTGTTGAGGGCGTTGAGCGCCTGCGGCCGGTTCAACGTGATGGTGCCGACGCGGCCGTCGCGGTCGACGAGAATGGTTTCGTAGGTCATGAGTGCTCCTTAGAAGGTCAGGTCGGGGTCGGCGGGAACGAAGTAGCTTTCGATGTCGGCGGCGCTCACCTCGGCCAGCGTCGCCGGGGACCACTGCGGATTGCGGTCCTTGTCGACCAGCTGGGCGCGGATTCCCTCCACCAGATCATGCGAGCGCAGCGACGCGCACGACACCCGGTACTCCTGGATCAGAACCTCTTCCAGGGTGGCGAGCCGGCCCGCCCGGCGCACCGCCTCCAACGTCACCGCGCATGCGATCGGGGATCGGGTGCCGATCAGCTCGGCGGCGGCGTTGGCGTCGGGGCTGGCGTGGCCGGCCAGCGCGTCCACGATCTCGGCGACGGTGTCGTGTGCGTAGCATTCGTCGATCCAGTCACGGTGCGCGGCAAGTTGACTCGGCGGCGCCTCGACCGCGTGGGCGGCCAGGGCGCGCTCCACTCCGTCGGCGATGATCGCCGCGGTGAAGGCCTCCAGTGCGGCGTGCGGCACGTAGTGGTCGGCGAACCCCAGCGCGATGGCGTCGGGCCCGGAGAACGGTGCGCCGGTCAGGGCCGCGTGCAGACCGAGCCGGCCGGGCGAGCGGGAGAGCAGATAGGTGCCGCCGACATCGGGAATGAACCCGATGCCGACCTCGGGCATCGCCATCTTGGTGGTGTCGGTGACCACCCGGGTGTTGGCGTGCGCGCTGACTCCGACGCCGCCGCCCATCACGATGCCGTCCATCAGCGACACATACGGTTTGGCGAATCCGCCGATCTGCGCGTTGAGCAGGTACTCGTCGTACCAGAAGCGGCGCGCATCCGCGCCGTCGGCTTTGGCGCTGTGATAGATCGCGACCACGTCGCCGCCCGCGCACAGGCCGCGCTCGCCGGCCCCGCTGAGGATCACCGCCGTGACCGCCGGGTCGTCGGCCCAGGTGGACAGGGCCGCGGTCATCGCGGTCACCATGGGAAGGTTCAGCGAGTTGATCGCCTTCGGCCGGTTGAGTGTCAGCAGGCCGACCCCGTTGTCAACGTGGGCCAGGACCTCGTCAGATTCGACTGTCACGCCTTCGCAATGTAGATCCCTAGGCGCGGTCAGCTATCCGCGGGTAAGGTTTGGCGGCAGAGCGGCCCGAACGCCGTCCGGGAACTCCGGCGGGACGGGAAACGTTGATTCAGTATTCGTAACCCATCGCTTCACAGCTCCAAGAGAGGATCGGGACGGTGCGGGAGACCAGCAACCCGGTATTTCGTTCGTTGCCCAAGCAGGGCGGCTACGCGCAGTTTGGAACCGGCATGTCCGGTGCGACTCAGCAGGTGGGCCAGGCCTACCGCGTTGACCCGTCGCTGGCGCAGTACCAGCAGCGGGAGGTCACACGCCCGCTGACCATCGATGACGTCGTCACCAAGACGGGCATCACGCTCGGCGTGCTGAGCGTGGCGGCCATCATCTCGTTCTTCATGGTGTCGGCCAACCAGGCGCTGGCCGGGCCGCTGACCTTCATCGGCGCGTTCGGCGGCCTGGCGCTGGTGATGATCGGCATGTTCGCCCGCAAGCAGGACAGCAAGGCCCTGGTGCTGAGCTACGCCGCGTTAGAGGGCATGTTCCTGGGCGCCATCTCCTGGGTGCTGACGGCCTTCACGGTGGGGACCGGCAACGCCGGCTCGATGATCGGCCAGGCCGTGATGGGCACTCTCGGTGTGTTCGGCGGCATGCTGGTGGTCTACAAGACCGGCGCCATTCGGGTCACCCCGAAGTTCACCCGGATGCTCGTCGCCGGCATGTTCGGTGTGCTGGCCCTGATGATCGGCAACCTGGTGCTGTCGCTGTTCGGCGTCGGCGGGGGTGATGGTCTGGGCCTGCGCAGTGGCGGGACCCTGTCGATCATCTTCTCGCTGGTCTGCATCGGTATCGCCGCCTTCAGCTTCCTGATCGACTTCGACGCCGCCGACCAGCTGATCCGCGCCGGCGCGCCGGAGAAGGCGGCCTGGGGCATCGCACTGGGCCTGACCGTCACGCTGGTGTGGCTGTACCTGGAGATCCTGCGTCTGCTCAGCTACTTCCAGAGCGAGTGACCTAGAGCTCTCCACATTGACTCTGCGCTGACCAGGCAACTTTGCCTGGTACGCGCAGAGTCAATTTTTTTTTGTGCCGGTTTCGCGGCCGCATGCCGTCATCTCTCGCCATCCGGCGCGCATCCGTCCCGCGAGCCGGAATCTGGCGACGCGACGCGCCGGTGACGCGTCGTGGTTTTCCGGGTGGGGGAGGCGGCGGCAGGGTCGAGGCGCACCGCGGCGCCCAGGGCCGTCCAGGCCTGCCGCTGGCCGCCGCGGGGCAGGCATCGTCCGCGAGGCGGAATCTGACGACGCGACGCGCCGGTGACGTGTCGTGGTTTTCCGGGTGGAGCGGGCGGGGGAGGCAGTGGCAGGGCCGAGGCCACCGCGGCGCCCAGGGCCGTCCAGGCCCGCCGCTGGCCGCCGCGGCGCAGCCATCGCCCGCGAGCCGGAATCTGACGACGCGACGCGCCGGTGACGTGTCGTGGTTTTCCGGGTGGAGCGGGCCCGAAAGGCCCTAGAACGGCGTTGACTCTGCGCTACCAGGCAACTTTCGCCTGGTCAGCGCAGAGTCAACGACGAAACGAAACTAGGAGAGCCGCTCGACCACCATGGCCATGCCCTGGCCGCCGCCCACGCACATGGTCTCCACGCCGAACTGCTTGTCGTGGGTGGCCAGGTTGTTCAGCAGGGTGGCCGTGATCCGGGCGCCGGTCATACCGAACGGGTGGCCCAGGGCGATGGCCCCGCCCGAGACGTTCAGCTTGTCCTCGTCGATACCTAGCTCGCGGGCCGAGCCGAGCACCTGCACCGCGAAGGCCTCGTTGATCTCGAACAGGTCGATGTCGGAGATCGACAGCTTGGCGTTCGCCAGCGCCTTCTTGACGGCCTCGATCGGGCCCAGGCCCATGATCTCCGGCGACAGGCCCGACACCCCGGTGGACACGATCCGGGCCAGCGGCTTCAGACCCAGCTCCTTGGCCTTGGTGTCGCTGGTGATGATCACCGCGGCGGCGCCGTCGTTGAGCGGGCAGGCGTTGCCGGCGGTGATCGTGCCGTCGGGCCGGAACACCGGCTTGAGCTGGCTGATCTTCTCGTAGGTGGTGCCGGCGCGCGGACCGTCGTCGGTGCTCACCACGGTGCCGTCGGGCAGCGTGACCGGGGAGATCTCGCGGGCGAAGAAGCCGCTGTTGATGGCTTCCTCGGCACGGTTCTGGCTGCGCACGCCCCAGTGGTCCTGGTCCTCGCGGCTGATGCCGGTGTGCAGCACCACGTTCTCGGCGGTCTGGCCCATCGCGATGTAGACGTCGGGCAGCAGGCCGTCTTCGCGCGGGTCGTGCCACTCGGTGGCACCGGCAGCGGCAGCCTCAGAGCGGGCCTGCGCGTCGGCGAACAGCGGGTTCTTGCTGTTCGGGGCGCCGTCGGCAGCACCGATGCCGAACTGCGAGACGGTCTCCACACCGGCGGAGATGAAGGCGTTGCCCTCGCCGGCCTTGATCGCGTGGAACGCCATCCGGGTGGTCTGCAGCGACGACGAGCAGTACCGGTTCACCGTGGTGCCGGGCAGGAAGTCGTAGCCGAGCAGCACCGAGACCACGCGCCCGATGTTGTAGCCGGAGGCGCCGCCAGGCTGGCCGCAGCCCATCATCAGGTCGTCGATCTCGCGCGGGTCCAGCGCCGGCACCTTGTCCAGGGCGGCGCGCACCATCTGGGCCGCCAGGTCGTCCGGCCGAATGGTGACCAGGGATCCCTTACCGGCCCGGCCGATCGGCGAACGCGCAGTTGAGACGATTACAGCTTCAGGCACTTGTGGCTCCTTGAAATCGGGTATAGAGCCGAATCTAGCCCGACGAGGCCACCATGGGGGAATCGGCCCGGTCCAGCGCAGCGCACAGCGCCGGGATCATTTGGCCCGCAGCCAGGGCGTACCCCGCCGCCGACGGGTGGTACTGGTCCGAGGCGAACAGCAGCTCGGGGTGGTCGTGAAACTCCCGCGCACGGAAGTCGGCGAAGGGGACGCCGATACCGCCGGCTGCCTTGACCGCCGTGGTCTGCGCGCGGGCCAGCTGGCACGCCCGCGCGTGGGCCACCCAGCGCAGCGGCCGAGGTATCGCGCTGATCGCCCCGAACTTGGGGCAGGTGCCCACGATCACCACCGCGCCGCTGGCGCGCAGACGCTTCACCGCTCCACGCAGACACCGCACGGCGTCGGCGATGCTGTGCAGCGCGGTGACGTCGTTGGCCCCGATCATGATCACCGCCACGTCCGGTGGCGGGCCCGCGACGAACATCGCGTCCACCTGGCCGGCCAGCCCCTTGGAGGTGGCGCCAACAATTGCCTTGGTGCTCAACCGAACCCGCAAACCGGTGCGCTCCGCCAGTGCTCTGGCGACCAACGCGCCGGGAACCTCTTCCGCGGAACGACAGCCGTAGCCGCATGCGGTGGAGTCGCCGAAGACCATCAGGTGCAGATCGACATTCGCCCCGCGGTGAAAAGGCTGAACTTCGGTGTCATCGGCCGCGTATATACCGTCAGCACGAGGTGGAAGATCCCAAGCCTTCGGGATCGTCTGGCGAGCCCGGTCGGCTTGGCCCACCAGGAGGTTGCGCACACCCAGGTAGACGGTGCTGCTGAGCGCGAACCCGCCCGCAGTGGCCAGCGTGACCGCCGAGCGTCGCGTCGCCCCGAGACCCATGCCCCGATTTTAGGGAAGGCACGCCCATGTCGCCTGAGCACAGCAAACAAATATGGTCACGAAGCGGACCCGATGCAGTATCGGATCGAATCATAAGATTTCTTCTCAATTTTTCGCGTGTGACGATACGGAGTACCGCGTTGGCTGTGCCGGCCCGGGCCGGCTGGAGGGAGTGTCCATCATGACCGCACCCGACACAATTACCAGCTCGTCACGTGTGCGTCCCCGCCTGTATCCGGGTTCGCGGCCTTACCGGTACGGCCGTCACGACGGACTGCCCGTCGAGGTCTCCGAGGAGTCGACCAGCCCCGAGGGACGGATGGCGTGGCTGGCGGCACGGGCCACCATCCGGCCGGTTCTCTCGGTCGGCAGCTACCTTCCCCGGATGCCGTGGCCGTTCGGGTTGCTCGACTTCGCCGCCAAGGCGATGCTGCCGGCGCCGGGCACCATCCGGGCCACCATCCGATTGCCGCACTGTAAGGCGCAGATGGTGCGCGCTGCCGGGGTCCTGCCCGCCGACGGCACCCGGCGGGTCGTGCTCTACATGCATGGCGGGGCCTTTCTGGCCTGCGGGGCCAACACCCACGGCCGGCTCGTCACCACGCTGTCGAAGTATGCCGACAGCCCGGTCTTGGTGGTGGAGTACCGGATGATCCCCAAGTACTCCATCGCCGACGCGGTCGATGACTGCTACGACGCTTACCGGTGGCTGCGCCGTCAGGGTTACGAACCGGACCAGATCGTGCTGGCCGGCGACTCGGCCGGCGGCTACCTGTCGCTGGCGCTGGCAGAGCGGTTGTTGGAGGAAGGCGACGAGGAGGTGCCGGCGGCGATCGTCGCGATGTCGCCGCTACTGGAGATCGCCAAAGAGGCCAAGAAGGCGCACCCCAATATCCACACCTGTGCGATGTTCCCGCCCAAGGCTTTTGACGCCTTGGTGGAACTGGTGGAAACGGCTGCCCGCCCCGATGGCACCCTCGGCAGGGAAGTTGTCGAGCCGCTGCAGCATGTCCGTCCCGGACTTCCGCGCACCCTGATTCACGTCTCCGGTTCAGAGGCGTTGCTTCATGACGCCCGGCTGGGCGCCAAGGTGCTCGCGGCGGCTGGTGTTCCGGTGGAACTGCGGGTGTGGCCTGGCCAGATTCACGTCTTCCAGCTCGCCGCTCCGTTTGTGCCGGAGGCCACCCGCTCGTTGCGCCAGATCGGCGAATACATCCGGGAAGCGACCGGTTGACCCGCTGGCTCCATGGGGCGGTTGCAGCTTCGGCTTTCCTTCGTCGAGCCTCGCTGACCCGCTGGGTTCATGGGGCGGTTGCAGCTTCGGCTTTCCTTCGTCGAGCCTCGCTGACCCGCCCGGGCAAATAACCTGAGACGATGGCAGGCATGCGGATAGCGAGCCACATCAGTGATCTGATCGGCAACACCCCACTCGTCGAGCTGAATTCGATCGTGCCCGCTGGCGCCGGCCGGGTGGTGGCCAAAGTCGAGTACCTCAACCCGGGTGGAAGCTCCAAGGACCGCATCGCGGTGAAGATGATCGACGCGGCCGAGGCCAGCGGAGCACTCAAACCCGGCGGCACCATCGTCGAACCCACCTCCGGCAACACCGGTGTCGGGCTGGCGCTGGTGGCTCAGCGGCGCGGCTACAAGTGCGTGTTCGTCTGTCCGGACAAGGTCAGCGAGGACAAGCAGAACGTGTTGCGGGCCTACGGCGCCGAAGTGGTGGTGTGCCCGACAGCCGTGCCGCCGGACGACCCGGCCAGCTACTACAGCGTCTCCAACCGGCTGGTCGAGGAGATCGAGGGTGCCTGGAAGCCGGATCAGTACTCCAACCCCAACGGCCCCCAGAGCCATTACGAGACCACGGGTCCGGAGATCTGGAACGACACCGACGGCCAGGTCACCCATTTCGTCGCCGGGATCGGGACCGGCGGCACCATAACCGGCACCGGCCGCTATCTCAAAGAGGTGTCGGACGGCCGGGTGCAGATCATCGGCGCGGACCCGGAAGGTTCGGTCTATTCCGGCGGCACCGGCCGGCCGTATCTGGTGGAAGGAGTCGGCGAGGACTTCTGGCCGGAGGCCTACGACCCGAGCATTCCCGACGGCATCATCGCGGTGTCCGATGCGGATTCATTCGATATGACCCGGCGCCTGGCCCGGGAGGAGGCGCTGCTGGTGGGCGGCTCCTGCGGGATGGCCGTGGTGGCGGCGGTGGAGACCGCCGTCAAAGCCGGCCCAGACTCGCTGGTCGTCGTCCTGCTGCCCGACGGCGGACGTGGCTATATGTCGAAGCTGTTCAACGACTCGTGGATGTCGTCCTACGGGTTCCTGCGCTCACGGCTGGACGGTTCGACGGTGCAGCCCACGGTCGGCGACGTGCTGCGGGCCAAGTCGGGGGTGCTGCCGGACCTGGTGCACACCCATCCGTCCGAGACCCTGCGCGACGCCATCGGGATCCTGCGAGAGTACGGCGTGTCGCAGATGCCCGTCGTCGGCGCCGAGCCGCCGGTGATGGCCGGCGAGGTGGCCGGCAGTGTGTCCGAGCGCGATCTGCTCTCCGCGGTCTTCGAGGGCCGCGCGAAGCTCGCCGACGCGGTGTCGCAGCACATGGGGCCGCCGCTACCGCTGATCGGATCCGGTGAGGTGGTCGGCGTCGCCGCCACCACCCTGGCCGAGGTCGACGCGGTGATGGTGGTCGAGGATGGCAAACCTGTGGGCGTCATCACTCGCCATGACCTGTTGGGCTTTCTGTCCGACGGGCCACGCCGCCGATAAGGCGCTGACACCCGCTGTCCTGCGGTAACGTTTGGACCGTTCACCGCCACGACCCGAAAGGGTGGAGATGACTGACTTCCCGCAGCCCCCGCAGGGCAACTACCCACCCCCGTCCGGTGACTTCCCGGCGCAGGGCAATTACCCGCCGCCTCCTCCCGGCAATTACCCGCCTCCTCCCGCAGGTAACTACCCGCCGCCCCCGGGTAACTACCCGCCGCC